>VEQP01000016.1 GCA_018883185.1 Nevskiaceae bacterium | reverse complement strand
GTTCGACCCACTCTCCGGCGGGGCCACGTAGTGTCACTGCGTGGCCCCCGCCGTAAGCGAGTCCGGGCAGGCGCTGCGGCGCCGCGAATCCTTTCAGCGTAGTGTCTCTGAGTTGCAGCGCGGCGATACTGCGCACCGAAAAGCTCGTCGAGATAATGCCGAGCGGCAGATCTCCCTCCGGCACCGCTCGGGGCCCCGCATTGGCGGAGTAGCCATCAAACTCGATCAAGTTGCCGTGCTCAGCAAGGCGGGTCGTAGTCAGCGGCAAGCCTGTGCCTGGCGCCAGCGATTGAGCACGAATCAACACGCCCACCGGCACGCTGCGGGGCTTGTTGCGCGTCAAGCCGAACGGTGTCGTGTAGAAATCGAGCAGCGCCTCGATGTCGGGACCACCGATCACCATGATGAAAATCCGGCCGACTTCGCCATTGGGCAACGGCAGCAGCGAGCGGCTGCGATCGCCCGTCTCAGCCGTTAGATACAACACTTCTCCACTCGGCCCCACCACCTGAAACGCACGGATGCTCGGATAGGCACCGAGTGGTGCAGGTTCCCCGATCACGCGGAACGGCGAATCCTTAAGCTTGGCATGCAAGCCGTCCGGATCGTCGACAATGATCTCGATGCCGTTCCATCCGTAGGTCAGCAAGGGCTTATACGGCAAGGCCAAGGCGGCGGGCGATGCCTGTACGGCTCGAATGTACACATCGGGCGCCGCATCGGCACTCATCAAGAGATAAGCGCGCCCGGCCGCCTTCGGTGTTCCCCAACTGGTCGCAAGGTCCGCCGAGACGACACCACGTTCGCGAACCTTGTAGCCGAGCCAGCGACCGTAGTCGCGCTCAACGACTTCGAGATCGGCCGCAGCGAAGGTGGCCATGCGTATGCGCAGCAACTGGGGCTGCGGTGCAGCCACCGTTCCTGTCGTCTGCGCCGAGGTCGGCATCGACGCGAGGTTTATCACCAACACGACGACAGCCAGCAACCGAAACGTGGCAGTGTTAAGCATCGAGTATTCCTCCGCGTCGAAAAGCCTCTGCGACGCGTTATGCTACCCAAACCATGAGCAAAGCACCCACGGAAGTCTCCCTGCCTCGCACCACTCGTGGCAGACGGCCTGTTTTCTTCGATGATCCGTCGATCGATCAGATGATGACCTTTCTGATCGAGTTGACCACCGAAGTGGCGGTGTTGCGCGAACGACTTGATACCGTAGAGCGCTTGCTCGATGCGGGGATACCCGTGACCCGTGAAGCGATCGAGGCCTATCAGCCGCAGGCCGCCGTCGATGCCGAACGCAATGCTTGGCGCGATGCGTATCTTAAACGCGTGTTCCGCATGCATCCGCCACCGACCGCACAAGCGAGCGAACCCGCACACGGATCCGGCACGTGAGCATCCAGCCCGCGAACGAGGCGAACGCCGCGTCGAAACCCTGGCCGAACCCGGTCTACGCGTGGTACGTCGTCGCGTTGCTGGTCATGTCGTACGCACTCGGCGTAGTCGATCGAATTGTCATCGGCCTGCTCGTCAAGCCGATCAAGGCAGACCTGCAACTCTCTGACACCGAAATTGGCATCATCCAGGGGCTCGCGTTCGCGTTGTTCTACAGTTTGTTCACGTTGCCGGTCGGCTTTCTGATCGATCGCTGGAAGCGTGTGCCAGTCGTTTACGGCGGACTCGCGATCTGGAGTCTCGCCACCATGGCCGGCGGACTCTCCAAATCGTTCTGGGGTTTGTTTTCCTCGCGCGTCGTCATGGGCGCGGGTGAAGCCACCATCACGCCGGCTTCCTCCTCGTTGATTGCCGACTACTTCCCACCAAAGCTGCGGCCACGTGCCTATGGCGTGTTCGCCATGGGAGGTTCGATCGGGATCGGCATCGCCTACATGCTAGGCGGTGTGGCCATCGGTCTCGCAGACTCGGTGCAAGCGATGGCACCCGGAGTGCTCGGTCGCTTCAGCGATTGGCAGGTGGTGTTGTTCATCGTAGCTGCGCCCGGGATCCTACTCGCCGTGCTGATGGCGCTCACCATGCGCGAGCCGGAACGACGTGGTGCGACGACTGCAGCCGGGTCGAAGATTTCACTTGTACCGCTGTGGCGTGAACTGTCCACCAACCGCATGGCCCTCGTCGCAGTAATGATGGGTACGATCATGAACGTCATGATCGTCAACGCGCAGCTTGCCTGGTTCCCGACACTGTTCGTGCGCGTTTATGAATGGGAACCGCAACGTATCGCGCTGGCACTGGCCGTAGTTGGCGTGCCGTTCGGCATCATCAGCGCTATCACGGCAGGGTACGCCCTCACCTGGCTCGCCAAGCGCGGTCGCAAGGACGGCCCAATTCTCGTGATGATGCTGCAGTGCCTCGCTTGGGCTGTATTCGGCACAGCCAAATGCTTCGCACCGACGCCGGAGCTCGCGCTCTTAGGCCATGTGTTCACCTCGCTGTTCGCCACTTGGGCCGTCACGGCGGCGCTCACCGCCCTAAATCAGGTCACGCCCAACCAGCTACGCGGTCAGGTGGTGGCGGTGTACACGCTGCTGACCGGCCTCGTCGGCATCGCCGTCGGTTCGGGCGCCGTAGGCTTCCTATCGGATACGGTGTTCAATTACCCGACCGGTATCGCGCCGAGCCTGGCGTTGGTATGTTTCATGGGTGGTGCCATCGGCATCGCCATCCTCGCCTATGGCCGCATCAGCTACGAGACTGCAGTACGACGCGCCGCCAACTGGGGCGAGGCGGACTGATACGATTCGACAGCGGAGGACACGCACCATGGCTGCACGCGCCGAAGAGATTCCAACCCCGAACATCGACGAGTTGTTCCGCCCAACCCATGACGAACGGGCGCGGCAATCATTTGTCAGCATGCTACGCAAGCACGCGATCATCGACCTGCGCGCCGCGGTGCGTCGGCACTACGAGGCCGAGGTCGCTCCGAACTTGCGCGCGCGTGGCGCCGAGCCTGCGAACTGGCGCGACATCGAGCGCGTTATGGAACCCGACCCGCTGCACCGGCTCTACAGCACGCTGCGCTACAACGCGCAGGAGATGTGCTACCTGTCAGTGCAACCGGCAATTGAACGCGCCCTACCCGAGATGATAGACCTGGCGCGTGATCTGGCCACGCGCAATCCTGCAGGCGGGTCATTGCGCCTCGATCCAAGCTTCGAGGTGCCGCGCTATCTCAGCGCACTCGATGTGCATCTCGCACCGGGCTGGGTAACCGCAGAACACACCGTCGACGATGTCTCACAAGGCGCCGTCGTGGGCTTTGGCGGCAAAGTCTTTACCGGTCAGCATCCCTATCGGAAGCGGCCAGGGGTCGTCGCCGAGTCGATCGCGCACTGGATACAACGCACGCGACCCGGCTTCACACCGCGTCGCATCCTCGATCTTGGTACCACGGCTGGCAAAAACCTGCTGCCGTATAAGAGCGCGTTCCCGCAAAGTGAGGCGCATGGCATCGATTGCGGAGCGCCCGTGCTGCGCTACGGTCACGCACTGGCTGAGCACGAGGGCATTGCGGTGCACTTCAGTCAGCAAAACGCCGAGCACACGGATTTCCCGGATGGCCACTTCGATTTGATTGTGTCGAGTTTTTTCCTGCACGAGATTCCGCTCAAGGCTACGCGCAACGTGCTGCGCGAGTGTCATCGGTTGCTCACGCCGGGCGGCCTGATGGTGCATATGGAACTGCCGGATGCTGCGTCCGTGAGCGAATACGAAAACTTCTTCTGGAACTGGGATACCCACAACAACAACGAGCCGTTCTACACCAACTACCGCGATCAGGATCCGCTTGCGCTGTGTTTGGACGCCGGCTTCCTGTCGACTGATGCCTTTAAACTCACCATTCCGGATGCGGCATCGTTCGGTGAGGAACGCTACTCACGCTTTCTGAAAGGCGAGCTGGCAGCGCCACCCCATGGCAGCGGTGGCTGGTTCATCTTCGGCGCGGAGCGGCGCGGGTGAAGCGACGAACGTTTATCCATGGCGGACTCGGCGTGGCCGGTGCGCTGTCACTCGCCAGTGTGGCGGAGGAGTCAGTGGCCAAAGACACGAACGTATACGATCTTGCCGTCATCGGTGCGGGCACTGCGGGTTTGCCCGCCGCACTGTTCGCGGCACGCCGTGGTGCGCGGGTCGTCGTCTTCGATCGTGCGGATGACATCGGCGGCACGCTGCACTTGGCCAACGGACAGATCAGCGCTGCGGGCTCGCACACGCAGCGAGCAAAGGGCATCGTCGACTCGCCGCAGCAGCACTTCGAAGAAGCGATGCGTCTGTCCAACGGCCGGGCCGATCCAAACGTCGTGCGTCTCGCGACCTTACAGGCTCCGGACACGGTCAATTGGTTGCTTGATTCGGGCCTGAAGCCGTTGCCGGAGCATCCAGTGACGGGCGACAGCCCGGGTCGCAAGGCCTATGACACGCCGCGCTACATTTGGGCCAAAGAAGAAGGCGTCGCCATCCTTGATGTGATCCGCCCTCAAATCGCGCCGCTGGTGAGCTCAGGTCACATCACCCTGCGAATGCGAACCCAGGTCACAGGTCTGTTGCAGGATCAAAGCGGTGCAGTCACGGGCGTACGCGTGGCACAGGGCGAGCGAGCGGAGCAGCGCGTGCGTGCGCGTCACGTGCTGCTGACGAGTGGCGGTTATGCGATGAACCCGCGTCTATTCGCGGAACTCAGCGGTGTGCCGGCTTATTCCTCCGGTTCCTACCCGCAGGCGCTGGGCGATGGCTTGAGTCTCGCGACAGCCGTCGGTGGCGTGCTGCGCGGACACGACCTGCACCGCCCCGGTACCGGATCGATTCTCACCGCTGGGCAGTTTCCAGCCACGGTCTACGCCCGATTCAACACCGTTCCGCAACGACGTCTGCCTTGGGAAATCTGGGTCAACAATGCCGGCAAGCGATTCATTCGCGAAGACGAACCGCTGACCAACCAACGCGAGCAAGCCCTGCTCGAACAACCGCAGCTGCGCTATCAAATCGTCTTCGATCAGGCGATCGTCGACGCTGCGCCGCAGCAGATTCCCGACTGGAGCAAGGAAAAATTCCTCGCCCACTTCAACACCCACCCGATGTTTCATCGAGCCGAGTCGATCGAGGAACTCGCCGCGAAGACGCGCATTGACGGAGCGGGTCTGCGAGCCAGCATAGAGCAATACAACGTGGCGGTAACGCAAGGCCAAGACAGTCTGGGGCGAAGGCATCTACCGCGGGCCATTTCGCAAGGGCCCTACTATGCCGTCACCCACCTCGGACACTCGGCGACATCCTCAGTCGGCGTCACAGTCGATGCGCAACTGCGCGTCACCCGAAAGAATGGCACACCGATTCCGAATCTCTATGCGGCAGGCGAAGTGCTCGGCAGCGGCGCTACCTTGGGTAATGCCTTTGTCCCCGGCATGATGCTTACCCCTGCACTCGCCCTCGGGCGCTGGCTGGGGCTGACCCTGCCGATCGAGCGCGCTTGAGCGTCGTCAGCCGCGAGCGAGCTCAAGGCCGCGACTGAGATCCGCCTGCAAGTCGAGCGGATCTTCTAGCCCGATCGACAAGCGCACCGTGCCCGGCCCGATATCTGAGGCCAGCAACTCGGCGGGAGAAAAGTCCCGCGGCTGCATCATCTGCGGCGGCACGACCAGCGACTCCGTTGACCCGAAGCTCGGCGTGCGTGCAAAGAGGCACAGCGATTCCGCGAACGCTCTGCCCGCGTCGAATCCGGCGCGCAAATCGAAGGTGATCACGGTGCCGAAGTCGCTCATCTGTGCTCGCGCCCGAGCGGCCTGCGCGTGCGACTCGAGGCCCGGATAGCGGACCTTGGCGACCGCGGGATGTGCTTCGAGAAAACGGGCGATCTGCAATGCAGCCGCAGACTGCGTCCGGTAGCGCACAAAATAAGTCTTCATGCCGCGCACCATGAGCGAAGCCGATAACGCATCGAGTTGCGCCCCGAGCAGCGCGTAGTCGGCGCGCATGGAGCCAATCAGGGCCTCATCGGCAATCACAGCACCACCCATCACATCGCCCGCGCCCGTGGTGAACTTGGTGAGACTGTGGATGAACACGTCGATGTCGAACTGGCCATGTTGGTGAAAGCCTGCGGCCGTGTTGTCGAGCACGGTCAACGCTCCGTGTTTACGCGCCAAGCTCGTTATCGCGCCGATATCGGCGATCTTGTTGACCGGGTTGGTGGGCGACTCGAAAAACACCAGACGGGTCGCCCGCGATGCCAATTCGCGTTCGAGCGCCGGCAGGTCATCGATCGAGAGCATCGTATGCGTGACGCCAAAGCGGGCGAGGAACTTGCGGATGATCTGCCGCGTCGGGCCATACCCTTCAATGAAAAATACGATGTGATCTCCGGCACTCGTCAGCGACAACAGGCACTGAGCGATGGCATTGACGCCCGATGCCGAGGCGAGACAACTGCTTCGCCCTTGCAGTTGCGCGAGCAGCAACTCGAGTTGCCGCACCGACGGATTGCCCACCCGCGAATAGAAGAATCCTGCGCGCTCGCCGCGCAGCACCCGCAGACTTTCGTCCACGCTGTCGGTCTGCCATTTGACGTTTTGATAGATCGGAAGATTGAGTGGCCGATTGTCTTCGGGCGTCTCGATCTCGGGGGGATGATTGACCTGTGTCTCGGGCCGCGGATTGTCGAACTTCATCGAGACATTCTATCGGTTGCTGCCGCCCACGCGGCGCCCACGACGCCGGCATGACCACGGAGCGCCGCAGGCAAGAGGCGGGCGGGACTGTCGAGCAGCGGCATCCATTCCTCGGCGCGTTCGCTAACCGCGCCGCCGAGTATGAAGACGTCCGGCCACAGCAGTCGGTGCAACTCATGTAGATAACAATTGACCCGCTGCGTCCACGCCGACCAATCGAGCGCGAGGCGCGTGCGTACACTCGCCGCGGCGTAGCCTTCGCCGTCGACGTCCGTCACACCCGGCAGCATCAAATGGCCGAACTCCGTGTTCGGCCACAACGCACCATCGAGGAAGAGTGCGCTACCGATCCCCGTGCCGAACGTCAGGACCACCACCCGTCGCGCTGCCGCAGCGCCCGCCGCCATCTCGGCCGCAAGTTGTCGACCGGCACCAAAATGCATCTCCGCGACGCCCGCCGCATCGGCATCGTTGAGAAACACCACCGGTCGATGACAGCGACGTGAGAACTCGCGCTGCACGTCGAGACCGATCCAGGAGTCGTGCACGTTAGCGGCCGTCCGCGCATGCCCATGCTGCGCCACAGTGGGAAACGCGAGCCCCACCGGCAGCTCCGGCTGATAGCGCTCCACGGCACTCGCCAGCACGGTAAGGACATCGTCGGGCCGCGCCCCAGCGGGCATCGGAATACTCTGCATGCCCTCCTCCGCGTGACCGGAAAGCAGATCAACCTCCGCGACACGGAGAGTCGAACCGCCGACATCGATGCCTATGCTACGCGTCATCGGCTGCGGTATCTCACGGCGTATCGCTGCGCGCCATCTGCTCTTCAAGCAGTCGTTTGCGCTCCTGACGCTTCATCCAGATCGTCGAGGCCACTACACCTGTCGCGACGATGAGGACCATGATCGTCGCGAGTGCGTTGATGTCTGGGCTGACGCCACGGCGCACCCGCGAGAAAATCTCCATCGGCAGAGTCGAGGATCCAGGCCCAGAGACAAATTGGGAAATCACCACATCATCCCATGACAGGGTGAAGGCCAGCAGCCAGCCCGACACGATCGCCGGCATGATCAAGGGCAGTGTGATCTTGAAGAACACCGTGGCGGGCCGTGCCCCGAGATCGAGCGCCGCCTCCTCTAAGGCATCATCGAAGCCCGCGAGCCGTGACTGCACAACTACCGTGACATAAGCCATGGTGAAAGTGATGTGGGCGATCGTGATGGTGAGCAGCCCTCGACCGGCCGGCCAACCGATCATCTGCTCGAACGCCACGAACAGCAGCAGCATGGCGATGCCCATGATCACCTCCGGCATGACGAGCGGTGCCGTCGTCATCGCCGACAGCAACGCCCTGCCGCGGAACGGTCCAAACCGAGTCAACACCAATCCTGCCAGCGTGCCCAGTATCGCGGCTCCACTCGCGGACAAGGCGGCGATTTTGATGGAGATCCAGGCGGCACCCAGCAGTTGCTCATTTTCGAACAAGCGCACATACCAACGCAGCGTCGGTGAATTCTCCGCGTCCCACACCGTCACCAACCGCGAGTTGTTGAAAGAGAAAAACATCATCGACAGGATCGGGATGTAGAGGAAAGCGAGCCCGAGACCCAGGATCGAATTGCGAAACACACCGCGGTCGTTCATCGACGGGATGCCTCGAGTTCCCGCTGTTGATAGCGCTGAAAGAGCAAAATCGGCAACAACAGCAGCAACAGCAAGGCGATCGCCACGGCACTCGCCACGGGCCAGTTGCGCGCACCGAAAAACTGCGCGGAAAGCACTGTTCCGATCATCAGTTGATCGGTACGGCCGAGGAGCGAGGGAATGACGAATTCGCCGACCGCCGGGATGAATACCAGCAAGCAACCTGCAACGATCCCGGGCATCGATAGCGGCAAGGTGATCTTGAAAAACGCCTTAACCGGCCGCGCCCCCAAATCCGAAGCAGCCTCGAGCAGCGTCAAATCGTGTTTTTCGAGATTCGAGTACAGCGGCAAGATCATGAATGGCAGGTAGGAATAAACAATGCCGACGTAGACGGCGAAGTCGGTGTAGAGCAACACCAACGGCTGATCGATGACCCCAAGCGCCAGCAAGGCGTTGTTGATCACTCCGTTGGTCTTGAGCAGTCCGATCCAGGCGTAGACGCGAAGCAGAAACGAAGTCCAGAAAGGCAGGATGATCAGCATCAAGAACAGATTGCGTGTGGTGGGCGCAGACCGCGCAATGGCGTAGGCCATCGGATATCCCAGCAACAGGCACAGCACCGTCGAGATTGCCGCCACCTTCAGCGAGTAGAGAAACGTGCTCAGGTACAACGAGTCCTGCAGCAGCACCTGATAGTTGGCGACATTGAAGGTCGCAACCAGCCGCTGCGCCTCTTCGATCCACTCGAACAGCGGCGCGTAACCCGGCTGCGTGGTGACCATGTACGAGAACGAAATCTTGAAGACGATTGCGAACGGAACGGCGAAGAACACGAACAACCATAGGTACGGAGCCGCAACCACGAGCCGCCGTCCGGCTGAAAGCACCGAATGAGCTGTGGAGGAAGTTGAGCTCGCCACGACGCGCTACTGGGTCAGGACGACTGGACTGGAGGGTTGCCAGCGAAGCACGACCCGCTCGTCCCACACGATCCGTTCATCGTGTCGTTCGATATTTGGGATGGTGACTCGCACCATACGACCGCCATCGAGGCGCACCAGGTAAACAGACAGATCGCCCATGTAGGCAATCTCGCGCACCACACCGCCTACGCAGTTCTCCCCATCAGCCGACTGCCCCCGGGTCATCTCTATTTTCTCAGGCCGGATGGCTACGAACACCCGCGCGTCAGGTGCCGCACTGATGCCATGACTGACGAACACGGTGGTATCGAGCTCCTCGCAACGGATGCGCACGTGGCCAGGCTCATCTTCGATGAGCCGCCCCTCGAACATATTGACCGAGCCAATGAAATCGGCGACGAAACGGGAGTTGGGGAACTCGTAAATCTCGGTCGGCGTACCGACCTGTACGATTTGACCCTTGTTCATCACCCCGATGCGCGAGGCCAGCGTCATCGCTTCTTCTTGATCATGGGTCACGACCACGAAGGTGACACCCAGCTGCTCCTGCAGATTGATCAGCTCGAACTGGGTGTGCTCGCGCAACTTTTTGTCGAGAGCACCGAGCGGCTCGTCAAGCAGCAGGAGTTTCGGTTTCTTGACGAGTGCTCTCGCGAGCGCCACCCGCTGACGCTGCCCACCTGAGAGTTGATGCGGTTTGCGCTTGGCGAACTCGCCAAGTTTGACGATATCGAGCATCTCGCCCACGCGACGATCGATTTCCGGTCGCGCTATGCGCTCTTGTTCAAGTCCAAACGCCACGTTCGCCGCCACCGTCATGTGCGGAAATAGTGCATAGGACTGAAACATCATGTTGACGGGGCGTTCGTAGGGGGGGATTCCCGCCATATCCTGGCCATCGATCAGGATCCGACCCGCCGTCGGCGACTCGAACCCCGCAAGCATTCTCAACAGAGTCGTCTTGCCACAACCCGAACCACCGAGCAGACAAAAGATTTCACCTTTGAAAATGCCTAGCGAAACGTTATCGACGGCGACGAAATCACCAAAGCGTTTGGTGACTCCTTCGATGCGTAAGTATTGATTTTGTCGATCGACTACCCGCTCAGCCATCTTGCGCCCCTACGTCGGTAAGCCCCAGTCCCTTTGCGGGTGAACCCGACGGCGGGGTCGATGGATTTGACCCCGCCGCGCGGTGTGATGATGACTCGTGGCTCAGCTGCCTGCCTTGAACCGGGTCCAGGACGCCGTCAGCAACTGTGTAAAGGCGTCGCTCTCGGCGAGATCCACGTTGAGCTTCGGCTTCGTCTCGGCCGTCGGATAGACACCCGGGTCGTTCAACACCTCAGGGTTTACCAGCGTAGTGGATGCCGCGTTGCTGTTGGCGTAATTGACGTAGTTGGTGTTCTTCGCCGCCACGTCCGGTCGCAATAGATAGTTGATGAAGATATGCGCGTTCTTGACGTTCTTCGCATCCTTGGGGATCGCGAGCATATCGAAGAACATCACCGCACCTTCACGCGGGATCTTGTATGCGACCTCGACACCGTTTTTGGCCTCGGCCGCACGATCTCGGGCCTGCAGCACATCGCCCGACCAACCGAGGGTCAAACAAATCTCGCCGTTGGCCAAATCGTCGATGTATTTAGAAGAGTGGACGTACTTGACGAAGGGCCGAATCGACATCAGCACCTTCTCGGCGGCGGCCAGATCCTCCGGGTTTTCACTGTTAGGATCCTTGCCGAGGTAAATGAGCACGGTACCAAGTACCTCCGAAGGCGCATCTAGGACGGATACACCACAGTCGGCAAACTTCGCGACCACCTTCGGATCGTAGAACATGGCGAAACTATCTAGCGGCGCGTCAGCCATGCGCTCCTTGATCTTGCTGACGTTGTAGCCAACACCCGAGGTTCCCCAAAGATAGTTCACCGAGTGCTCGTTGCCCGGATCGTGACGGGCGATCTGCGCGGAGAGCTCGGGGTCCAGATTCTTCAGGTTCGGCAGTTGCGCCTTGTCTAGCTTCTGGAAGATACCCGCCTTGATCTGGCGCTCGAGGAACGAAGCGGATGGCACAACGATGTCATAGCCCGTACTGCCCGCCAACAACTTTGTCTCCAGTACTTCGTTCGAATCGAAAACATCGTAGGTCACATCGATGCCGGTTTCTTTTTCGAAGTCGGTGATGACGGACTCGTCGATGTAGTCCGACCAGTTGTACACGTTGAGCTTCTCCACCGGCTTGCTGCTGCTGCAGCCGACAAGCGCGGCAGCGACCGCGACGGCAAGCGCTGCGGATCGGACCGATTTGATCATGGTGCGGGTCTCTCCCTGATTGAGCGTGGTGAGGGGCAGGAAACGGCGCCTCGGCGGGCACCTGTCGCCTTTTATATCCCAGCAATGCTGCGCGGGAAAGACCGCGGCGAGGCCTACCACGGACTGCCGGTCAAATGAGCCCATCTTTATGCAGCGCGTCACGCAACTGATCGAGGGTCAGGCGCGCCTTCTCGATGAGCTCGTCGATCTCGGCCTCGCGGATCACGAGCGGCGGCGCGACGATCAGCGTGTCCCACACCGCCCTCATGACGAGCCCGTTGCCGATGGCGAGGTCCCGGGCGCGCGTCCCGACCGTGCCCCGCTCCGGGAAAAACGCCCGAGAAGGCTTACGCGGGACGAGTTCGAGTGCCCCGAAAAGACCCAACGACCGCGCCTCCCCGACGAGCGGGTGATCGCCGAGCTCCGCCCAGCGCTTCGCCCAGTACGGCGTCAGCGTCTCCCTGACTCGATCAATGATGTGCTCACGCTGCATGATCCCAAGGTTGGCGAGTGCCACAGCGGCAGCGGCCGGATGACCCGAGTAGGTGTAGCCGTGGGCGAACTCGCCGCCCTCGGCAATCAGCACGTCGGCTACACGGTCGCTGACCATGAGTGCGCCCAAAGGCAAATAGCCCGAGGTGATGGCTTTGGCGAGCGTCATGAAGTCGGGTCGCGTGCCGTAGTGCTCGCAGCCGAACCAGCGACCGGTTCGCCCAAATCCGCAGATCACTTCGTCCGAGGCCAGCAGGATGCCGTAGCGATCAACGATGCGTTGCACCTCGGGCCAGTAGCTGTCGGGCGGAATGATCACCCCACCCGCCCCTTGCACCGGTTCGCCGATGAAGGCTGCTACGTTCTCGGGACCGACCTCCAGGATCTTCTGCTCGAGCTCGCGCGCCGCCTGCAGACCGAATTCTTCGGGGGTGAGATCGCCACCGCACTCGAACCAATACGGCTGGCCGATATGCACGATGCCCGGGATGGGCAGCCCACCCTGCGCATGCATGGCTTTCATGCCGCCGAGCGAGGCACCCGCCATGGTGCTGCCGTGGTAACCGTTCCAACGACTGATGATTACCTGCCGCTGCGGCTGCCCGCGCAGGGCCCAATAGCGGCGCACCATGCGCACCAAGGTGTCGTTCGCTTCACTCCCCGAGCTGGTGAAGAAACTGCGTTTGAACTGAGGCGGGGCGAGCTCGGCGAGCTTCGCTGCCAGTTCGATCGCCGGCGGATTCGCGCACTGGAAGAAGCTGTTGTAGTACGGCAGCTCGAGCATCTGCCGATAGGCCGCTTCGGCGAGTTCGCGCCGACCATAACCTAGCGCTACGCACCACAGGCCCGACATACCATCAAGGATGCGCCGACCTTCCGAATCCCAGAGATAGACGCCCTCGGCGCGGGTGATGACCCGCGTGCCCTTACGAGCGAGCGACTGATGGTCGGTAAACGGGTGCAGGTAATGGGCGGCGTCGAGCGCCTGCCAGTCGGCGGTACGAGTCATGCGCCCATGGTACTGCGTGCCTACACGTTCAGCAGCAAGTGCTCGCGCTCCCAAGAGCTGATGACCTGCAGGAAGACTTCGTACTCGGCCTCTTTCACAAGCGTGAATGCTGACACGAAGGACTCACCCAGGATCTCGATCAGCGGATCGCACTCGCGCAACAAACGGATCGCCTCATCGAGACTGCGCGGCAGCGAGAACGGCAGGTCGTGGGCACTGCCGGTGATCGGCTCCGTCGGCGAGAGCCCCTGCACCATCCCGAGGTAGCCGCAGGCGAGCGAGGCCGCGCTCGCCAAATACGGGTTGGCGTCGGCACCGGCCAGACGATTCTCGACGCGTCGGTCCTGCGGCCCGGACATCGGCACGCGCAGACCGGCGGTGCGGTTGTCGTAGCCCCACTGCACATTGATCGGCGCCACCTGAAACCGGCTGATGCGTCGGTAGGAATTCACGTTCGGTGCGAGCAGCGCCATGGCCGCGGGCAAATAGCGCTGCAGCCCCGCGATGTGGGCAAAAAAGAGCGAGGTCGGCGAACCGTCGGCGGCGGAGAAGATGTTATTGCGCGTCTTGGCATCGACGATGCTCTGGTGGATGTGCATCGCGCTGCCCGGTTCCTTGGCGTGGGGCTTGGCCATGAAGGTCGCGTACATCTTGTGACGCAGCGCCGCCTCGCGCGCAGTGCGCTTGAACATGAACGCCTGATCCGCAAGATCAAGCGCATTGCCGTGCAGCAGGTTGATCTCCATTTGCGCCGGGCCGTCTTCATGGATCAGCGTATCGATGGCGATGTCCTGGTCTTCGCAGAACTGATAAACGTCATCGAACAGCGGGTCGAACTCGTTGACCGCGGCGATACTGTAGGACTGCCGGCCAGGCTCAGCGCGCCCCGATCGGCCGATCGGCGGCTTCAGCGGATAGTCAGCGTCGATGTTCGGTTCGACGAGATAGAACTCGAGCTCCGGAGCGACCACGGGATCCCAGCCTTTTTGGGCGTAGAGATCGAGCACGTGCTTGAGGACTTCGCGCGGCGCCATCTTCACGCGCCGACCATCGCTGTAGAAACAATCGTGGATGACCTGGGCGGTGGGCTCAGGGGTCCAGGGCACCCTTCGCACCGTCCGCGGGTCGGGCTTGAGCACGATGTCGATCTCAGCGGGGCTCATCGCCGCCGAGGTTTCCTCGGGGTAATCGCCAGTCACCGTCTGCAAGAAAATGCTCTCCGGCAAGCGCATACCCTGATCGCCCTGAAACTTCTGCGCGGGCATGACCTTGCCGCGCGCGATGCCGGCCATATCCGGAACAATGGCCTCGACTTCCTGAATATTGTGCTCTTTGAAAAACGTCGAAATCGGATCGCTCATAACACTAACCTCGGTAACGCGCAGCCTTGATGGCTGCGCGGGCGCGGGCTGCCTCACCAAAAGCGGTGAACAGCGCCACGGAAAACTCGTTGGCCATGACCCGCCACTCGGGGTGCCACTGCACCGCGCGGGTGAAAGTCGGGGCATCGGGCAAGCAGAACGCCTCGATCAGGCCATCGGGCGCCGTGGCCTCGACGCGCAAGCCCGGAGCCAGTCGTTTGACGCCTTGGCCGTGCAGGGAGTTCACCCGAATGCGATCGCGCCCACCCGCCCAATCGCGCATCGGGCCGGGTTCCAGGTAAACCTCGTGAACCGGTGCGTACTGCACATCGAGCGCAGCGGTCTTGTCCTCGCGATGGTCCTGCAGACCCGGAACCTCGTGCACCTTCTGCCACAGGGCGCCGCCTAGGGCGACGTTCATCTCCTGGAAGCCACGGCAGAGCCCAAGCAGCGGCACACCCGCCTCGATGGCGGCGCGGATCAGCGGCAGCGTCGTGGCATCGCGCTCCGGGTCGTGGAGCGTCCCAGGTTCGCTGGGCCCCTCGTCGTAGTGATGTGGCTCGACGTTGGAGGGACTCCCCGGCAGCAGCAAGCCATCTAGATGCGCTAGCAACTCAGCGAGATCCAAGGGCTCGGGCAGCACGGGCACGAGCAAGGGCAAGGCCCCAGCGGCACGCGAGACGGCGTGAGCGTATTTCTCCCCCACCATATGAAACGGGTGAGGACCGACCATGCGACGATCGGCAGGAATTCCAATGATGGGGCGCAGCGACATACGAAATAGGCGGTTGTGAGTGATCTAAACCGCGAGTGCATTAGACCACAGATTGGGGCGCCATGGCCTGCACTCGATCTAGGAAAGTCACTTAAAGCATTGTTTTATATAGTGCTGCATTGCGACATGGCGCACAAGGCGAGTATTCTCCCACCCCCGGTGGCTGCCGACGCAGCCCCTCTCCGGCAGACCCCGCATGACCCCAGCCGACCTTGATCGCTTTCTCGAAGCGCACCCAGATTTGCGCCATGTCGACCTCTTTCTCGCAGATCTGAATGCGATCGAGCGTGGCAAACGCGTCGACCGCGCTGGTCTGGCCAAGGTCTTTGCCGAGGGTCTGCCGCTGCCGGGCTCCATGTTCGCACTCGATGTGCGCGGCGGCACCGCCGAGGCGACCGGCCTCGGTTTCGACGATGGCGATGCAGACCGACCCTGTCGCCCGCTGCCCGGCTCACTCGTTTCCGTTCCCTGGGTGAAAGGGGGTATCGCACAGGCCCAGGTGTCGATGTATGAGAGCGACGGGCGCCCCTTCTTCGGCGACCCCCGGCACGTGCTCGTCAAGGTGCTCGACCGTTTTCACCGGCTCAACCTGACTCCGGTTGTGGCCATCGAATACGAGTTCTATTTCGTCGATCGTGAGCGTCGCGCCGATGGCTTGCCGCAGCCGCCGCCGCTACCCAAGGCGGGTCGTCGCGAATTTAAAAATCAGATTAATTCTATGACAGATCTTAATGAATATTCTGAAGTTTTATCCAGAATAGACGAGGTCTGTCGAGCCCAAAACATCCCCGTCACAGGCGCTCTGGCGGAGTATGGCGCGGGGCAATTTGAGATCAACCTCAGTCATCAGCCCGACGCCCTGCTGGCCTGTGACCAGGCCATCCGCTTTAAGCGGGCGGTGCGAGCCATCGCCCGCGAGTACGGCTGGGACGTCACCTTTATGGCCAAGCCCTACCGCGATATGGCGGGCTCGGGTTTGCACGTTCACGCGAGCGTGGAGACGGCGGCAGGCGAGAACATCTTTGCCTGTCCGGACGCCGATGCTGAAGGACGGCTCGACAATCCGACGCTGCGCCATGCCATCGGTGGGGTGCTCGCCACCTTGGGCGAAGGCATGGCGATTTGCGCGCCGGGGCCGAACTCGTATCGCCGCTTTCGACCTGAGGCCTACGTGCCGATGATGCCCTCTTGGTCGATCAACAACCGCGGCTCAGCCGTTCGCATCCCGCTGAGCGATGCGCGCAACCGCCGCATCGAGCATCGCTTGGCCGGGGCCGACGCTAATCCCTACCTGGTGGTGGCCTGGATGCTGGCCGGCATTCACTACGGCATCTCGCAGGGACTGGAGCCGCCGCCCGCGCTGCTCGGCAACGCCTACCGTCAACAGGGCGAGCCCCTGCCGATCCATTGGCCGACCGCCCTCGAAAGGTTTAGGGCAAGCGAGTTCGCCACCGCTTACCTCGGTAAACCGTTCTGCCGGCTGTACGACACCGTCAAGCAGTGTGAACTGGAGGAGTTTCACTCCCACGTCACCCCCCTCGAGGTCGACTGGTACATGGGGGCGATCTGAGTACGCCGAGTCACATTGACTCGTGGTACTCGACCACGGCCGCCACGCCGCCGATTCGACCCGCCCTGCAAGGCAGTCATAGCGCCGATGTGTGCGTAGTGGGCGGCGGCATCGCCGGCTGCTCCACGGCGCTGCAATTGGCCGAGCGCGGCTATCGGGTGGCGTTACTCGAGTCAGAGCGCATCGGCTGGGGCGCTTCGGGGCGCAGCGGCGCGCAGGCCATTGCGGGCGTCGCCTGCGGACACGCCAAGCTCGAGCGCCTCATCGGTGCGGCCGATGCACGCCGCGTCTGGGACGTCTCGGTAGAGGGTCTGCGCTGGCAACGTGAACTGATCGAACGGTACGCCATCGACTGCGACTACATCGCCGGGCAGATGCACGTGGCGCTCAAGGCGCGCCAGGAGCGCGAACTGCGAGAGGAAGTCGAGTTCCTGCATCACTCGCTCAACTACCCGAGCGTCCGCCTGGTCGAGCGCGAGGAGTTGCGCCAGACCATTGCCTCGGACCGCTACGTCGCCGGCACCTTCGACAGTCAGGGCGGCCACCTGCACCCACTCAAGTACACCCAGGGTCTGGCCGCGGCCGCCGAGCAGGCAGGCGTGCAGATCTACGAGAGCTCGCGCGCGCTCTCGTACATGCCCGTCAGCTGGGGCGGCTCCCGCGGCTTCGAGGTGCGCACCGTGGCGGGCCAGCTGCACTGCCGGGAACTCGCGCTGTGCGGCAATGCCTGGCTGGGTTCGCTCGCGCCGCCACTCGCCCGCAAGATCATGGGCGTCGGCACCTACATCGTCGCTACGGAGCCGCTGGGCGCCGAGCGCGCCGCAGCGTTGATTCGCAATAACGCCGCCGTCAGCGACATCAACTGGATTCTCAACTACTTTCGCCGCTCGGCGGACCACCGGTTACTCTTCGGCGGCCCGGTCAGCTACTCCGGCTTCGACCTGCACAGCGCCCGCCACAGCGCACGCGCGCGCATGCTCAAAGTATTCCCACAACTGGCCGATGTCGCGATCGATCACGCCTGGGGCGGCTACGTCGACATTACACAGAATCGCGCACCCCACTTCGGGCGTCTCGACGGTGCGTACTTTCTGCAGGGATTCTCGGGCCACGGCATTGCCCTGACGGGCATTGCCGGCAAGCTGCTGGCAGAAGCCATTGCCGGCTCCAGCGAGCGTTTTGATGTCTTCGCACGCATCCCGCATAGCGATTTCATCGGCGGGGACTGGCTGCGTCGGCCCGCGCTGGTGTTGGCGATGCTGTACTTTCGCTTGCGCGATTTACTTTGAGTGCGCCGCCGCGCCCGGGTGCAGCACCCGGTTGAGTAGCGGCCGCAAATACTTCTCGGTGACTTCAGCGACGAGCGAGTAAGCCGCCGGCACCACGACAAGTGAGAGCAGCGTCGAGGTGATGAGCCCACCGATCACCGACACACCGAGCGGGGTGCGGAAGTTGCCATCCGCCCCGAGTCCGAGCGCGATCGGCAGCATCCCCGCGCCCATGGCGAGCGTGGTCATGATGACCGGCCTGGCACGCTTGCGGCAGGCGTCAATCAGCGCATCGTGCCGATTCATGCCGGCAGCTTCGCCGAGGATCGCGTAATCCACGATCAGGATCGAATTTTTGACGGCAATACCGTTGAGCAACAGCAACCCGATCAACGAGGGTAGCGACAGCGCATTGTTCGTCAGCAGCAGCAGGCCGAAGGCGCCGCCGCCACAGAGCGGCACTGCAGCGAGGATGACCAGCGGCTGGGTGGCGCTATGAAAGAGCAGCAACAACACGAGATACACCGACAGGATTCCCGCGAGCAGCGCCAGCGCGAAACCGACGAACAACTCGACGAAGGCTTCGGAATCGCCCGCCGGCACAATGCGCACGCCGGGCGGCATGTTCTGCACCGCAGGCATGCGGTTGACTCGTCCCATCACATCGCCGAGCGGCAAACCATTGAGCTCAGCGGACACCGTCACATTGCGCTCGCGGTTCAAGCGATCGATGCGCGCCGGTCCACTGCTCTCGGTGATCTCCGCGACGGCAGACAAAGGCACGGGCCCGTTCTTGCCCGGCACACGCAACTGACGCAACACCGCAGGGTCGGTCAGCGAGGCTCCGGCCAACTGCACGCGGATAGGCACCTGACGCTCGGCGAGATTCAGCTTGGCGAGGCGCTGCCGCACGTCACCGCTGGTAGCGATGCGTGCCGCATCGGCAATGTCGACCGTCGACACGCCCAGGTCAGCCGCCCGCGCGGGGTCGGGACGAATGACGATCTCCGGGCGCAGCAACGCCGCCGACGTGCTGACCGAACCAATGCCGGGCACGGTGCGGATCGCCGCTGCAAGATCACGCGAGGCGATGGAGAGTTGCTCTGAATCACGGCCGGCGATAACCAACGTCAGCCGATCGCCCGGCCCCCCTGCTGCGAAGCCGACGCGCACGCCCGGCAGATCACGCAGTCGCTCGCGCACCGCGTTCTCGAGTTCCGCGCTGCTGCGCTTGCGGTCGTCGCGAAACTTCAGCGTCAAATCGACCTTGCGCGCCTCGGGGAAACTCAGCCCGCCGCCCATGGTCTCGCTGCCGCCGGCACCGATCTTGGTGAAGATCGACTCGATCTCGGGCACACCGCTGCGCAGGCGCGCGCGCACCTCGCGGGCAACCTCCAGAGAGTCAGCCAGACGTGCGCCCGGCGGCAATTCCACCTGCAGCAAAGCACGCGAGGTGTCCGTGGTCGGCACGAAGGTCTTCGGGATCAACGGCACCAAGGCCAATGAGCCCACGAAGGTCAGCATCGCCAGACCGAGCGCTCGACGCCGATGCTGCAGTGCCCACTCGACCCAGCCGAGGTAGCGTTGCATCAACGGTGAGTCGACCGTGGACTTGGGCTCGCCGCGCATGAAAAACGCCGCCAGCATCGGTGTCAGCAGGCGCGCCACGAGCAGCGAAAACAGCACGGCGGCAGCGGCCGTCCAGCCAAACTCACGGAAGAACTTGCCGGTGACCCCGGGCATGAAGGCGACCGGGATGAACACCGCGGCGAGCGTCACAGAGGTGGCGATCACCGCAATGCCGATTTCGTCGGCGGCGTCGATTGCAGCCTCGCGAGGTGGCTTGCCCATCGCCCGGTGCCGGGCCACGTTCTCGACCTCGACGATCGCATCGTCGACCAGTACGCCGATCACCACCGCCAGCGCAAGTAAGGTCAATAGATTCAGCGAAAACCCGAACCACTGCATCACTGCGAAAGTGGGAATCACTGACAGCGGCAGTGCCACCGCGGAGATCAGCGTGGCGCGCCACTCGCGCAGAAAGAACCACACCACGATCACGGCGAGAATCGCCCCTTCGAGCAACATCACCATCGAGGAGTCGTAGGAAGCCTTGGCGGCCTCCACCGAAGACTGGACCTCGGTGAATTTGACCTCGGGATGATCCTTCTGCAGGCGCTCCACGGCGGCACGCACGCCCTCGCCGACCGCCACTTCGCTCGAACCCGCCGTGCGCCGGATCGAAAACCCGACGACGTCGCGCTCATCGAGCAACGCCGCGGCGCGCGACTCTGCGGCCCCGTCCGTGACTTGGGCGATGGCCGAGAGGCGTACCGTGCGACCGTCGGGGAGGTAGATCGGGTAATCGGCCAGATCCGCAGCATTGCGGACAATGGCGATCGTGCGAACGGACTGCTCGGCGCCGCCCGCTTCCGTACGCCCGCCCGGCCGCTCGACCTGCAAGCGCGCCAATTGCGCGGATACCGACCCCGCAGAGACGCCTAGCGCCTGCAAGGCCTCGGGCCGAAGATCAATGCGCACCTCACGATCGACGCCGCCGATGCGCGACACCGAACCGACACCCGCCACGCCGTAGATCGCTTTGGTGACCTTGTCGTCGACGAACCAGGACAGCTCGTCCGGAGCAAGACGCGCCGACTCTACGCCGTACGCGAGCAGCGTGCCGCCGACGAGATTCAGACGCTGGATTACCGGTTCATCGATGTCCTGCGGCAACTCGCGCCGGACCTGGGCCACGGCATCCTTGACCTCATCGAGGGCGACGGCGAGATCACGACCGAGTTCGAATTCGATGCGCGTGATCGAGGTTCCCTCGCTGACCGCCGAAGTGATGCGGTCGATGTTAGGGACGCTGGAGACCGCGTCCTCGATCTTGCGCGTGACATCGGTCTCGAGCGTCGAGGGTGTGGCACCCGCGAGACCGACCGTAATCTGGATTGTCGGCAGTGCAATATCGGGCAGTTGGGAGATGGGCAATTGTCGCCAGCCCCAGAGACCTGCGCCCGTCAGCACCACAAATAGCAGCACGGAGGGCAGCGGATACTGGATGCCCCAGCGCGAGAGGTTCATGTCAGCGACCCGTGGTCATGCCCGCGTCGGGATTGCACGTTAGCCACCCGCTGCGGCCGATGTGACCACCTTCACAATATCGCCGTCGCCGAGAAAACCTGCACCGCGCACGACGATGCGATCGTTAAGCGTGAGACCCGAGCGAACCTCGATGCGATCGCCGTAGGAGGCGCCCGCATCGATGCGCCGCTGGCCCACCACGCCGCCCTCGCCGACGGTGAACACATAGGGGAATCCATCGCGGAACACCACCGACTCACGAGGCACGACAGTGACCTCGGCCTGCCCGACCCGCAAACGGCCCTCGGCGAACATGCCGGCACGCAGCGCGCCCGGCTCCGTCAAATCGGCGTAAACCAGGGCGGTGCGCGTCTGCGGGTTGATGGCGGGCGACACTGCACGGATCCGTCCTTCGACGGCCGCCCCGCCGGGACCACGCAAGCCCACCCGATCGCCTATCTTGATGCGTGGCAAATCGGTCTCGGCAACCTCGGCACGCCACTCGAGGCGCCCACGACGGATCAGGCGCAGCAACTCCGCGCCACTTGCCACGATCTGACCCGGTTGCACGTTACGCGCCGATACGATGCCGGAGTCGGGAGCCCGCAAGGTCGCGAAACCGAGCCGCAAACGCGCGTTGTCCCGCTCGGCTTCGGCCGAGGTGCGTTGGGCCTCGGCCTTGGCCCGGTTGGCGCGCAGCACCTCGTAATCATTGGTCGATATCAGATTACGCTCCAGCAAGGTCTCACCGCGGGTCGCCTGCGCAATCGCCAGCTCTGCGCTCGCCTTGGCTTGCGCGAGATTGGCCTCCGCCTGCCGCGCCTGGACGTCAAGCGTACGACGGTCGAGTTCCAGCAAGGGCTGGCCCGCCGACACGCGCGCACCCGGCTCGACCAGCACGTTCGCGACGCGTATGCCGGTGAGTTCGACACCGAGCGACATCTCCTGCCACGCTGCGACCGACCCTGAGGCCGCAATCTCGCGCTCCACCGTTTGCCGCTGTGGCTGAGTGACGGTGACGGTCAGTGACGAAACCGGCGCAGCAGGTTTGCCGCTCCCACCACAGGCGGCAAGCGCCGCGGTCACAAGTACGAGTCCGGAAATTTCAAAGAAACGGCGCATCATGGTCCCACCATACGCACCTGCCCGAGACTGCGCCACCGCGCCTCCGCCGGTGACCAAGGCCCGGCCACACCGCTCAGGGCTCAATCTCGAAACACTGATGTATATACGTATTTCGCGCAAAGTCGGGCGGGATGGTCGGCCGACTGACGTCCTTCAGCTTCCAACGCGAGAGACCCTCGGCGTCGATCTTGAACCGCTGGGCATTGGTCGAAAACACCAGCCGCCCGCCGGGCGTCAGCAATGCCATGCACCGACTGATCAACGACACGTGATCACGCTGCACGTCGAACACGCCGCTCATGCGCTTGCTGTTCGAGAAGGTTGGCGGATCGCAGAAGATCAGATCAAAGCGCTCGCCCCGCTGCTCGGCCTCGATGAGCCACTCACGCACATCAGCCTGTTCGCGTCGGTGCTGCGGGCGGTCAAACCCGTTGAGCGCGAGGTTGGCGCGCGCCCAATCGAGATACGTCGCCGACAAGTCCACCGTTGTCGTCGCCGCAGCGCCGCCGGCAGCGGCATACACGGTCGCGGTGCCCGTATACGCAAACAAATTCAGGAACCGCTTACCCGCTGCCACCTCGCGTAATTTGGCGCGCGTTGTGCGATGGTCGAGAAAGAGGCCGGTATCGAGGTAGTCGTCGAAGTTGACGCGAAACAGCAAACCGTTCTCCCGCACCACGTGGAACTCGCGCCGTTCATCGCGCTTGGTGTACTGATCGCCGCGCTGCACCCGACGTCGCGTACGAAGTTTGACGTTCTGGGCAGGCACGCCCGATGCGGTGACAAGTCCGGCGAGTGCTTCGCTACGCCGGCGGCGAACGGTGTCGGGCGGAATCTCACGCGGCGCTTCGTACTCCTGCACCAACAACCAGCGCTCGCCTGACTCCGCGGCTGCATACTCGTCGATGGCGAAAGCATATTCGGGCATGTCGGCGTCGTAGAGTCGAAAGCACGTCACCTGCTCGCGACGCAGCCAAGCCGATAATTGTTTGACGTTCTTGCGGATGCGGTTGGCGAACATCACCGCCCCCGGCGTCTCGGCAAGCTGCAGGTCGATCTGCGAGCCGCTCTGCGGCTTCAGATCGCGCTCGGCCTCGGCCTTCACGACAATACGCAGCAAACGGCACTCGAGCGCCCCATTCCAGACCGTGTGCACCCGATGCGCTCGCAAGCCAAGTTCGAGCCCGAGGGAGGCATCCCCCGTCAGCACAGCCGCCTCCCAGCCCTGGAACCGCTCCCGTAGCACGCGGCCCAATTCCGCGTGCACCGCACGCGCACCAGCCGCATCGCCAAGCCGCACACCCCACGGCGGGTTGGTGCACAGCAGCCCTGATGTGGCGCCGGCAGGCGGCGCGGCGTCGGCGAGCGTACCGACTGAGAACTCGCACAACTCGCCGACGCCGGCGTACGAAGCATTCAAGCGGGACTCGCGCACGAGTCGCGCCTCCTGCTCACGCCCCTGCAACGGCCCGCGGCGCGAGTCGCGCCACGTCTGCAAGCCCTGCTCCGCGCGCGCGGCCGCCGCCGCGCAGAGCGCGCTCCAGAGCGGCGCATCGTGCCCACGCCACTGCAGAAAGCCGAAATAGCGTCGCCGATGATTTGCCGCGAACCCTGCGGCCATGCGCGCCGCCTCGATCACCAGCGTTCCTGAGCCGCAAAGCGGGTCAATGAAACCGCCCGCGGCGGCAACGATCCGCGGCCAACCGGCGCGCAGCAAGATACCCGCGGCAATGTTCTCGCGCAGCGGCGCCTCACCCGTTTCGCCACGCCAGCCGCGTCGATGCAAACCCTCGCCAGCCAGATCCAGTGACACCGTGACCTTGGTGCCGACCGCATGGGCATGCACCCGTACACCCGGCTGTTGCATCGCCACATCCGGCCGGTGTCCCGTCGTCTCGCGCAGCGCATCGCAAATCGCATCCTTCAGACGCAGCGTGCCGTAATGGGTGTTACCGATCGCGGGGTGACGTCCACTCCACTCGCAAGCGATGGTGAACTGCGGGTCGATATGTCGCGCCCAAGGAATGGCATGCAAAGCCTTGTAGATTTCAGCGTCGTCGACGGCCTCGAAGCGCAGCAGTTCGAGGTACACGCGGCTCGCCACCCAGGATTCAAGGCACACGCGGTACGCCACCTCAAGCGAGCCCGTACACGCCACCGTGTTACCGCGCTCGCGAACATCGAGCGCACCGAAACGACGCAGTTCCTCGGCGAGCAAGTCACCAAAACCCCGCGGCACGCTGACCACGAGCGGTAGCAGCGCGCTCGCGGCACTCATGGCTCGCTCCAGGCCGCGGCCTGCGGCCACGGCCGCACGCCGCGCGCACCCGGCTTCAAGTGACGCACCAAGATGCGGTATGTGTCAGCGTCGAAGCCCTCGCGTTTGGTGTCCAGCGTCGCCGCGCCATCCGTACCGGCCTCGAGCACGTGAGTGCCGAGGTACTGCCAGCCATCGATCACATGCCAATGCCGCACACCGAGTGCGTCCTGTTCCTCGACGGCCACGGCTCCTGCATAGGGCCACGCCCGTAGTTTCAGCGGCGCGAGCGCAAGCTTAGCCCGCAATGCATGCTTGGCCGGCGGCTCCGCGCCCACGCAGGCACCCGTGCAACGTCCGAGCTGATAACCGAAACACGACCCACCGCCGCCCGTCTCGAGCCCGAGCAGACGCAGACAGAGCCGCTGCTCGCGCGCAAGGTTGGTGAGCGCGGTTCGGGCCTGGCGTGCAGTCGGATAGAGGCCAAAGAAATCACCTTCGCTCGGCAGCGGCCCGCAAAGCGGTTGCAGCCGCGGCGGCTCGAGGTTGTCGGCGAACTGCCAACTCCACACTTCAGCGTTGCCGCGCAGCCGACGGTTGTACACCGGCTGCCGCGTACGCACGAGTTTGGACTCGAGCAACAGGGCGCCGAGCTCGCCCGCCGTCTCGGTCCACTCGATGCGACGCACCTGGGTACAGAGCCGCTGCGACTTCGCGTCGCGGGTTGCCGACATGAAATGCGACAAGACCCGCTCACGCAGGTTGTTGGCCTTGCCCACGTAGAGCAACGCATCCTGCTCACCATGAAAGCGGTAGACACCGGCGCTCTCAGGCAGATCGTCGAGCAAATCCGCGGGTAACTGCGCAGGCAACGAGGGTCGCTGGCCGATACGTTCAAGCGCTTCGTCGAGTCGCTGCAAGGGCCACTGCGCACGAAGGCGCTGCCAAAACTGCGCGAGTACCTGAGCATCAGGCAAGGCACGGTGGCGCGTGGCGCACTCGAGGTCGTGCCTCGCCATGATCGAGTCGAGGTTGTGACGCCGCTCCTCGGGGTACAACTCGCGCGACAAGCGCACCGTGCACGCGAGCGGCGCACTGAACTGCCGTCCGGCTCGGCGCATCTCGGCGCGCACGAAACCGTAGTCGAAGCGGGCGTTGTGGGCGACGAATCGTCGACCGGCGAGGCGCTCGGCGATTTCCGCCGCCAGTTCAGCGAACGGCGCCGCCTCGGCGACCATCTCATTGCTGATGCCTGTGAGTTGCTGGATGGAGGGCGGGATGGGTACCCCCGGATTGACCAGGGTATGCCACTCCCACTCGACTTCTCCCGCCTGCATCGCAACGATGGCGATATCCGTGACGCGGTGCCACGCCGGATGACCTCCGGTGGTTTCCACATCAACAAAGGCCACCGGGCCATCGAACAAGGCATTCGGCATCGGGAGAGTTTAGCAGCAGCGCTGCACTATCCCCGGCACGAAGTGGGCCGCACTGCACCAAAGCGGTGCGCGTTTGGCGTTACAATGAGCCTGTCGGCCCACTAAAACGCATGTTTACTCGTGGCACGGCGCTTGCTCTAGATTCCCCAGTCACCACACCCCCGAGGAATGCATTCATGAAGACTGCCCCGATCATCGCCGTCGTCGCTCTAAGTGGCATGGCCGCCACCGCGCAGGCCGAAGTCAGTTCGACGATCACGGTCGCCTCCGACTACGACTTCCGCGGCATCACGCAGACGGCGCGCGACCCGGCTCTGCAGGCGAGTCTTGATTGGTCAGGCGAGTCCGGGATCTACGCTGGTGCGTTTGCGAGCAATGTTGATTTCGGCGACTCGGATGTCGAGCTCGACCTGTACGCGGGTTACCGCGGCAGCATCGGCGAGGACGCCAGTTTCGATCTCGGCGTGATCCAGTATCTCTATCTCGATACCTACAAGGATCTGAAGTTTACCGAGGCCTATGCGGGCTTCGGCTACAAGGCCGTCTCGGCCAAGGTGTGGTACGCCTGGGACTTCGGTAACAGCGGTAAGTCGGCGTCATACATCGAAGCGAACGCCGCCATCCCGATGGCCAACGATTTCTCATTCAACCTGCACGCCGGCTACAGCGACGGCGACTACTGGGGTGACGACAGTTACACCGACTACTCGATCGGCGTCAGCAAGACCGTGGGCAACTTTGCCCTGAACCTCAAGTGGGTCGATGGCAGCGATCTGGCCGCCTACAAGAATGCTCCGGATGACATCGGATCATCCGAGAGCAAGGTCGTCTTTACGGTCGCCACCACCCTCCCTTGGGGTAAGTGATCGACGAGGCGTAGCGCATCAAAGCAAAGGGCGCGGCGGATTTCTCCGCCGCGCCCTTTTTTATTCAAACTCGCTTTTACTCGCCGGCGCGAACGCCCAGCCGAAGTTTGCCGAGCAACTGCGCCGCGAGCAGCCCGACGGCGACATAGACGCTCATCGTCAGCAGATAACCCGGGAAGTACCCCGCCACAGCACGAGCGAACTCCGCTGCGGAGAGGCCTTGCGCGCTCGGCGCGAGCCACAGCATGCCGAGATTCGCGAACCCGAAGCACAGCGTTGCACCCACCACCACCGCAGCCACTTGCTGCGGCAGTCGCTCACTGGCCAGACGGCCGGCGAACCAGAGGCTAGCGTAGGCGGGGATCAGGAACAGATACGCAATCGAGTAGCAATTCGTCGGCGTACCCAGCGAGAAGGCGATCATGTCGGCCACCCAACCCAGCGCGAAGAACGCCGGGAACAGGCGCGAGTCGCGCAGCCACAGGCCACCCAGGAAAAACACCGCCCACGACGCGTCCGGCAAACCGCCCGCCTCACCGAAGTGCCCGATCCGGGTGACGGCCATGATTGCCGCAAGGGTACCCGCGGTAAGCCAATAGGAGCGCTGGGACATGGTCGTCATCGTCGGCCGCCTCAAAGGGAAAATTTAACAGAAGGAGACTACGCGGGCACCGCTGCAGCGTCAATGCTTCAGGAGCTGCAGGAAAGCGCCGAGCAGCCCGGTTTGTGACGCGCCCATTCCGGTCGTTTCGCAGCAAAGGCCTCGCACCCGGCTTGCTCGGTGTAGGGCCGCTCCAGCACGCGCAGCAGCGCGTGCAATGGGTCGAGGTCCCCTTGTGTCGCCGCATCGATGGCCTGCTGCGCCAGATAGTTGCGCGGCACGTAAATCGGGTTGTGCGCATTCATGCGCTCGCGCCGAACCTCGGGAGCCTCGCCCTCCTCTGCCGCGCGCTGCGCGTAGCGAGCAAACCAAGCGTCCCACTGCGCAGCCTGCTGCGCATCGAGTGCATCCGGCGAATATGAGGCAAGCGCCACGGCCGCTCGTCCGTCGAGATTGCCGAGCGCGCGGAAAAACAGAGTCATGTCGGTCTCTGCCACCTGCAACAAGCGTAGGAGATCGGCTAGCAAGGCTTCGTCCTCCGGTCGGTCGAGACTGGGCAGGCCTAGCTTCGCCGCGAAAAGCCTCTGGTGCTGCGCAGCGAACGTCGCCCGATAGTGCTCCAGGCCATCCTGCAGGGCAGCCTTGTCCTCGACGAGCGGCATCAGGGCACTCGCGAGCCGCGCCAGATTCCACAGAGCGATCTGCGGTTGGTTGCCATAGCAATACCGACGACCCGAGGCATCAGTGGTGTTCGGCGTCCAACCGGGCTCGTAGCCTTCGAGCCAACCATAGGGCCCGTAGTCGATGGTCAGGCCGAGCACCGACATGTTGTCGGTGTTCATCACGCCATGCACGAAGCCGACCCGCATCCAGTGCGCGACCATGACCGCGGTCCGCTCGCACACCTCGCGAAACCAGTCTGCATATCGACGACTGTCGGCCACATCGGCTGCACCCGGCGCGAATTGAGGGAAGTGATGCCGAATCACCCACTCGAGCAAACGGCGCAGCGGATCGTGCTCCTGCAACGCGGCGTGGATCTCGAAATTGCCGAAGCGCACAAACGAGGGCGCCACCCGACACACGATCGCGCCAGGTTCGCTCTCGGGCCTGCCGTCATAGAACATGTCGCGAACGACCCCCTCGCCCGTTCCGAGGAGACTCAAGGCCCGCGTGGTCGGCACGCCGAGCGCGTGCATCGCCTCGCTGCAGAGGTATTCACGCAAACTCGAACGCAGGACGGCACGGCCGTCGGCGAAACGCGAGTAGGGAGTTTGGCCCGCGCCCTTAAGCTGCAACTCGCGGACGCTGCCATCAGGGAGGCGAAGTTCGCCGAGCGTGATCGCCCGCCCATCACCCAACTGACCCGCCCAGTTGCCAAATTGATGCCCGCCGTAGCGCGCGGCGTAGGGTCGCATGCCGGGCGCCACGGCATTGCCGACGAGCACCTGCAAGCAAGAGACTTCAGGCGCCAACGCGTCGAAACCGAGTTGCTGCGCGAGCGCCGCATTCCACGCCAGAAGTTGCGCGTCGCGAACGGGGGTGGGCTGGACCAGTGAGTAGCACACCCCGGGAACGGCGCGAGGCTGGGGGTCTCCGCTATGGTCACCCGGAAGCTCGGCAACGAACCGATCGAGGTAGACCCCGTGCAGCAAATCAGCCAGGGCCGCGAACCTCAGCCGGCCGGTGCCGCAACCAAGTTGACGCGAGATGTCACCTGACCGCGGAAATCGAGCCACGCGTGGTTGGCGAAATCATAGAGCTTGCAGCGGCGAACGCAGTCCCGATACACGCGCCAGGTCATGCGGTAGGCCTGGTACTGGTCGTTGAACCGCTCGTTCAATACGCGCTGCGCCTTGCGCAGCGAGTACATCGGGATACGCGGATTCAGGTGGTGCGCGTTGTGCTCCATGATGTTGTGCATCAAGCGATCAAGGCCGAATGGGAACTTCACATGCACGGTTGCAGTGAGGTAGGCGCGGTAGCGCTGCCACTCCTGCCGCTTCTGGAACCAAGCAATGGCCGGATGGGTGTGGTGGACGAACACCACGAAGCCCATGATCGCGTTCCAGAGAGCGAAAGGCACGACGATTCCGAGCACAAACAGCAGCCAGAAGCTTTGTTCCGTCTCGATCGCGACGAGTGCCACCAGCGCGATCCAAGACACCATGCCCACAGTCACCAGCACACTGTCCCACTGGTACTTGGCGCGGCTCGCTCCGATCTGGCGACGGGTCGCGAAATAAAGCTTCTTCCACCAGAGTTCGAGGAAGTAATACAGGCCCCATCCGGCGCCACTGCGATAAATCCGCTCGAGCACCCGACGATAGCGCGGCAACGCATCGAACTCTTCTTTGGAAAACGGCGCCCACACCTGGTCGCGCCCCTTGAGATTATTGAAGCCATGGTGCGCGACGTTGTGGCCAACATCCCAGAGGCTGAACGCCGTCATCGAGGGCAGGAAGGCCACTCGACCAAAAATATCGTTCAGCAACTGGCTCTTGAAAAACGAACCATGGCAGGCGTCGTGCCCGATAAGGAACAGACGCACGATGCCCGCGGTGATGAGCACCGTACCGAGCAGCTTCCACCACACCGCACCGTCCATAAGCACCAGTGCCAACCCGCCGGCAAAAATGCCGAGGTCTACGGCCAGTGCGAAGAACGGCTTGAGGTAACCCGCATTTTCGAAAGCCAGCAACAAGGCCTTACGGCTCGTCGTCGTCGAGGGGTCTGCCTGCGGGGGGCCAAGTGTTTCCATGTGTCACCGAGGAAAAGGGATAGCCGAGTGTACCCGAGAAGCCTGAAAGGTTCATGACGGTGCCGCCTTTCCGCGCTGTCGCCGAGCTCAGCCGGGCATAATGCGCTTCCATGGAGTTCCGCTCGCCCCCGCTGCGCGATGAGGCGCAGGACGTCACCGCGCTTCTCGAGGCCCTCTCTCCCGGCGAGAGGCAGTCCGCCCTCGAGTCGGCGCGCCGCTTGGTGGCCGGCGCCCGAGCGCGTGCCGAGGAGCGCCCCTATCTCGATGCCTTCTTGCAGGAGTTCGGCCTCTCCAATCAGGAAGGCATCGCCCTCATGTGCCTCGCCGAGGCCTTGCTGCGAATCCCGGACGACGATACCGCCGATCGACTGATCGCAGAGAAACTCGCGGCGGGTGATTGGGGCGCCCACGCAGGTCGCTCCGACTCGCTGTTTGTCAATGCCTCGACCTGGGGCTTGATGCTCACGGGAAGACTGGTCGATTTGCCCGCGTCGATGACCGTCGACGCCGGCGGGTTCCTGCGCAGCCTCACCCAGCGCGCCAGCGAACCGATCGTTCGTCAGGCCTTGCGCCGAGCGATGACCATCATCGGCGGTGAATTCGTGGTCGGTCGTAGCATTGCGGAGGCCCTGCGGCGCTCCGCTAAAGAGCCCTCGCTCGCCCTGGCCTCCTTCGACATGCTGGGTGAAGGCGCCCGCACCGATGCCGATGCGCGCCGGTACCACGAGGCCTACGTGCATGCCATCGAGGCCATCGCTGCAGCACGACCTGCGGCTTCGATGACGGCCGCCGCCTCCGTACACGCGCATTCGTCGATTTCCATCAAACTCTCGGCGCTCGATCCCCGCTACGCGCTCATGCACCGGGAGCGAACGTTGGGGAAACTGCTGCCGCGCGCCTTGGAGCTATGGCGGCTCGCCGCCGATCGCGGCATCGCCCTGACTATCGATGCCGAAGAACAGGACCGCCTCGAGTTGTCGCTACAGGTTGTCGAAGCGCTGATGCGCGATCCTCACACGCGAGGTCGAGAGGGTTTAGGTCTCGCGGTGCAGGCCTACGGTCGGCGGGCACCGGCAGTGATCGACCACTTGCTCGAGCGCGCTCGCGCCCTCGGCAGACCGCTCGCGATTCGTCTGGTCAAGGGAGCCTACTGGGACAGTGAGATCAAACGCGCCCAAGAGCGCGGCCTGGAGCAGTACCCGGTCTACACCCGCAAGGCGGCCACTGACGTGGCGTATCTCGCCTGCGCTCGGCAGCTTCTCGGCGCGATCCCCCACGTGTATCCCCAGTTCGCGACGCACAACGCGCACACGCTGGGAGCGATCCTCGCGCTGCGACCCGACGCCCGAGGCTTCGAATTCCAGCGCTTGCACGGTATGGGCGGCCTGCTGTACGACGAGGCGCGGCGGCAGCTGCCCGGCTTTCCAGCCGTGCGGGTGTATGCGCCAGTCGGGCCGCATGCCGAGCTCTTGGCCTATCTGGTCCGGCGGCTGCTCGAAAACGGCGCGAACACCTCGTTCGTGAACCGATTCATGGATGAGCGAGTCCCGCTCGACCAGGTGGTCACCGACCCTTACGCGCAATTGCGCGCGCAGGACTGTCTCAGTCACCCGGGGATTCCACTGCCCGTCGGCCTGTATGGCACCGAGCGGCGCAATTCGCAGGGCCTCGATTTCGGCCGAGCGAATTCGCTCGAGTGGCTGCAGCAGCGGGTGCTCGCCGACACCAACGCAGCACGCAGCGAGTGCCCATTCGCCTCGAGCGATGATCTGACGGACGCCTTGCAGAGTGCTGCCGCATACGGGCGCAACTGGGCAACGGTCGATGTTCATGCCCGCGCTGTGATGTTTGAGCGTGCGGCAGAGCTGTTGGAGGAACGCCGGGCTTCCTTTATGGCGCTTCTCGTGCACGAGGCCGGCAAGACTGCCGCGGATGCGATCGCCGAAGTGCGCGAAGCTGCGGATTTTTGTCGGTACTACGCGCTCGAGGCGCGGCGCCTGCAGGGACAGCCGACGATCCTGCGCGGACCCACGGGCGAGACCAATGAACTCACCCTCACACCGCGTGGCTTGATGGTCTGCATCAGTCCGTGGAATTTTCCGCTCGCTATTTTTGCAGGCCAGATCGTCGCCGCCCTGGTGACGGGCAATACCGTACTTGCTAAACCCGCAGAGACCACGCCGCGCATCGCACTCGCATTCGCGGCCTTGTTGCGTGAAGCAGGCCTGCCTGCCGATGCACTGCATGTGGTTCCGATGGAGGGCCCGGCATTCGGCGACATTGCACTCGCCCACCCCGCACTCGCCGGTGTGGTCTTCACCGGCTCGACGGCCACAGCGCAGTGGCTCAATCGTCGACTGGCCGCGCGCGACGGGGCGATCCTGCCGCTGATCGCGGAGACCGGCGGGCTGAACGCCATGGTGGTCGATTCCACGGCGCTGCCAGAGCAAGTCGTCGATGACGCTGTGGCCTCGGCCTTCGGCAGCGCCGGGCAGCGTTGCTCAGCCTTGCGGCTGCTCTGCCTGCAGGAGGACTCGGCCGAGCGCATCCTCGAGATGCTCGAGGGCGCCATGGACACGCTGGTCATCGGTGAGGCCGCCGCGCTCGATACCGACGTCGGCCCTGTGATCACCGTCGCAGCGGCGCAAAAACTACAGGCTCACATCGAGCGGATGTCGGCCCGCGGTCGCCTGCGCAAACGCTGCACGCTGCCCATAGGGCTCCGCGAAGCCGAGCGCTACGTACCGCCCGCATTGATCGAAATCACCGATGTCGCCGATCTGCGTGAGGAGGCCTTCGGGCCGATCCTGCACGTGGTGCGTTATCGGGCCCAAGCGCTCCCGCAATTGCTCGCGGCCATACGCGCCAACGGCTACGGACTAACGCTCGGCGTACAGACGCGCCTCGAGTACACGCGACAACGTGCGTTCGCTGACTCCCTCGCCGGCAATGTGTACGTAAACCGCAACATGATCGGTGCCGTGGTGGGCGTGCAGCCCTTTGGTGGCACGGGCTTGTCGGGCACCGGCCCCAAGGCGGGGGGCCCGCATTACCTCGCGCGACTGACGACCGAGCGCGTACTGACGGTCAACACGACCGCGACGGGTGGCAACACGGCGCTACTCAGCCTCGACTGACACCCTCAGCGTTCCCAAGACGGTCGGCTGCCGCCCTGCTTGCCGTAACGCTGCACGGCATCCGCCCATCGCTCGCGCGTCATCGCACCCGACTCGGCCAGCGTCTGCAGCGCGGCCAGCACGATGCTGTAACGATCCACTTCGAAAAACTCCCGAAGCGCGGCGCGGGTGTCGCTACGGCCGAAGCCATCCGTACCGAGCACCACGTAGCGCCGCTGCGGCAGGAAGCTCGCGAGCATCTGCGGCACCGCGCGCACGTAGTCGCTGGCGGCGACGATCGGCGCCGCGCCGGCGAGCGAGCGCTCAAGGTGACTTTGACGAGGCGATTGCAGCGGATTGAGGCGATTCCAGCGCTCGCAATCACGCGCCTCACGCGCCAATTCACTGAAGCTCGTGACGCTCCATACTTCGCTGCTGACGTTGAACTCGTCGCGCAGCAGCTCGCCAGCCGCCAACACCTCGCGCAGGATCGCACCCGCGCCAAGCAATCGCAGCTGTGGTGTCGCGGGCTCGCCGCAAACCGTAAAACGGTACATGCCACGAATCACACCTTCAGCAGCGCCCTCGGGCAGATCAGGCTGCGCATAGTTCTCGTTCATCACCGTGAGGTAATAGAACTCATCGCAGTTCTCCTGCAACATGCGCCGCGCGCCATGATCAAAGATCACGGCGAGTTCAGCGGCAAAGGCGGGGTCATACGCGCGGCAGTTGGGCACCGTTGCGGCAACCAGGTGGCTCGAACCGTCCTGATGCTGCAAACCCTCACCGCCGAGTGTTGTGCGCCCCGCCGTAGCCCCGAGCAGAAAGCCGCGGGCACGTTGATCAGCAGCGGCCCAGATCAGATCGCCGACGCGTTGAAAACCAAAGATGGAGTAGTAGATGTAGATCGGCAGCAGCGTGACGCCATGCACGCTATAGCTCGTCGCTGCGGCAACCCAGGACGACAGCGCACCGGCCTCGGTGATGCCCTCCTCCAGCAACTGACCATCACGACTTTCCCGATACGACAGCAGCGAGCCCGCATCTTCCGGCTCATATAACTGACCGAGCGGGGAATAGATGCCGATCTGGCGAAACAGAGCGGCCATACCGAAGGTCCGCGCCTCATCGGCAACGATCGGTACGAGACGCGGACCCAACACACGATCGCGCAGCAGAGCGCTGATCAGGCGCACGACCGCCATCGTCGTCGACATCTCCTTGCCACCGGCATTGAGCGCAAAACCCGCGTAGGTATCGAGCGGTGGCACTGCGAGCGTTTCACCCTGAGCTCGACGTGTGGGCAACGCACCGCCGAGAGCGCTGCGCCGCTCGCGCAGGTAGCGCAGCTCGGCACTGTCCTCGGCGGGCTTCAGAAAACGCAGTTCCTCGACCTCACGATCCGACAGCGGCAGGTTGAATCGGTCGCGAAACTCGCGCAGCGCATCCACATCCAGCTTTTTTTCCTGATGAGCCGTCATGCGCGATTCGCCAGCGCGGCCCATACCGTAACCTTTCTTGGTCTTGGCAAGGATCACCGTCGGTTGACCTTTGTGCGCGATCGCCGCAGCGAATGCCGCGTACAACTTGCGGAAGTCATGACCGCCTCGCTTCAGAGCATCGATCTCCGACAGCGACATATGCGCCACCAGCGCACGAAGTTGCGGATCTAGGGCAAAGAAATGTTGCTGGTTGTAGGCCCCATCGTTGGCGCCCAGGGTCTGATACTGCCCATCGACCGTGCCCGCGAAGGCCTTGAGCAGCGCATGATTGCGATCGCGTGCAAACAGCGCATCCCAGTCCGAGCCCCATAACACCTTGATGACGTTCCAGCCCGCGCCTGTGAATAACGCCTCGAGCTCCTGGATGATCTGGCCGTTGCCACGCACGGGGCCGTCCAGCCGCTGCAGATTGCAATTGATGATGAAAGTGAGGTTGTCGAGCTTCTCGCGCGCTGCAAGGGTCAGCGCACCAATCGACTCGGGCTCATCCATCTCACCATCGCCGAAGATGCCCCATACGCGACGCGCGGAGGTCTCGGCGAGACCGCGGTGCTCGAGGTAGCGCAAGAATCGCGCCTGATAGATGGAATTGATCGGGCCGATGCCCATCGAGCCTGTCGGAAACTGCCAGAAATTCGGCATCAGCCAGGGATGCGGGTAGCTGCAAAGCCCCTCGCCGCCGGTTTCCTGCCGATAGCGCATCAGTTGCGCTTCGCTGATCCGCCCCTCGAGCCACGCTCGCGCATAAACCCCGGGCGCCGAGTGCGGCTGAAAGAACACCAGATCGCCACCGCCCGGCGCATCGGGCCCGCGGAAAAAGTGATTGAGTCCGGTCTCGAAGATCTCGGCAGCCGACGCGTAGGTTGCCACGTGCCCGCCGAGCTCACCGTAGGCCTTGTTGGCGCGCACCACCATCGCGAGCGCGTTCCAACGCATGAGCGCAGTTAATCGCTCCTCGAGAGCAACGTCACCCGGATGCACCGCCTGCTCAGCCAGCGGCACCGTATTTTGGTAAGCGGAATACGGCATGACATGCGCCACCACGCCGAGCTGCTGTGCCTGCTGCTCGAGTTGGGTAAGCAGGTACAGGCCGCGCTCGCGCCCACCGCTTGCCACGGCCGCCTTCAAGGCCTCGAGCCACTCGCGGGTCTCTTCCGGATCGCTGTCATGCAGTGCGTTCATGGCGACACTTTAGGGCGCCGCGAACCGCAGATCATGCTGAATAGCTGCCATGTTATCGCCACATACAGGCATAATATGCTTCTGCATAATCTATTCGCAGTGATTCATGCCTCTAGACGCAACAGACCGCCGCATTCTTGCCGAACTACAGCGCGACGCGAAACTCACCAACGTCGAGCTGGCCCGGCGCGTACACCTCTCACCATCACCGTGTCTCGCGAGGGTGCGAGCGCTCGAGGAGACGGGCGTGATTCAGCGTCACGTCACCTTGCTCGATCCACGACAACTCGATTTGGGCGTCAACGTGTTCATTCACGTGTCGCTCGAGCGCCAGGTTGATCGCGCCCTCAACGCCTTTGAGACCACTGTCGCGGCGTTTCCGCAGGTAATGGAGTGCTACCTCATGACGGGCGATGCGGACTACTTGCTGCGCGTCGTGGTAGCCAACCTCGAGGCCCTGCAACGCTTCATCGTTGATGAGCTGACGCGCATTCCCGGCATCGCCAGCATCCGCTCGAGCTTCGCACTCAAGCAGGTCAAATACGAAACCGCGCTGCCGATCGAGGGCGGATCGCCAAGGGCCTCACCACGACCGCGCTCACCGCGTCGTCGCCGCTAGCGCGATCCGCTATCGCTGTTAGCGCGTTCCGCCGCGCACGGGCGGTGGCGTCTCGCCCTGGTATTCGTAGGCGACGGTTCCCGGCGGATGCTTGAACCAGCCTGGATCCGTGTAATCCCCGCGCTTTTGGTTACGGCGCACCTTGACCACGCTGAACATACCGCCCATGCCGAGCGCCCCGAAGGGCCCCTCGCCCATCATCATCGGCAGCGTGTTCGCCGGCAGCGGCATGCGCATCGTCGACATCTCATCCATGCCGTGACTGCCCATCTCCATGTAACCCGGCACGAGATCGCTGATCTTGCGGGCGAGGTCAGCTTGCTCAACACCGATCATGGTGGGCACATCGTGACCCATCGCGTTCATGGTGTGATGGCTCTTGTGGCAGTGCACCGCCCAATCACCCTCTTCGTCGGCGATGAAATCGAGTTGCTTCATCTGGCCCACGGCGACGTCTTCGGTCACCTCGTAGCGACGCGTCGAGCGCGGCGTCGGACCGCCGTCTGTTCCGGTCACCTGAAATTCGTGCCCGTGCAGATGGATCGGGTGATTCGTCATCGTGAGGTTGCCCACCCGCAAGCGCACTCGATCACCGAGACGAACGACGAGCGGATCGATGCCCGGGAACACCCGACTGTTCCAACTCCAAATATTGAAATCGAGCATCGTCATGATCCGCGGTGTGGCGCTACCCGGATCGATGTCGAACGCGTTAAGCAGAAAGCAGAAATCGCGGTCGGCCTCGTCGATGAGCGGGTTCGGCCCGCGCGGGTGGGTCACCCAGAACCCCATCATGCCCATCGCCATCTGCACCATCTCATCGGTGTGCGGGTGGTACATGAAGGTGCCGGGTCGTCGTGCGACGAATTCGTACACGAACGTCTTGCCCGGCGGAATCGACGGTTGGGTCAACCCCGTGACACCGTCCATGCCATTCGGCAGACGCTGCCCGTGCCAATGAATGGTCGTCGCCTCCGGCAAACGATTGGTCACGAAAATACGCAGCTTGTCGCCCTCGACGACCTCGATCGTCGGCCCCGGGCTTTGGCCGTTATAACCCCAAAGATTGGCCTTGAAGCCCGGCGCAAACTCGCGCACGACAGGCTCAGCCACCAAATGAAATTCTTTGACGCCGTCGCGCATACGAAAGGGCAGCGTCCAGCCATTGAGCGTGGTGACCGGACGATATGGCCGACCACTCGAAGGCTGCAGCGGCGGCCGGGTTTGTGCACCCTGCTCGATCACCGGCTCGGGCAAAGCCGCCATGGCAACGCGACTGACGCTACCGGCCACTGCGGCCCCACCGACCATGCCCGCCATTGAAAAAAACTGTCTGCGTGATTTCATGTCAGCAACCTTAGATTCCGAGTTAGTGTGCCGCCGCATCGGCCGCTGCCGGCGCGCGCATGATCGACTCCGCCGCCCCCGCGGCCGGACGACCTACGATGGTCGACTGCAGCGCCGCCTCGGCGAGCCAGAACTGCTGCTCGGCGCTGATCACCGCGCGTACGGTGTCGATCTGGTCACGGGCATCGGCCAGCAGTTCGAATACACCAATAAACATGCCGTTGTAACGCAGTAGCGTCTCCTCGGAGATCACCGTTCGCAGCGGCAGCAACTCCTCGCGATGGTGCCGCGCCAGCTCGTAGGCCGTGAGGTATCGCACATAACTCTCGCGAGTTTGCGAGCCCGCCGCACGCAGCGTCGCCTCCAGTTGCTGTGCGGCCGCGAGCGAACGCGCCCGCGCGCCCTGTCGCTGCAAACCGCCCCAGTCGAACACCGGCAGACGGAGATCGACCTCGAAACCGCGCGCGCCACCATCCGCTTCGCGGCGCAGGCCGAGTTCAATGTCGGTCCGACTGGTCCATCCATTCAGCCCCTCGGCACGCAGCGCAGCACGCAGCTGCGCTTCAGCCAGCTGCACATCGAGCCGCGCATCGGAGGCGACCGCACCCACCTTGGCTGCCTCGAGCGGCGCCGCCGGCAAATCAGGCAGTCGCTGCGGTAACTGCAGCGTGTCGGCTTGTGTGGCATCGAGCCCGAGCTTACGAATGAGCTGCTCGCGGGCCACGCTCGCAGCCTGCCTCGCGAGTGCATGCGAAGTCACGGCCTCCGCCTCGTAAGCCTGCTGGCGCGCCCGCGCGATGCGGTTAAAGTTGCCCGCCGCCTCCATGCGACGCGCGAGTTCAGCGCTCGCCTGGGCGCTTTGCAAGATTCGTTCGGCATAGGCGGCGCTTTGAGCACTCGCCACAGCATTGACCCAAGCCTGGCGAATCTGCGTGACTTCATCGACCACAGCGGCCGCCAACTGCCATTCGGCCGCCCGTCGCGACTCGGCCGCGAGCCGTTGCCGCTGCGGCAAGGTCAGCAACTCGAGCACGCCGAAGGAGAGCATCCGCGAGATCTCGAGGTGATCCTCCGAGCGCATGCGCTCGTAGTTGAACCAAGGATTGCCAATGCGGCCCGATTGCGCGGCAGCGGTCGCCTCCGCGACGTTCTGCGCGACGAGCACCTGCATGGCGGCGCTATTGAGCATCGCCACACGCACAGCCTCAGTTTGGCCGAGCGGCTTGGCCAACACGGCCTTCACGGCTTCCCGACGCTCCTCCGGCTTCTGCACCTCGCGCAGGAACTGCAGTGACTCGGTGCCGAAAGCCGGCACCTTCTGATCCAACTGGCGCACCGACTGCGCAGGATCCACGGTGACGCAACCGGCCACTAGCGCACAGGCCGCGGCGACCGCCAACCCAACAGCTCCCCTAACCCGTCTTACGACCGGCGTCATTACATCGAACTCCCTATGCAGTTTATTTCTTGACCGATTTACGCGTGGCCTTGGCGGCCTGGGCAATCAGTCGGTCTTCAGGGGTACGACCCGCACGAAGCGAAAATCGTTCCTCGAATAACACCGACTTCGAGCCCTTCCGGTACCAGGTGACCACCATGGGAATGCCGGCCAGTCGAAACAGCCCGAGCTGCGGACATCGTCGGTGGGTCTCGGCGGCGAGTTCGCGAATCCGCTGCACCGGCTCGCGGGTGTTGAGGGTGAGGTCGAAGTTCAGCTGCTCGAACTTCGGTTGTAGGTGCAGATCGAAGAAAAAGCCGCGGATATCGATCAAGGAACGCAGCTTGGTGGCCAACCCTTGATGCTTGAACTTCTGGTCGCGAGCAACCACGGCGATGGTGATCGAGGTGCAGCCCGCAAGTGCCGCCAGCTGCGCATGCACCGGCGTCCAACCCCGCGAACGACCACGCAGGTCGGGGGGATCCCCGATGTCGAAACCCTCGGGCTCATCGAACATCAGCGAGGGCTGGCCTTCGAAAAATCCTTCGACCCGCATCTGCTCGTGGGATACGGTTGTTACGTCCGATACGCCGATGTAGGCGGGATAGGCTTGCTGCTCTTTCATGTCAGACCTCCGGTCATGCCAAAGCTGCGGCGGGCAAAAGCGCGCGATACACGATGTCGCGCATCATCACGACGGGATCGTCACCGTCCGGACCCAAGTATTGTGTCATCACTACGGCACTGATGCCGCTCGCTCGGTGAATGAAAAAACCGGTTCCGGCGAGTCCACCCCAGAAGGCCTCACCCGCGGGGCTACGCAACACGCCATCGTCGACAGGCGCCACACGCACGCCGATACCGAGGCCCCAGCCACCGCCGGTCATGGCGGGCGAGCGAATCTTCTGGTGCCAAAACAAGGGACCCTGCTCTGGGAACATACGGTTGCTCAACATGGCCTCGACCGTCGCGGTCTTGAGCACACGTCCTTTGGGACCCTCGCCCCCCCGACGCAGCATTTCGCAAAACTTCCAATAGTCGTCAGCGGTGGCGAGCAATCCGCCACCGCCCGAGTGAAGGCGACCGGGACGCTCGTAGTCGGAGGACTTCGGCAACTGTGAGGTGACATCGACGAGACGCCCTTCTCGTTGCGCATAGGCGACGGCAAGCCGCCCCGGCGGAGCGTGAAAACCCGTATCGCGCATGTCTAGGGGTTCGCAAACAAGACGCTGCAGAGCCTGCGCCAGCGACTCACCGGTGATGACCTCGATTACGCGACCGAGGACGTCACTGGAAAATCCGTAGTGCCAGCGGGCCCCAGGCTCAAACAGCAACGGGAATCGGGCCAGATGGCGGATACCCTCGGCAGTAGTCAAGCGCAAACCGAGGACGTCGTCGCGTTGCAAGCCGAGCGCCTGCGGATAGTCGGGGGCATAGCCGAAGCCAGCCGTGTAGGTGAACAGATCGAGAATACGGATTGAGCGCTTGGCGAGCGTGGTGTCGAGACTGCCGCTGCGCGGATCGCGCAACACGCGCGGCGAGGCGAACTCGGGCAGGTAGCGCTCGAGAGGATCCACCAAAGAAAGCTTCCCGGCCTCGATGAGCCGCAGGCCCGCGACCGATGTGATGGCACGCGTCATCGAATAAAGACGGAACACGGCATCGTCGGCATGTTGCCCGATGGACCCTGCGCTCACGAGTTGGCCCTCGCGACTCACTCGCCACACGACCCCGGCACGCTGCGATCGACTGACCATCGCGGCGAAACGGTACTCGAGCTCGCGCAAATGCTGTACCGCGGGAGCACCTGTCTGTGCCAAAACCTGAGGCGCCACCGCGGCACTCGCCGCCAATCCCCCGAGCCATTCGCGACGTGACAGCGTCATGGCGCCTTGCTCCGTTGGGCCGATCGAGCGCGACGTGGTCGTTGCCATACCAAGCGATGGACGCGCAACCCACCGGCCACGGGCTCTTCCACCGACAAGGTCAAGCTGCGCCCGCGAAAGGTGGCGGTACGCCATTGCACGCTACCGACAAGGGCGGGATTCGAGGCTACGGTCACCTCGTGCGCCACCCGCTCGCCCTCGAGCCGCCAACGGCCCGCGTAGCCGAAATATCCATCGAAGGCGCGTGCCCGCTCCGCCATGCTGGCTGCGCGGGGGTTAGCCTTCGAAAGCGCAGGACGAGCGCCCGCCATGATGTTCGCGCTCATACCGCCGTCGGCGGTGTACAACAAAGTGCCGCAGGCGTCGGCGCCGAACGGATGCGTCGTCGTACCGTCGGGGTAAACAATCTCCCAGCGCAGATACTCCCAGCGCCCGGTCAGATCACTGACTCGTGGGCGCCGCAGGCGTTTTACTTTGGCCATCGTTCAACTCTCCCCGCAACCTGTCGATCAATGACTGCACGGCACGGTCACCCTCCCGGGTGTAAGCAAAAACATGGGCTGGCCGCAGCGCCCGATCAAACCATACTCCCGCCACATCGGCTTGCGTCGGACGCTCTGCTGCCAACCAAAGCGCCGTGTCGGCACCGGAGGCGGCATCACGCAGTATGGACTTCAACGCACGGCGAAATCGCGGTAGCGAACGCTGCACGCCTTCGGTATCGACCCAGCCCGGGTGCATGACGTAGAACGCAATGTTCTGATTTCCGTACACGCCCCGCCAGTGCGCGTTGAGCACCATTTGCGCGCGTTTGTGGCAGGCATAGGCCGCGGTTCCGTTATAGCGCGACGCCTCCGTCACATTGAGCAGCTCGGGTAGCAAAGGAAAATTGTAGCCACCGCCCGAACTCATGTTGATGACCGCCGCCCCCTCACCCAGCAGACCGTTCGCGAGCAGCCCCTCGGTGAGCTGGAAATGCGACAGAAGATTAATGGCAAATGAGCGTTCGCGACCCTCCGCAGTCAGCTCGTGCGCGTCACATAGCACGCCTACGTTATTGACGAGCACATCGATGCGGCGCCCGCCAGAGTGCAACTGCTGCAGTAGCGTGGTGACCTTGCTTTGCAGCGCGAAATCACAGACCCACGGCTCAAGTCGCGGACGCAGCTCGGGCGCGAGGCTCTCGCGTAGTGCGGCAAGCTTCCCGGCATCGCGCGCCGCAGCGATAACCGTTGCACCCGCCTTGACCGCCTCACCCGCGATGTATGCACCAAGACCACCTGAGGCACCGCTCACCAGCCACACTTGACCGCGAAAATCACGCGTCGCAGTCCGCCAAAAAAACCGTCGAAACCGAAACCCAGGCTCGGTAAAACTGAATAGGAATCGACCGTAGAACGCGAGTACCCGACCCAACATTTGCAAATTCATGGCAGCGGCCTCGACAGCCAATGAGTGAGCATAGCCACCAGCGTGGCGGCGAGAAACGCCATGCCCAAGGATGCGCGCGGCAGCACAAACATCAATGTCAGGCAAAAACTCGCCACCGACCACATGCCGCGGGTCATACCGCGCAGAAACAACGTCGCCGCGGCGGCTCCGCCCTGCGCGTGATTGAAACTCGCCACGACGAGCCCGATCGATGGGAAGAGCGCCGCGTACCCGCTCAGCTGCGCGCCGCCACGCCGCCCGAGCTCGCTGCTGAACACGGTGACCGCCGCGCCCACCACCATGCGCGAGGCCAGTTCCAGTGGATGCGGTTTAGGCGATTCACCGACCATCGCAGCGGGCATCAGTCGTGGCACGAGCCACAAAGCGCTGGCACCCAGCGCGATACCCAACCACAACGAGGGCTGAAATAGATGCAACGCTCCGATCGCCGCAACCCAACACAGTAGAGCCGCCGGAGCTGCGACAAACCAACGAACCCGCGTCGCGAAATGGGTATAAGCCAAATAAAACAACATCGCCGGAGCCAGACCCACGAGCGCAGCAAACGCCGCTTCAGCGGCGAACCCGTTGCCATTCTCGATGGCGAGCACAAGCAGCACCGGCCCCGCGACGATCGGGAATCCGCCAAGCCAACCGGCCAAGCGCTGCCCCCAACGACGCCCCGCTAAAGTGACGAGCGCAATGAGCGAGGGAACGAGCAGTACTTTCAACAATAAAACGTTCATGAGGCGCTTTGTGACTTGCTCGGAAAGGCCGCAAAGCGCAGCAACAACACGCAGCACACGACGAGCACCGCCGAGTGGGCGAGCAACACCGGCGTGTAACCGCCGAACCGCTCCACGGCCAGTGCAGTGACGAACGGACCGATGCCGCCGCTCAGCGAATAGATGCCGTAGAACGATCCGTACACCGCCGCGAAGTGCCGAGCCCCGAAATATCGCCCCGTAAGATAGGCCAGCACATCCACTTCCGCCCCGACCGCCAGTCCCACCAACAAGGCCGAGATCACCGCAAGCCATTCGCTGACGCCGAGCGCCAGCATGACGATGCCCACAATCGGCGCGATGAGGAACGCGAGCGCTACGCGCGGGGCAAAAAACCGGTCCATCAACCAGCCGGTGACCAAGCGGCCGGTGGTCAGGGCGAGAAACAAGGTCGACTGGGCAAGAGCCGCGCGCATCGGCGAGACGCCCCGCCCCGTCAGCAACGGCACCAGATGCAGGATGATGCTCTGCACGACAAAGCCGATCAAAAAGAACGTGACGATCATCAACCAGTACTGCCCCGTTCGGCTGGCTTCACCGAGCGTCATGCCCTGCGCACTCGACAACGGCACCGAGCGATCATCGCCGCGCGCCACTCCGTCGTGAGGCGCCGAATCACCGTCGGGCCACTGCCCTACGGACTGCGGCGTGTCTTTAAGCCAGAAAAAAATCACCGGCAACGCAAAGACAGCCACGGCCACCGCCAAAAGCAAATAAGCGTTGCGCCAACCAAACTCGCCGATCATGAACTGAGCGTACAGCGGCCAGATGAACCCGCCGATGCCGATACCCGACAACGCGATGCCGAGCGCGAGGCCGCGGCGACGGTCGAACCACACGGTAAGCACCCGCGCGAATGCGACGTGCGTCGTGCCCAAGGTGAATGCCGCGAGCAAGAAAAAACGCAGATAAAACGTCCACAGATTATCGCTTTGGAAAGCGAGTGAACCCACGATCAGCATCTCGGCGACAAACGAGGCCAGGATGATGCGACGCGCGCCGAAGCGATCGACCACCGCTCCCACCACGGGCGCGAGGAACGAGGCGGTGATGGTCACGACGAGCAACGCCGTCAGCACAGAGCTCTGTGACCAGGCGAACTGCTGTTGCAACGGACCAAGAAAGACCCCGAAGGTCGCCGCCACCAGCGTGCCGAGTCCGCATCCAAGACCGATGGTGGATGCCGCAACGACCCGCCATCCGAGAAATCCAGGGTTCGTCATGCCTCAGTCTCTCCAGGCGCCGAAACAAAACCATCGCACGCCACGAGCCAATCGGCCCGTCTGCGGTGAATCCACCGAAGCTTCATTAGCGCGCACCGCACGCCGCCAGGCGGTAGGACCCAGCGCGCTCCAAGAAGGAACGACATGCTGCACGTATCGCCCCGTGGCGAACCCGGCTTCGGCCACCAATTGCCGAGGATCACACGCGCGAAACGCCCGGTAGAAGGGCTCATTGTTGTAGTGGCCATCCCAATCAAGATGAAACGACTCGTAGGCCGACAACTGCATCGCTGGCGGCAATTCCATGTGCAACATCAAGCCGCCCGGGCGTAGCACTCGGTGCGCTTCACGAAACACGCGCGCCAGAGAACGACGTGGCAACTCGTGCAGGAACATAGAGGAAAACACCAGATCGAAGTGGCCGTCGGCGTACGCCAAGGTCTCGGCGTTCATCTGCCGATAGTGAACGGCGCGTTGTTGCGCGCAAGCCCGTGCATGCGCGTAGCGCAGACAGGGCGCAGCCACGTCTATGCCGTGGACTTCGGCACTCGGGAACACATCCTTCCAAGCCCCGGTGTTGTGACCGACCGTGCACCCCAGATCAAGAATGCGCTTCGGACGCCATCGCGGATGGTGCAATCGCATGAAGCGCGCGATCGACTGTCCAATGTCATCAAGGTTCGGTCCGAACACACCGAAGGTGGACAGGGCCAGTCGCTGCTCATACACCGCGCCCATGGTCTGATCGTCCGCGCCGTACTCGGTGTGATAGCTACCCGGCATCAGATGAATATCGATCGCCGAGACGGAGCGCGGCACCGGCAACTGCGGATCAAGCAGGAGTGAGCCGCCCGCATCTGGGGCCTCCTGCATCAGCGCAGCGCGCGATCGCTCGATTGGCGCCCGCACCGTTTGATACAGCAAATCCTGCGAGCAGGTGCGTAGCGCCGAGTAAAAGCGGAAAGACTGCCGCGAACGCATCGCCTGATGCACCTGCTCGGCGTTCCAACCCTCGGCAGGTGGCTGCGCTGCCACACGCGAGGCGAAGTCCGCTTGCATGACCCCGCCCAGATCTTCGAGCACGTGACGACGCAGCGCCGAGACGAAAGCGCCTCGCGCTTTGTCGTCGCGTTTGAAGTCGATGAGCGGTCCCGCGGCGGTGCGATTCAACACCGCGTCAGTGTAGCCGGTCGGACCGGCTTCAACGCGCCTTCAAGAACTCGATCGCGTCTCGCACGGTCGCGGTCGGCTGTTCGATCATGGGCAAGTGACCGGCACCGCGGTATTGACGCAGGGTGACGGGCGCCCCCTTCAGCAGCGCTGCGACCTGGCCGCCGATCGCCTCGGGCAGCACTACCCCGTCTGCGCCCCACTGCAGGAGCACGGGACGTGTCAGCCGCCCGTAATACTGCGGCACATCCAGCGTATCCCAAACCCGATACTGGGTCTGGATGTAGGCGTCGACCCAAGCCTTCGCGCCCTCGCGATTATTCAGGTCGTGATACCGCGTGACGAGTTCGGGCGTCACCACGCCGTCGTTCGCCGTGATGTCATCGAGAAACGCCTGCCAGAACTCGCGCGGCTGGTACGGGGCCTGCGCACGAAGTTGTTGCGCCGCAGCCCTCATCGCCGCACTCGGCTGACGCGCCGGCGGACGCCCCGCCGGCAGAGTCGACACCACGAGCCGATCCACGCGCTCGGGATGCTCGATCGCGAAAAACAACGCGACCATCGCACCGTTCGACGTGCCGCCAATGTGAAAGCGTTTCAGACCGAGTTGATCGGCCAACTTGCCGACGAGCTGCACCGCACGTTCGGTGCTGTAGACACCGCTCGGGTCCGGGCCCGACAACCCGTAAGGCGGGTAATCGAGACGGATCACTCGAAAGTGACGCGTGAGCTCCGGAATCCACGGCTCCCACATATGCAGGCTGCCAAGGTGTCCATTGAGCAGCATCAGCGCTGGACCCCGGCCCTCGTCGCGCACGTGCAGCCGCACGCCATCCACCATCAAAAACTGCGAGGGCGTCCCGGCATACCGCGCCTCGAGCGTGGCATCGTCGATGAGCCCAGAAGACTCCGCCGCCGACGCGGTGGTGGACGTCACCATGATCAGGGCGACGAAGACAAAAAGAAACGGGCGGGTGACTCGCGTCACCCACCCGCTACTCGTGGCCTCCCCCCTGGCAGACCCCTCGCTCGGCATCAACTTAGAACTTCATGCCGAGCCGAACGCCGATCTGGCGCGGATCGGCAGGGTACGTCGTGTACGCCAGCACAGGCGGAGCAACCGGGAAGGCAATGTACGGATCGCCGTAGCTCTGCGCCGACGTGGCGCCCGTGAAATCGAACAGGTTGTTCGCATAGGCCACGACGGTGTACTTGTCGTTCGACATGCCAACTTGCAGGTCAACGTTCGAGTGCTTCGGCAGCCAAACGAGGTTATCGGGCGACAGGAAGCGCTTGCTACGCCACTGCCCGGTGATCTCGCCGTTCAGCGTCCAGCCGTTCGCCATCTCGCGCGAGTAGGCGACCGAAGCGACGAGCGCATGTTTGGCCGACTGCTCGAGGCTCTTGCCGTTCGTATTGGTGAAGCACACGACCTGTGTGCCCACGTTGCCGACGCGGCAGTTGCCTGAGCCCGCGATACCAAGTGCCGAAGTGTTGGGCACCTCCGACTCGATGAAGCGTGCATCGATATAGGTGTAGCCGGCCGACAACGTGACACTCTCGGAGAGAGCCGCCGTGATCTCAAGTTCTGCGCCATCGACCTTGGCCTCACCCTGGTTGCGGACCAGCGTTGAGGTGCCCTGCGGGCTACGGGTATCCGGCACCAGAATCTGCGCGATGCGATCGGTGTACTTCATCTGGAACAGGGCGCCGTTAACTCGCAAACGATCATCGATCCACGAGGTCTTGAAGCCGAGTTCGTAGTTCCACAATTCCTCGGGGTTGTACTTGGCATCGTTTGCATCGAGCACCACACCCACGTTCAGGAAGCCCGCGGGCTTCACGCCCTTGGAGGCCGTGGCATAGATCAACTTCCCATCGACCGGGGTGTAGTTGACGGTGACTTTCGGTGCAAAGAAATCCGTGCTCGAAGACGGCGTGAAGACGCTGCCCGCGAAGGTCGCCGGATTGAGCGCACCCGTCGCCGCATTCACACCGAGCGACAGCGCACGACCGAAGAGATAGTCGAACTGCTCTTCGCTGTAGCGTGCCTCGGCACTGACCTCGAGTTGCTCGGTGACGTCGTAGGCCAGCGTAACGTAGGCCGACTTGTGCTCCGTGTTGCGGTAGTTGGGGTCACCCGCGATCTTGCCGCGTGCGGCCACTTCGGCTGCCGCCGACCACGGTGCTCCGGCCGGAACCAGCGGCGGATTACGGAAGTAACCACCGATGAAGATCGAGGCGTTGATGCTGGAATAGTCTTCCTTCCAGTACAGCGCGCCTACGCCCCAGCGCAGACCATCGCCGTCGAATTTGCCGAGGCGGAATTCTTGGCTGACTTGCTTCGCTTCGGTGTCGAGGTCGGTGATCGACAAGGCCGGCAACGCTTCGTAGCTGCCTGCGATCGGCCGCGTCGACGCCGCTGCGGGTGCGGCGAAGAAGTCGGCATCAGCGCGACTCAGCGTGTCGGCCTTGGTGTAGCCCGTCCAGGTGTTGAACGTCGCCCAACCCATGTCGACTTCGCCGACGAGGCTGAACACCAGCGCCTTCAGCGTGCTGCCTTCGTAATCTTTGCCCGTCAACGGGTCAACACTGAGCAGGATCTTGTCGCCCAGTTGAGCCTCCCCGATCGCCGGGTACGGGATCGAGGCAGGCAGCGGCGAGCCGCCCGGAGGCACGCCGAGGCGAAGACCCACAGCGTTCGCGGGCAGATTCAGCCGAGTGTTACGGCCCGGAACGGCCTGACCCACGTAGTACGAGGCACGCGGGCCCGATTCGTCATCGGAGTACGACAGCCGCGCGGTGAAATCGACGTTGTCGCTGGGCTTGAAGCGCAGCGCAGCAGCGACGCCCTTCGTGTCCCAACCGCCAATGTCCTCACCCGAAATGCTGTTGGTGAAGAAGCCATCGAACGAGCTATAGAGGGCATTGATACGCAGCGCCACCGTGTCGCTGACCGGCAGGTTGATCGACCCGCGGGTCTCGACGAGTCCGCCCGTCGCCAGATCGAGCGTGACGTTCGACTCTTGCTTATCGAGGCTCGGACGCTTCGAGACGTAATTGATGGCGCCACCGAAGGCCACTCGGCCGTACAGCGCGCTTTGCGGGCCCTTGACCACCTCGATTCGCTCGACATCGACGAGCTTCAGGTTCATGAGGTTCGAGCCACCCGCCGTGGCGATGGACTCGGAGGAAATATCGATGCCATCAAGAAGAATGCCAATGGGCGGACGACCGCGAGTGGTTGGCAATCCGCGGATATTCGGACGCGTGTCTTGGGGTGCAAAACCCTTATCGAAGCTCAGACCCGGCGTGAAACGCACCAGATCCTGCACGTTGCGGATACCGCGACGCTCGATCGACTCGGCGGTGAAAGCGGTGACCGAGATGGGAGTTTCCTGCAGCGACTCCGCCGTTCGACGGGCGGTAACGACGATTTCTTCCAACTGCGCTTGGGCGCTGGCTGTGCCACTGACTGCAGCCGCCACGGCCGCGGCAATCAAAACTTGAGTTCGAAACGATGCTCGCTGAGACATTCAATCCTCCCGTTGATGGACTACCGGCTGTTGTTGTTGATCAGCCACGCCGGCATGTGATCACAGTCACGCGCAGCAGGTTTGGCGTCCAATACCTTTGGCGTATTCAGAATGCGTTAACCATACGCAAAACGCATACGTCGAAATCCTCCCAGCGCGTGATTCGGAGTTAGTCTAGGACCTCATGAGCACCTCATCGCGTTGTCGATCTCGGGTGTCAGCACTGCGCAACAACTGCGCGGCGATGCTGACAGTGGCAGGGTTGTTGATGAGCGGCGTTACGCCGGCACACGCCGCACCTGTGGTGCAGCGCGTGGCAGACCTCAGCAACGTGCAGATCAGTTACAGGGAGCGCGGCAAGGGTCGCCCCGTACTCTTCGTGCACGCGCTGCTGCTCGACTCGCGCCTTTGGACGGATCAGTTGAATGCGCTGTGCGAAACACGGCGCTGTCTCGCACCCGATTTCTCCGGCCACGGTAATTCATCCCACCTCACCGCAACGAAAGTCGACTCGAAGCGCTACGCCGCCGAATTACTCGAGTTTCTGGACGCAGTGGGTGTTCGCGAACCCGTTGATATCGTCGGCCTGAGCGGTGGCGGTAACATCGCGATGCTGGCGTGCGCGCAGCGCCCGGAGCGCTGTCGATCGATGACCCTGATCAGCTCCGTCATCGGCGGCACGCTGGATCCGGCGGGAGTACGTTACCGCGCCGAGAACGCGCGCACCGTCGTGATCGAGGGGAAGGACACATTGTTCCGACGCTTCAACGAATACATCGTCGCGCCCTCGGCCTCGTTGACGGCGCGGGCCCGCTACCGCTCCATGCTCGAGCAGACACCGTATGAAACCTTCGTCGCGTTCCTCACCGCCGCCGAGCAGCAGCCGGCCGCCAGCGAGGTGCTGCCGAAACTGCGGATGCCGGTGATGATCCCCGTCGGCACGGGAGATACCGTACTCACGCCGGAGATGGCGAAAAAGATCGGTGCCGGGTTCAGCAACGGCCGCGTAGTGGAGTTGGCCTCTGCCGGAAGGCTGCTGCCGCTGGAATCACCAGCCGAACTCAATACCGCATTAGGTACATTCTGGAACGAACTCGATAGTGGAGGTTCCCGTCCATGATCACACTCAAGCAACGCGGCCGCGCCGGCCTGCAGTTCCTCGGCTCGCTGCAAACCTTCTCGAGCTCCGCACTGCGTGACATCGCAGAGCAAGACTTCGCCACTCAGCCTGAGGCACCTGAACTCGCCGAAGAGTTCAAGGGCGATGCACGACCGCATGTGTGGCAAGACCGACTGAGACGCGCTCGTGATGTCGTGGAGCGCTCGAAAGCCTACCGGTTCAACCGCTTCTACCAGCGCTGGGTCGGCGAGCAGAATTACATTCGCGCTATCCCGGCCGTGGAGGCACGCCGCGCCGAGTGGCAGGCCATCGCCGAAGCCAAGAAGCCCACAGATACCTCGCGGCTGCAGCTAAACCCCGACCTGGAGATCCCGTCTTGGTACGAGGGCGTGGAGTGGCACCTCGAGCCTGGCGGCTGGGACGGCTACGACATGACCCAACCCATGTTCATGGCGGGCATTGGACCCTACGTCTTCGTGCACGGCGGCTACGCGGCCGTCGATGTCTTCGCCGACATCCGCTCGCAACGCGGTCGGGTGCTCGATCAGTTGCGCGTGGGCGATCCTAAGCGCATCTACGAAGTGGGCTGCGGCGGCGCGACAACGCTGAGCGTAGCTCGGCAAAAGTTCCCGAATGCAGAACTGATCGGCGGCGATCTGTCACCCGCGTTGCTGCGCTCGGGCCACTTCATGAGCGAGATGCTGGGCCTCAACATCACCTTCCGCCAAGAAGACGGCTGCAACGTTGCCGAGCAAAACGACAGCGTCGACGTCGTCATCTCTTACGCCGTTCACCACGAGATGCCACCGGTCGTCACCGAGAAGGTCATCCGTGAGATGTTCCGCATCCTTCGCCCAGGCGGCGAGATGATCATCAACGATCCGCCGCCGTTCCGCGCCGTAAATCCGATGCAGGCGGTAATCCTCGACTGGGACACCGACAACCGGGCCGAACCGTTCTTCTCCGCCGCAGCCTCAATCAACCTGGCCGAGATCATGCGAGATGCCGGCTTCGTTGACGTGGATGAATTTGCGCTCGAGAAGCGTGGCTATCCGTGGGTCACCCGCGGTCGCAAGCCCGCCTGAGGACTCATCACGATGCGTACTGTCGATCGCCCCGAACGCCCCTACCTGGGTCAGAAAGAACTTGATGACCTGATGCGGATGAACAGCGAGTTGCTTGCCGAACTATGGATCCTGCGTGATCGCGTCACGGTCCTCGAGCACTTGCTGCAGGAAAAAAACCTGCTCGATCGCAAGCAACTCAATGATTTCGTACCGCAAGGGGATCTCGCCAAAGAGCTCGAACGAGAGCGCGCCGTGCTGATCGAGCGAGTGGCCGGAGCACCGCACGCCGACTCCTACACCTTCGAAAGCCTCGCGCGACAAGGCGATGTCGGCTGACCCGGCAGCCGAGCCGGGGGCCATCCCGTGGCGAGTGCGGTTCAGCTGGGGCCTAGGCTCCTTCGGAACCATTGTTTACCTGAACGTCGTCACGGCACTCGTACTCGTTTACCTCACGACCGTGATCAAGATGGAGCCCGGGATCGCCGGCTTGATCGTGTTCATTGCACGGTTCGCCGATGCGATCAGCGATCCGCTGATGGGCTGGATCACCGATCGAACACGCTCGCGTTGGGGAAGACGCCGACCGTATCTGCTACTCGGCGCGGTGATCTGTGCCGTCAGCCTGCCACTCGTCTACTCATTGCACCTGATGGTAAGCCCGAGTAACGCGCCCTATCTCGCCCTCGCCGTGCTCGTGGTGTATTCACTCGGCTTCACCATCTTCAACGTGCCCTACCTGACCATGCCCGTGGAGATGACACGAGACCGCATGCAGCGTCTCGGCATCATGGGCTACCGCTCGGTGTTCATGATGTTCGGCTCGGTCGCAGGCAGTGCCCTCGCCCCGCTGCTCGTCGAGAAACTCGGTCGTCAGAACCCCGACTCATATCAGACTCTGGGAGCGATCTACGGCGCCCTCGTATTCGCCGTGATGATGACCACCTTCTTCGGCACACGAACGGCCAATGCCTCGCAAATCGATGAAGCGGCATCCCATGTGCCGATTCGCGACCAGTTTCGAGCTGTGCTCGACAATCGTCCGTTCATGATGATGGTTGGTATCAAGGTGCTGCAGTTCATCGCCCTCTCGGCGGGCGGCGCCACCACGGCTTTTTTCGTCGTCATGGTACTGAAGCGCGACTTCTCGCTGATGTCACAACTGGCTGTCGCCACGATCGCAAGCACAGTGATCTTCATCCCCGTGTTTCGCTGGCTCGGTCGCTACATGACAAAGCGGACCGGACTCGCCATCGGCATTGTCGGCGAGGTGTTTGCCACGCTCACGTGGCTGCTCGCAACGCCGGAGGACTCCACCGCGTTTTTCGTGGCGCGAGGAATCCTCGCGGGAATTTTTTCTTCGGCCATACTGCTCTTCAGTCAGGCGATGTGGCTCGACACCATCGATCACGATCGTGAGCGCACCGGCCTGCGACGCGAGGGGCTCTACACGTCGGTCTACGTCTTCATCGAAAGACTGGGTTACTCGCTCGGGCCGTTGCTGCTCGGCGAGTTGCTGCAGATGATGCACTTCGACAAGAACCTGCCGCTAGAGCAACAGCCGCCAAGCGCAGAACTCGCGGTAATCCTCAGCCTTGTCGGCATTCCCTCGCTGGCCTACACCGCGGGGCTCATTTTCCTGTGGTTCTATAAATTGCCTGAGCGGGTTGAGCCCGCTCGCTGAAGTCGTCTCCGGTACTACCGTGAATCAGCCGGCGGGTTTTCGACCCCGCATCTCGATCACGCGCTCGAAGAACGAGGGACCGTCGTCGAACTGGGGGCTGCGGTCGAACAGCGGCGTGTGCGCGCGTGCGCGCGCCAGATAGTCCACATCGAGCAACTCCACATCCGTCAACTTCACACCATCGAAGTGCCAGATCACATGGCCTGGTGCATCGCCCATACCTAGAAACGGCTCCCAAGGGCGGATGTTCCATCCTGATACCGAAGCCTCCGGCGTCTCAACCCGTTTATCGAAGAGCTCTGCCGCGCGCACCACTAGAGTCGCAGTTTCTTTGGTGGGCTGCCGCAGAATCGGCGGAAAGTTCGACGCGCCACGCAAGCGCACCACGCCGGCATCGAGATCCCAGTCGGCGCTGAGCGGCTCATCCGGATACACCTGCGGGAATGCCTTTTTCATGCTGCCGAAATACTCGCCCATGGGCGTGAAGAACTCCCCTTCCTTGTGGCGGATGAAACTCACGCCGAGCTTTCCCACATGGCCATTGAGCGGATTGCGAAATTCGTCGATGAACTGCCGCGTCTGCAAATCCTCGAAAAACGACAGCGTGGAGGAATAACGAACCCAGGTCGACTCATCCTTGCGGGTCCACCAACTGCTCTCGCTGCCGCGCAGGCCGATGAGCGGCGTGACCCCGGAGGCTTGAACCGCGTACACGGTGATGCGCGTCTTCCAGGTGACCCGTTTTGGGCCAGTGGTGCCGTAGATGCGCACCAGCGCTTCCATGATCTCGCGCGGGTCGGTAGGCAACCGAGTGGGCGGTTTCGACTTGCCCGCGCCAGCCGCCGCGTGAGTCGTCGCTACGGCGCCAGCAGAGCCAACCATCAAGGCCCCCGCTTCGCGACGTGTCAGTGTTTTCTTGCTCAAGGTTCTTCCCTCCCGTCTTAACCGGCTGCCCTGCGGGCCCGCCACAGTGCACCGAGCGCCGGTACCATGATCAACGAGGCGCCAACGAACGGCGCTGCAGGACCCACGGCCGTGAACAGCCACCCTGAATACAGCGGCGTCAGCGTGCGCCCGACATTGCCCGCCCCTTGGAATATTCCGAGCACGGTCCCGCGCTCGGCAGGTGCGACTGCCGTGGTGACGATCGTTGATGCCGGGGCATTGAAGATCGCAAATCCTGCGGCAATACAAAATCCCCCGAGCACCATCGTGGCACTCGATCCGGAGATGGCGATGAACATTTGTCCAACGCCAAACAGCGCAAGCCCTGTGGTCACTGAACCGAATACACCGAAGCGGGCTGAAAAGCGACCCACTGCAAAGGCCTGCACCAGGGTCGACATCAGCCCCATGAACGTAAACAGATAGCCAATCTGCACGGGCGTGAGTCCGTGAACCCGATTGCCGAAGAGCGGCAGCATCGAATCAATCACCGCGAAACTTCCGGCGAACAACAGATTCGCCAGACACATCTTCATCAACACCGGGTGATGCAAGCTGCGACGCGCGAGCTGCCGGTCGAACATCGGAGCGGAGGTGCGTTGCGCCGGAGGGTGCGTCTCGCGCAAGAAGGCAGCAGCGAGCAGCAGCGCGACGACGTCGAGTGCCGCCGCCATCATGGCGATTCCGAAATAATCGGTCGATGCCGGATTCTCACCCGCCAGCAAACCCCCGAGGGCCGGACCCATCATGAACCCGAAGGAGAAACACGCACCAATTCGCCCCATGGCCTTGGCGCGCTGATCTCCCTCCGTGACATCGGCGACTGAGGCGAAAGCCACGGCGATGATCCCGGACATGAGCCCGGCCACGAGGCGCGAGAGAAGCAGGGTCGATAGTGAATCGGCGTAAGCGAGCAACACGTTGGCGAGCGTGCTGCCTGCCAAACTCAGCAGTAGCACGGGCTTGCGACCGATTCGGTCACTGAGCCAGCCCCAAAAGGGCGTCGAGATCAGCTGCCCGAAGGCACCAACAGCCACGGCAAGCGTGATGGTCTCGGGCGAAGCACCGATGCGCTCGCCGAAGAACGGAAACAGCGGCACGATGATGCCGATACCAATGAAGGTAATGAAAACGACGACACCGACAATCACCAACATGCGCGCAGACACCGGGAGGACGCACGCGGGGGCAACGTGCCGGCGCGGATTGTCTCAGATCAGATGCTCAGGTGCTGCTCCGCGCAGGCAGTGATCGGACTGCATGGCCGCCCCGTAGGCTCCCGTGCAATAGAGCGCCAGCAGATCACCCTCCCGTGTTTCGGGCAACGCCGCTTCACGCGCAAGCAGGTCCTCAGCCTCGTTGATATTCGAGCCCACATGGTAAACACGACTCGCCGCGTCATGAGGACGACTCACCGGCACGAGTTCGAGCGGAATGCCGTAGTGGTAGGCATAAACATTGACCGCATGCCCGACATCGACACCCAACCAATCCTGACCCGAGCGTCGCTCGGCCGTATTGACCGCCGTCAGCAACAGGCCCGCATTGGCCATGATGTAGGTGCCGATCTCGCATTCGATGGTGACCGGCAAGTGACCGAGCCGCCGACTGATGATCTGCGACCATGTATCGATGCTCATTGGCTGGTCATCGATCCGGTGCCGGTGCGCCAGCCCGCCGCCAACGTTCAGTGTCCGAATGCCCGGCAGCTCTGCGAATGTGTCGGCAAGTGCGCCCATCGCCGCGTCGAACGCCACCGCGTGCTGCGATTGCATCGACCACCCGCAATGCACATGCAGAGTGTTGACGTTAAGACCCGCCGCGCACGCCGCTGCGTATACGGCCGGCAAGTCGGCGCGCGACACTCCGAATTTACCGCCGATGTAATTGAGTTTTTCGCCACTGTCGCGCTGCAAGGGCCGCGGCGGATCGAGACGCAGACCGAAGGACCCGCCCGCGCCCAGCGCGCCGAAACGGCGAGCGACTGAGCAAGTGTCGGAGTTCAAATGTATACCGTGCTGTGCGAGCAAGCGCAGATCCGCATTGGCGAGATTCGAGGCAGTGACCGTGATCTCCCCCGCTGTAAAACCGCGTGACAGCGCCAACTCCACCTCACGCGGGGAGCAGGCATCGATACCGATATCTCCCTCGGCTCGAATCAGATCGAGTACGGGCACATAGCGGTTGCACTTCATCGCGTACCGAATCCGGAATGGCCGACCGATACGCCCCAAGGCATCGCGCAGCGCAGAGATGTTCTCGAGTATCCGGTCCGAGTGGTAGACATACAGCGGAGTGCCGCGCGTGGCTGCGAGCTCTGTCAGCGAGACATCCCCGAAACGGACGTCGCTAGCCCCGAGCTGCAGCAAAGCATCATTGCGCCAAACAGCAGGGTGCTCGGGCATCAGCGCACCTCGAAACGATAGTGTGCAGTCAGCCAAACACGCGGCGAGCCCGTACTGACCTCAGCCTCGGGCGCCCCGCCGTCCACCGCCCATGCCGCGACAGCCTCCGCTTCCCATCCACCTCGGTTCAGCCGAGTACCGACTCCGACACCGGAGATCGAGCGGCCGTTGGCGAGGGAGGCGGCGCTCAGGTTGGAGGTCCGGGCATTGATGCGGGTCGAGCCCGCATCGAAAAATACGAAGGGGCTCACGGGGCCCGCTGCAACACGCAACTCGAGCTGGCCATACATTCCCTCGTCACCATTTCCCTCGCCCGTCGGATAGGCCCGAACGGCCGCAGGCCCACCCAAACTGAACTTCTCGGACGAGTCCAGGTTTCGGTCGGCACGTTGTGCGGAGACGCGCAAAAACGCTGATACGCGCGATTGGCCGAAGGGCTGGACTCGCGCCAGATCAAGGTTCCACTTGCGAAACAGACCATCGGCGCTTCGACCGCTCGCTTGGTCGATGTTCAATGCATCACCCTGCAAGTGCAGTCGACCAACGGTGACGCTCAGTGCACCGTAGGTCAGGCCGCCTGAGTCAGAGCGACAGTCGAAACGAACCGTCGAGGGAATACTCCAACTCGACTTGCGCTCGTTGCTGTCGATAACTCGCAACTGGTCGCGAAGCATCTTGCGCTGCACCGAGGCGGAGAGTCCGAGGTTCATCATGGGCGAACGAATCAACGGATAAGACAGATCGATCGCTGCAACATCCGCCGTGCCCGAAGCACCGAGGGCCGCGAAAGGCTCACCCAACTCGTACGTTGTACGCGAAAAACTCCCCGCAGCGCGCAACCCGGATACGCCAATAGGTAGACCATAGCCGAGACTGCCCAGCCACAGATCCTGCTCGCTCACGATGCCTCGGATCACCAGTTGATCGCCCAGACGGAAGGGGCTGTCGAGCTCGGCATCGATCCTGAGGCGGTCTTTTCCGGTGTACTGGCTACCATGATTGTCGACACCTACATCGATGCGGAATCGAGCCGTATGTGAAACGGTGATCTGCAGATCCCCCTCGCCCTCCGCCGCGCCGGAGCGAATCAAGGCCGAGACATTGACGCCGGGCTGATCCGCGAGGATGAGCAGACGACGCTCGAGGGGGGCGGAGGCGATGGGATCCCCAGGTTGCAACGCGGCGAGAAATGGCGCCGAAAGAGGCGCCAGTCGCTCATCGCCCACGACGTTGATCCGACCATATCGCCCCTCGATCACACCGACCTGCAACACCCCGTCGGTGATTTCCTGCGGCAACAGATAGCCGCGAGCGAAAGGATATCCAGCGGCCAGATATTGCGACGTAACTCGATCCGCAACCGCTTTCAAGCCGGAAAGATCGACGGGCTTGGCGATCAAATCACTGACGGATGCCTGCAACACCTCCGATGTCAGCAAGGTGTTTCCCGAAAAGCGCACCGATGCAATCTGCACGGTCGCACCACCTGACACGGAGTCCGCGATTGGCGGCTTTGGCATATCCAGCGGCACCTGCGGCCGTGGCGCGGGGAGCGCGCGCGGCTCGTTGTCTCGCTGTACGCGGCCGGCATCAGGCAGGGGCTGAGCAAATGCCATCACGTTGAAAATCGCGACGAACGCCGCGCCCACCGAGCGAGGTAACCCTGTATTTGACTCAAGCAACGGAGACACCCTCACCCAAATCCACTTCACCCAAAGCAAACTCGCGCGGCGGAATCGCCATCAACTCGCGCGCGCCCAAGCTCATAGCGCCGGAGCCCACCGTGGATTCGGCACACAGCCTGCGAATGCGACCACCCTGCATTTCCAGGCGGGCAACGCTAACCTGCAGCGTGAAGAGCACGGAAAAGTCCAGCGAGACCAACGTGAAGCCCTTAAAACTCGCCGTCAGCGTCGAGGTCTGCGACACGCTCACGGCGTGATCGGCGATCCCCACCACGAAATGGGCATCGGGCTTGGTCCGCGTGATCTGCCGGTACTCGGCTAAATCCGTTGAATCGCCCCAAGCGCGAGCGAGCACGTCACGTCCGGCGGAAATCTCACCGAGGATGGTCTGCACTTGATTGAAAATTTGACCCGTGGCTTCACCGAGTAGCACAGATGGCAGGCCGCTGAGTTGCTCTTCGATACGCGCACGCAATTGATCTTTGACGGTACCAGTCACTACCGACTCCTCAGCCTCGGCGAGTGAGCCTTCCTGCTCGGCCTTCATCGGCGTTGCATCAGCCTCGGAAGGCTGCGGGTTCAGGCCGAACAATTGCGCCAAATTCGGCCCTGCCGCTGTAGCGTCCGCAGAGCGTTTTGCCGGAGCGATCGCATCGATCACAATCGGCACGATCGGTCGCGGCTTGTGCTCGATCGACACGCTATCGAGTGCCAAGGGCCGATCCTCCGCCCGGGCAATATCGTGCGTCATCGAAGATGGATCGGTGCTGGCCTCGACTTTGAAGTCCGATGACAGTGTCTGCGACTTCAGGCTCTGCGCGAGTGCTTTCTGCAGCGCAGCAGACAAAGATCCGCTACCCGTTGTGCTTTGGGCAGCGCCGAGCAGAGCTTTGAGCGCAGCGATGATGCCACCACTTTTCACGGCGACGCCGATAGCCACCGCAACGATCGCGATCAGCAGCACGATGGCCACATCACGATCACGATTCGGCTTAGGCGGCGGCGCCGCGCCGCCATTAACTCCAGCTCTGGCAGACCCCACTGCCTGCCCGCGGCTCTCGCCCGCTGCACCGACTCTCCCCGCGCCCGCCAACAGCGCCGCCGCAGTGAGTTCAGCCGCCTCGTCGGCGCGCTCTGCAACGCCAAGGCTTCTTGGCCGTGCTCCGAGAGTCGCACCGATCGCCCGATTCGGATCACGGGAGGTTGACCTGGCGCCATTCGTACCAGAGCTGCCGGTGCCGCCTGTGAGGCTGCGAGCGATCAAGGCATCTGAGCGATCCAGTGGCGGGCCCGCGAGGTCCGGACCTGCCGAGGCGAGCCGACGCCCTCCATCGACGAGACGTAATCCCGAGTCCTTGGAACTCCAACTCCACGTCAAGTTTCGAACACCCGACAGCAAACGCGGCGTCCCCTCTGTCGACAACACGCGGCCACCCACGGCAATAGTCGGTTCGGGTCGGGGAGGAACGACCGATAAAATGCCGTTGATATACGCGACTTGGTAGTTGGGGTTTTTCAGCGCTGACCCATCGATGACGTAAGCGCCGACCTTTTCGCCTAGGGCGCGCGACAGTTCACCCTGTAACGCATCACCCGCCAACAGCGAGCCCGCCGTCACCGCGTAGGTCAAGCCGGGATCCGGTTGACCAAATACCTTGATCTTCGTATCTGCCGTGACCGTGATGGGGCGCGGGGTGATCGTCAGCACGCCGTTGACCCGCGTGATGGTGTAGTTGGCGTTGGCGAGCGCCGAGGCGTCGATCGCGTAGGTGCCGACGTTAGTCCCGGCCGCACGCGTGAGTGCACCGGTGAGCGTGTCGCCGCTGACGAGCGAGCCCGTGGTGACGGCGTAGGTCAGCGTTGGGTCGGCATCGCCATAGATCTTCGACTTGGCATCGGCCGTGACCGTGATCGGCCGCGGCGTGATCGTCAGCACGCCATTCACGCGAGTGATCGTGTAGTTGGCGTTGGCGAGCGCGGAGGCATCGATCGCATAGGTGCCGACGTTAGTCCCGGCCGCACGCGTGAGTGCGCCGGTGAGCGTGTCGCCGCTGACGAGCGAGCCCGTGGTGACGGCGTAGGTCAGCGTTGGGTCGGCATCGCCATAGATCTTCGACTTGGCATCCGCCGTGACCGTAATCGGCCGCGGCGTAATGGTGAGCACGCCATTCACACGAGTGATCGTGTAGTTGGCGTTGGCGAGCGCGGAGGCGTCGATCGCATAGGTGCCGACGTTGGTCCCCGCCGCACGCGTGAGTGCACCGGCGAGCGTATCGCCGCTGACCAGCGAGCCCGTGGTGACGGCGTAGGTCAGCGTTGGGTCGGCATCGCCATAGATCTTCGACTTGGCATCCGCCGTGACCGTGATCGGCCGCGGCGTGATGGTGAGCACGCCATTCACGCGGGTGATCGTGTAGTTGGCGTTAGCGAGCGCGGAGGCGTCGATGGCGTAGGTGCCGACGTTGGCGCCTGCAGCTCTCGTCAGTTCGCCGGTGAGCGTGTCGCCACTGACGAGCGAACCCGTGGTGACGGCGTAGGTCAGCGTTGGGTCCGTTTCACCGTACACCTTGGACTTGGCATCGGCCGTGACCGTGATCGGCCGCGGCGTGATCGTCAGCACGCCGTTAGTAAAGGTGATCGCGTAATTGCTGGAGCTCAGCCCGCCCGGCGTGAGCACGTAGGTGCCCGCATTGATCGCGCCCTGACTCGTGCCGGTGAACGTCGCGGCACCGGCCAGCACGCTCGCCGTCTGACCGTTCACAAACCCGCTATAGGTGACCCCGTTACCGCCACTGTGGGCCGTACCGCTGTACGTGCTCGTCGCGTCGTTCGCGGTGATCGTCAGGGGCGCGGGAGTGATGGTGAGCGACCCTAACGTGTTGCCCGAAGTCGCCAGTCGATAACCGCTACGCAGTATCGTGACGCCGATTCCGGTATAGGTGCCCGCATCGGTGTACCCGGTGATCGCCGTTCCTCCGACTTCGAACTCGTAGTCGGTGCCGTGTACCCAGCTGGCGTAGTCGCTACCGAAGATGCTGCTCGCACTCCACAAGCTTGAGAGCGTGAACGCCGTACCCCGATAGGTGTAGGTTTCGCTGAGCGGCGCCAACGCATAACTCAGGCTGACGACGGAGACCGATGAGTCGACGACACCGCTGATGACCGAACCGATGTTCTGAGCGGGTGCCGCTGCGTAGTACCAGACGATGCTCTTGCTCGCACCGGGAGCGAGGTCGCCCATCGTCGAGTACAGCGCATAGGACCCGTCGTTGGTTGCTGTAATGATCTGCAACTGAGGGTTCACCGAGGTGGCATTGTCGAAGTCGCAACATCTATCGAAAGTGACTCTCGCCGAGGTATCGGTGGAGTAGAACAACACGGAGGCGCCCGTGTTATTCGTGTTCTCGTCGATACGCAACACGCTCGAAGGCTGACCCGTCACCGTTGCCGCGACGAAGTTGCCACCGACGAACTCGCCCATCCGCTTGGTGTTGGCGTCTTTGCTGCCCACATAATCGTCTCGCGTTCCCACCCACAGACCCACGTTCGCAAGACTGCCCGCAGAGGCCGTGACTGATGTCGTGACCTTGATGAACGACTTGTCAGCCGCAAGCTCGTAGCGATTCGTGATCGTCGATGATGTCGTACCGATGCCAACCGGCACGACGGATTCGATGACGCCAGACCCCTTCGGCCCGCCACCCGGCCCCGTGCCCAGGCCTGGCTTGTAACCTGCGATCTCTAGGTAGGCACCGGCTCCGATGACATACGTGCCCTGCGTCGAAGCGAAACTTGTATTACCGTTCCACCGACCACCACCCGTGCCGATGCCGAGCTCGAGATCCAGCGGATAGTTCTGATAGGTGAGCTTGAAGTAGCCGTTACGCCCCGTGTTGACGTTGTCGAAGTAATTGGGCTGTACCAAACTGCCACGGATATTGATGGACGAGGTATTGCTTGCTGCCGCCGCGTTGCTCGCTCCGGCGCCGATGGCGCCGAATGCCAAAAACCCGTTGTTGAACACAAGGTCGGTCACGGTGCCCGCGCTGCCCTTCTTCCAGCGGAACGCGGAGCTCGCCACGTTTTCAGCGCCCGTCGGCAGGGGGATCTTGATGCTCACACCGGTGCCCACCGAGTAGCTCGCTCCGGCGCCATCCGCGCTCGCCTGACCGAAGTACGCGTGCAGAGATCCGCTGCCCGTCACCGTCACGTTGGCG
>VEQP01000015.1 GCA_018883185.1 Nevskiaceae bacterium | reverse complement strand
GTCCGAGCACAGCCTGCACCGCAACCGCCGCATCGACCGCAGAGCCGCCTGCGCGCAGGATTTCGGCACCGGCTTCAGCCGCCAGCGGATTGGCCGCCGCCACCATCCCGCCACTTTGCCAATTCAGCTCCGCAGCCGCCTCGATGGGACCTGCGACGGGCGCAGGTCCGCGCACCGCTGCGGGGGTGCATCCCGCCATACCCGTCAGTAGCGCCGCCATCAGCAGCGTACCGACGACGCCCCCGCGATCATTGCTCGTCATTCGCATCACCTTACGGTTTGGGTCACAACACGGCTTCGATATCGGCAGCGATGGCCTCGGGCTTGTCCTGCGGCGCATAACGCTTAAGAACTTTGCCGGACCGATCGACCAGGAACTTGGTGAAGTTCCACTTGATGGACTCCGAGCCGAGCAAGCCCTTGGCCGAACTCTTCAAATGGGCGTACAGCGGATGGGCGCCCGCGCCGTTGACTTCGATCTTGGCGAACATCGGGAAACTGACCTCGTAGTTGAGGCGACAAAAGTTTTTGATCTCGTTCTCGTCGCCCGGCTCCTGCGCACCGAATTGATCGCAGGGAAACCCCAACACTGCAAAGCCACGATCCGAATATTTACGCTGCAGCGCCTCGAGTCCCGCGTACTGCGGCGTGAACCCGCACCGGCTGGCCACGTTGACGACCAGCAAAACCTTACCGCGGTAAGTGGCCAACGATTGCTCCGCCCCATCGATGGTGCGGGCAGAAAAGTCGTGTATGTCAGTCATTCTAAACTCCGCAATTCGTGACAAAACTCAGCCGAACGGTGAGACGCCGAAGAGCTTCAGGTGCCCACCCATGACGAATACGCCGTACACGGCAAGGCCGAGCACGATCGCGAGCACGTCGTTGATCACTTTTCCCTCGGCGGCCGGTGACACCTCACCGCGGCGCTTGACCGAGATGCGATCGAGCACCGCCCACAGCAACAGCGAACCGAACAGCAACACATCGGCGAGCATGCCGTTGGCGAGCAGGTGTGCCAAGGCCCAGAACTTCACGGCCACCAGCATCGGATGCTTGGCCCATCGCTTCAGCCTTCCCGGAAGATAGGTCGCGAACAGCAGCGGGAACACCGGCAGCATCAGCAAGCCCGCAACGTGACGCAGCCCCACCGGCGGTACGTAGAGCAGCGAGGGCTCGAGTCGCGCCGCACTGTAACCGCCGACCATCAGCACAAAACCGAGCAGTGAGATGAGCGAATACCCGGCTTTCCAAGCACCCGCACCGAGGCGCGCCACCATTGCATCGCGCCACGGCCGCGCGACGATGGATACCGAGTGGACACCGAGGAAGATGACGAGACCGACCACAAGTTGAATCATGGGACCCCCTATTGATTCACGCTTACGAAAGCTGACACGCCTACCCAGGCAGAACACCACCACTGTAACGGATGAAATGCATCATGCGCGCGCTGCAAGCGATAGAAACTGGGACGGCGAAGCGAGACCGGAGTTGTCTACCCAGCCGCGGACGCGGGCCGCGACAAGCCGATGCGTGACACCCGAGTACAGGGGAATCACCGGCAGATCACGCACCAACAGCCGCTCCACGGCGAGATAGCCGCGGGCGCGCGCCGACGGCTCGACACTCGCCTCCGCAGTCGAGATCAGACGATCGACCTCGGCGTCTGCGTAACCCGAATAGTTGAGGAACGACCCGCTTTGAAACCGCCCGATGAAACTCGTCGCGCTTTGCACAGCGGAGAACGGGCCGTAATCCATCAGGTCGAACTCACCCGCATTGAGCGCCGTGTTATAGGCGCGCGATTCCATGCCCCGCGCCTCAAGTCGCACCCCGAGCGGCGCCCACATGGCATCGATGGCGAGGAAGGTGCGCTGCGTGAGCGGGTTCGAAGAAAAGATGCCGACAAGGCGCAGCGTTTGTGCACCGCTGATGCCGGCGGCACGCAGCAGCTCGCGTGCCGCCGCGACTCGGCGCGGCATAGGCCATGCGGCATAAGCCGGCGCAGCGCGCACCGGATAGTCGCCGACGGCCTGCGGCACCAGACTCTCGGTGGGTTGCTCGCCGAGTCCACGGACCTTGTCGCAAAGCACCCGGCGATCAATGGCGAGGGAGAGCGCCTCGCGCACCCGCCGATCAGCCAGCGCGCCACGACGAAGATTGAGACCCAACCAGCCGCCACCGTAGAACGGCACGCTGTGCAGGAAGGACCCGAGTTCAGCCCGAGCCAACTTCAGGACCGAAGCCTCGCTGAGCTGCGCGATGTCGAGCTCCGCCGATCGAAACAGGCGCAGCCGCGTGGCATCGTCGATACCCGTGATCCATTCGAGCTGCGGTGCCATGGCTTGCGCGCCCGCCCCGTACCAGCGCGGGTTGGCCGCGAGCGTCAAGCGACCGTTCTGCGCCCAGCTCGTCGGGCGATAGGCTCCGTTGACCACGATGGCGGGCGGCTTCGCCCAGTCGCGACCAAGCCGCTCGATAAGACGCACGGGCACCACATACGCGACGGCCAACAATTTCAGCAAGTCGGTCTCAGGGCGCAGCAATTCGAAGATCACGGTACCGGGCGCAGCGCCCGCACGCACGCCCAGCGCCGCGGACGAAGCCTTGCCGCGCCGCAAACCTTCGGCGCCGACAATCGCGTCGTAGCGATAGGCGAGCAACATGCCGGTATCGGCGGCAAGCATGCGACGAAAACTTGCTACCACATCTACAGCATCCAGACTCGAACCGTCCGACCAGCGCAAGTTACGTCGCAAACGAAACTCGTAACGTCGTCCATCGGCGCTCACTGTCCACTCGCTCGCGAGTCCCGGGGTAATGGCGCCGCGCGCATCGATCGCCGTGAGTCCGACGAATAAATCGGCGTTGATCTCCATATCGGTCGCGGAGATGCCACGGTGCGGGTCCAGCGAGGTCAATGTGCCGCCGCGCGAGCGGCGCAGGGTTGTGCCGGATGAATCGGCGAACACACGAGCCGAGCCGGTCGCGACGCAGGCCGCAAGTACCGATTGACGGATGAAATCGCGTCGCTGCATGCGTGCCAGGATCGGGGGGTCAGGACGGAGGCGGCTTGTCATGGGCTCGACTGAGCAACACTGCGCCAATCGCCGTCAATATCGCCGAAAGAATGAACGGCGCGGCAGGCCCGAGTTTGAAGTAGATCGGTCCCGATAGCGCAGGACCCACAATTCGCCCTGCGCTGCTTGAGGCATTGAACATGCCCATCACCGTACCGCGTGACTTCGGGTCCGACTCGAACGAGACGAGGCTGCTGATCGCCGGTAGAAAGAGGCCGTTGGCGAGACCGAACAGGCTGATGGCGATCCAGACCATGGCATCGTTCTGCGCCATGGCGAACAGCGCCAAACCGACGGTAACACCGACAATCGAGGCCACGGCTACATGCTTCTCGCCAAAACGTCGGGTCAACGGACCGATGAGTCCCGCCTGACCGATCGCCGAGAGCAAGGCGAACGCCATGAAATGCAGTCCGATGTCACGCAATGAATAGTCGAACAAGTCGCGACCCCAGAACTGAAACACCGACTGCATTGCCCCGCCGGCCACCGCCACGATCAGCGAAGCACCGACCAGCCCCATGAGCACCGGATTGCCGCGAAACGCCTGCCACGGCGTTACCTTGGGACCACGGGCCTCGCCCTCGGGCGGCGGCTCGGCCGACTTGCCGAGCGGCTTACGCAGCTCCGGCGGCAAACTCTCCGGGAGCAAAAACACCGTCCCCAGGAACGCGATGGCTGACAATCCGGCTGAGGCCAAACCGGGCCAGTACATACTCGGCACGGCATCGAGCGTGCTGAGGAACCCGCCAAGCGGCGGACCAATCGCAAAACCCACACCGAAGGCCGACGCCACGATGCCGAGACCCTTGGCCCGATTTTTCGTGTCGGTCACGTCGGTCGCATAGGCGAAGGCTGCGGCGAGATTTCCCGACATCGCACCGCCGAAGGCTCGCGCAATCAGCAATGATTCCAGGGTTGGCGCATAAGCCAACCAAAGAAATGCCAGCACAGTCCCCGCCGAACTCAGCATCAGGATGGGCTTTCGACCATACGCGTCGCTCGCACGGCCCCATAGCGGAGTCGCGGCGAGTTGGAACAGCGAAAAGACGCCAGCCCCGCCAAAGGTCTTCCAGAAGTCGGAGGCACCCATCGACTCGGCGACGAACGGGAACGGGATGGTGGTGATACCGAAGCCGGCCAGGCTGATGAAGACCACCAACCACAACACGCCCAAACTTTTCATGAACACCGCCTGCGGGGGAACTGCGTGCCGCATTATCGGCCGCAGCCGGCTCCTACACCCCGGCGGCTGACCCGCCGCATCCGCTGCCCGGTCGCTACCGACGAACGACACCCGCATAACGCGTACGCCCGGCCACGAGATGCAACTCGTGGCTCGTTCGCTGCGGCCACTCGTCCCGATGGTGGCTACTCATGATTACCGTGCCACCGGCTGACACAAAGGCATCGATGCGCTCGCGCAGCACGCGCCGGGTGTCCACATCGATGCCTGCAAGCGGCTCATCGAGTAGCAGCAAGCGCGGCCGCAGCACCAGTGCCCGCGCAAACAGCACCCGTCGCGCCTGACCATAGGAGAGCTCCCGCAGCCGTTGTCCGGCGTACTCGCGCAGCCCCATCTCGGCTAATGCCCCTAGGGCCCTGCGCTGCTCGCCGGCGCTCGGGGCTCCATCGAGCCCGATGCTCGAGCGCAGGCCGCTGACAACGATCTCGAGCGCGGAGTCATGGGCCGGCGGGTCGCTTTGCAGGTGCGGGGCGACGATAGCGCACCAGCGCCGAAACACCTCAAGCGGCACTCCTGGAACAAGGCCGCGCCGCTCGATGCGTCCTCCCAATGCAGGCGGGTGATCGCCATAGAGCGCGCGCAGCAAGGTGGTTTTCCCTGAGCCGTTGCCACCATGGAGCACCCAACATTGCCCTGCACACACGGTGAAATCGATCCCGCGCAAGACGGCCCGGTAGTCGAGATAGACATCGATGCCATGCGCCGCAACCAGCACACCCGAGCGCGACCGACCGGCTGGGGCCAAAGATTTCAGTCGAGACGAACCTGCGGGCCGTGACCCCACCCGCGAGGCGCTCGTCAGGTGTGGAACCTGCGATGAGCGCGGACCCTGCTCGAGCAGTCGGCCGGCAACGAGCCGCGCCACATGCGTCGTCGACGGCGGCATCTCCTCGATGCGGTGAGTGCTCAGCACCCATGGAATGTCGCAACGCGCGAGGGCACGCAGCACCCGCGCGCGGTGCTGCGCGTCAAGTCCACCCAGCAACTCATCGAGCAGCAGCAAACTCGGCCGCGTGGCCAGGGCGCGCGCCAACAGCACGAGACGACGCTGCCCGTAAGACAACTCGAGCAACTTTCGCGCCGCGAGGCGCGTAATGCCGAGCGTACGCAGATAGCCGAGCGCAGCGACTCGTTGACGGGAGCGCAATGGACCCTGCGGAATGTCGCTACGGCTCAAGCCCGTACCCACGACTTCGATCGCCGTAAAATTCCAACCATGCCGTTCGTGCCGATCCTGCCGCTCAGGACCCACGTAAGCGATATGTTCGTGCAGTTGTTGCGGCGTCTCGTGCCACTGCCGGCGCCAAAGATATCGACGCCGCGCCGTAGGCGTCGGATCGGGCCAGACCGCCCCAGCGATCAGTTTGAGCAATTGGGTCTTACCGGCGCCGTTGCCGCCGAGCAGCAGCCAGCGTTGCCCGGGCTCGAGTCGCCAGTGAATACGATCGAGAATGTGTCGCTCATCGCGGTGCAGTGACACTCCTTCGAGTGCCACAGTCAGGGGCGACGCCCGCCTCACAGTTGCAGCCCGAGCTGGTAGCCCTCGCTGGTCGCCATCAACAGCGAACGCGGTGCCTTGGCATCGCCGATGAGGTGCACGGGTACCCCGGCCGCACGCAACCCGGTCAGTACATCTAGATCAGGCACACGCGCTGTGGCATGGGTCAGGAGCACCACCCCCTCGATCACGCGCTCGTCGCGCCCGAGCACATCGCGCAAGCGCAGTCGGCCCTCGGCGATGCCCTCGTCGATCAGCGGCTCACTCCACGGCTGCAGCTGTACACCGAGAGCGGCCAAACGACGCTGAATACCCTGCCGATTGACGAGCGGCTCCTCGGCCGCGACACCCTCGCGCGGCGAGACAAGCAAAACCTTGGAGAAACAGCGCGCCAGCAATTCCGCGGTGGCGTAAGTAAAAGCCGTGTGGTCTTGATCAACGAGCACGGCAACGCCCTCTTCCCGCGTGCGCCGTCCGAGCAATCGTGCCGCGAGGGTACGCACGTCGGGAAACCACTCGGCGTCGCGATATTCGGCGGGCAACCACGCGGGCCACGCCGGCGTCGAACCACTCGCCAGCACGACGGCATCGGGCGACAGCGAAAGCACGTCGCTCGCCTGCGCGCGCATCCCCAGTACGAAACGAACGCCGGCTTTGTCGGCGCGCAAACGCTGATAGTCGTAAACGCTGGAGAGACTCTCACCACCCGGCAGGGCCGCATGCAGACGAGTCTTACCGCCCACATCGCTGGAAGCGCCGAATACCGTGACCTCGTGACCTCGACTGGCAGCAAGCCAAGCCGCCTCCATGCCGGCGGGCCCAGCGCCGACGATGACGATTTTCTTTGCAATCGTCGCCCGCTCGGGTTGCCAATCGACCTCGTTTTCGCTGCCAACCCGCGGATTATTGTCACAGGCCAGCGTGCTGCCACCGACAATCGCACCCCAACAGGTGTTGCAGGAGACGCAGTAGCGAATGTCGGCCTCTCGGCCGCTCGCGGCCTTCAAACCCCAGGCTGCATCGGTGACGAGTGGCCGGCCGAGCATGATGAGATCCGCTGCTCCCTCGCAGAGCAAGCGCTCGCCTTGGTTCGGATCGGTGATCAAGCCGAGCGCGCCGATGGCGACTCCCGGTGCATGCCGGGCGAGCGCCGCAATCTTCGCGACATAGGGCTCGCGGGATCCATGCATATCGGGCAGATGCCAATCGAGCGTCGAGGAGTGCGAGCCCCAGCACCAGGTCAAATAATCGGCGGTGCCGCTCTCGTGCACGAGCGCGGTGATCCGGGCTGCTGTGTCGAGGTCGATGCCCTGCGGCATGCCATCCTCGCCCGGCAATTTGACACCGATGATGAATCCCTTGCCGCAGACCCGACGCAACTCGGCGAGCAATTCGAGCAGCAGACGCGCGCGGCCGGCGAGTTCACCGCCGTAGCGATCCTCGCGAACGTTTGAGCGCGCCGCGAGAAACTGGTGGAAGAGATGCCCATGTCCTGCCGAAATTTCTACACCCGAAAAACCGGCATCCTGCAGGATGCGCGCCGCGTGCGCGAAATCGACCGACAGCGCTGCAACCTCTTCGGTGGCCAGCGCATACGGCACAGTCCAACTGAGATCATCCGGCAGCGGCGAGGCACCGATGGCCTCGTGGCTGCGACCGGGCTGATGCCGCCCACGGCCGGGATCCTGGATCTGTGCGATCAAGTGCGAATCCTGCGCGCGAACGGCGGCAGCCCAGCGCTGCAATCGCGGCGCATTGGCCGGATCGAGCACGCTGACTTTTTGCGGGTTGCGTTGGCGCGGCAATAGGTTCAACGGCTCGGTGACCAGCATCGCGGCACCGCCCCGCGCGCGGTTGGCAAAGTAGGCAATCAGTCGGTCGGTCACCGCACCGCCGGTCACGTAACGGGTCGACATCGAGGCGTGCACGATGCGATTGCGCAAGCGCATGCCGGCAAGTTCGAGCGGCGAGAACAGCCGCGGATACGCTTCCGACATCAGGCGAGCGCACCAAACACGTAGCTGGCACCGCCTGGCCGATTGAGGTGCTCGGCGAAACTGCGTTCCGGCGCAAAGCCGGCAGCGACGATTTCTTTGAACATATCCCGCTCGGCGAAACCACTCCAGAACGGCTCGCCATTCCAACGCACCTGCCAATCGTTCATCAATTGATCATCGAATCCGTGTCGGCTGGTCTGGGTAGCCACATCGACGTGCAGCATCACGCCGCCGGGGCGCAACACGCGGTGGCACTCGCGCAGAATCTGTGGCAACCGAGCCGAATTGGTTTCGTGAAAGAAGATGTTGGAGAGCACGAGATCGAAGCTGCCTGGCTCGAAACCGGTGCGCGCCGCATCGCGCTGGTGCAAGTGCAGCGCGATGCCCCGCTCCTCGGCGATCAAATGCGCGAAGCGCAGCAGCCCCGCAGCCACGTCGACACCGTGGTACTCCGCCTCGGGAAACGCCAGCGCAATCGCTTGCGAATGCACCCCGATGCCGCAGCCGAGATCAAGAATCCGCCGCGGTGCAAGGTCAGGGTAACGACGGCGCAACTCGTGCAGCAGCAGATTGGCGCGCGAGTCGCCCGTCGCATGCTCCTGCCCCTTGCCCGCCCCGTAGATGAGCGACGCGCCGATATAACGCAAACCCGGCGAGAGGTCCTCGACATCGGTGCGCCCCGTAAAACCGCCCGGTTGCCGGTGGATCTCGGTGTTGCCGATGGGCGGGGGGACGGCGAGCGTGGGGTCGAGCTGCAAGCTGCCACGACGCTGCAGCGGCGCCGCACGCAGCGCTGCATAACGCTGTTCAGCCGAGGGCAACACGCGCTGCGTCGTGCTCTCGACGGCGTCCCACATCATCGACTGCGAGTGGTGGGTGAGCACCGCCCAGGTCCGATAGGCCTCGGTACGCAGCAGCGCCGGAGCCACTTGACGCCGCTCGGAAGGTGGCGCGCCCTGCGCCTGCGTGAGCTGCGGCAATACGCGACCGCGATACTCCTCCCGCACACGCCGCTGCACTGCGCCGTTGGCGAGCAGCTTCAGGCCCAGCACGAACTCCTGTCGAACACGCTCTTCGCGCGTCGGTACGTAAACGTCTTGTGTCATTGCACGCTCAGCAACCAACTTGGATACAGCCCGCGCGGATTGTCGCTGAAGCCGCGCACCCGCGGCGCGACGAGCCGCCGCCCGACAATGTAATACACGGGCGCAACAGGCTGCTCGGCGAGAGCTATCGCCTCCGCCTCACGCAGGATCGCCGCGCGCCGCGCGACATCGCTCTCTTTGGCTGCCTGCTCGAGTTTGGCGTCGAAACGTGCATTGGCGTAACCCGAAGTGTTCATGCCGAGCGCCGTACCCGTCGACAGCAAGCGCTCGAGATAGGAATACGGGTCACTGGCCGAAGCCACCCAAATCGCGCGCACCGCATCAAAGTTGCCGGAGCCGACCTCCGTGACGAGTGCCTTGGATTCCTTTTGCTGCAACTCGGCGCGCACTCCGGCTCGACCCCACATGGCCGCCACCGCCACAGCGACCTTGCGATTGAGTTCGGTGCTCGGAAAGCCAAGCCGCAACCGCAAGGGCTTGTCAGGGCCGTAGCCTGCGGCGGCGAGCAAGCGGCGTGCTTCGCTCAAACGACGCTCGGCATTCCAACTGGCGAAATCGGGTTTAGCGGCCTCGCCGTAGTTCAGCACGCCGGGTGCCACCAACGAGTAAGCCTCGACCCCCGGAAAGCCGATAACGTTGCGCGCCACGACTTCTCGCTCGATCAGCATCGAAAGGGCCCGTCGCACACGCAAGTCGGCGGTCGGCCCGCTGCGGGTGTTGAAGACGATGACCTCATTGGCGATGCCGCGCGCGATGCGAACCGACTTGTTACCGGCCTTGCGCATCTCCTCGAGGCGCTCGGGCGGCACCACCATGAGCAGATCAAGTTCGCCCGCCTCGAAACGGCGCAGCATTGTGGCCGGGTTGCCGAGCGGATAGTGATACACGGCGTCGAGCTTCACACGCTCAGCCCCCCAGAAGTAGGGGTTGCGCTTGACACGCACGTGGCCGTTGGGTCGCCACTCGTCGAGCACGAACGGGCCATTACTGACGAAATTTTCCGGGCGCAACCACGCGGCACCATGCTTTTCGATCACGTGGCGGGGAGCGGGCATGGCTGCCGTCATCATCACGTCGGTGAGATACGGCGTCGGATTGTCGAGTTCCACGCGCAAGGTTCGGGCATCGATGGCACGCACGCCCAAGGAGGTTGGTGGTTGCCGACCCATTGCCACCTCGCGAGCGTTGCGGATCGGAAACAATCGCGACGCCAACGGGTAAGCGGTCTTGGGGTCAAGCATGCGTCGGAAGGACCACACCCAATCCTCCGCCGTCATGGGCTTGCCGTCCGACCAGCGGGAGTTGGCGCGCAGCGTGAAGGTATAAACGCGACCATCGGGGCTGATGGTCCAAGACTCCGCCGCCCCCGGCATCGGTCGGCCGTTCATGCCCACGGTCGTGAGACTCATGAACAAATCGACGATGATCAACTGCTCGCCGGGGAAAGAGGCCTTGTGCGGGTCGATGGTGGACGGATCGTCCGTACCAACCCGATGCAAGACGCGCTCAGCCGCGTGCGCGGTCGGCCATGCCGCCAGCACCCAAGCTACCAGCCATACTGCCTTGTGCCATCGCTTCATGTAGCGACGATACCCGATCAGACGATCATGGAGGTGGCGCGCCCGGAGAGATTCGAACTCCCGACCCTCAGGTTCGAAGCCTGATGCTCTATCCAACTGAGCTACGGGCGCGTAGGCGGCAGTCTAGCACCGGAGGCGTCGGGCACTTAAGATAGGAAGCGCCGGCGAATGGTCGCCGCAGCATTTCACGAGGGGCTCTCGACATGAAGACCGTGCTTTCCCTGGCTCTTGTTGCCGCGTTCGTTGCCGTACCGAGCTACGCAGCCTGCTCGTATCCGAAGGCACCGGATAACATTCCGGACGGCAACAGCGCCACCCTGGAGCAGATGTTGGCCAGCCAGAAGGCCGTCAAGGCCTTCGATGCGGCCATCACCGTCTACCAGGGCTGCCTCGAAACCGAAAACAACGAGGCGCTCGCCGCCAACCCCACGCTCACCGACGAGCAGAAGGGAGAGCGGATGAAGATTCTTGGCCAGAAGCAAAACGCGGCGGTCGATGACGCGCAGGGCTGGGCCGACAAGCTCAACGCTCAGATCCGCGTCTGGCGCGAAAAGAACGCGAAGAAATAACGGCAACCCGCCGCAGGGCGGGTTACCTCTTTGGTCGGCCGGGATACACTTTCCGGCATGATCTCGCCCAGTGAAGCCGATCGACTGATCGGCGAGCAACTTGTCTGCTTGCCTATCGAGTCGTTGCCTCTCGTGCAGTGCACGGGGGCGGTGCTACGCGAGAACGTCTACGCCGAGCGCGACCAGCCCCCCTACGACCGGGTGGCGATGGACGGCATCGCGATCGACAGCGAGGCCGTCGCCCTTGCTCGCCGCTCGTTCAAAGTGCAGGCGATGCAGGCTGCGGGAGATCCGCCGCTGCACCTGCAGAGCGCTGAACACGCCATCGAAATCATGACCGGAGCCGTACTGCCGACGGGGTGCGACGCTGTGGTTCCCGTCGAACAACTGCAACGCGACGCCGATCAGGTAAGCCTGCTCGAGGGTGTGAAGGTCACCCGCGGACAAAACGTTCATCGCCGCGGCAGCGACACCACGCAAGGCACTCTGTTGCTGCAGTCCGGCTTGCGGCTAGGCGCGCCGGAGATCGCGGTGGCCGCAGGTGCCGGCATGCCGCGCATCCGCGTGAGTGCGCAGCCGACCATTATCGTGGTCTCCACCGGCAACGAACTCATCGAGCCTGGCGAGCACATCGCCGATCACCAGGTCCGGCGCTCAAACGCTTATGGAATCGTGACGGCACTGCGCAAGCGCGGCTTCCAACGCATCGCGGACGATCATCTGCCCGACGAAATGGACGTCCTGCAGCGTCGGTTGCGCATCTACCTCGACACCCACGACGTGCTGATTTTGTCGGGCGGTGTCTCCATGGGCCAGCTGGATTTGGTGCCTGCCGCACTTGCCAAACTCGGCGTACGCGAAGTTTTCCACAAGATCTCGCAGCGGCCCGGCAAACCGATGTGGTTCGGCATCGGTCCCTCCGGCACGGCGGTATTCGCCCTGCCCGGCAACCCGGTCTCGACGCTCGTTTGTCTCGCCCGCTATGTCATCCCGGCGCTCTACGCCGCCATGGGCGAGACGTCGCGTGCAGCGGAAAAAATTGCCATCGCTGCACCGATCGAAGTGAAGGTCAACCTGACCAGCTTCGTGCCGGTGCGGCTCGAAGTCGACGACTGGGGTCGCAGCTGGGCGCACCCCTGCCCGACCAACGGCTCGGGCGACTTCGCCGCACTGGTGGGTACCGATGGCGTGGTGGAGTTACCGCCAGGACCCAACACCCACCCGAAAGGGTTCGTCACGCGGCTGCACCGCTGGTAGCCACGCGTTCACCATGAGCACTCGCGAACACACGCTGCTGCCGCTGCGCGCCCAGGCAACGACGAGCGACACGCTCGGTCGACCGATGCGGGATTTGCGGATTTCCGTCATGGATCGGTGCAACTTTCGCTGCCCTTACTGCATGCCGCAGCACACCTTCCACGACGGTTACCGCTTCTTGAAATCGGCTGAGCGGCTCTCGTTTGAAGAAATCGTCCGTGTGGCCCGCCTCTCTGCGGGCCTCGGCGTGCGCAAGCTGCGCATTACGGGCGGTGAGCCTCTGCTGCGACCCAACCTCGTCGATCTCATCGGCGATCTGAGCACACTGCGCGGCATCGACGATGTGGCCCTCACCACCAATGGCGTGCTGCTCGGCAAGTACGCCACCGAACTGAAAGCCGCAGGGCTTGCCCGCATCACCGTCAGTCTCGACAGCCTGGAGCCCGACGTATTTGCCCGCATGAGTGGCGGCTTCGGCGGCGTGGAGGACGTGCTCGCCGGCATCGAGGCCGCGCAGCGCGCAGGGCTCGCGCCCATCAAAGTCAACGTCGTCGTGCAACGCGGCGTGAACGATCACACGCTGCTACCCCTGCTCGAGCACTTTCGCGGCAGCGGCGTGATCGTCCGCTTCATCGAATACATGGACGTCGGCAACCGCAACGACTGGCGCCCCGAACTGGTGCTGCCCTCGGCAGAGCTTGCTACGCGCATCCACCAGCACTGGCCCATTGAAGCCGTGGATCGCAATTACGTCGGCGAAGTCGCCGAGCGTTATCGTTACCGCGACGGTCAGGGCGAGGTCGGTTTTATTTCGTCGGTCACCCAGCCCTTCTGCGGTGACTGCTCTCGGGCGCGCTTGTCCTCGGACGGCACGCTCTACACCTGCCTGTTCGCCACGCGGGGCACCGACCTGCGGGCGGCGCTGCGCAGCGGCGCCAGTGACGCTGAGCTGCAGGAACTGCTCGGCGGCGTGTGGCGCGCCCGCACGGACCGTTACAGCGAATCGCGCGCCGAGCAGCGATTGGACAGCACGCCAAAAGTCGAGATGTTCCACGTCGGAGGTTGACATGCCGGCCCGCAGTCGAAAGCCCGCTTTGACGCATCTCGATGCACAACACCGTCCCACCATGGTGGACGTCGGCGATAAGCAGAGCTCGCGCCGCGAGGCGACGGCCGAAGCTCGAGTCCGTCTGCCGCGCGCCGTCGCCACTGCACTGAAGGCGAGCGGCCACCGCACGCGCAAGGGCCCGGTGTTCGACACCGCAGTGATCGCCGCCGTGCAAGCGGTCAAGCGCACCCATGAACTCATCCCGTTCTGTCATCCGCTACCCATCGATCATTGTGAACTCGACATCGTGCAGCAGGCCTCCGGCCTCATCGTTATTCGTTGCACGGTACGCACGACGCATCGCACGGGAGTCGAGATGGAAGCGCTGACCGGCGCCACGGTCGCAGCACTGACCGTATATGACATGTGCAAGGCGCTCTCGCACGACATCGTCATCGAGCGGGTACGCCTGCTCGCGAAGCGTGGCGGCAAGCGCGATTTCGGACGTAGCGTATGAGTGAGCCCACACTCTGCGGTCTCGTACTCGCCGGCGGGCGCAGTTCACGCATGCATCGTGACAAGGCGGCACTCGCTTACCATGGTCGCTCGCAACTGGCGACGACGTTCGAACTGCTGCAGAGCGTGGTCGATCATTGCTACGTCTCGGTGCGCGCCGACCAAATCGACGAGCCGCTGCGCAAGGGCTTCGCGCAGATCGTCGATGCGGAAGGGCCCGGCGGACCGATCAATGGCATTCTCGCTGCACAGCAGCGCCATCCGCAGGCGGCGTGGCTGGTGCTCGCCTGTGATCTACCGTTTCTGGATCGGGCGAGCCTCGTGCATCTTCTCACCCACCGCGACCACTCGGGGATGGCGACGGCTTTCCGCTCGAGTCACGACGGCCTACCCGAACCACTCTGTGCCGTGTACGAACCGTCGGCTGCTCAGGCGCTGCCCAGCTTCATCGCGGGAGGCGGACGTTGTCCGCGGAAGTTTCTGATCACCCATGAAGCAAAGCTGATCGAACCACTCGCGCCGTCTGCTCTCGACAACATCAACTCGGCGCAGGAATATTGGCAAGCCATGGAGACGCTATCACCCGACACCCGCGACGCACCACGCACGGTGACCGTGCAGTACTTCGCCCTGCTGCGCGAGCAGGCGGGCTGCAGCTCGGAAACCGTTCGCAGCACGGCGCGCACGCCGGCGCAGTTGTACGCCGAGCTGGCGACGCGTCATCCCTTCACCTTGCCGCAGGAGATGCTCAAGGTGGCGATCAACGCCGAGTTCGGCGATTGGGGGCAACCGCTCGCCGAAGGCGACACCGTGGTGTTCATTCCTCCCGTGGCCGGGGGCTAAGCAGGGCATGTCGCGCTTCAGCTTCAGCACCGAAGCGCTGAACGTGCCCGCGCTGCAGACGAGCCTCGCCGATATCCGTTGCGGCGGCTATGCCGCATTCGAAGGCTGGGTCCGTAACCACAACGAAGGTCGCGAGGTCACCGGCCTCGAATACGAAGCTTTCACCGAGCTCGCCGTGCGCGAGGGCGAACGCATCATCGCCGAGGCCTGTGCCAAGTTCGGCGTCGATAACGCCCGATGCGTGCATCGCATCGGCGCGCTCGCACTGACCGACATCGCCGTCTGGGTGGGCGTCAGCGCGCGGCATCGCGACGAGGCGTTCCGCGCCTGCCGCTACATCATCGACGAGGTCAAGCACCGCGTACCGATCTGGAAAAAAGAACACTACGTCACCGGTGACACAGGCTGGGTGAACTGCGAGCGCTGCGCTACCGCGTCCGCCCACACCTTGGAGTCGCAGGTACACGAGGCAGCACATGATCACGGGCATGATCACAGGCACGATCATGGTCATGCCCACGATCACGGGCATGCGCACCATCATGCTCACGCCCCGTCGGCACAACCCGACTACTCGCGACAGATACGACTGCGCGAAGTCGGCACCGCCGGGCAGGCACGGCTGCGCGCCAGCACCGTCGGCGTCGTCGGGGCAGGTGGTCTCGGCGTGCCGGTGCTGCAATACCTCGCGGGGGCCGGTGTCGGCACGCTCGTCATCATCGACAGCGATCGACTCGAGCCATCCAACCTGCACCGTCAGACCTGGTACGCACTCGCCGATTGCGGCAAAACGAAAGCCGCGCTGGCGGCCGCGCGCGTGACAGCCCTCAACCCCGAGGTCGCGGTTCGCGCCGAACCTCGGCGCCTCGATGCGATGAACGCCACGCAGTTGCTCGCCGGCTGCGACGTCCTCGTCGATTGCACCGATAACTTCGCGAGTAAATTCCTGCTCAACGACATCGCGCACAGTCTCGGCGTGCCGCTCGTGCTCGCGAGCGTGCATCAGTTCGAGGGCCAGTTGCAGCTCGTCGATCCTGCGCGCGGCTCGGCCTGTCTGCGCTGCCTCTGGCCGCAGGCGACGCAGGAGGGCGTCGTCGCCAACTGCGCCGAAGCGGGCGTGCTCGGACCGGTCCCCGGGGTGCTCGGCAGCCTTCAAGCACTCGAGGTCCTGAAGATTTTGCTGGGCCTGCCAGGCCGACTCACGAACGAGTTGCTGATCGTCAACCTGCTCGAGCTAACCACCACACGTGTCAAGGCACGACGCGCTGCCGAGTGCGCGGGCGCATGCACTCGCGCCGCCGCAGGACTCGCAGCCGCCCGCGCAAGCTCAGCGCTGGAGGTGGACTTTGAAACGCTCGATGGCGCGCTCGCTGCAGGCTTTCACGTGATCGACATTCGCGAAGCGCACGAGCTCGACACTGCGCCCCTGCCCCACACGCGCATCACGCACATCCCGATGCAGGAGCTGCTCGAGGGACGCAACCTGCCTGCGGAGGGCCGATATCTGCTGGTCTGCGCACGCGGCGGACGCAGTTTGAACACCACGCGGGCGTTACGGGAAAAAGGCCTGCAGCATACGTATTCGCTGCGTGGGGGCGCCGAGCGCTTACGCCGACCGACTACGGTCTGATCTGACCCGAGCCCTCAAGCACGTATTTGTAGCTCGTCAATTGTTCGACACCCACGGGGCCGCGTGCGTGGAACCGATCGGTGGAGATGCCGATCTCGGCACCCATGCCGAATTCGCCGCCATCGGCGAACTGTGTCGACGCGTTGTGCAGCACGATGGCGCTGTCGACACGCTCCAGAAAAATACGCGCCGTCGCCGCATCCTGTGTGACGATCGATTCGGTGTGGCCAGAACCGTAGCGGGCGATGTGCTCGATCGCTTCTTCGACCCCAGCCACCACACGCACCGCGATGATGGCGTCAAGGTATTCGGTGGACCAGTCCGACTCGCTCGCAGGGTGCACGCGCGCATCGACCGCCTGCACCGCGGCATCGCCGCGCACTTCGCAGCCCGCATCGAGCAGTGCATTCACCAACGCCGAGAGGTGGCCTGCCGGCGCCTCACGATCGACGAGTAGCGTCTCGGCGGCACCGCATACGCCGGTGCGCCGCAATTTGGAGTTGAGCACGATGGCGACCGCCATCGACACCTCCGCCGCGCGATCGACATAGACGTGGCAATTGCCATCAAGGTGACCGATCACCGGCACCCTCGCCTCCTGCTGCACGCGAGCCACGAGCCCTTTGCCGCCTCGCGGCACTAGCACGTCGATGAACTCCGTCATACCCGAGAGCATCAAGCCGACAGCCTCGCGATCAGCCACGGGCACGAGCTGGATCGCCGCTTCCGGCAAGTGCGCGGCACGCAAACCCTCGACGAGCGCGGCATGGATCGCAGCACTCGAGCGCAGGCTCTCCGAGCCCCCGCGCAGGATGACGGCATTGCCCGACTTCAGGCACAACGCACCGGCATCGGCCGTCACGTTTGGTCGGCTCTCGTAAATGATGCCGATCACCCCGAGCGGCACCGCCACGCGCCGAATCAGCAAACCATTCGGACGACGCCACTGCGCAAGCACCCGACCGAGCGGATCGGGCAACTCGGCGATCTGCTCAAGTCCACGCGCAATGGCCTCGAGCCGTGAGGCATCGAGGCGCAGCCGATCGAGCATCGCGGCAGACAAGCCTTTCTGCTCGCCCTCGGCCATGTCCAGAGCGTTGGCGGCAAGAATCTGCGCAGCCTGCTGCCGCACCGCGCGAGCCGCCGCCCGCAGCGCCGTATCCCGCGAGGCTGCCGTGCTACGCGCCAACGTCGCCTGCGCTGCCACCGCCTGCTCACCCAAACGACGCATGAAGCGCGGCAGTTCGCCCTGCGCTGCGGTGACTGCAGCGGTGCTCATGACAGCACCAAATCGTCACGGTGAATGAGTTCATCCCGCCCGGCAAAACCCAGCACGGCGGGAATCTCTTCGCTGCGGCGACCCAAGATCCGCAGCGCCTCGCTATCCGAGTAAGCGACGATGCCTCGCGCAAGTTCCCGCCCATCGCTGCTCTGCACGCTCACCGTATCGCCCCGTTCGAAACGACCCTGCACGGCCGTCACGCCCGCAGGCAGCAAACTCTTGCCGGCGCGCAACGCGCGCGCGGCCCCATCGTCCACGCGCAGTACACCGGCGGGCTTCAAGGTGCCGGCAATCCATTGCTTGCGCGCCGCTACAGGCGAAGCCGACGGTCGAAACCAAGTACTGCGCCCGCCTTGTTCGATGCGCCGCACGGGGTGACGCGGAGCGCCGGCCGCAATACAGAAATGACACCCGGCAGCCACGGCGATGCGCGCGGCGATGATCTTCGTCGCCATACCGCCGCGGCCCATATCCGAGGCGGACTCGCCGCCCATGGCCTCGATCTGCGGGGTGATCTCGCGCACCAGCGGAATGAACTGCGCATTCGGGTCACGGTGCGGGTCCGCCGTGTAGAGACCATCGATGTCGGAGAGCAGGATCACGCAATCGGCGCTGATCATCTGCGCAACTCGGGCAGCCAGCCGATCATTGTCACCGTAGCGGATCTCCGCCGTCGCCACCGTGTCATTCTCGTTGATGACGGGCACCGCACCACGCGCCAGTAGCGCACTCAAGGTCGCTCGCGCGTTCAGATAGCGCTGACGCTGCTCGCTGTCCTCGAGCGTGAGCAACACCTGCGCCACCTGCAGATCCCACTGCTCGAGCAACTCTTTGTACGCGTGCGCCAAGCGGATCTGCCCTACCGCGGCAGCCGCCTGACTCTCTTCGAGCCGCAACGGGCCCTTGGGTAAGCCTAGATGTCGCCGGCCTAGGGCGATGGCACCCGAGGACACCAGCACCACTTCCTTGCCCTGACGGTGCAGCCGAACGACGTCGGCCACGAGCGTCTCGAGCCAGGCGCGGTTCAGCCGTCCACTCGCCGCATCGACGAGCAGGGCCGAACCCACCTTGATGACGACGCGTCGCGCTCGCTGCAGGGGGTTGGGGGTCGGGGTGTTGGGAGTCTTGCCGGGCATCAGCCGCTGTCCACTTCGTTGGCACTATAGATCAGAGTCGCAGTAAAATCCGCTGCGGATTCGACCAACGCCGCATCGAGGTGAGCGCCGTGAGCAGAGACAATGAACCCGTCAAGGGACAATGGTACGAAAACGTCGATGACGAGGAGACCTTTCGCGTCCTGTCGGTCGACGAAGATGCCGAACTCATCGAGATCGAATATCTCGATGGTGAAATCGACGAACTCGACGTCGAGGAGTGGCACGAGCTCGACCTCGAACTCATCGAGGAGCCCGAGGGCTGGTCGGAGGACGAAGATGAGGACGAAGAGGACGAGGATGAGGAGCTCGACGAAGACGAAGACGAGGACGACGACTGGGACGACGACGAGGATGACTGGGAAGACGACGACGGCGATGACGGCCGTGAGCGCTGACCCGCGGTCGTGAGCAACTCACTCGACAGTTGGTACCACGAAAAGGAATCGGCTTGGTTGTATTCCAAGGTCGCCGCGTGCGAACCGGATTCCATCAAGCGGCAAATGTTTCTTCAGTTGGGTGCCGCTGCCGAAGAGCAGGCCTTGAAGTGGCAGGCGCTACAGCCTGATCGCGACTATCGATTCTCCCCCGCCTTGCGTGCCCGCATCGTGGCCTCACTGGTGGCGCGCTTCGGGCCACGCAATTCGCGCGCACTGCTCGCTGCGATGAAATTGCGCGGGGTGTCGGCTTACACCGCCCCGGCGGCGCCCGGCCACCTCATGCCCACTTCGGTCAGCGAAGTCGGTCAACGCCATCGCGGCCTGTCGGGTGGGAACCTTCGAGCAAGCGTCTTCGGCGTCAATGACGGACTCGTCTCGAACGCAGCCCTCGTGATGGGTGTAGCCGGCGCCGGCGCAGAACCGCGCATGGTGCTGATGACCGGCGTTGCCGGGCTGCTGGCCGGTGCGCTGTCGATGGCGGCCGGAGAGTACGTATCGGTACGCTCGCAGAGAGATATGTATGAGTACCAGATCGCCCTCGAGAAAGAAGAGCTCGACGAGTATCCGGAAGAGGAAGCCGAGGAGCTGGCGCTGATCTACGCAGCCCGCGGCATGGACCTCGATAAGGCACGCGAGATGACCCGCACGCTGGTCACCCGTCCTGAGCAGGCCTTGGACGTGTTGGCGCGCGAGGAGCTCGGGCTCAACCCTGACGATCTGGGCTCACCGCTCGGCGCGGCGAGTTCGTCCTTCCTGGCGTTCTCGATCGGCGCCATCCTGCCGTTGCTGCCATTTCTTGCAGCCCCGGCATTGCAATGGAGCGCCACGGTCACGATCGGTTGGACCGTGGGCCTGACCCTGCTGGCCCTTGCCCTCGTGGGGCTTGCCATCAGCCTCTTCACCGGTCGCGGCGCCTGGACCGGCGCCGCCCGGATGGTGCTCATCGGCGGCGGAGCAGGCCTGCTGTCCTGGTTCGTCGGTCGCCTCCTGGGGGTCGCCATCGGCTGACCGGGACTGCCGCTAAGGCATTGAATTTGAAAGATCCGGCCCAACCTCTAGCGGTACGCGTGAGACCCGGATAAATTTGCACTCACCGCCGAACTGACCGAACTGGAATGAGTCCAATCACCAGTTGGGCCAGGCCGGCCCGCCACTTACTAGGAGTTTACGACCCGCCATGAAACGCATTCTGCTCTTCCTCGTCACCAACCTCGCCGTGGTGTTCGTGCTGTCGATCGTCATGCGCATCCTCGGCATCGACCAGTACATCGCCGCGCAGGGCGGCAGCGCCTACGGGCTGCTGATATTCGCCGCGGTGTTTGGCTTCGGCGGCGCCATCATCTCGCTGCTGATGTCGAAGTGGAGCGCCAAACGCATGATGGGCGTGCGCATCATCGAGCAGCCGCGCGACAATGTGGAGCGTTGGATCGTCGACACCGTGCGCGCGCAGGCGCAGGAAGCCGGGATCGGCATGCCTGAGGTCGGCATCTTCGACTCTGCGGAACCCAATGCCTTTGCCACGGGTGCGAACAAAAACAAGGCGCTCGTTGCGGTCAGCACCGGGCTGTTGCAGCGCATGCGCAAGGAAGAGGTCGAAGCCGTTCTCGGCCACGAAATCGGTCACGTCGCCAACGGCGATATGGTGACGCTCACGCTGATTCAGGGCGTGGTCAACACCTTCGTGATCTTCCTCGCCCGCATCATCGGCAACTTCGTCGACAAGGTGATTTTCAAGAACGAGAACGGCGGCGGCATCGCCTACTTCGGCGTGGTGCTGGTTGCCGAGCTGCTGCTCGGTATCTTGGCGAGCATCATCGTCTCCTGGTTCTCACGCAAGCGTGAGTTCCGTGCCGACGCGGCCGGTGCCCTGCTCGCCAGCCCTGCGGCGATGGTGGGCGCGCTCGAAGCGCTCAAGCGTGCGCATCAGCCGGAGGGTCTGCCGGAGCAGATGGCGGCGTTCGGTATCAGTGCCGGCACGCCGAGCGGCTTGAAGCGGTTGTTCATGAGCCATCCGCCGCTCGATGAGCGTATCGACGCTCTCAAGCGACAGCATGGTTTGCGATAAGCCGACGGTTCGCCTCGTCCCGTGAATATCGCGCGACGCTGGTGGCGCGGGTTCGTCCACTGGTTCGACACCGGACCTCTGGTGGCCCCGGCTGATGGATCCGCGCTGCCCGACATACCCGACAAGGTCGAGTGGGCGCGGATCCTGCCCTTTATCGGCATGCACCTCACCTGCTTTGCGGTGATCTGGGTAGGCTGGAGCCCGATCGCCGTGCTGGTCGCGGTGCTTGCCTACTTCATACGGATGTTTGCCATCACCGGGTTTTACCACCGGTATTTCTCGCACCGTTCGTTCAAGACCTCCCGTGCCGGGCAGTTTATCTTTGGCGTGATCGGCGCCACGGCCGTGCAACGCGGCCCGGTGTGGTGGGCCGCACATCACCGGCATCACCACGCCTACTCCGATAAACCCGAAGACGTGCACTCGCCCGCGCAGCACGGGTTCGTGCGCTCGCACATGGGGTGGTTCCTGACCGCGCGTGGCTTTCAGCCCGACTTGCGACGGGTGCGTGACCTGCTGCAGTTCCCGGAATTACAGTGGCTCGATCGATTCGACATCGTCGTGCCGGTGCTGTTTGCAGTTGGCATGTTCGCGCTTGGCGCCGCCCTGGATCGGTTCGCGCCCGAGCTCGGCACCAGCGCAGGACAAATGTTGATCTGGGGATTCTTCATTTCCACCGTGGCCTGCTATCACGGCACCTACACCATCAACTCGCTCTCGCACGTGTTCGGTCGGCAGCGTTACAAGACCGGCGATACCAGTCGCAACAACTGGCTGCTCGCACTCGTCACCCTCGGCGAGGGCTGGCACAACAACCACCATCATTTCCCAAGCTCGACGCGACAAGGGTTCTACTGGTGGGAGATCGACATCACCTACTACATCCTCAAGATCATGTCGTGGCTCGGCATCATTTGGGATCTGAAGCCAGTGCCGACCTCGGTGCGCGACCACTCCGCCCGTCGAATCGTCCGCAACCCCTGACATGGCACGCATTGCCATCGTCGGCAGCGGCATTGCAGGCCTCACCGTCGCCTGGCACGCGCAGCGCGAGCACGAGGTCGTGCTCTACGAGGCCAACGCCGCTCTTGGCGGTCACACAGCCACGGTGGATGTCGAGTGGGGCGGACGGCAGTACGCCGTCGACACGGGGTTCATCGTCTTCAATGATTGGACCTACCCGAATTTCATCGCACTGCTAGGCGAGCTCGGTGCCCGCTGGCAATGGTCGAACATGAGTTTCTCGCTGCGTTGCGAGCGCAGCGGTCTCGAGTATAACGGCACCTCGATCAATTCCTTGTTTGCGCAGCGGCGCAACGCGTTCAACCCGCGATTCCTGCGCATGATCGCCGACATCCTACGGTTCAATGGCAAAGCCCGCGAATTGCTGCGCACGCCCAGCGATCCGGCAGAGGCTGCAGCCTTGCAGGCCCTCACGCTCGGCGAGTATCTGCGGCGCGAACGCTACTCGAGCGTCTTCGTCGAACGCTACATCATCCCGATGGGTCGGGCGATCTGGTCAGCCACGGGGCGTGGCATGCTGGATTTTCCGGCACGATTCTTCGTTGATTTCTTCGACCGTCATGGCTTTCTCAATGTCGATGACCGACCGACGTGGCGGACCGTCACCGGTGGCTCACGCGAATACGTGCGCCGCTGGCAAACCCTGTTCAAAGGCAACGTCCGCCTGCGCGAACCGGTGCGGGAAGTTCGGCGCGATGAGGGCGGCGTCGCTATCACGAGCGGGAATGGGCATACCGATCGCTTCGATCATGTGGTCTTCGCCTGCCACAGCGATCAGGCCCTCGGCATGCTGGCCGATGCCAGCGAGGCGGAGCGGCAAATTCTGGGTGCCTTCCCTTACCAGGCAAACGATGCCGTGCTGCACACCGACGAGCGCGTTCTGCCACGCACACCGCTCGCGCGAGCGGCCTGGAACTACCATCTGCTCGACCCGGACACCGAACGAGTTGCGTTGACCTATGACATGAACGTGCTGCAGAGCCTTGAGGCCCCGGTGCGCTTCCTCGTGACTTTGAACCGCAGTGCCGACATCGACCCCAACGCCGTTCTTGGGCGCTACACCTACCATCACCCGGTCTACACGCCGCAGGCCGTGGCCGCGCAAAGCCAACGCAGCCTGATCAGTGGACAGCGACGCAGCGTCTACTGTGGCGCCTACTGGCGCTACGGCTTCCACGAAGACGGGGTGGTCAGCGGCCTCTGGGCCCTGAAGGATCTGGCGCTGCTGACCGGGGGGACCCCACCGAATGCGCCCGTGCTGGAGCCGGCGCGGCGGAGTCTGCGAGAATCTGGCGGTTCATGACCGCCAGCTGCCTCTATACCGGACTCATCCGCCATCGCCGTTTCGGACCGCGCCGCAATGCGTTCCGATATCGGCTGTTCTTCGCTTACGTCGATCTCGCCGAATTGCCACAGCTCTTCGATCGGTTCTGGCTATGGTCGGCCCGTCGACCCGCTGTCGCTTGGTTCCGACGCGCTGATTTCCTCGGCGACCCGGCGGTGCCGCTCGATACGGCCGTGCGCGATCGAGTGGCTGAGGTCACCGGCATCCGCCCGACCGGACCTATCCGCCTGCTGACCCACGTCCGCTACTTCGGTTACAACTTCAATCCGGTCAGTTTCTACTACGTGTTCGATGCCGCAGGTGAGCGGCTGGAGAGCATCGTGGCGGAAATCACCAACACCCCTTGGGACGAGCGGCACGCCTACGTGTTGCGCGTGACCGACGCTGAGCGAGTCGGGCAGCAAGTAATGCGCTGGCAATTCGACAAAGCGTTCCATGTCTCGCCGTTCCTGCCCATGGACATGCGCTATGACTGGCGTTTTTCCGTGCCCGCGGAGACGCTGCAGGTGCACATGGAAAACTGGCGCGAAGGTGCATCGCAGTTCGATGCCACCTTGACCCTGCACCGTGAACCCATCACACACGCTTCACTTGCACGGGCCTTGCTCCGTTTCCCGCTCGTCACCGTCAAGGTCAGCGTCATGATTTACTGGCAGGCCCTCCGCCTGCTTCTTAAACGCACACCCTTCTTTACCCATCCCGCATGAATAGCCGTCGCGACAGCATCATTCCGCTCGACCCGCCGCGCATCGACGAGCATCTGGCCGCCGCCGACGCTCCGGGTGTGCTCCCTCAGCTCGGTCGCCGTCTACTATTGGCGCGCCTTGCGACCATGCGCGATGGCGAACTCATCATCGAAGAGTGGAACGGCCAACGTCATCGCTTCGGTCGGCGCACGCCACGGCTAGATCTCACAGTCACGCTGCAGGTCGATCATCCGCAGCTCTACGCCGATGCGGCGTTCGGGGGCACGGTGGGTGCCGGCGAAGCCTACATTAGGGGACTCTGGCGCTGCGACGATCTGACGGGAGTCGTGCGTCTATTCGTGGCCAACCGGCACATGATGAACGATCTCGATAGCCGCTGGTCGCTCCTGTCGCGGCCGCTGCTCAAGGCCTTCCATTATCTCAATCGCAACAGTCGTCAGGGCAGTGCCCGTAACATCTCGGCGCACTACGATCTTGGCAACGAGCTGTACAAGCTCATGCTCGATCCGACCATGGCCTATTCCTGCGGTATTTTCGCCGAGGGTGTCGAGACGCTCGAGGCCGCCTCGCTCGCCAAGTTCGACGCCGTGTGTCGCAAGCTGGGGCTACAACCCGGCGATCGGGTGGTGGAAATCGGCACCGGCTGGGGCGGTCTCGCGATCCACGCCGCGAAAAACTACGGCTGCCACGTCACCACCACCACAATCTCGAGCGAACAGCACGCCTACACCCGCGAAAAGATCGCCCAACACGGACTCGGCGATCGCATCACGCTACTGCTCGAGGACTATCGTGACCTGAAAGGTCGCTTCGACAAGGCGATGTCGATCGAGATGATCGAAGCCGTGGGCGCTGACTTCCTCGACACCTATCTGCGCAAGTGTTCGAGCCTGCTCGAGCCGCACGGGGCCATGCTGCTGCAGGCCATCACGATCCAGGACCAGTTTTACGAACAGGCACGCAAGTCGGTGGATTTCATCCAGCGGTTCATTTTTCCGGGCAGTTTCATCCCGAGTGTCGAATGCATCGCACGCTCGCTGACCCGGGCTACGGACCTGAAGATCTTCCACCTCGAAGACATTGGGCCGCACTATGCGCGTACCTTGCGCGAGTGGCGACTGAATTTCTTTGGTCAGTTGCCGAGAGTCAAGTCTCTTGGCTACCCCGACAGTTTCGTGCGCATGTGGGAGTACTACCTGTGCTACTGCGAGGGTGGCTTCATGGAGCGGCAGCTGGGCGACGTGCAGTTGCTGCTCACCAAGCCCGACTGCCGCCTGCCCTCACTCGCCCGACCATGATGCAGGGCGGCGCGCAAACCCCGTTGCAGCATCTGACGACGCTGCTCGGGGCAGACTGCATCGTCACCGAGCCCACCGCGCTCGAAGCGGTCAACATCGATCAGTTGCGTACGTATCGCGGGCGCGCGCTGTGTATCGCGCTACCGCGCAGCACTGCCGACGTGTCCCGCCTATTGAAACTCTGCAACGCGCTGCGCATTCCTGTGGTGCCGCAGGGCGGCAACACCGGATACTGTGGTGCCGCCACGCCCGATGCCTCGGGCACTCAGGTCGTGCTCTCGCTTCGCCGTCTCAATGCGATCCGCAGCGTCGACCCGGCCAACTATTCCATGGTGGTCGAAGCCGGCTGCATCCTCGCCGACGTGCAGCGTGCCGCTGCGACGGCTGAACGTTTCTTTCCCTTGTCACTCGGTGCCGAGGGCAGCTGCCAGATCGGCGGCAATCTCTCGACGAACGCAGGCGGGGTCAACGTACTGCGCTACGGCATGATGCGCGAACTCACGCTTGGGCTCGAGGTGGTGCTGGCCGACGGGCGCGTGCTCTCATCACTGACTGCACTACGCAAGGACAACACTGGCTATGACCTGCGGCAACTGTTCATCGGCGCCGAGGGCACGCTCGGCGTGATCACCGCAGCCAGCCTCAAACTATTTCCTGCGCCTCGCGCCAGCGCCACCGCCTTTGTCGCCATCCCCGATCCCGAGCGCGCAGTGCAGCTGCTCTCGCATCTGCGCGAGGCCAGCGGCGATCAGGTCAGCTCCTTCGAACTGATCCCGGCGGTGGCGCTAGAACTCGTCACGCGACACATCCCCGGGGCACGCCGACCCTTGGACGCGGATTCGCCTTGGTATGTGCTCTGCGAACTGACGAGTCCACGCGTCGGCGAGCCACTCGAACATCGGCTCGAGGACGCACTCGCCGAGGCCATGGAACGCGGCCTTGCCACCGATGCCGTCCTCGCGCAGAGCGAGCGCGATCGGCGTGAGTTCTGGCAGCTTCGCGAGAACATCCCGCACAGCCAGCGCTTAGAGGGCATGAGCCTCAAGCACGATGTCTCGATCCCGATCGATCGATTGCCGCGCTTCGTGGCCAGGGCCTCGGCGTGGCTCGAGACCCATGTCGCCGAAGGTTTCCTCGTTTGCTACGGTCACGTGGGCGATGGCAACCTGCATTTCAATTTGAATGAGCGGCGCGGTGTTCCCCCGGGCACTCTGGCCGCGCGACGCGAGGAGATCCGTCGAATCATCCACAATTTGGTTCAAGACGAAGGCGGCAGTTTCAGTGCCGAACACGGGATCGGGCAATCCAAGCTTGCCGAGCTGCAACATTACGCCGATCCGGTGGAACTGAACCTGATGCGCACGCTCAAACGTACGCTCGACCCTAATGGCATCCTCAACCCCGGAAAGGTATTGAATGTCGCCTGAGTCGCCTCGGCCGCTCACATCGCCTCGGCTGCTGCACGCCATGCTGCGCGTCAGCGACCTGCAGCGCTCGCTCGATTTTTACGAGCGGCACTTTGGCCTCCGCGAGCAACGCCGCATCGCCTTTCCAGAAATCCCACGTACGCTGGTATTCTTGGGTGCGAACGGCGATGACGGCGCAGGAATGCAGCTCGAGCTCTGGCACGAGCCTATCGGTCCCGTCGAAGCCGTGAGTCACAACGGACATCTCGGCATCGGTGTGCACCAGATCGACGAGTTTGTCGCCACGCTCGCAGCGCAGGGCGTACCCGTGAGGCAAAGTCCTCGCGCACTGCGCCCCGGCGGGCGTCGCCTCGCGATCATCACCGACCCCGATGGCCACGAATTGGAGTTGCTTGCGCTTGACTAAGCCATACAAGTCTCGCCTGTTTGCCCCGTGGCTTGCGCTGCTGGCTGTGCCTTTTCCCACGGCGCTCGCGGCGGCGCCCGACGAGACAGCCACGCCGCCACCGTCGGGCTCGGTGTTGCCAAGCTTCAACACTCGAGCCACCGCAGAGGCCCCGAAGCGCCCCGAAAATCTGCCGGACGACGCCAGCCTGCTGCGCGCCGGCACGGTTATCGGCTCGATCACCATCAAGCCGCTCGATATCTTCGATACCTCGATTCCCGAAGAGAACACCGCCCTCTTCAGGCTGGCCAACACGCTGCACATCAACACCCGACCCAAGACCATCGAGCGGCAACTGCTGTTCGAAGCCGGTCAAGCCTACGACCCGCGTCTGCTGCGTGAATCAGAACGACTGCTGCGTCAGACACGCTACCTTCGCGAAGCCTGGGTAACACCTGTCGCCGCGCAAGATGGCAAGGTGGATCTGGAAGTCACCACGCGCGATGTGTGGACGCTCAACCCGGGAGTTTCCTTTGGTCGCAAGGGTGGCAAGAGCACCTCAGGCTTCGAAATCGAGGATCTGAATCTGCTCGGGAGCGGCGCGCAGCTCAGCCTATCGCGTCGAACCGAGATCGACCGGACGACCGACCTGCTGATCTACCGCGATCGGCAACTCGGCAACACCTGGTGGTCGATCGATGCGGAGCTTGCCGATAACAGCGATGGCAAACGACGCGTGTTGGAACTGGATCACGGCTTCTATGCCCTGGACACACGACGCGCCGGCGGTATCGCCTTCGCCGACGACACCCGTGTCGACTCCCGCTACGACCTCGGTAAGGTTGTCGGGCAGTACGCCACCGAGTCGAAGGTCGCGAGTGCCTATGGCGGCTGGTCCAAGGGGCTTATCAAGGGTGAGGTGCTTCGCTATCGCATCGGCGTCACCCAGGATGAACACCTATTCGACTCCATCGGCGACCTGCGCCCGGGTTCGGTGGTTCCAGCCGATCGTAAACTCGTCTACCCCTGGGTTTCCATGGAATGGTTGCAGGACGAATTTCGGGAGGCGCGCAACCGCGACCAGATCGAACGCACCGAGGACTTCCAATACGGCTGGCAGGTGTCGGGCCGGCTGGGTTATGCCGCCGAGTCTTTGGGCTCAAGTGAAAACGCGCTGATCTTCGATGCCAGCGCCTCGCATGGCATCGAACTAGACAGCAAGTCGACTCTGCTGCTCAGCGGCAACCTGAAGGGCCGTCATGATGGCAGCGATTTCATTGACACGGTCATCGCGGGTTCAGCGCGCTACTACCATCGGCAATCGCAACGGCGACTGTGGTTTGCCGCGTTGAGTCTCGAACAGGGCCATAAGCTCGACCCCGATCGACAGATTCTGCTCGGCGGCGACAATGGTTTGCGCGGCTACCCGCTGCGCTATCAGGCTGGCGAGGGTCGATGGCTGTTCACCGTTGAGCAGCGCTTTTTCTCTGACTGGTACCCGTTTCGGCTCGTCAACGTGGGCGGTGCCATTTTCGCCGACGCCGGCGGCGCCCTGGGTCGCAATCCTTATGGCAGCCAGCCGCGCGGCGTGTTGACCGACGTCGGTATCGGCCTGCGACTCGGCAACAGCCGCACGGCCCTAGGCAACGTGCTGCATATCGATCTCGCCTTCCCGCTGAATGGCGACCGATCGATCAGCAACATGCAGCTCGTGATCGAGACCAAGAGCAGCTTCTGATCCACCGCTCCGCTGTGCCATCATCGGCGTCATGAGCTCTGCACCGGAAGGCTGTTTCGGCGGCCTGCATGAAGTCTGCGTCGGCGTGCCCGATCTTGAAACGGCCATTGCTGACTTTGCGGCCTATGGCTGTTACCCGCTCGCCCAGGGAACACTCACAGCCGCCGAGTCTCTGAGCCGCTACGGCGTGAACTCGGTGCTGCGCTCGGCGCGGCTGGGGCATCAGCAGTCCGATCATGGCCTCGTTCGCCTGATGCAGTGGGAGAAACCGCTCAATACGGGTCTCGGCCTTGGCCCCAACCTGCGTGCAGTCGGTTCGCGCTGGGGTGTACGCGTCACGCGCAGCGTATTCAACATCGTCAACCATGCCGAGCGCGCACGCGAAGCGGGCTTGCCGATCTCAGTCATCCCCCCTTTGCTCGCCGTCATCGGCGAAGTCAGCGGTCAGCGTACAGCTCAACCATTCCGTGACCCGATCGTGGGCGTACGCGAAATGGTCCTGCTGCAACCGTACTATCGTCAGGTGTTCTTCGAGCGCTTCGGCTACGACAGCCCCGCCTACGGCCAGATCGACGCCGCCAGTCTGCTCGCCACGAGTCAGCACACCCACGTGGGACTGATGATCGCGGACGACGATGCCCACACACTCGATTTCTATGATGAGATCCTCGGGCTAAAACGCACGCTCGATGAACACACGCCCTACGACAATGCGACAGGCTCACGACTGATTTTCGGTCTCGAGCCGGGCGAAGGCTTCCACATGGTGGATTTCGACGATCCGCGCACCGGCCCTGCCCTGCAGGAGCGCCGCTCGGGCAAGCTCAAGTGCGTACGCTTTGCGAGTGCGGCCCGCATCGATCGCCTGCTCGAGCACTCTCGTCTGGGCTGCCTCGGCTACAGCGGCTACTGCTGGCGCGCGCACGATATCGAGAGGATGCATAGGCGGCTGGAAAGCGCCGGCGTGCGCGCACTCACCGACGTGCTAGTCGATGAGTTCGGACGCCCCAGTCTGAGTTTCTTTGCCCCCGATGGCTATCACTGGATCCTGTTGCAGCATTCACCTTAAAGGACCTGCGTCCATGCGCGGACTCATCACACCATTACTGCTGTTGCTGAGCCTACCGCTCGCCGCGGAGACCGTCATGCCCAAACCAATCCTTCGTACGCTCGACACCGGTGGCCCCGCACTGCGCTACGCGATCCACGAGCCGGCAACTGCAGCGACCAACCGACCACTCGTGGTGCTCATCCACGGCTGGTCGTGTGACGCGAGTTATTGGGAGGCCCAACTGCCAGCACTGCGCAGCCGTTATCGGGTCATCACGCTAGATCTCGCCGGGCACGGTGGCTCAGCGGCCGATCGCAACGACTGGTCAATGCGCGCCTTCGGCGAGGACGTACGGCGCGTCGTCGATGCGGTCGATCCGCAATCGCCGCTGCTACTCGTCGGACATTCGATGGGCGGCCCGGTCGCCATCGAGGCCGCGCGTCAACTCGGTCAGCGGGTTCGCGCAGTCATCGGTGTCGATACCTTCTCGACGGTGGGATTGCCTCGTCCGCCTGCAGCCGAAACAGCCGCCCGCATCGCCTTTTTCGAGCGTGACTTCGCAGGCACCACCCGCATGTTCGTCACGCGTACGTTCTTTCGGCCTGACGCCGATCCCGCATTGCGTGAGCGCATCGCTGCCGACATGGCGGCAGGGGATCCTCGTGTGGGCATTGCTGCCGTGCAGGGACTCAATGATTGGGACGGGGTGCCCGCAATGGCCGAGCTACCGGTGCCTATCATCGCCATCAACGCGGATCTCGCACCGACGGACGCCGAACGCATCCGCCGCAGCGTGCCGCGTTTCGAACTCGTCGTCATGGCGCGAAGCGGCCACTTCCTGATGATGGAAGACCCGGCGCGGTTCAACCCGCTACTGCTCGAACAACTCGAACGCTTCGTCACCGACCGCTAAGCGCTCAGCGGCTGGCCGACTCAACTTCGATGTAGCTGATGAGGGCAGCGCGATCCGCCGGATTAGCGATGCCCGCGAACGCCATGATGTTGCCCGGAACCATGCTGCCCGGCTTTTCGAGCCAGGTGTCGAGTGTCTGGCGATCCCAAGTGATCTTTGCACTACGCAGCGCAGGCGAGTAACCAAAGTCTGGCGCGGCAGCCGCCGCACGACCAAACAAACCCGCAAGATTGGGGCCAACCTTTTCAACCGGACTTGGCTTCAAATCGTGACAAGCGCGGCACTGGATGAAGAGCAGGCGTCCGCGCTTGTAGGCGGGTGAATCGGTTACCGCGGCCGTGGACGTGCCCGCAGTATTCGGCGTGACGCCCGCAGGCTGTGCCATCAACACGGGCAGAGACAGCGCCACGAGTGACGTTGCCCATAAAAACCCCTGCACCCGACGTCCGACTCTCTGTCCCGATCCGTATTTGAGCAACCCCGTCATGACCTCGACTCCCCGTGATGTTTTTACTGATTCTTGCGTCGCGGCGCGCCGACACGCATCAAACCTTCCTGCGCCGTACTCGCCACCAACACGCCATCGCGACTGAACACCGACCCGCGTGCGAAGCCGCGGGAACCCGAAGCGCTCGGACTGTCGATCGAATAGAGCAGCCACTCGTCAGCCCGCACCTCGCGGTGGAACCACATCGCGTGATCGATGCTGGCCATGGTCAACTCATCGACTGAAAACTCGCCCGCATGTGGCTGGGTGGCCGTGCTCAGTAGACTGAAGTCCGACATGTAGGCGAGCAAACAGGTGTGCAGACGATGGTCGTCCGGCAGTCGATCGCAAACCTTGAACCAAATGTGCTCCACCGGCGGTCGCGGCCGCGGGCTCAAAAAATCGATGGGCTCGACCGGGCGCATCTCGACGGGACGCTCTCGGAACAGAAAACGTCGCAGCTTCTCGGGCAATCGCGCCGCCACATCGGGCGCGGGACGACTCCAGTCGGGCAGCGTCTCCGGCAAAGGCACCGTCGGCATACTGATCTGGTGCTCAAGCCCCTCCTCTGGGCGCTGGAACGACGCCGAGAAGGTAAAGATCTGCGCACCATTCTGAATGGCGATCACGCGACGCGAGGAGAACGAATGGCCATCGCGGCTACGATCGACCTGGTACACGATGGGCAGATTGAAATCGCCGCGCCGTAGAAAGTAGGCGTGCAAGGAATGGACCCGCAAATCATCGATAGTCGAATACGCGGCCAGCAGCGCCTGCCCGAGCACCTGCCCGCCGAACACCTGTGGGCTGCCGATATCGCGACTCTCGCCGCGAAACAGGTTGACCTCCAACCGCTCGAGTTCGAACTGCTGCAACAGATCGGCGAGCCGACGATCCACGCTTAGCCCACCCCGAGTCGTTTCTGCATGACGGGGCTGGTGGTCGTGTATTGCAGGAACTGTTTCTTCTCCGGATACAACCAGCTCTGAATGCCAAATGCCGCCAGTGCTGCCTCGTGGAAGCCGGAGAGGATCAGTTTCTTCTTACCCGGGTAAGTGTTGATGTCGCCCACGGCAAAGATTCCAGGCACGCTGGTCTGGAACTTCTCGGTATCGACCTTCAGCGCCTTGCGCTCGAGCTCGAGGCCCCATTCGGCGACGGGACCGAGCTTCGGATGCAGGCCGAAGAACGCGAAAAGATGCGCAGCGGACAGATCGTGCACCGCTCCGTCGCTGGCCTTCACGCGCACACCGACGAGCCGATCAGCTTCGGTAATCACCGACTCGGCGAGCCCCTCGATGAAGCGCAATTGGCCGGCAGCCTCGAGCTCGCGCATGCGCGCCACCGAGGCCGGAGCTGCGCGAAACTCGTTGCGCCGATGCACCAGCGTCAGCGAGGGCGAGGTCGGGGCAAACTCGATCGCCCAATCGAGTGCCGAGTCACCACCACCGAAAATCACCAGCGGTGCGGTTCGGTACAGGTCGGCATTCTTGACGCGGTAGTGGATCTGACTGCCCTCGAAGGGCTCGCCGCCCGCAGCGCCGAGGCGCCGTGGCTGAAAGGAGCCGACGCCCGCAGCGATGACGATGGCACCCGCATCGAAACGGGTGCCCTGTGCAGTGACCACGTCAAAGCGCCGATCGTCACGAGGCGTGACCTGCATCACCTCCTCGCCGAGATGGAACTGCGGTTCGAAGGGCTTGATCTGCTGCATCAGCCGATCGACGAGTTCCTGTGCGCCGCACACCGGCAGCGCCGGAATGTCGTAGATGGGCTTGTCCGGATAGAGTTCCGTGCACTGACCGCCGGGGCTCTTCAGCGAGTCGAGCAGGTGGGCTCGAATGCCGAGCAAGCCCAGCTCGAATACCTGAAACAATCCACAGGGTCCCGCGCCGATGATGACTACTTCGGTCTTGATGCACTCGGTCACGACAACTCCTCGTCAACTCACCTCGAAACCGGTTAAATTCTAACATCAGCGGCGACCCCCGCCGCCGGAGGATGGACTGATGATCACTTTGAACGTCAATGGGCGCTCCATCGAGGTCGACGTGGACCCGCAAACGCCCCTGCTGTGGGTGTTGCGCGATACCGTGGGCCTGACGGGCACCAAATACGGTTGCGGTATGGCCCTTTGTGGCGCCTGCACCGTGCATCTCGAAGGCGAACCCATTCGTTCCTGCGTGACACCCGTGAGCGCGATCGGCGATCAAAAAATCACCACCATCGAGGGGCTCTCGAAAGATCGCAGCCACCCTGTGCAGAAGGCATGGATGGAAATCGACGTGCCGCAATGCGGTTACTGCCAGTCCGGCCAAATCATGTCGGCCGCCGCGCTGCTCGCCAAGACGCCGAAGCCCACCGATGCCGACATCGACGCGGCGATGGCCGGCAACATCTGCCGCTGCGGCACCTATCAGCGCATACGCGCAGCGATCCACCGCGCCGCGGAACTCGCCAAGGGCTGACCGGCGCCGCAATGTCCACCAACGAGGATCTCGCGCGCCGGCGTGCCGCGGCCGTGCCGCGCGGGGTCGGCAATCTGCTGCAGGTCTATGCAGATCGCGCGAGCAATGCGGAACTGTGGGATGTTGAAGGCCGCCGGCTGATCGACTTCGCAAGCGGCATCGCGGTGCTCAACACCGGCCACCTACACCCGAAGGTGCAAGAGGCCGTCAGCGCCCAATTGGCGCGCTTCTCACACGCCTGTTTCCAGGTCACGCCGTACGAAAGTTACGTGGCGCTTGCCGAGCGGCTCAACGCCCTCATGCCAGCGCCCGGCCCGCACAAGACGCTGTTTCTCACCACGGGCGCCGAGGCCGTGGAAAACGCCATCAAGATTGCGCGATATCACACGCAACGATCGGCGGTCATCGCGTTCGGCGGCGGCTTTCATGGCCGCACCCTCGCCTGCATGAGCCTGACGGGTAAGGTGCAGCCCTACAAGGCAGGCTTCGGTCCGCTGCTGCCCGAGGTATTCCACGCACCCTTCCCGATGCCGTATCACGGCGTCAGCGTGGCCCAATCGCTCGGCGCGCTCGAGCAGTTGTTCAAGGCGGACGTTGATCCGATGCGCGTCGCGGCCATCATCGTCGAACCCGTGCAGGGCGAAGGCGGATTCTATATCGCGCCCGCCGAGTTCCTGCGCGCACTGCGTACGCTGTGCACTCAGCACGGCATCGTGCTGGTCATCGATGAGATCCAGACCGGCTTCGCACGCACGGGACGGATGTTCGCCATCGAACACTCGGGTGTGGAACCGGACTTGATGACGGTCGCCAAGAGTCTCGCCGGCGGCGTGCCGCTGTCGGCAGTCATCGGCAAAGCGCCGATCATGGACGCGCCACTGGCGGGCGGTCTCGGCGGAACCTATGCGGGCTCGCCGCTAGGCTGCGCCGCGGGCCTTGCCGTGCTCGATATCATCGAAAGCGAAAAACTTTGCTCGCGCGCCGAGCGGCTTGGCAGCACGCTGCTCGCGCGGCTGAGCGACCTGCAAACACGCTGGCCCTGCATAGGGGAGGTCCGCGGCTTGGGCGCGATGGTCGCCATGGAACTCGTCAAGGATCGTCGTGCCGATGCGCCCGACGCGGATCTAGCCAAAGCCCTGGTGCAGGCCGCCGGACGCCGCGGTCTCGTGCTGCTCTCTTGTGGCATCTACAGCAACGTGATCCGTTTCTTGACTCCGCTCACCATCCCGGATGCCATTCTCGCCGAGGGGCTCGCCATCCTAGAGGCCGCCCTCGAAGACGTGGCGGGCTGAGCCCGAGCGCAGCGCCAACAATGCCATCAGGCGCGCCCGACGTTCGAATCGTTCGGACTGTGGTAGTACTCGCTCTCGAGTGACAGCTCGCGGATCAAGCGCTGCATCTCCGCCATGCGTCCCTCCGCGGTGCTGACCGGCAGGCACTCCGTGCAACGAGGGTCCTTACAGGGCTGTCGGGAATAGAGCCAATACTGGATGGCACCGGCCAGCAAACCATCGGCGATGTCCCAAAGATCCGCGTCTTTTTCGCGCTCGGCCAGTTTGTTGCCGAGGTCCACCGCATCGGTGAATGCGGCATCGAAAGGGGTCGCGTCTTCGTGAAATTCCGGTTTCATTTGTGGGCGGAGTTTAGCCGATTAAACCCTTGCGACGGACGTATCGCTTAGATCTAAATGACAACTTTGTTGCGAGGACGTTACCAAATATTAATCAAACCACCTAGCGAAACTGCCTACCATCCAAATCGTTCTGTCAGCAAGACGATTGAGCGCGAGGCGGTGAATGACTGCACAAGGCGATTCGACGGGCGCTGGATCAAGTTCGCTCAGCCTGCCCAGCGTGGAACTCATCAGCGCAGCCGGTGCCGGCATGTCTGCCTTGCACAGCAGCGTGTTGCGAGCTCCGGAATTCGTTGATCAGCACTACCACGAAAAATTTCCGGCCAACGACATCGCCGCTTATTGTGGCCTCAGTCGCTTCCAGTTCAGCCGCAGTTTCCATGCGGTGTACGGCATCACCTTCCGTGAGTACCTGCTCCGGTACCGCATCCTGCGCGCCTGTGAACGTTTGGCTGAGGGCGTGATGCCGGTCACCGAAATCGCCTTCGCCGTCGGCTTCCACGACGGGTCCTACTTCGCTCGAATGTTCCGCCGGTACACTGGCATGCTGCCCTCGCAGTATGCTCGGCAGCATGTCGGACACGCTGCCGAGTAAACCGCTCGCCACCCCTCGCAGAGTTTGGAGCATCCCGCGCGCCGGGTCGCTCTCCCGTTTAGCCTTGCACACCGAGCCGCTCGCCCCGCCGGGCAGCGGCGAAGTCCAGGTTGAGGTCACCGCCGTCGGCGTGAATTTCGCCGATGTCTTTGCCTGTCTCGGTCTGTACTCAGCGACGCCCAGCGGAAAATTTACACCCGGTCTCGAATGTGCGGGACGGGTGCGCTCCGTCGGCGCCGACGTCGATCGCTGGCGGCCGGGCGATCGGGTGATGGTGCTCACCCGCTTCGGCGGTTACGCCACCGCCCTCAACGCCAGCGCGGCAACCCTCTGGCCAATCCCCGAGTCTTGGAGCGACGCTGAAGCAGCGGCTTATCCCGTGCAGGCCCTGACCGCATGGTACGGTCTGACCGCACTCGGCAATGCCCGACCGGGTGCCGTGGTTCTTGTCCAATCGGCCGCGGGCGGGGTGGGTTTAAATGCGCTGCAAGCACTGCAAACGCTCGGTGCGCGCGCCGTTGCGGTGGTGGGCTCAGCCGCCAAACGCGAGTGGCTCATCGGTCAATACGGGGGTCAATATGGGCTGACGCCCGAGACCGTGATCGTGCGTAGCCCGCGACTTGCAGCCGACCTCGATGCCGCCCTCGCCTCGCTGGGTGCCCAAGGCTTCGATGTCGTTTTCGACGCCGTGTATGGCGCGGATTTTGAACCGTCGTTCGCACGCCTCGCAGCAGAGGGTCGCCACGTGCTGTTCGGCGCGGCGGATTTCATGAGTGTCGGACGTCGACCGAACCCGTTGCGTCTCGCCTGGCAGTATCTGCGTCGCCCACGACTCGATCCGCTCGCCATGATTTCCCAAAACCGCGGTCTGCTGGCGTTCAATCTGATCTGGTTATGGCACGAGGCCTCGCGCCTGCCTGAGGCCATGCGCGGCACACTGGCGCTGATTCCGAATCCGCCCCACATCGGCGGGTGCTATGCCTTCGAAGATGCCCAGGCGGCACTCGCGGCGATCCAATCGGGCAAGACGATGGGCAAACTTGTCCTCGAACCGCACCGCGCAGCGGAGCCGGCTGCAGAGTAGAATCGACGCGTGTCCGACCCCGCTCTCGCTGATCGTCCCAAAGCCAAATCCGTCCGGCCGCTGGCCGCACTCTGGCCCTATCTGCGTCCCTATCGCGGCGTGCTCGCCGCGGCGATGGTGGCGCTGTTGCTGGCCTCGGGCGCGATGCTCGCGCTGCCCATCGCACTGAAGGGTCTCATCGATCGAGGCATGGCGGTCGGTAACGCCGACACGATCAACATCTACTTCGTGCTGTTCCTCGGCGCCGCCGTGCTCTTCGGTGGCTTTGCAGCCCTGCGCTTTTATCTCGTCACCTGGCTGGGTGAGCGCGTGGTCGCCGACATGCGCTCGGCGGTCTACCGCAACGTGATCCGCATGGATCCGCAATTTTTTGAAGTAACGCGGACGGGCGAAGTGCTTTCTCGCCTGACCACCGACACCACGCTGGTGCAATCGATCTCAGGCGTCGGGCTCTCCATCGCCTTACGCTCTTCCATCAACTTGGTGGGCTCTCTGGTATTGCTGGCGATCACCAACTTGAAGTTGTTATCGCTCATCGTGGTCGCCATGCCCGTGGTGATCGTCCCAGTGATCGCGCTCGGACGTCGCTTGCGCAACCTGTCTCGTCGCTCGCAAGACACCGTGGCGGACACCAGCGGACTTGCCGGTGAGACGCTGAACGCCATCCAGACAGTGCAGGCGTTCACGCTTGAAGCGCTCAACGCCGGGCGCTACGACCGCTCCGTCGAGACCGCATTCGATGTCGCGGTGATCCGTACGCGCGCGCGCGCTTGGCTTACGGCGCTATCCACCGTGCTCGTCTTCGGAGCGATCACACTCGTGCTGTGGTTCGGCGCGCATCAGGTGCTGGCCGGCACCATGACGGGCGGTGAACTCGGACAATTTTTGCTGCTCGCGGTTTATGCGGGCGTGGCGGCAGCCTCGCTGAGCGAAATGTGGAGCGAGGTGCAGCGAGCCGCCGGCGCCATGGAGCGGCTGGTGGAATTGCAGAGTGCAACGCCTGCGATCGTGGCACCCGCGAAGCCCGTCGCATTGCCCGCCGTCACTGCTGGCACGGCAGCCGGTCGAGTCAGCATCGATCACGTACGCTTCAATTATCCGTCGCGCCCGGAAACGCCGGCGCTCGATGATTTCTCGCTGCACATCGAGCCGGGTGAAACCGTAGCCTTCGTCGGCCCTTCGGGTGCAGGCAAGAGCACGGTGTTTCAGTTGTTACTGAGGTTCTACGACCCGCAAGTGGGTCGCATTCGTCTCGACGGGGTGGACATCGCCGAGGCCGACCCACAAGAGGTACGGCGCCGTATTGGTCTAGTCCCTCAAGACACCACGCTCTTCGGCACCAGTGCCCGCGAAAACATCCGCTACGGTCGTCCCGATGCCACCGATGAAGAGGTCGAGGCGGCGGCCGTCGCAGCGGCTGCCGATGAATTCATCCGCCGTCTGCCCGAGGGCTACGACACTTTCCTAGGTGAGCGCGGCACGCGGCTCTCCGGTGGCCAACGGCAGCGCATCGCCATCGCCCGCGCCATCCTCAAGAACCCGCCGTTGTTGCTGCTCGATGAAGCCACGAGCGCACTCGATGCCGAGAGCGAACGCGTAGTGCAACACGCACTGGAAGAATTGATGAAGACCCGCACGACGCTGATCATCGCGCACCGCCTCGCCACGGTGCTCAAAGCGGATCGGATCATCGTCATGGACCACGGCAAAATCATCGCGAGCGGCAGCCACGACGAGCTCGTCGCCAGCAATCCGCTGTACGCGAAGCTCGCGGCCCTGCAATTCACCGACGGACAGCCCGCGAGCGCATGAAGCCCGCGGCGATTCTGTTCGACTTCGACGGCACGCTCATCGACTCAGCACCGAGCATCCTCGCCTCGTACGCGGCGGCACTGGAGCAGACGGGTCTCGAAGCGGTCGTGCCGCTAACGCCTTCGCTCATCGGCCCGCCTCTGCTGACGACGATAGGCACCGTGCTCGGCACCGACGATGAGGCCACTCGGCAGCGTTTCGCAGCGGTGTTTCGCGAGCAGTACGATCTGGCAGGCTATCGGCAGACGATCGCGTATGAGGGCGTACCGGCGCTGCTCGAGGGGTTGCACGAGGCCGGTGTCCGCCTTTTCATCGTCACCAACAAACGCATCGCGCCGACGCGGCGTATCCTGGAACATCTGCGCTGGGACCACTGGTTTCGCGGCGTTTACGCACTTGACGCGCTGCAACCCCCCGCACCGAACAAAAAAACCCTAGTCAGAGAGGTTCTGCAACGCGAGAGCCTTCGCGCTGCCGACACTTGGATGGTCGGCGACTCCCGCGAGGACCAGAGTTCGGCCGAAGGCAACGCGCTGCGATTCTTTGCCGCAGGCTGGGGCTACGGGCAGGCGCTAGGTGAAGGGCCGCACGCACCGATCGATCTACTGACGCTCGCCACCGCTTAACGATAACCCTGCGCCTGCAGGGAGAACAGGCGCGCGTACACGCCATCCTTCGCCATCAAGCTCGTATGGTCGCCCTGTTCGGTGATCCGTCCCTCGGAAATCACGGCGATATGGTCGGCCATGCGCACGGTAGAAAATCGATGCGAAATAAGGATCGCGATCTTGTCACGCGCGAGCTCGCGGAAATGGGCAAAGATTTCGGCTTCCGCCTGTGCATCCATCGCTGCGGTTGGCTCATCCAGTACTAAAATATCGGCACTCGTGCGCATGAAAGCGCGCGACAAGGCGATCTTCTGCCACTGCCCCCCGGACAACTCGCGCCCCTCTTTGAACCACTTGCCGAGCTGAGTGCGATAGCCCCCCGGAAGCGTGGCTATAAAGGCCTCAGCGCGCCCCTTTCGCGCCGCCTCGCGCCAGCGCGCCTCATCCTCGAAAGAGGGTTCGTCACCCGCGCCAATGTTCTCGCCCACCAACCATTGGTAGCGCGCAAAGTCTTGGAAGATTACGCCGATCCGCGCGCGCAGCCGCTGCTCGTCCCACTCGCGCAAGTCTCGTCCATCGAGCAGGATGCGTCCCGCGGTCGGCTGGTAAAGACGTGCCAACAACTTGATGAGCGTGGTCTTGCCAGAACCGTTCTCGCCGACGAGCGCCAGCGTCGCACCCGGCTTGACGTGCAGATTGACGTCCTCAAGTGCCGGTCGATCTGCGCCAGGATAGCAAAACCCCACGTGCTCGAACCGCAGACCATCGGCTGGGTTGGGGCCACTCAGGTGACCGCCGGTGCGCGGCTCCGCCGGCGTTTCGAGGTAGTCGTACAAAGTAGACAGATACAGACGATCCTCGTACATGCCGCCGATCGCCGAGAGCCCGGCAGAAACGGCCGACTGACCCTGACGAAAGAGCATCAGGTACATCGTCATCTGACCGAGCGTGATGAGACCGGCGATCGCCTCAAGTGCGATCCAGCTGTAAGCGCCATACAAAGCCGCGGTGCCGAACAGGCCAAGCGCGAAACCCCAGCTGTCGCGGCGCAGCGTCAAGGCACGATCCTCGCGGTACAGCCGCGCAAAGATATTGCGATAGCGCTGCAGCAAGCGCTCACCGAGACCGTACAACTTCACCTCTTTGGCGTGATCCTCGCGCGCCAGTACCGTTTCGAGATAAAGCTGCATACGCGTTTCAGGCGAACGCCATTTGAACAGGCGAAACGCATCGCCCGAAAACTTCGTCTCAGCAATGAAGGCGGGCAGTCCCGCCAGTAGCAGCACCGCCACGGCCCAAGGCGAAAAGGCGATCAGCAAGGCCGCAAAGCTCGCGAGCGAAATCCCGTTTTGCAGCAAACCAAAGGCCTTGATGACCAGCGCGAGCGGACGGCTGGAGGCTTCGCGACGCGCCCGAGTCAGCTTGTCGTAAAACTCGGCGTCTTCAAACTGCGCAAGCGACAGCGTCAGCGCCTTCTCGAGAATCATTACGTTGACGCGTTGACCAAGCTGGGCACGCAACAACGACTGACAAAAACTGAGCGCTCGCTGCACGGCAGCCAGGGCTGCCACCAGTACGCCCTCCTGCAGTACGAACTCGAGAACGATGATGGCATCGGGATGTGCGCGCAGCGCGGCAACATCGAACCCAGCGCCAGCCGGCCAGCTGCGCGAGGCAATCACCACGGCATCGACGATCTGTGCACCGACATAGGCGATGGCCGCAGGCAGGACGCCCGCCACCACGGTCAACAGCACGAACGCCAGCGTCAGCGAGCGGCTAGTGGACCACACCAAGCGAAAGGCGCGGGCAAACACCTCAGCGACTCATTCGGCCGGACGCACGCCTTGACTGCGAACCGGCGCCGTTCCACGTCGCAGGTGGTACTCGAACACATCCGTTCGTGGCCCCTTGAGCAAGGGCACCATGTAGAGCAAGGCCATGCCCTCGAGCTGGCGCGCATGCCGCAGCGGCCCAAGGTCCTGAGCTTCGAAACCGAGTTCACGCACCAGCGTGCCGACCCGCGCCTTGGCTGCCGCATCGTCACCCACGAGCGGCACGGTGACGGGGCCGCCCGCTGCCGCAGGATCCGCCATGACGTGGGCGCCGAGGGTATTGAAAGCTTTCACGAGACGCGCCCGCGGCGCGAGATCGGCAATGCGCTCGGCCGCCGAGGTCTCGACCGCCATCTCCATGTAGCCGGTCGCCGGCACGAACCGCAGTGCATTGGTGGGGTCAATCACTAACTTGCCCGCCAGATCGACAGTGCGCAGCGTCGATTCGGTGGCGGTCCACGGCAAGGCGATCAGTACCCAATCAGCACGCGCCACGGCCTCTGCGATGGATGCTGCCGAGGCGCGCGCGCCGCTGCGAGCGACCAGCGCCTGCACATCGGCTCGCTGCGGTTCTCGCGAGCCATAGATAACCGGGTGACCGAGCGCCGCGAGCCGCGGCCCCAGTGCGGCGCCCACGCGCCCGGTACCGAGTATCGCCACACTCTCGCGTGCTGAATCCGCGGCATGCGCCACGCTGGACGCGACGTCCAACGCCACGATGCCGGTCGTGACGACGATCGCGGCAATCAGCCTAGCGAGCGCCGCGCGCAGCCCTGCCCATCGCGTGGACGACGTTCGCATCAGCCGAGTCTCATGCCGCCGTCGAGGTCGATGCAGCGCCCCGTGAAGAAATCGTTTTCAGCGATGAAGATGGCCGCATGAGCGATTTCACTGACCTCGCCCAACCGACGCAATGGCACCTGTGCCGTGAGCTTTTCGAGCATCTCCGGACGCATCGCGGCGAGGATCTCGGTGCGCGTGTAGCCCGGCGCAATCGAACCCGTGCGTATACCGTAGCGCGACAACTCCTTGGCCCAAACCTCGGCCATGGCAGCCACGCCCGCCTTAGCCGCGGAGTAATTGGACTGGCCCGCATTACCGTAGCGGGAGATGCTGGAGATATTGATGATCACCCCACCTTGCTTGCGCCGCACCATGCGCTCAGCGGCCTCACGAGCGCAGAGAAACACTCCCGTCAGGTTGATGTCGATCACGGCCTGCCATTGATCGAGCGACATCTTGCCGGTGACCTCCCCGTCCTTGGCTTTGATGAGCAGCCCGTCCTTGACGATGCCGGCGTTGTTGACCAGCACGTCGAGCCCACCCAGATCGCCCACCACCGCATCGAGCGCCGCGATGATGTCGGCCTCGCGAGTCACGTTGACGAGATAACCCGCGGCGCGCGTGCCGAACGCCGCACCCGCGGCCACGCACTGCCGCGCAGTCTCGTCGAGATCCTCCTGGCGCAGATCGAACAAGGCCAGGTGCGCGCCTTTGGCGGCAAAGCCCTTGGCGATTTCACGACCGATCCCGCGACCCCCGCCGGTGACGACAACGGTTTTTCCCTGAAGCTGCATGCACTGACTCCCTAGAAACGCTGTGGTGTCCGGTCGATGCGACGGCATGCGGCCGGGCGAGCAGTATACTCCGCCGACTATGCTGACCCTGCGCTGCGCCGAAGCCGCCGATGTCCCCCTGATCCTCGCCTTGATCCGCGAGCTCGCCGACTACGAAAAACTGCTGCACGCCGTCGATGCGACCGAGGACACGCTGGGTGCCGCACTATTCGCCGAGAGCCCACGCGTGTTTTGCGATATCGCCGAGTGGCATGACGGTACCACCTGCCGTGTGGCGGGCTTCGCCCTCTGGTTCTACAACTTCTCGACCTTTCGCGGCCGCCACGGCATCTACCTCGAGGACCTTTACGTCAGACCCGAGTACCGCGGGCGCGGCATCGGCAAGGCGCTGCTCGTGCAATTGGCCGAGCGCTGCGTGCGCGAAGGCCTGACGCGACTCGAATGGTCCGTGCTCGATTGGAATGAACCGGCGTTACGATTCTATGAATCGCTCGGTGCGTTGGGTCTTAGGGAGTGGATTCCGCACCGCGTGACCGGTGAAGCACTGCAGACCCTTGCGCTCGAGCACCGTCGAGCCTGACGCATCACGCAGTTCGGCGCTGCAGCCATTCTCGGGTCGCCATCGCGGCCTCGACCGTGAACTCGCCGCGCTCGAGTGCTGCATGGACCGCCTCAGTGGGCAGGCACATGAACTCCTGAACTTCACCATCCCGCCCGCTCGGCTCGAACCCGTCAGGCAGCAGGATGTCCGCGACGATCACCAGCTCATCGTGAACGCCATAGCGCGTCTCGCGCAGGCTGCGGATGACCATGCCCGGAAAATCGACCCTGCGGGCGAGTGCCGCCGGTACCCCAGCCTCCTCCCACAACTCGCGCATCGCGGTGCGCCGCAGCGATTCGCCCGCGCCGACGCCACCGGCGGCGAGGTTATCGAGCATGCCGGGATCGGCGCGTTTCTGCGGACTTCGCCGCGCGATCCACAGGCGCCCGTCGCTGCGGTAGCCGTTGATGTGCACGGCGCGATTCTGTAGACCCAAAGTCCGAAACAAGCCGCGCTCGCAGCGCGCCAACTCTGCACCGTTTTCGTCGAGCACGGCGCACAGTTCGTTACGCCAGTCGGCGATCCAGCCGCGCGCGCGCAGGCGCTGCGCCAGCGCCTGCAAGCGTCGGCTGCGTACCGGTCGACTGGCGTTGGCATCACGTAAGCGCAGCCCTAACTCGGCCGAGTCGATCTCAGGAAACTCGCGCAAGAGCGGCAGCAAGTCACGGCGCACACGGCCGCGTATGGCGCCCGCGATCCACAACGGTACATAGTCCGCAACCAGCGACGCGGTTGCCGAGGGCTCAGTCACGCAGGAAGTCGATGACCGCGCGCGTAAAATCTTCGGCCTGCTCGACGCTCGAGAGGTGTGCCGCATCGAGCACGAGCAAATCGGCCCCCGAAATATGCTCGCAGAGCTCCTCAGCGCGCTCCAGCGGCGTGGCGGCATCCTGGGCGCCCGCAATCACGAGCGTAGCGGCGCGAACACCGGTGAGATCACTGCGCAGATCGGCATCGCGCAAGGCCGTGCAGGCGGCAGCGTAGCCTTCAGGCTGGGTGCGGCGCATCAATTCGAGCACCGCCTCGACACGCTCGGGCTGTGCCGTACGGAAGGGCTCGGTGAACCAGCGCTGTGGCACAGCTTCGATCAGCGGCGCGAGGCCCTGCCCTAGCGCTACAGTCCGTCGCTCGTCCCACATGGACGGCGGTGGAAAATAGGCCGCTGTGTTCGCAAGCACGAGCCGCTGCACCCGCGCGGGCGAGTGGATCGCGGCGTGCAAGGCGACCGCGCCACCGAGCGACAACCCGCACCAGTGCGCCCGCTCGATGTGCAAGGCATCCAGGATCTCAATGGCATCGCCGGCCAAATCACCGAGCGTGCAGGTCGCCTCCGCGCCGGCGCTCAGGGTGGATTTGCCGTGCCCGCGAGCATCGAAGCGCAACACTCTAAAAAACCGCTCGAACTGCGGCATCTGCGGGTCCCATACCCCGAGACTCGCACCGAGCGGATGCAGCAGCACAAGCGTCGGGGCGTGGTTACGCCCCGACACTTCGTAGTGCAAACGCCCGCCCGGGCGCTCAATGGACCCTGCCAACATCGGGCGATGGCCTCAGTCAGCCTTGTACTTGTCGTGACAGGCCTTGCAGCTGGCGCCCGTGGCGCCAAAGGCCGGCTTGATGGTGTCGAGGTTGCCGCTCTTAGCTGCCGTCGACAACGCCGCCGTGCGAGTCTGCATGTCCTTCATGAGCTTTTGGAACTCGGCTGCGTTGTCCCACAACTCCGCCTTCGCCTTGCTACTGGCGTTGATCGACCCCGCCGGGAATACATCCGGTACCACCGTCGCCATGAACGCCGCACGATCTGCTGCGAGCTGGAAAGCCTTGGCGTCATACGGTGCCCGCCCCTGCACCATGCCCGCCATGATGCCCATCTGCGCACCGAGCACGGTATAGGCCGACTGACGCAGCTTCACTTGACCTGCGACCCGCGCGTCTTGGGCACTGGCCGGCAAGGACAATCCGACGAGAGCGAGCGCCAAGGCGCCGCAAAGGAAACGATTCATCATGATGCACTCCTATGGACTGGAAGGTCCGCAACCTGCGGATTTACTCACAAGCGCAGTGACGGTCGCAACCGCGACTGCGGCGGAGTACACTGCGCGGCCTTTTTTGCCCGTTCAGGCTCCCCATGTCCAGCGCTCGTCCGATCCGCAACATCGCCATCATCGCCCATGTCGATCATGGCAAGACCACTCTGGTCGATTGCCTGCTCAAGCAATCGGGCACGTTCGCGGCACACGAGCGCGTCGGCGAACGTGTGATGGACTCCAACGATATCGAGCGTGAGCGTGGCATCACCATCCTCGCCAAGAACTGCGCCATCGAATACCACGGCACGCGCATCAACATCGTTGACACCCCGGGTCACGCGGACTTCGGTGGTGAAGTGGAGCGGGTGCTGTCGATGGTCGACGGAGTGCTGCTGCTGGTCGATGCCGTCGAGGGGCCGATGCCGCAAACCCGCTTCGTGACGCGTAAAGCGCTGGCGCTCGGGCACAAGGCCATTGTCGTGGTCAACAAGGTGGACCGACCGGGCTCGCGCCCGAACTGGGTCATTGACCGAACCTTTGAACTGTTCGACAAGCTCGGCGCCACCGACGAGCAGCTTGACTTCCCCATCATCTACGCCTCGGCATTGCAGGGCTGGGCCACCCCCGATCTGACCAAGCCCGCGACGGACATGACGGCTCTCTACGAAGCCGTGCTCAAGCACGTGCCGCCGCCGCCCACCGAAATCGACGCGCCGCTGCAACTGCAGATTTCGCAACTTGACTACAACCCCTACGTCGGCCGGATCGGTATCGGTCGCATTCGTCGCGGCACACTCAAAAGCGGTCGCAATGTGGCGCTGCGCTGGGGAGATGAAGATCGAGGCGCCGGGAAGATCGCCCAGATCCTGAGTTTCCGCGGCTTGGAACGCTTTCCGGTCGAGGAAGCCTCAGCCGGCGACATCGTCGCAGTGACCGGCATCGACGAAGTCAACATCGGTCTGACCCTCTGCGATCCTGAGCAGGCCGAGGGCTTGGCCCCGATCAAGATCGACGAGCCCACGTTGTCGATGACCTTCCAGGTCAACACCTCGCCGCTCGCAGGTCGCGAGGGCAAGTTCGTCACCAGCCGGCAGATTCGCGACCGGCTGATGCGCGAACTGCAGAGCAACGTTGCTCTACGCGTCGAAGAAACAGCAGATGCCGACATCTTTCGTGTTTCCGGGCGCGGTGAACTGCACCTCACCATCCTCGTGGAGAACATGCGCCGCGAGGGCTACGAACTTGCGGTGGGTAAGCCGCAGGTGCTGCGACGTGTGGTCGATGGCGTCGTGCAGGAGCCCTTCGAGGCCCTGACCATCGACATCGACGAAGGTTTGCAGGGCGGTGTGATGTCCGAGCTCGGCACCCGTCGGGGCGAGTTGCTCGATATGGTGGTCGAGGGCGACCCCACCGGGCGCGGCCTTGGGCGAGTCCGCCTCGAGTACCGCATCCCGGCGCGAGGCCTGATCGGCTTTCAGGGGGAGTTCCTCACCATGACCCGTGGCACGGGCCTGATGAGCCATATTTTTGATGGCTATGACGTCGTCAAGGGCGAAATTCCCGAGCGCCACAACGGAGTGCTGATCTCCAACGAAAACGGCGAGGCCGTGGCCTATTCGCTGTTCACGCTGCAGGAGCGCGGTCGGTTATTCGTCGAGCACGGCTCGAAGGTGTACGAGGGCATGATCATCGGCATCCACAGCCGGGACAACGATCTCGTCGTCAATCCGATCAAGGAAAAGAAGCTCAGCAACGTGCGCGCCGCCGGCAAGGACGATGCCTTGCTGCTGGTGCCGCCGATCCCGTTGACGCTCGAGTACGCCGTGGAATTCATCAACGAGGACGAGCTTGTTGAGGTCACGCCGCAATCGATCCGGTTGCGCAAGCGCTTCCTAAAGGAACACGAGCGCAAACGCGCCTCACGCGAGTCGGAAGCTTAGTCTAAGGGCGCGGGCTGACCGCGCTCAGTCCCGCGGCGGCCCCGGGAAGAAAGCATTGGTGCGACGGATGTACTCGGCATAGGCCGGGCGCCGTTGCCCGATGTCCTTCTCGAGCAACGCAACCCCTGACACTCGCAACAGCAACCCGCTCATGATCAGCGGACCGACGATGCTCCACCAGGCCCCTGCCGACAGGGCGATCAGGTAGAACCCCCACCAGATCGCAAAGTCGCCGAAATAATTCGGGTGGCGCGTGTAGCGCCAGAAACCGCGATCCATGACCTTGCCGGCATTGGCGGGGTCGCGCTTGAAGCGCGCGAGCTGCCAATCTCCGCCCGCTTCGAACACGAAGCCAATCAGCCACAGGGCGATGCCAAGGTAATCGAGCACGCCGAGAGGCGTGTCGCTGCCCACCGCACCATAAAGGGGCAAAGAGATAATCCACGCCAGTACCGCCTGGAAGAGAAACACCCGGTAAAGGCTGCTGAACTCGAACCCCGGCTGGTTGCGGGCTCGGATGGCCTGATAACGCCTATCCTCGCCGTGACCCCAGTTGCGCGCGGTGATATAGACCGACAAGCGGATGGCCCAAACGGCCACAAGCACGAACAGCAAGCGCCCACGGACGGTCTCAGGCGGGAATCCCGCGTACAGCACCACCGCCAGCAGGAACATCAGCGACCAAAGCGTATCGACGACATCGACGTTCCGGCGCGGCAGGGAAATGCACCAGCCGACGAAGGCGAGGACAAACAGGACGGGCAGGGCCATCACATACGAAAACGGCTGTAGCATCGGTCGACCTCGAAGGGCGGCAAGACTCTGGCGATGGGAAGGCTCTGGCCTAGTGTGACTGCTGCGCTGCGGCAGAACAACGGTAGCCCCACGAGGGGCCGGAAAAGTTGGGGATGCACAATCCTTTGCTAGGCACGAATTCGGGGTAAACTGCCAGTATCCGTCCTTGTCGGACGCCCCGTGTAGCCAGCCCATGCTCGCACTTTTTGGTTCGATCATCGTCGTCGTGTCCGTGGTGGCCGGATTCCTCATGGCCGGCGGCAATTTGCTGCTGCTGTGGCACCCCTCGGAGGTGGTGGTCATCTTGGGGGCAGCCATTGGCGCCTTCGTCACCAGTAATTCCCTGAAGGTCATCAAGGCCGCTTTCGGCAACGCGATCGGCCTCATCAAGCCACCGCGCTACAACCGCGAGACGTATGTCGAATTGTTGAAACTGATCTTTGACTTGCTCGTCAAGTCACGCAAAGAGGGCCTGCTCGCGATCGAGAACGACATCTCCGAGCCCGCCAAGAGCCCGCTGTTCTCGAAATACCCTCGCATCCTCGACGATCATCACATGACGGAATTCGTCGTCGACTGTCTGCGACTCATGGTCGGCGGCAATCTCGACCCGAACGAACTCGAAACCTTGCTCGACTACGAGCTCGAAACCCATCACAAGGAAGCACACGAGCCCGCGCACGCCGTGCAGCAGGTCGCCGATGCGCTGCCCGGGTTCGGCATCGTCGCGGCGGTTCTCGGCATCGTGAACACGATGGCGGCGGTAGCGGATTCGAGCGCCGCGGAACTCGGTGAAAAAGTCGGTGCCGCACTGGTCGGCACCTTCCTCGGTATTCTCGTGGCCTACGGGTTTGTCGGACCCATTTCGGCGGCTATGAAGGCGCGCGCTGAAGAAGAAGGCAAGGCCTTCGAGGTTGTCAAGATGGCGCTCGTGGCGAGCGTGCGCGGCTATCCGCCGCCGGTCGCGATCGAGTTCGCGCGCAAGTTGCTCTACAGCGATGTTCGACCGACCTTCTCGGATCTCGAAGGTTCGCTGAAGAACAAGCCGCCAAAGGCCTGAGGCGCAGACGCCAGTAATGGCCACCAAGGAAAAACCCGCCGCCGAGGAAGCGCGTCCGGTCATTATCCGGCGCAAGAAGGTCGTCGCGGGCGGCCATCACGGCGGCGCATGGAAAGTGGCCTACGCCGACTTCGTCACCGCGCTCATGGCTTTTTTTCTCGTCATGTGGCTCGTCGCCTCGGTCAACGACCAGCAAAAATCAGCCATTTTCGAGTACTTCAAGAATCCGAGCATGGAGCGCGGGCTCTCATCGGTGTCCTCACCAGGCGGTGCGGGCCCGGGTGGTGCGAGCACCAGCCCCATCGAACTTCGCGGCGGCCTGACCGCCTCGGCCCCAGCCCCCATCGCCGGCTCAGGCGCTGGCATGCCGGAGGTAGACAAAAACGCCGAAGTCAACGACAAGGCGAAACTCGAATCCCTGCGCAACGAACTGCGCGAGGCCATCGAGAAGAGCAAGACCCTCGAGGAATTCAAGGATCAATTGCTGCTCGATATCACGCCCGAAGGTCTGCGCATCCAGATCGTCGATGCGCAAAACCGGCCGATGTTCGACCTCAGTGGCACACAGCTCAAACCCTATGCACGCGAGCTATTACTTGAGGTCGGCAAATATCTCGCGACGGTGCCAAACCGCGTGACGATCTCCGGGCACACGGACGAAACACCCTTCGCTGGCGGTGGCCAGAACTACACCAACTGGGAGTTGTCAGCCGATCGCGCCAATACCGCGCGTCGAACATTCAAATTGGCTGGCCTGCCTGACGAAAAGTTTGCGCGGGTCATCGGCATGTCGTCGTACGTGCTGCTCGATGAGAAAAATCCACGTAATCCTATGAACCGACGCATCAGCGTGGTGGTGATGACTAAGCAGGCCGAGGAGGCCATGCGCAAGACGGACAACTTTGAAAACCAGGCCCGTCGACCCGCAGCGGTCAACTCTGCCGGTCAGGCGGCGAGTCCAGCGCCGCCGTCACCTCAGCGATAAAACGCTTGCGCTCAGCGTCGATCGCGGCACGCGTCGCAGTATCCGGCTGAAACGCATCGACTCTCGCGCCTAGCGCGGCAAAACCCTCACTGGCCAGCACGGCCTCAAGCACCAACAGTCGATCTTTGACCACCCACAACTCGCGGGCGAGAGTGAGTGCGAGTTGCGTCGCGCGGTCGGCCCGCACTGCCGAGTCATTCGGGGTCAACTCGATACTCATGACGCCTTGTGTCCGTAAACGAACCAAGGATAAATGCCGCCGCCGAAACCCTCGGAGCGCACATTGACGAAGCCTGCCGCGCGCGCGGCGTCGGCCAGATCGAGGCTCGCACTTTCGCGCCAGAAGGGTTCGCCACCGTGCACGGCGTTGTACTCCGCCCAACGCACACCGGCCTTGTTGAGTGCCGCGTAACGCGTGACGTCGGAAAACAGGATATCGCCACCCGGCCGCAACAACCGATACGCCTCGCGCAGTTGGGTGTGGATGGCGGTGCGCGGAATCTCGTGCAGAACGATGTAGGAGGTGACGAGATCCACGCTACCCGCCTCGAGACCTGTGTCGTCGGCAGAGCCGTGAAACAAGCGCCAGCGCAAGCCACGCTCGTTGGCGACCCGCTGCGCCTGTTCGAGCATGCGCAGCGACGGGTCACAGCCCCAGATTTCGGCCTGCGGAAACTCCGCGGCAATCTGCAGCGTGTAATGACCGCTGCTGGTACCGATCTCAAAAATTCTTTGATAATCACGCCGTGGCAGTACCGAGAGGATCTGTCGGCGCTGTGCAAAGATATCGCCTGGATAATTGCGTGCCACGTATTCGCGATGAATCAACTCGCCGTGGATGAAACCTTGGTACTCGTGTCCGTCCCAGCCGCCTGTGGTGCGGTGTATCCAAGCGGCATCCGCATAGGACGGTCTACGCTCGCCCGGGATTGGCTCAATAGTGGTCGGCCCCTGCATCAAAGCCTTAAGACGCGGCTCGAGATCGCCCCGAACCTCATCAAACGCCGCAGCCGCCACGCGCCCGTGGTTGACGCCGCTGTATTCGGTGAGTGCCGCGAGCGCCGCCGCAGCGGGCGATTCAGCCAGTGCGGCATCGACTTGGCGCAGACGCTCGTCGAGATCGTCCGCCAAGCTAGCCTCATCAAGGCCTGCAGCCTTGATGTCTGCATCGATACGCGACTTGAACCGCGAGGTCGATACCGCAAGGTCGGAGAGGAAGTGCAGTGAGGCGCGTCCGCGCTGCTTGAGTTGGAATTCCATTTTCGCAGACTACACCTCTTGCCCCCCCTGCGAGCAAGATCTCCGCTGACGGTAGACTGCGGTGTGAACCCCCACCATGCGCCATCCGGAGTCACCCATGTCAGCGACGCATATCAGCACCCTGCCCGTCCGTAATCCACGCACAGGGCTCATCGACGACACACTACACATCAGCTCGCGCGCCGAGATCGCTGCTGCCGCGGGCGAGCTGCGCCAAGCGCAGCGCGGGTGGCAAGCCCTCGGCGCCGAGGGTCGTAGCGCAGCGCTCGCGGAACTTGGCGCCGCCTTCGCCGCGCATGCACCCGCACTGCAGGCTGCGCTCGCCCAAGACACCGGCCGCGAGCGCATCGCCCACATCGAAACCGGCGCCGTGCAGGGCATGATCCATCTCGGGTTGCATCATGCACGCGAGGTGTTTCGCGCTACCGAGTGGCGAGCCTCGTCCATCCCGACCATCGTCGGCCGTGAGCGTCATACCGCTTACCCGCTCGTCGGCGTGATTGCACCATGGAACTTCCCGTTGATCTTGTCGATGATCGACACCCTACCCGCCCTGCTCGCGGGTGCTGCGGTGATCTTGAAGCCGAGCGAAGTGACGCCGCGCTACACGCGCCCGCTGCAGCAAATTCTGGCTAGCGTGCCTGCCATCGCAGCCGTCACCCGTATCGTGCTCGGATCGGGCAGCACCGGAGCCGAGCTGATCGAGGAAGTGGACGCCGTGGTCTGTACCGGCAGTGTGCGCACGGGTCGGCTCGTAGCGGAGCATGCGGCGCGGCGTTTCATTCCGGCGTTTCTGGAACTCGGCGGTAAAGATCCGCTGATCGTCACACACGATGCGGATCTCGATCGTGCGGCCCGGGTGATCCTGCGGGCCTCACTACTCGCCACCGGCCAAGCCTGTCAGTCCCTCGAGCGGGTCTATGTGGATCGCCGGGTGCTGCCAGAGGTGATCGCGCGGCTGCGCCAGAGCATCCGCGGTATCACTCTCACCTGCGATGATGCAGCGGGCCATATCGGTCCCTTCATCATGGCGAGACAAGCTGACATCGTTCGCGAGCACATTGCCGATGCACTCGAGCACGGCGCAACGCTCGAACATGGCGGCCACATCATCGAGCGCGGTGGCCTGTGGTGTGAACCAACGCTGCTCACGGGCGTGGACCACCGCATGAAGGTGATGCGCGATGAAACGTTCGGACCGGTGATCGCCGTCATGGGGTACGACACGATCGAAGAGGCTATAGCGCTCGCCAACGACAGCGACTACGGACTCAGTGCCAACGTGATCGCGGGCAGCGAGCAGCAGGCTCTTGCCATCGCCGAACGACTCGAAGCGGGATTCGTCAGCATCAATGATGCATCGCTCTCCAGCATGATCTCGGACTTCGAGTGGGAGGGTTTTCGATTCTCGGGCCTCGGTCGCTCGCGCATGGGCCCCTCGGGGATCGCGCGCTACCTACGGACGCAAGCCATCGTCATCAACCGTGGAGCCACCGGTGATCTCGCCTCGATGACCGACGCCTAGCCGATCACCGACGTTCAACCCTGGGTTCGAATATCGCTGGCCAGCGCCTCGATCAGTTCGCGATCCGCGGCGAGCCGCGCCTGCAACTCTTCGCCCTGCGGCACGAAGCCGTCAACCGCACCGGGTGCGAGCACCCCGGCTTGTTCGAGCAGCAACTGCTGGGTACGAAGACGCTCGCGCAGCGTGCTGACTTCCATGGCCAGGCGAAGCGCTACCGCAACCAACTGCGAGACGTTGGCTGCTGAAAGCGGCTGATCGGGCCCGGCCGTGGGCGCCATGATCGGAGCCTCGCTCATGCTTGCACCACGCCCGCAGGACCCGCACCAAAGAAATAGTAGTGACCGGCACCCAGCGGCTCGTAATCCGCCACGATCTCGCCCGCCGCAAAGCCTGCCTTGCGCAACACAGCCGGCACGTCGGTATCGGCAAAACCCGTCCAGAACGGCTCGCCGTTGTTGCGTACCTGCCAGTCGTTCGTGACCTGCTTCGGAATCGGCATCCGCGCGGGTTGGTAGGGCACGTCGGCGTTCAGGAACACGCCACCGGGGGCCAGAATGCGCCGCGCCTCGGCAAAGATGCCCGGCGCAACGTCGTGCCAGGTCTCGTGAAACAGAATATGCGAGACGATCAGATCGAAGTGCCCGTCCGGATAGCCCGTGGCACGCGCGTCAGCCTGGCGAAAGTGCATCGCCAAACCGCGCTCCTCGGCCCAGGCGTGGGCGAAGCGTACGAACGGCCCCGACAAATCGAGTCCGTGCACCTCAGCGTCTGGGAAAGCCTCTTGATAGGCAATGGTCTCCGTGCCTGGCCCGCAGCCGAGATCGAGGATGCGTCGAGGCTTGAGATTGGGGTAGCGCCGCTTGACGATCTGCGCGATGAATCGACCGATACCGGGCTCGCCCACCGGCGCGTTGGCCGTGAGCCCCTTGGCGGCCCGGTACAGCTCAAGCGTGCCGAAATAGATCAGCGCAGCATGCAGATCTTGGGAGTGCGACTCGTGGAAGTAACCCCCGGGTTGTCGGTGGATCTCCACCTGCGCGATCGGCTGCGGCAGCTCGAGTGCGGGATCGAGTGTCAACGAGCCTCGCGGTGCGCTTTGCAGGCTCGCGGCGCGGGCCTCGAAGGCAGGCCCAATGCGCCGGCAGGTCGTGCCGACCGTCTGCCACATCAAACCCTGCGAGGCATAGACCATCGAACCCCAAAGCTGATACAGCGGATCCGACTCGAACAACGGCCGCGCCTCGTCGCGCGTAGCAGGGGCTGCACGGCCGTTCGCTGCAGAGAACGCCGGGCGCAGAGTCGACTCGTAGCGTGCCGCAAGCTGCTGCTCGAGCGTGCCGTTGGCGAAGCCCTTGAGTACGCCGACGAAGCGCTGACGCGCGGCTTCATCATGCGCGGGCTTGTAGAGTTGTCTTAAGGTTTCCATGGCGTGGATCATAGCGCCGGAGCGGCCCTGCCGGTTAACATGGCGCATGGGTCGCATATTCGAAGTTCGCAAACATGCCATGTTCGCGCGCTGGAACCGCATGGCCAAGCAGTTCGCGCGCATCTCCAAAGACATCAACATGGCCGTCAAGTCCGGTGGGCCGGACCCTCAAGGCAACCCGACGTTGCGCCGCATCCTGCAGAACGCGCGCGCGGTCAACATGCCAAAAGACAAGGTCGAAGCCGCCATCAAGCGGGCGAGCGGGCGTGACGCCACCAACTACGAAACCGTGATCTACGAGGGCTACGCGCCGCATGGCGTGGCGCTGCTCATCGAGACGGCGACCGACAACCCGACCCGCACTGTCGCCACCGTGCGCAACATCATCTCCAAGAATGGCGGCAACCTCGGCACCAACGGCAGCGTGAGCTTCATGTTCCGCAAGATGGGCGTGTTCCGTCTCGACCCTGCTGGCATCGACCAGGACGATCTCGAGCTCTACCTCATCGACCACGGCCTCGATGAGATGGGCGAAAGCACCGGTGAGAAAGGCGAAGCGCAACTCGTGGCGCGCTGCGCCTTCGAGGACTTCGGCAAGCTGCAGGAAGCACTCGAGACTCGCAAGATCGCGCCGCTCTCGGCGGAGCACGAGTACATACCGATGGCACCGACCCACCTCGGCGAAGCCGAGGCAGCGGAGGTGCTGGCGCTCGTCGATAAACTCGAGCAGGAAGACGACGTCCAGAGCGTCTTTCATACGCTCGCCTGACTCAGCCGATTAACGCGGCTCGCGCACCTCGAAGATCACCGTACGCTCGCCGCTGCGCGCAAAGCGCAGCCTGACGGGCACCTTCTCACCGACCCGCAACGGGTCGGTCAATCCCATCAGCATCAGGTGCGTGCCATTCGGCGCCAATGCGACGCGGCTGCGCGGCGGTATCACGAGCTCCTCTAGTTCGCGCATCCGCATAACGCCCTGCTCCATGCGCGTCTCGTGCACCTGCACCATCGAGGCGCGCGAGGTAGCAACGTCGAGCAGTTCGTCGGCCGCCGCACCGTTATTGACGATCGTCATGTAGCCCGCGCCGACGGGCACTCCAGGCGGTGATGGGCGCAGCCACGCCTCGCGGATCTCGAGAGCAGCATGGGCGCTGACCGAGGCGGGTGCCGCGGCCGAAGCGGGCGCCGCCGCCGAAGCGACTGGCGCAGCCCATCCACCCAGAGCCGCAGCGACACCGAGCAGCGCGACTGCCGCCGCCACCGAGGCGCGACGCTGCAGCGCTCGCCAGAGCCACCACAAGCCAGGCAGACCCGCGAGCACCATCACGAGCGCAAGTGCATGCCCCACAGGAGCGAGCAACGGCAGACCGCTGTCGGTGAACACGCCGACCGCCGGCGGACCCAGCATGAGACCGAGCAAGTTGGCGAACAGCAAATAGATGGCGACCACTTGGCCGCGTAACTGTGCCGGGGTCACTTCGACGAAGGCGAGCGAAGCGACTCCGAAGGTCGCGGCCATCGCGAGGTACAACACCGCCGCGATACCCAGCAGCCACTCAGGCGATGCCGCGGCCGAGGCCAGGATGGCCGCGGGCACCATGATGCTGGCACCCATGAACATGGTGAGCACGGTTGCCTCGACACGCCCGCGTGCCGCCAGCCACGTGGCGAGGGCACCACCGGCGAGGTTGCCAATCAAGGCGCCGAACAGGATCACAGGGCCCAGCGCTCCGCCTGTGGCGATTGCCGTCCAACCGAAGTCCCGAATCAGCACTGATGGCAACCAAGCCGATAGCGCCGTGGTCACGACAAAGAGTGCTGCCATGGCGGCCAACAGCGGACGGAAATAATCGCCTCGAGCCTGCAGGTGATCCCATACGGCCGAGAGCAGCGGTGCGCTCTGCGCCACCGCCACAGTTCGGGGCTCAGCGAGCGCCAGCATCAACGCAGCCACCGGCAGCCCCACGAGCCCGGCGAGCATGAAGACCACTTGCCAAGGAGCCTGTGCGGCAAAGAATTCACCCACGATCGGTAGTTCACGCGCCCCCTGCTCGGCAAAGGCGATGAAGCTGCCACCCAGCATCAGCGCTAGCCCCGAGCCCACCGCAAGGCCGCAGGTGAAAACGCTCACGGGCAGCGCGCGCTTTTCGGGTTTGAACAGATCCGCGAGCAACGACACCGCAGCCGGCACGAGCGCCGCCTCGCCGAAACCGACACCAAAACGCGCGAACAGCAGATGCGTGTAGTCGGTAGCGAAACCACAAAGAAACGTCATCAACGACCAGAACGCAATGGCCACGGCCATGAGGTGCACGCGGTTGATGCGATCCGCGAGCCAACCGAGCGGCAAGCCCATGGTGGCGTAGAAGAGCGCGAACGCAGGGCCCTGGAGGATGCCGATCTGCGTATCGCTGAGACCGAGATCTGCCTTGATGGGTTGCACCAGCAGGGTCAGCAACTGCCGATCGAGAAACGACACCGTGTACGCGGCGAGCAATACCCCAACGGCAAACCAGCCGCCTAAACCCCGTGCCCCTGCCTCAGATCGCATCATCGTCCTGCCGGGTCTCGTTTGCCGGATGGCCAGCAGGCTCACCGCCGCGCTTGCGCAGGGCGTCACGCAGGATGAATTCGACCTGTCCGTTCACGCTGCGAAATTCGTCAGCGGCCCAGCGCTCCAGTTGCGCGTAGAGCGCCGGATCCATCCGCAGCAGGAACGACTTGCGCGCCGTCACGCGATCAGCCGTACAGCGTCCCGGCGTTGATCACAGGCTTCGCATCCGACTCGCCGCACAGCACGACCATCAGATTCGAAACCATCGCAGCCTTGCGTTCCGGGTCGAGCTCAACGACGCCACGCTTGGCGAGTTCGCTGAGCGCCATCTCCACCATGCCCACGGCGCCCTGCACGATCTTTTGTCGCGCCGCGAGTACGGCATCGGCTTGCTGGCGACGCAGCATGGTCTGCGCGATTTCCGGCGCGTAGGCGAGGTGCGTCAGCCGCGCCTCTTCCACGACCACGCCGGCCCGCGCCAAGCGCTCTTGCAGCTCATCCTGCAGCGCGGCGGTGACTTCGCCAGTACCACTGCGCAGCGTGACTTCATGGGCCTCGCCGTGATCGTAGGCGTACTGGCTGCCGAGGTGGCGCACGGCGGACTCGGCCTGCACGCTCACGTAATCCTCGTAATCATCCACATCGAACATGGCCTGGGCCGTGTCCTGAACCCGCCACACGACCACCGCGGCGATCTCGATCGGATTGCCGTTCTTGTCGTTGACCTTGAGGCGCTCGCCGTTGAGATTGCGCGCACGAAGCGACACCTTCATGCGCGGATTGCGCTTTTCTTGCACAGTGATGTGCTGGCCCTTGTCGTCGGTGGAGATGGAGGTCTTGCTTGCGCCACCGGCGTAGAACGGGTTGCCCCAATGAAAGCCTTCTTTACGGACCGTGCCCTTGTAATCGCCAAACAAGACCAACACCCGCGACTCGTTGGGTTGGAGCGTGAAAAAGCCGCTGGAGCAGATGATGCCCACCAGAAGCACGACACCGCCGAGGATGCCGGAGGCAGCGCTAAGGTCATCATTGGCAGAGGCGATGATCAAGGCGATGCCAATGGGGTAAGACAACAGCACCGGCAACAGCATCAGCCAGCCGCTCTGCACGCTGACTTCAAGTTCTTTGCTGGCGGGGCGAAGACCGGTATTCATGACTGTGCTCCTGTAAAGAACGGGGGTAGGAACCCCAACGGGCACAGCAATATTAAAGTGATATCACTTTGAAATCAACCGACGGTAACTAAACCGTCAAATGGCGCGCCCGAAGAGATTCGAACTCCTGACCTCATGGTTCGTAGCCATGCGCTCTATCCAACTGAGCTACGGGCGCGTTGTCGTCTGACCCCCAACGGGGGCGCGAAGTCTAGCACCACAGCGGGCCGGAATCCCACCCCTGCCGACTCATCCCGGGCGCCCAGCGGCCGGTGCCCGCCTTCGCCTGCTATGCTTCGTGCAGTACGCCATGACGACCCTATCCATCTGCATCCCTTCGCACGCGGGGCTTCCGGCTGCACGCGCATCGATCGATTCCGCCCTGGCGCTGCTGCCGTATGGCGAGGTCGAAGTCGTGGTCAGCGACAACTCGGGGGATGAACAGAAAGCTGCCTATTACGGGGCTCTGCAGCGTGAAGGGTTTCGCTATCTGCGGTCTTCTCACCAAGACGCCATGCACAACTGGAGCCACGCGGTCGATAACGCTTCCGGGGTTCTAGTGATGATGCTGGGAGACGACGACATCGTCACCGCGCTACCGGGATTCGCCGTGCCCAGTGCACAGTCGTTGGCCGGCCTCGCAGGCTTTCGACCCGCATTTGCAATGTTCAGCGAGGGACAGGGCGTGTACCGACCCACCAACTTCGCAGTGCAAGGTGCTCGAGCCACGGACCGCGTACAGGATTACCTCGTCAAAAACGGCGGATCAAATGTGACGGTGTACAGCGCCGTGCGCCGTGACATCTGGAGAAGTCTCTTTGCCGGCTACCTCGCCCACCACCCGTCCCGTGCCGGCTATACGGACTGGTCGTTGACATTCGCATTGGTCGCGACGGCGCCGCTCACACAGCAGGGGAACCTTCTCTATCTGTACAACAACGCGAACTGGGACTCGGCAGAGAAAATCCGCAGTAACACCGATCGCGGCATGAAGAGCGTCGGGCTACCCAATGAAGCCTCGCAAATCCAGATGGCTTTACAGGCAGTTGATACATTCGTAGCTATATGTCGCGCTGATTTGGCGCTACCGGCGGATGAGAAGTTGGAGGCTGGACTGCTCGCAACCAGTGTCTATTTCAATTCACTGGTTGGCGCTTTGCAGAAGCGCTTTGAATCAAACGAAACACCGACGCCAAAACTATTGCAAACAGCCAAAATCGCCTTGTCTGCCCAGCAACCCGCCGAACAGCTTTCAGCGTGCATCGTCATCTTAGAAATGTGGTTGCCGCAACTTCGAGAGCCGTACCAGAATTTCTTTGATAATGTGCTCGATCCGGCAATCGCCAAGGCAGTCGGGCTCGCAGGGGGTTAATCGATGAAGTGCGTCGTGCTGGCGGGCGGTCTTGGCACCCGGATTTCCGAGGAAACGCACTTGAAGCCCAAGCCGATGATCGAAATCGGCGGCAAGCCGATCTTGTGGCACATCATGAAGCTGTACTCCGCCCATGGGGTCAACGACTTCGTCATTTGTTGCGGCTACAAGGGCTACGTCATCAAGGAATACTTCGCCAACTATTTTCTGCACATGTCGGACGTCACCTTCGACATGGGTCAAAACAAGATGGAAGTCCACCAGCGCAATGCCGAACCGTGGCGGGTGACGCTGATCGATACCGGCGAGCGCAGCATGACGGGTGGTCGATTGCGACGCGTCGCGGACTACATCCGCGACGAGGAGGCATTCTGTTTCACCTACGGCGACGGGCTTGCGGACATCGACATCCGAGCCACCATCGATTTTCATCGTGCGCACGGTAAGTGTGCGACGGTGACAGCCGTGCAACCGCCGGGACGCTACGGCGCCATACAGCGCGACGGCTCGCGGGTGACGGCATTCACAGAGAAGCCACGTGGTGACGGTGCGCTGATCAATGGCGGGTTCTTTGTGCTCTCGCCCAAGGTGCTGGACTTGCTCGACGGTGACGGCACCGTCTGGGAGGCTGAACCGCTCACCGAACTCGCCCGTCGTGGCGAGATGATGGCTTACGAACATCCGGGGTTCTGGCAGGCGATGGACACCTTGCGGGATAAGAATTTGCTCGAGGATCTGTGGCAATCCGGGCGGGCACCCTGGAAGAAGTGGTGAGCCGCATGAATCCGAGCGGGGACCACTGGCGCGGCAAACGGGTGCTGGTAACGGGCCACTCGGGCTTCAAGGGCGCTTGGTTGACACTTTGGCTGCACCGCCTCGGTGCGCAGGTCACCGGAATCAGTCTGCCTCCCGCCACCGAACCCAATCTCTTCGCGCTGGCGCACATCGATACGCTCTGCACCAGCCACTTTTGCGATATCCGTGACTTCGCGACGCTCAAGCCCATCATTGCGGCTGCGCGACCCGAAGTCGCCTTTCACCTCGCTGCACAGCCACTGGTCCGCGCAAGCTATCGCGAACCGGTCGAAACCTTCGCTACCAACGTGCTGGGCACCGTGCACGTGCTGCAAGCGCTGCGTGCCGTGCCAACACTGAAGGCCGCCGTAATCGTGACCACCGATAAGGTGTACCGCAACCACGAATGGGTATGGCCCTACCGCGAAACCGACGCCCTCGGCGGGCATGATCCGTACAGCGCGAGCAAGGCCGCCGCCGAAATCGTCACCGCGAGTTATCGCGAGTCGTTCTTGCGCGAGCAAGGCGTCGCACTCGCCACGGCGCGCGCCGGCAACGTCATCGGTGGTGGCGATTGGTCCGAGGATCGACTCATCCCCGATGCGATCCGCGCGTGGCAGTCGGGTCAATCTTTGACCCTGCGCCGACCTCAGGCCACCCGCCCCTGGCAGCACGTGCTCGAGCCGCTCTCGGGATATCTCCGTCTTGCCGAACAACTGCACGTCGATCCCGCTGCCGCAGGCGAATACAACTTCGGACCCGAGCCGCATGAAGCAGCTTCGGTGCAGGCGGTGATCGAGCGCGCACAAGCCCTGTACGGATCGGGCGACGTCGTGATGACGCCCACCATCGAGGGCCCCCACGAAGCCGGGTGGCTGGCGCTGGAAATTGCCAAAGCGCGCAGTGTCCTCGGCTACATACCGCGCTGGTCTCTCGACGAGTCTGTGCGGCGCACCCTCGAGTGGTACCGCGCACAGGCCGCCGCCTCGGCGGCGCGTCAGCTTTGCGAACAGGACATTGCCGCCTTCGAATCCTGCGCATGAGCGACCCCTGCACCTAAACGAGCCCTGCACATGAGCCGCTTCGACATTCAATCTTTGCCCCTAGCGGGTCTCAACCAAATCCGTCGCAAACCCATCGGCGATGACCGCGGCTCGCTCGAACGTCTGTTTTGCCAGGACGATCTGGCCGCCGCGGGCTGGCGCAAGCCGATCGCCCAGGTCAATCTCACGCGAACTGTGGCAAGGGGTACCGTGCGAGGCCTGCATTACCAGCAGCCACCTCATGCCGAGATGAAACTCGTGACCTGCCTTAGAGGGGAAGTGTTTGACGTCATCGTCGATTTACGCCAAGGCTCGAACACCTTCCTGCACTGGCATGCGGTGCACCTATCGGCGCAGGAGCCCGTGAGCGTGCTGATCCCAGAAGGCTGTGCACACGGCTTTCAGAGCCTTGTCGATGACGTCGAGCTGCTGTATTTCCACAGCTCTCCCTATTGCGCAGCCGCGGAAGTGGGACTCAGACCCACAGACCCGGCGCTCGGCATTCGATGGCCACTGCCTGTCAGTACGCTGTCGGCTCGGGATGCCGCACATCCCTTGCTTGAGGACGATTTCTTCGGAACAAAGTCATGAACTGCCGACACTGCGCGACGCCCCTGACGCACCCCTTCCTCGATTTGGGCTTTGCGCCACCGTCGAATGCCTACCTGCGCGCCGAGGATCTTCGCCGCGCCGAAGTGACCCTCCCGTTGAAGATCATGATCTGCGAGGTATGCTGGCT
>VEQP01000044.1 GCA_018883185.1 Nevskiaceae bacterium | reverse complement strand
GGGATGGACGCACCTCTGGTGTTCCGGTTGTCACGCCAGTGGCACTGCCGGGTAGCTATGTGCGGACGGGATAACCGCTGAAAGCATCTAAGCGGGAAGCCCCCCCCAAGACTAGATCTCCCTGGGAGCTCGACTCCCCTGAAGGGCCCACGAAGACTACGTGGTTGATAGGCCGGGTGTGTAAGGTCAGTAATGACTTCAGCTTACCGGTACTAATTGCCCGTGAGGCTTGACCATATAACCTCAAGTGGTTTGATGGAATTGCGATTCTCAACATTTATGTCGAACGCGACGACGCGTCACATCAAAAAACACCGGATTTAAAGAATTCCCTGATGGCCATAGCGAGCGGGAACCACCCGATCCCATTTCGAACTCGGAAGTGAAAACGCTCTGCGCCGATGGTAGTTTTGCCTGTTGCAACGCTAGAGTAGGTCACCGTCAGGGTCCTTATCGAGAAAGCCCCGCGAGCCGTAAGGTTCGCGGGGTTTTTCTTTCTGCGGCATACTCGCGCCGGGGATGAGAGCCGTGCGCCGAAACAATTTGTTCGTGCTGTTAGCAATGATCGTCGGGGTCGTACTGAGCCTCGTTGCACCCGAGGCCAAGGCCTGCCCTATTTGTTCGGGTACCGCGCCGCGACTCACTTTGCTGCAACGACTGATCAATGCGGACCAAGCCGTTATCGTTCGCCCGCTCGGGAGCGGCCGCTTCGAAATTCTGGAGACCATCAAGGCAACGACCGGGCCCTCACCCGTGCGAGGCGGGCGGCTCAGCGCCCTTACCTTTGCCCCAGGGGAAGATGTGCCCGATCGCGCTGGCGCGGAGTCAGTACTGATTCTCCGCCAAAGTCTGGGCGGTACTTGGGTCGTCGCCGGCGCGTTGCCCGTCAGCGCTGCGTCCGCGGCCCGTTCGATGGTGGGTGGCAAGCGTTCCGCGGATATGTCTCTCGCCGATTGGCAGGTACGGGTGATCGCCCTCGCGCCGCTGCTGGAGCACCCGGCCCCGCTCATCGCCGAGGCTGCGTACGGGGAGATTGCTCGCGCACCTTACGCCGCGATGCGTAGCGCTCGCATTGCCCCCAAATATTTGCAGCGCTGGCTGGCCGACCCAGCGCGAGCCCAGCGTCGATCCCTTTACTGGTTGCTGCTTGGAATCAATGCCGGCTCAAGCGAAGCGATGGCGATAGCAAGGCAGGTCGATTCACTGGCGCGTGAGCGACGCGTGACCGAGCTATCCTCGCTGTTGGCTGCAGATCTCGAGGCTGGTGGCCTCGAACGCCGTAGAGTCTTGCGTCGCTTGTACTTCGAGGACAAAACTCGTTCGCTCGCCGAGCTGCAGGAAGCAGTGCTCGCGTTCAGCGTCCATGCCGATGCCGGTGACGAGCCACTACGTCGAGACACCGCGGCGATGTATGCCCGTCTGATGCGCAACCACCGTGCTCTCGGCGGCCTCGTGGTCGCAGACCTAACGCGGTGGCAGCACTGGGATGCCGTTCCCGACTACATCGCGCTGCTTCGCTCACGCGTACTGCACCCCGTATGGCGTCAACCGGTCATCGACTACCTGTTAGCGAGCGGGCGCACCGATGCGCGGGCAGCGGTCGAGGCCGCCCGACAATCGCCCGGATTAATGACATTTCTTCCCGCAGAGGGACGGTGGTTTGCATGACAAAATCGATTGAAATCCCCAGCCGCACGTGCCAAAGACCGCGAAGGGCCAGTGGTCATTTACTGCTCGTAGCTGCTGCGGCGGCGCTGTTGTTAGCCGGTTGTGGGGCACGTGACGACGCTGGCGCTACCGGAAACACGACCGTCTACTCCGGTGGCGACATTCTCACCATGGTGGGTCCGGAGCCCGTGTACGCCGAAGCATTGGCGGTGCGCGACGGAAAGATTCTCGCCGTCGGTGCACGCGATGAGGTCGCCAAGGCCGCAGGAGGCAATGCGACGTCCGTGGATCTTGCGGGCCGGACGCTGCTGCCCGGGTTCATCGACGGCCACAGCCACTTGTTGAACTACGCCGACTCGCTCGTCCAGGCGAATCTAAACCCACCGCCGATCGGGGGCGTGCAGAGCATTCCCGACATCATCGCGGCGTTGCGCAAACTCAAGGCGGATTTAAAGGCTGGCAAGGGCGATGTGCTGATCGGGCAGGGCTACGACCAGGACATGCTGACCGAAAAACGTCATCCGACGGCCGCCGACCTTGATGCGGCATTTCCGGATAACCCGGTACTGGTCGTGCACGCCTCGGGGCATATGCTGGTGGCGAATTCTTTGGCGTTTAAGGCTGCGAACATAGACGCCACCACCCCCGATCCTGAGGGCGGGACGATTCTGCGCAAGCCAGGCGGTCGTGAGCCACTAGGCCTCGTGCAGGAAATGGGCATGTATCCGTTCCAGTCCATGCTGAAAGGCGCGCGTAAGCCGGAAGTAGATTTAGATCTGATCCGACGCGCTGTGGCGCATTACGCTGAGAACGGTTACACCACGGCGAGCGAAGCGCTCGTCATGTCCGACAAAATGCCGGTAATCGAGGCCGCGGCCAACGCCGATGCGTTCGCCATCGACGTGATTGCCCTACCGGCCTTTACCATGGCGGCTGAACTCGTCGGTACCGGCAAGTTGCGCTGGGGTGAGTACCGCAAGGGCCTCAAGTATGCAGGGTTGAAAATCGCGGTGGATGGCTCGCCACAGGGCAAGACGGCGTTTCTCACCGAGCCGTATCTGACGCCCGTGCCAGGGTGCAAGACTGACTGCCGGGGTTTCGCCAACCTGACCCAGGAACAGACAAATCAGCTGTTCCTGCTCACCTACAAAAACGGCGTGCAGATGTTTTCCCATTGCAACGGTGATGCCGCCGTCGACATGATGATCGCTGCGCATGAGTATGCCGAGAAGCAACTCGCGACTCCCGGCAAGGATCGCCGAACGGTGATCGTGCACTCGCAGATCACTCGCAAGGATCAGCTCGATGCTTACGCGCGGTATGGGTTGTTGCCAAGCTTTTTCAGCAACCACGTGTATTACTGGGGTGACGTGCATTATGCGAATCTCGGCCCAGCGCGGGCGGAGATCATCAGTCCCCTCGCGAGCGCTATGCAGCGCGGCATTCGGGCCACCAACCACACCGATGCGACGGTCACACCCACCGACCCGATGTTTCTGCTGTGGACCTCGGTTAATCGCGTGACGCGCTCAGGTCGGGTGCTCGGCGAGGCGGAGCGCCTGACCCCCTACGCAGGCTTGCAAACTTTGACCGTGAATGGCGCCTACGAGTACTTCGAGGAAGCGTCGAAAGGGAGCTTGGAGGTGGGCAAGCGCGCGGATCTCGTCATCCTTGACGGCAATCCAATCAAAGTCGCGCCTATGAGCATCAAGGATATTCGCGTCATCGAGACCATCAAAGACGGCAAGTCGGTCTACGTTCGCAGTTGATTTCATTGCACTCGGTTCAAGGCGCCACGGTATAGTCGGGTGGTGATCGCTTCCACCGAGAGCGGACAGGGCAAAGACTACGGCAGCAGCGCGTACCGCTGGTACGTCTTGTTGTCGTTGACGCTTGTCTACACGCTGAACTTCATCGATCGCGCTTTGCTCGGTGTGTTGGCGCAGCCGGTGATTTCAAATTTTGGTCTCACCGACACCCAGTTCGGGTTTCTCGCCGGGCCGCCATTCGCACTGTTTTACGCCCTCATGGGGATCCCGATCGCGCTCGCAGCCGATCGTTACAATCGCGTGGTCATCATTGCGATCTGTATCGCGCTCTGGTCGCTGATGACCGCGCTGTGCGGCTTTGCGACGGGTTTTGTGTTCCTGCTGATTGCCCGCATAGGGGTGGCGATTGGCGAAGCAGGCAGCAATCCGCCGTCGAACTCCGTGCTGGCTGATTACTACCGCCCGGAGGGTCGTGCGAAAGCGCTTTCGATCTATTCGACTGGCGTGATGGCCGGCACCGCGCTCGCGTTCTTGCTCGGCGGCGCGCTCAGTCAATTACCCGATGAGACGATTGTGCGGATTCTTGGGGTTTTCGGTCTCGCGGGCTTGCCGACGGCCCTAGGCTGGGGAGCGGACTACGGCTGGCGCTTTGCATTCATAGCGCTGGGCGTTCCGGGCTTGCTGCTGGCGCTGCTCGTATTGTTGACCGTGCGCGAGCCGCCGCGTGGTTACTCCGACCCGCCCGGTGCGCCGCGGCCTGAGCAGCAGGGGATTCGTTCGACCTTGCGGCTGCTCGCGACGAAGCCGAGCTTTTGGTACATGACTGCGGGCGCCTCGCTCGTCGCCATGGTGGGCTATGGCTACGCGGCCTTTCAGGCGCCGATGATGCAGCGCCTGCACGGGCTGTCGCCCGCGGAGTTCGCCGTGCGCTTCGGGGTGCCGCTAAGTTTTGCTGGTGCACTCGGCACCATATTGGCGGGCGTCGTCACTGAACGGCTGACGCGCCGATCGATCCGTTGGATCGCGGGGCTACCTGCGATCCTGCTCGTACTGGCCGTGCCGCTTTACGTGCTCGGGCTGCTGCAGCCGACGTCGGAACTCGATCGCGCATTTGGCTTCTGGTTCTTCGCTTGGTTGTTCCACTACGGATACCTCGGCGCGCAATACACCATCGGCCAGGGCGTGGTGCCGCAGTCCTCGCGCGCCTCGGCGATTGCGATTTTGCTGTTCATCATTGCACTTATCGGCAACGGTATCGGGCCGCAGCTCGTGGGTCTGCTGAGCGACAGCTTCATGACCTTGGCGCTCGACCAGCGCGGTTACGCGGAGTTGCTTAGTGCAAGCGAGTGCAACCCGAAGGCGATCGGCGCATTGGCTGCGGCCGAGCAAGCCGTCTGCGCGGCCGCTTATGCCGAGGGTCTGCGCAATTCGATGATCGCCACGGTGCTGATCCTGCCGCTCGCTGGGGGCTGCTTTGCGCTCGCCTCGCGCTCCCTGCGCCGCGATCTGCAGACTTACCAGGCGATACCGTAATCCTCGCCGTGATTGCCTGACCCACCCCACAGCGTGCCGTGCTCGTGATCGAGCATGATGGCGTTGATAGGTCCTGCGGTACGGGGCTGGAACTCCAACCGATAGCCGCGTGAGGTGAGTTCGCGGCGCACCCAGCGCGGCGTTTCGTCATCGAGCAGCATGCGGCCTGGGCTGATTTCGTGATCGCCGAAGGAGTCGCGCAACTGGAAGCTGTTCATGTTCGCGGCTTCCGTGGCCTCTTGCGGAGTCATGCCGAACTCGGCGACGTTGAGGAAGAACTGCAGCAGGTTTTGATCCTGACTGTCGCCACCTTGCACAGCGAAGGCGAGCCAAGGTTTTCCGCCGCGAACGGCGAGACTCGGAGTGAGTGTCACGCGAGGGCGCTTGCCGGGTTCCACCACATTGAAGGGGTTTTCGCGAGCATCGAGCACGAAGGACTGCATGCGCTGGGAGAGTCCGATGCCGGTCTTGCCGGCGATGACCGCCGGGATCCAACCGCCGCTCGGCGTCACCGACACCAGCCAGCCTTCCGCATCGGCAGCGATGACGGAGGTCGTGCCGCGCCAAAAGGCGCCGTCCGGGTCGTCGGTGCGATAGCTGCGATCGGTAGTGGGTACTACGCCTGCCGGTGAATACGGCCGGTTGCCCTCGGGTTTGCCATCGCCAGAGGGTGCAGGCGCGCGATCCGCGGGGGCGTTCAACAGCGAGGCATACGGATTCGTACCGCCTTGGAACGGGTAAGGGTCGCCGGGTCCGATTGTCGGATCGTTACGTTCGCCGATCAACGCCGCGCGTTGCTTGGCGTAGGCCTTGGAGAGCAGTCCGTCGATCGGTTCGCGCGGCTCGAAGGCTGGATCCCCGTAGTAGAAGTCGCGATCGGCGAAAGCGAGATTCATCGTTTGGTAAAGCGTATGCAGGTAACGGGAGGAGTTGTAGCCCATCGCCTTGAGATCAAAGTTTTCGAGGATGTTGAGCGACTGCAGCAGGCTCGGACCTTGTGTCCAAGTGTCGAGCTTGTACACGTCGATGCCGCGATAGTTGACGCGTTTGGGCTCCTCGATCTTGACTTGCCAGCGCGCAAGATCTTCGCGTGTGATCAGACCGCCTTCGGCCTGTACTGCTGCGGCGAGTTCGCTCGCGATATCCCCGCGGTAGAAGCGCTCGTAGGCGGCCATGATGGCTTGTTTGCGCGAGGCGCCACGCGCTAGCGCGCGCTGTTCGGCGTCGACGAGTTTGCGTAAGGTCGCGGCGAGTTCCGGCTGCCTGAATATCTCCCCTGCGGCGGGGCCCTCGCGCCCGTCGCGCGTCGCGCCTTGCCCGAGGTAGGGCAGCATGACCCGCGCCGTATTCGGCCACTCCTTCAACTTGCTCTTGTTGCGTTCGATGAGCGTCGCCGTCTGCGCCTCGATCGGATAGCCGTCTGCCAGTTCGATCGCGGGCGCTAACACTTCGGCAAGCGACAGCCGGCCGTATTCGGCCAGCATGACGAGGATGCCCCCGGGCGTTCCGGGCGTGACCGCCGCTAGCGGGCCAAACTCCGGGGGGTACTTCATGCCTTTCGCCTTGAAGAACTCGGGCGTGGCGCCGGTGGGAGCAACGCCTAGCGCATTGATGGCAATCACTTTGCGTTCTTTCGGGTGCCAGATGAGTGCCTGGGTTTCTCCGCCCCAATGCAGTACATCCCACATCGTGGCTGTGGAGGCGATCATGGCGCAGGCCGCATCCACCGCGTTGCCCCCGCGCTGGAAAATACGCGCACCTGCCGTAGCGCCGAGCGGCTTGCCGGTGATCGCCATCCATTGGCGACCGTGCAAGGGTGGTTTCTCGGTGCGTTCCTGCGGCACTGAGGGCGCCGAGGCGACCACGAGGCAGGCGATGAGGAACAGCCGAGCGATGCTTGGAGCGGTACGAGTGTTCATTCGCATAGAATACTGAAGCATTGGGTTTGGCAGGGGGTTCTGTGGGCATTTCTCAACCGGTCATCATCGCCGGAGCGGGTCCGGTCGGCTGCACGGCGGCGTTGCGGCTCGCGCAGGCGGGCATCCCCGTCATCTTGTTGGAGGGGCTCGCCGAGTTGCCCGAAACGCTGCGTGCGTCGACCTTCCACCCCCCATCGCTCGACATGCTCGACGAACTCGGGATGGCCGCGCCGCTCGAGGCGCAGGGTCTCGTGTGTCGCCGTTACCAGTACCGTGATCGCCGCACCGGCGAAATTGCCGAGTTCGATCTCGAGGTGCTGCGTGGCGACACTCGTCATCCGTATCGGCTTCAGGCTGAGCAGTGGAAGTACACGCGACTGGTGTGGAACGAGCTACAGACCACGCATGCGGCGCTTGCGCAGTGCCACTTCAATCATGCCGTCAAGGGCGTCTACCAGACGAGCGAAGGCGTCGAGGTTCTGGTGTGGGATCGCGGCGTCGAGAAGACCTTGCACGGGTCTTACCTGATTGCCGCGGATGGTGCCGACAGCGCGATTCGCAAGGCCGTGGCGATCGAGTTCGAAGGGTTCACCTACCCTGAGAAGTTCCTCGTGGCATCGACTCCCTTTCCGCTCGAGACCAAGTTTGAGCGACTCTCGCCGGTCAACTACGTGTCGGACCCCGAGGAATGGCTGGTACTACTCAAGACGCCGACGCTTTGGCGCGTGCTGATTCCGACCGACCCGAAGATCGAAGACGATGCCCTGTGGCTGTCCGATCGCTGGATTCAGGATCGGCTGCACCATATGGCGCCGCACGAGTCGGACTACGAAATCATCCACCGGACGATCTATCGCGTACATCAACGCGTGGCGAAAACCTATCGCCGCGGCCGAGTGTTGCTCGCTGGAGATTCGGCGCACATCAACAACCCGCTCGGCGGCATGGGTATGAACGGCGGTATTCACGACGCCTGGAATCTCAGCGACAAATTGATTCGCATCCATCACGGCGAGTCTGCCGAGCCCTTGCTCGATTTGTTCGCGAAGCAACGTCGCGATATTTGCGTGCGCTTCGTGCAGGAGCACACCATGAATAACAAGAAGCTCATGGAATCGCGCGACCCGGATGTGCAACGCAAGCGACAGGCGGATCTGATGCGCGCAGCGGCTGATCCTGAGTTGTCGCGTGCCTTTTTGCTCAAGACCTCAATGATCCAGAGTCTGCGCGAGGCTGCGGCGATCGCCTGATCGAGTCAGTGCCCCGGAAATTCCACGAGGCTGTGCACGGTGACACCGGCATCTCGCAGGGCCGATGCCCCGCCAAGATCTGGTAGGTCGATCACGAAGCCTGCCCCCACGACTTCTGCCTGTAGCGAGTGCAGCAGCGAAACGGCAGCGAGTGCCGTGCCACCGGTGGCGATGAGATCGTCGATCAGGAGTACCCGCTCGCCTGCGTGTACGGCATCGCGGTGCACCTCGATGGTGTCGGTGCCGTACTCGAGCGCATAGCTGACGCTAACCGTGTCGTAGGGCAGTTTGCCCCGCTTACGGATCGGCACGAAGCCCGTGCCCAAGGCGTGCGCGACGGCCGCGCCGACGATAAACCCTCGAGCTTCGATTCCGACCACTTTGCCGATGCGGGCATCGGTCCACGGTGATGTCAGTTCTAAAACGGCTTGCTTGAAAGCTGCGCCATCGGCCAGCAGGGTGGTGATGTCGCGAAACAGGATGCCGGGTTTCGGATAGTCAGGAATGGTGCGGATGATGTCTTTGAGCATGCCGCACCTTACCATGGCACCTTAAGTACCGACCGCAGCGTGCGGGTCGCAGGAGCTTAACGTGAAAAAATTAATCGCCGCCCTCGTGGGCATGCTGTTCATACCGTTAGTCCTCGCACGGCCTGCCGCGACTCCCGTCTCGCCCGTCACTGCGCGTGAACAGTTGAATGCAACGCTATGGCTGCAGCGGGCGACTGAATACGAACTCGCAACGCGCCAGGTCTATCGGCTCGCAACAGAGCGACTCACCACCGTGATTGCTGCGCCAGGGAGCGCCGCGACCGAGCAGTGGGGTAGCACTGCGGCGCAGCTCGCGGCGTTGCCTACGGCGATCGTTGTTGATCTCGATGAGACAGTGCTCGATAACACGTACTATCAAGCGCGGCAGTTGCTGCAGGGGCGCGAGTACGAGGAGGCTTCTTGGCAAGCGTGGATGCAGGAGGCTGCTGCGACCGCAATTCCGGGTGCCGTGGAGTTCCTGCGTGCGGCCGCGGCCGCGGGGCACAAGATCTACTACGTCACCAACCGCCTCTGCCAGCCACTGGCGTCGTCGCCCGCGGATGAATGCCCTGCGCGCACGGCGACGCTGCGTAATTTGCGCGCGCTAGGTCTGCCAAATAGCGACGAAGCCGAGACGCTGATGCTGCGCGGTGAGCGGCCGCAGTGGAGTAGTTCGGATAAGTCCGCGCGTCGTGCGTCGATCGCTGAGCGCTATCGCATCGTGGCACTCGTGGGAGACGACCTGCGTGATTTTGTAGACCGACCCGTATTCGAAGCGCGACGTGGCGAGCTTGAAGGCCTCTTTGGTGCCCGCTGGTTCCTGTTGCCGAATCCGATTTACGGTAGTTGGGAGCGGGAGTTGACGAGTGGTGCCTGTGCGCCCTCGATGAGCTCGATGGACTGCGCTGCACAGTCGCTGACGCGCAAGTACCAACAATTGAAACCGCAGCCTGCAGCCCGTCCCACGCCTGGATCGTGATTAGCGTGCTATTCGCCGACGGGGCAGCGCTCGCCGGGTAGTGCGATGTCGAGCCACACCAGCCGGTGATCCGAGCTGCGTGCCAGAGTGTCGTCCTCCGGCCAGTACACGCCCGAGCGGCAGACGGTCAGATCCGCTGAGGGCAGCAGGTAATCGACACGCAGATTTCCCGGGCTATTTCCGTCGTCCTCGAAGTCCGCCGTATCCAGCGCCGGGTCGCCTCGATGCTCGCGATTGCGCCCGCCTTGCTGCGAGCTGACTTCGCGCGCCCGTGCGCTGCGCGGTGCCAACTTGCCCACGGCGGCTTCACGATTTACTCGTGGATGCTGCAGCAGTTGATCGATCGCCCCGGGGACACTGCCGCCATCCAGCGGATCGGCGTTGAGGTCCGCGGCGATCACGAATGAGGCAGCGGGCGCGAGTCCGCCGCGCCGACCCGCATCGTCGCGCAAGTAACTCGAGCGGGCAGGAGCGATGTAGTCTGCCCAGAGCCGAATCTCGTCGTGATTGCGCCTTCCGTTGCGATCCTCTGGCCCATCGAATGCGGGTGGCGTCGGGTGAGCGACCAGAAAATGCAGCAGCCGCGGCGGCTCACCGACTTTCGCTGGCAGGATGATGGGCAGGTCCCAATGGCTCTTCGACGACAGGCGCAGCACCTCACGAGCTTCGGGGGCATACCAGGTTAACGGCAGCAAGGAGTTCGGCATATCTCGCCAGAGGAACTCGCGGAAACTGCGTACTCGCGCAGCGTCGATCGGGAGACGCGAGTAGACAACCATGCCGTATTGACCCGGAAAGAGCCCAAAGCCCAACGCATCGTTGGGCCCACCCACGCGTCCGTTGCGATCGAGATCCACACCGCTCGGCACGCCCGTGTTCACCGGGGCCGTGAAGCGGTACGGATAATCGCCGCGAAGATAATTGTCGTGAAACAGATCGATGGCGCGTTGGCCCTGCGGCGCGTCGGCATCGTAGTCAAATTCATTGATCAGCAGCAGATCGGGCTGCACGGCACGGATGATGGTCGCGACGCTCGCGATCTGCGGCTGCCCTGAACTGACGAGTTCGCGGCGCAGCGCGCCGGCCTCGGCGCGGTTGAGACTGGCATTGAAGGTCGCGATGCGCAGCGTGCCCGGCGCTACTCGCGGTATGTCGCGGGCGATCGCGGTGAGTGGTGTGGCTGCGAGCAGGGTTGCCGCGAGGAGTATTGCCGAGAGCAATGCTCGGAAGGCTCCCAAAGAAAAGGGGCGGCCGAAGCCGCCCCTTTTGCTCGTCATGAAAGCCGCGATCAGAAGCGAACCTGCAGCGACAGGCTGACCGTGCGCGGTGCGCCCAAGGTCAGGAACGGCGCCGACGGGCTGTAGCCCGTGACCGGCGTCGGCAGCGCCAGAGCGCCCGTGGTCGAGGAGATCGAACCGAAGAACTCTTCGTCGAACAGGTTGTAGACGTTCGCCTGCACGCGAACCGCCTTCACGCCGTCGACTTGAAAGTTGTAACCGGCATCGAGGCTGTACACCGTGAAGCTCTTGACGAAGGCGTCGTTGAGGTCGGTGGTGAAGCGGTCATCGACGAACTTGCCTTCGAGACCGAGGTTGAAGCCCTCGAACGGACGCAGCTCGACGCGCCCGGCGTACGTCCACTCCGGGGTCTCGACGAGACGCTTCCCGGCGAGCGGCACCGCGCCCGTGGCGCTGACCTGCAGGTTGTCCTGCAGTTCGCTGTCGTTGTACGAGGCCGAGCCGTTGACGACGATCCAGTCATTCACCTGCCAGCCGACTTGGAAATCGGCGCCCTGCAGATCTACCGCGCCTACGTTACGATCGACATTGAAGCCGAGGTCGGGATCAAACGAGGAGACGATGCGGTTCTTGAACTCCGACTTCCACACCGCCACCGAGGCGAGCAGCGTGTCCGAGCGATAGCGCCAACCGATGTCGAAGGAGTCGGTCTCTTCCGGATCCGGCAGAGCGCGGGCGAGCGAGCCGTCCGCGGCACGACGCACCGAGTAGAGGTTGTCCGTACGCGGCGCCGAGAGGCCCCCGGCGTACGAGGCATAGATCGTGTGCGCATCGGTCAGCGCGTAGGTCAAACCGATGTTCGGCAGTACTTCCTCGAACTTGGCTTCTGCCTTGAACGGCGGCACATATTCGGTGGTTGAGGTGCCGAGGCGCACATTGCCGTTCGGCAGGGTGCTCGCGACCGGCTGTGTCGTGCAGAGCACGGTGTTGGACGCGTTCTGCGTGTAGCAGTACTGGTTGAGCTCGCGCTTGAAGAACGGTGCGCGGACACCGATCGTCGCGGTCAACTTCTCGTCCAGGAACTTGCCGCGGTATTCGGCGGAGATCTGATTGAGCTCGGCGATCGAGTATCGATCACGGCTGCGCACGAAGCTGTTGTCGGCCGTGCGCACCACGCGCCCTTGACGGCCGCCGAATACGCTCTCCGGATTGCCGTTGGCATCGAGGTAGCCGAAGGCACCTGTCTGACGGTGCTTGCCGTAGTCGAACGCGTAGGCGAGACGCAGACGCTGAGTGTCCGACAGGTCATAGATGAGCGAAGCGTTGAGGCCAAAGCGCTTGGTGTTGGTGTTGCTCGGGCTGTAGAACCGCACCGAGTCGAGCACGTCACCGTCGCCGTTGAGGTCGAAACCCACGGCCGTGGTGTTGCCCACGACGCGACGATCGGCATTGTTGGCTGCCGCCGGTGTCTCGTTGAGCATCGTGGTGCCGCCGCCGTTGGCCAGCGTGTACTGGAACGAGGGGTCGATGGCGAGGCGCAGGTTCTCGCTCAGATTCCACAGCGAGTTGATGCGGATGTTGCCCGTATCCGACGGGTTCACGCGCAGACCGTAGTAGTTGGTGCAGGCCGAGGGGTTCAGCACGTTCTCGGTGCCGCCGGTGTTCGGTGCCGCGTTTTCATCTTGACGCGTGCCCGCGACACCCGGAACCCGGGTGCAGATCGGCAGGTTGTCGAAGTTGCGGCCGTTGGTGAGCCACTGGGCTTCGGTCGCGTTGCGGTAGAAGTTGTTGCGGTTGCGGTTGAAGTGGAACGAGGCCGCGATGAAGTTGCCGCCTTCCAAGTCCTGCTGGATGCGGGCGTTGAACTGGCGCTTGTAGATTTCGCCCGGGCCCTTGTACTTGTCGTTCGAGGAGTGCGATGCACTGATGTACGCGCGCGTGCCCCAAGGTCCGATCTCACCGGTCTCGTACATGCCGAAGTAACGGCGATAGTTGTACTCACCACCCGACACCGACAGCATGCCGCCCGATTCCTTGGAGGGACGACGGGTACGGTTGTTGATGGTGCCGCCCGTGGCCGAGGCCGTGGGGCTATCGACGTCGGTCGTGCCGAGGTTCACATCCACCGCTTCGATGAGTTCCGCGTCGATCTGCTGGTTGGTGTAGATCGCGTAGTTGCCGGTGTCGTTGAGCGGGATACCGTCGAAGGTGAGCGAGACGCGTGCACCGTCGAAACCGCGCAAGCGCAGGTTGCCACCCGAACTGCCGTACGGGTCGGTGTTGGTGAACACGAGGCCCGGAACTTGGTTCAGCGACTCGAGGAAGGTCTGACCGGGGATGTAGTTGCTGAGCGAGTCACCGGTGATGGTGATACGCGACTTGGCAGCGTTCTGCTCGGTGACGACGCCGAGCGAGGCGGCGCGGCGACCGGTGACAACGATCTCCTGCAGGTCTTCCGCGGCCGTCGTACCCGTGGACTGGGCGAAGGCCGAGGGTGCCGTGGCGACAACCACCAACGGGCAGGCAAGAAGAACGGCGAGCGTGACGCGCGAGCGTCGCGTGGCGGACACGGGCAAAGCATTACCCGACAGCAGCGTGGACATCGTTGCAAGTCTCCAGATGAACGAAAACGAATTCTGTCAGGGCTTCCTGCCCTGCGGGATGTGGGTGCGTATTAGACAAACGACCGGTGAATATTCTATGACAGCCGGTGCCTTTCGCGCACCCTGCTCGCTGTCTCATTTTTGCAACACCAGGGCGATCGGAAGTTAGGCTTCACCGCTCTCAAGCGCTGCAACAAAGTGCCGTCGGCAGAGCGGGACGTAGCGATCGTTTCCGCCGATTTCGACCTGCGCACCCGAGGATTCGACGCGCCCATCGGGGCGGACTCGCACGACCATCGTGGCCTTGCGTCCGCAGTGGCACACGGTTTTGAGTTCCACCAAGTTATCGGCCCAGGCCAGTAACTGGGCGCTGCCCTCGAAGAGCCGGCCGAGAAAGTCGGTGCGCAATCCGTAGCAGAGCACTGGCACGTTGAGTTCATCGACCACGCGCGCCAGCTGCCGGACGTGCTCGGCGGTCAGGAACTGCGCTTCATCAACCAAGACGCAGGCGATTGGCGCTGCGGCCTGCTCGGCGGCGATGTCGGCATGTAGGTCGCGTCCCGGGCTGAAGTGGCGTGCTTCGGCGCTGATGCCGATACGCGAAGCCACCTTGCCGCCCGCGCGATCATCCAGCCTCGCCGTGTAGACGAGCGTGCGCATGCCGCGCTCGCCGTAGTTGTGCGAGGCCTGCAGCAACGCCGTGGATTTCCCGGCGTTCATGGTCGAGTAATAAAAGTACAGCTTGGCCATGCGACTTCCCGATGTCGCCTCAGCCCGCCACGATGCCGACCACGCAGCCGGTCATGCAGGAGGCGAGGGTCGCTGCGACAAACGCTGGCCACGCGAGTTGCGCCAGATCCCCGCGTCGCTCCGGCGCCATCGTGCCGATGCCGCTGATCTGGATGCCGATGCTGGCGAGATTGGCAAACCCGGCCAGCGCGTAGATGGTGATCAGTCTGCTGCGCTCCGAGAGCGCCTCGGCCGGCATGGCAGAAAGCTGGATGTAGGCGATGAATTCGTTGAGTACGCTCTTCACGCCGAGCAGTGAGCCCGCGGTGCTGGCCTCGGCCCAAGGAATGCCCATGAGCCAGGCAATCGGCGCGAAGATCCAACCGGCGACGCGCTCGAGGGTCACCGCTTCGCCGCCTACGGTCGGCAGAAAGCCCACTACGCTGTTGGCGAGTGCAACGAAGGCGGTGAGCACGATGAGGATTGCGATGATGTTGAGATACAGCGCAAGGCCATCGCTCGTGCCCCGAGTGATGGAGTCCATCGCACTCGTGTAGATCTTCGGCGGTTGCTGCAGGTCCTGCGTACTGTCGGTGGCATCGGGCAACATGATGTGTGCGAACAGCACTGCTGCCGGCACCGACATGATCGACTTGGTGATGAGATGGCCCAGCACGCCTTCGAACTGCGCGCCGAGCATCGCCGAGTAGATCACCATGACTGAACCCGCGATGGTGGCCATGCCCGCGGTCATGACGAGCAGGAGTTCGTAGCGCGACATACGCTCGAGGTATGGGCGCACCAGCAGCGGGGCCTCCGTCTGCCCGAGGAAAATATTGGCCGTCGCCACGAGCCCCGCAGGTCCGCGTGTGCCCAGCGCGCGCTCGAACACATACGAGATGCTGCGAATCACGAGAGGCAGGATGCCCCAGTACCAGAATAGCGCCGAGAGTGCCGACATCACGATGACGAGCGGCAGCACCTGAAATGCAAAGGTCACTACAACATTGGGATTCGTCACCGTGAAGGGGGTGTCGCCGCCACCCAGATACCCGAACACGAATGAACTGCCTTTGAGCGTGGCCGCGCCGAGCGCGCCGACCGCTTGGTTGAGATACAGCAGCCCTTCCTTGACCACCGGCGCCTTGAGCAGTAGCAGGCAGATGACAAACTGCAGTAGCACAGCGATGACGACGAGCTTCCAGTTGATGCGTCGCCAGTTACTCGACATCGGCAGTACCACGGCGATGAAGAGCACGATGCCGAGCAGGGCTTGAAGTTGCAGCGTCATGAGAAGGTCCGTTATTTGAGTTTGATTTCCCGCAACCGCTCCTGCAGATATTCCTCGGCAAGGATGGGTGGCAGCGGTTCGGGTTTGCCCGGTCCCACGCAGGAGGGCAGGGCGGCGATGGGGAAGTCCGGGTTGAAATGCAGGAAAAACGGCATCGAGTAGCGTGCGTGCCTTGCTCGATCGCTCTTGGGGTTAATGACGCGATGGCTGGTCGATCGCAAGGTGCCGTTGGTGAGCCGCTGCAGCATGTCGCCCACATTGACAACCATTGAGCCCGGCGCGGGATTTACCTCGAGCCACTCGCCGCGCTTGCTCAGCACCTGTAGCCCGGGCTCCTCGGCGCCGAGGAGCAGTGTGATGACATTGATGTCCTCGTGCGCACCGGCGCGCACGCTCTCGGTGGGCTGCGGCGGCATGGGCGGATAGTGGATGATGCGCAGCACGCTATTGCCGAGCTGAACCTTGTCTTCAAAAAAATCAGCCGGCAGGTTCAGGATCGCAGCGATCGCTCGCAGGATTCGACGACCCGTCAGATCAAAAGTCTCGAACATCTCGATCGACGCTTCGCGAAAGCCCGGCAACTCGTCGATCCAGACGTTGTCGGCCATGTACTTGCGATAGTCGTGACCGTGCGGGAGTTCGCGGCCGACGTGCCAGAACTCTTTGAGATCGTAGTGCGTCGCGCCCTTGGCGGTCTCGATGCCAAAAGGCGTGTAGCCACGGGCACCGCCGCCGCCACGTACGTGGTAACGGCGCTTGTGCTCCTCAGACCAAGCAAAAAAAGTCTTGTACAGATCCAAAAATCGGTCGATCAGCGCTTGCGGCATGCCGTGGTCCGTCAGGATCACGAAACCGTGATGCTCGTAGGCGGTGCCGAGGTCGCGCACGAAGGCCGGCGAGTCTGCCTCGCGCAGGCTCAAGGTCGGAATCACATCGCTCATCGGTGCATTCTGCACCCGATTGCCCCCTACGTTAAGATTTGCCGCATGTGGGATCCACTCCTCCGCTTGCTGGCCGCCTATCTGCTCGGGTCAATCAACGGCAGCCTGTTGCTCGGCAAGTTGCGCGGTGTGGATATCCGCACGCAGGGCAGCGGCAACGCGGGCGGCACCAACGCCTTGCGCACACAGGGCAAAGCCTTTGCGCTCGGCGTGATCATCATCGATGTGGCGAAGGTATACATCGCCGTGCGCGCCCTGCCGGCGCTGCTCTCCCCCGCCGAGGTCGCAAGTGCGCCACTGTCATTGGCGTGGTTGCAGGTGGGCTGCGGCTTTGCAGCCGTTGTGGGGCACGTGTACCCGATCTTCCACGGCTTTCGTGGCGGGAAGGGCGTGGCGACGCTGCTTGGCAGTCTGCTTGCGCTGGCGCCGGTGCTGCTACTCGGTGTGCTAGCGGTCTGGCTGGTCATGATGATGGTGTTCGGTTACGTGGGCCTTGGCTCGATGGTTGCCGCCGCCGCCCTGCCCGCGCTCGCGCTCTGGGCGGGCAAGGCCGGCTGGATTGCGGCGCATTCGGTCGGGCCACTCGTCGCCTTCGGGCTGGCCTGCGCCCTATTCGTGATCTGGACCCATCGCAGCAACATCGCTCGCATGCGCCAAGGCACCGAGCCTCGCGCACGAAGCCTTTGGCTGCTTGGGCGATGGCGCACATGAGCACGCTGCTCGAGCAGGTCTATCGAACGCTGGCGACCGGTCAGACCCTCTCGGGCGAGGCACTCGCACAGGGTCTCGGCGTGACACGCAGCGCGGTATGGAAAGCCATCGAGACGCTGCGCGATCTCGGCTTGTCGATCGAGGCGCAAACTCAGCGTGGCTATCGACTCACATCCCCCGTGCAGGCGCTGGATGCCGCGGCGCTGCGCGCCGCTTTGCAACCTGTGGCCGAGCAGCTTCACTCACTCGAGGTGCGTTGGTCCGCACCATCGACGAACGCCGAGTTGCTCGCAGCCGCTGCGCCACCCGTGGGCCAATTCGACGTCTTGTTGGTCGAGCATCAATCAGCGGGGCGGGGTCGCCGCGGTCGCGCTTGGCGCTCGGCCTTGGGCGACAGTGTTTGTCTGTCGGTAGCGACGAGTTTCGATCCAACCCCTCGTGATCTGCCGGCGCTCACGCTCGTGATCGGACTCAGCGTGCGCGCGGCGTTGCAGCGCTGCGGCGCAAAGGGTATCGGCCTTAAATGGCCGAACGATCTGGTGCTGGTCCAGCGTGATGCCGAGGGGCAGGCCGTGCTCGCCAAACTCGGCGGCATCCTCGTCGAACTTCGCGCGGAAGCAGCAGGCCCGGCGCACGTGGTCATCGGCGTCGGCCTCAATCTGCGGCTCGATCCGGCAGTCCGCAGCGACATCGCGACAACCGGCAACCTCCCCGCTGCACTCGCCGAGTGTGGTGTCGATCCGCTACAACGCAACGCGCTCATTGCCTGCGTACTCGAGTCGATGATGCAGGGGGTACTCCGGTTTGCAGCACAGGGTTTTGCACCATTTCGGGCCGTATGGGCCGAGGCCGATGCGCTGCGCGGCGAAGCGGTGCGCGTGTCGGGCGCGGGTGCCGAGCGCACAGGCACTGCAATGGGAATCGACGCGCAAGGCGCATTGCAGTTGCGCACGGCGCAGGGTGAAGAGCTCGGTATCACGGCCGGTGAAGTCTCGGTGCGCCGGAGCGGCTCATGATGAAGCGCGAACGCGTGTTGCTCGTTGATCTTGGCAATACGCGTATCAAGTGGGCGTGGTTGCGCCGCGATGGTGAGCTCGGGCGGATGCGCGCGGCGGAGCATGCCGGCTGGAGCGCCAAGCATTTCGCCAAAGAAATATTCGCTCGCGTGCCCAAGGACAGTTCGGTCGAGGTCCACGTCGTCAGCGTTGCCGGCGTTCAGGTGCGCACGGAGCTGCGCAAGGCGGTTCGCGCGTCGACGGGTCGATGGCCTCGGCTCGTGTCCAGTGTGCGCGCGCTTGCCGGGGTGCAAAACGGCTACCGCGATCCATGGCGGCTCGGCGCCGATCGCTGGCTCGCACTGCTGGGTGCGCGCGAGCTGCAACGACCCCGTAGTGCTGTCTGCGTCGCTGACATCGGCACGGCGCTGACGCTCGACCTGCTCGATGCCGGGGGTGTACATCGCGGCGGCGCGATCGTGCCGGGTCCGCAACTGATGACCGACGCGCTGCTGCGCTCGACGGGGGGTATTCGTCGGCGCGCCCGTCGCGGGCTCGGACGGGCCCGAGAGCTTTTCGCTCGCGATACGCGTTCGGCGCTTGCCGCCGGCGCCCATCATGCCGCGGCGGCGGTGATCGAGCGTGCACTCGCTGAGGCGCGCGGTCGCAAAGCACCCAGAAAGCGTGTGGAATTGCTACTGACCGGCGGGGCGGCGTTGCAGGTCAGTCGCCTGTTGCGAGTGCCACACAGGCTCGAGGCCAGCCTTGTGCTGCGCGGTCTTGCACGCGCGGTACGGCGGGTCAGCTAGAATACGCGGGCGGAACGCCGGGTTAGCACAGTGGTAGTGCAGCAGTTTTGTAAAC
>VEQP01000002.1 GCA_018883185.1 Nevskiaceae bacterium | reverse complement strand
ATCGAACTCAACCTGGCCAACGTCCTCGATCTGATGCGGGTGTGCATCGACGCGGGACTCGATTTGTATTCGACCATGGCTCGGGTCAGCCAGGAGTTCGAGACCACGAGTCCCAAACTCGCGCGCCTGTTTCGCAACGTGCAATTGCAACTGAAAGCGGGCGCGAGCCGTGAGCAGGCCTTCGAGGGCTTTGCCGAGGCGAGCGGATCGCCGGAGGTTCGTAACCTCATGGTGAGCCTCGCAGAAGCCGAGCAGTTCGGCGCGGGCGTCGCCACCATTCTCAGGACCTATTCGAGCGAGTTGCGCACCCGCCGGCGGCTGAAGGCCGAGGAGCTCGGCGCGAAACTCTCGACGAAGTTACTGTTTCCGCTGCTGCTGTGTCTCTTTCCGGCCATGATGGTGGTGCTGGCGGGCCCGTCGATACTCGCGGCCATCGACATCGTTCGGGGCATGCAGTGACTCGCGCAGCCTCGCGGCAGCGCGGGGTGCTGGCACTGTGGACTGCAGTGCTGTTGCCGATCGTGATCATGCTGCTCGCACTCGTAATCGAGAGTGCGTACCTGTTCGCGTTACGCCGCGCGCAGCAAACTGCGACGGATCTGGCTGCGCAGGCGGGCGCACTGCAAGCGCTGCGTGAGAATGCAGCCGGCGTTACGATCGCCGCACGATATACCGCAGCCGAAAACGGTTTTCCGGTCGCCGCCGATACCACGGTCACCGTGGACAGGCCTCCGACTGCCGGCGCCTACGCCGGCAGCGAGTTGGCGGTGCGGGTACGCATCGAGCATCAGCCGCCGAGACTTTTTTCCGCACTGTTCGTCGGAGCCTCAACACTGATCGGCACGCAGGCGACGGCGCGGTTGCGCAGGCCCGCCTGCCTGATGACCTTGGCCGATACCGGCAACGGATCCCTTGCCATCGATGCGAATGCGAACATCCCAGGCGCGTTCTGCACAGCACAGGTCAACTCGAGCGGGGCTACGGCGCTCACCGTAGGTAACAATGCGCAGGTCACGCTGCTTTCCATCCGCGTGCGCGGCGGTCGCTCGATCAGCGGTAGCGCGACGGTGACCCCGATCCCGGTGACGGGTGCTGCCACGGTCGTCGATCCGATGCTGGCGCTGTCCGAACCCACTTTCACAGCCTGCGATTACACCAACTTCGTCGCCAGCGGCACCGTTACGCTGCAGCCCGGAACCTACTGCAACGGCATTCGAATCAATGCGAACGCGCGGGCAACGTTTGCAAGCGGCAATTACCTGATCTATGGCGGCGGACTCACCACCAATAACAACGCACGCTTGACCGGCAACGCCGTGACGATTTTCCTCGCCGTCGGCGGCAGCATCACCATGAACGCGACCACCATCGTCAACCTCACCGCGCCGACCAACGGGACCTACGCGGGCGTGGCGATTTTCGAATCACGAGGCGTGCCGCTCGGCGTTGCCTCGCATACGATCCCCATCGCCAGCACCGGCCGACTGGAAGGCGTCGTGTATACGCCGCGATCTGCGCTGCAAGTCACGGGTGTCGGCGCTCAACCTGCCAATAGCAGCGCACGGGCGATAGCGCTGATCGCACGAACCCTGCGCCTGACGGGGCGCCTGCGCCTGAACTACGACTCACACTACCTTCCCGACGCACTGAGGCAACGCGCATGGCTCGGCGAGTGAGCGGCATCGCAGCCGTTGAGCTGCTGTTGATCGCTCCGGTCTTTGCGATCTTGTTCTTCGGGTTGATGACGCTAGCCCTCGCGAGCCGGCTGAAAATGGAACTCTCGGCAACGGCGCGGGCGGGCGCCGACTTTGCTGCCTACAGTCTCGCCCGCAGCGAGGATTTGCCCGGCATCGTCAATGCGGCGGAAGTCGTGGCGGCGTACAGCAATACGCCGATCACCGTCAGCGCTGAACAGTATTGCGGCTGCCTCGACACCGGCACGGGCGTGCTGACGGTCGTTTCCTGCAGTACCGGCTCCTGCCCTGCCGCCGACACACGACCCCTAAGATTCGTGCGTATCGAGGCTGCGGCCGTGCACGTTTTCCCCTGGGACTTACCCGGGCTTCCTGCCTCCTGGAACCTGACGAGCACCGTCGAGGCCCGTGTGTTTTGACCATGAACCCCCGTCAAGCGCATCGCGGCTCCGTACTGCTCGAAACCTTGGTCCTGTTACCAGTGTTCCTGCTGCTGGTGTTCGGCGTGCTCGATTTCGCGCGACTGCTGTGGACGGATCTCGTACTGCGCCATGCGCTTGCCGAAACCGGGCGCTATGCCATGGTGCATGGCAGCGCGGCACCGACTCCGGCAAGCCTCGCCGATCTACGCAATGTGTACCTCGCTGCAAGTCGCAGCATCGATGAGGCGCAATTGACTCTGCAGTCCATTCCCGACTGGGACACGGCCAGCGCGCCGGGGGCGCAGCTGCGGCTCGAGGCGAGTTACGAATTCCAGTTCCTATGGGATTTCCTGCCCGCGCCTTCCGTTACACTGACCCACGAAGTTTTGGTGGATGTCACGCAATGATCGACGATCGACGCTTTTTATTGTGGAACATCCTGGTACCGCTCGGCGTGGTGCTAGTGCTGGGTTACTTCGCCTATGGGTTCGGGTACCTGGCGTTCCACGTCTTCGCCGAGACGATCTCCATCGTGATCGGCGGCACGGCGATGATCGTCGCCCATACCTCGCAGCGCTTCGCCCGAAACCAGTATCTGCTGCTCATCGCCGTGGTGATCGGCTGGTGCATGTTGATCGACCTGCTGCACCTGATCACCTATCAGGGAATGAGCCTGCTGCCGATCGATGAGCAAAACGTGAGCCTGCGCCTCTGGGCGAGTGCCCGCGGCCTGCAAGCCCTCGGCATGCTGGTGGCGATTCAGTTGATGTCGAAACGCATGCCGCTGCTGCCGTTTCACGCAATCGTTGGCTCACTGACGCTGCTGCTCATCGTGGCATCGGTGAACGGCTGGCTGCCGGACATGTACGAAGAGGGCCTGCGTTTCAGCCAGACGAAAGTCCTGATCGATTGGACGATCATCGGCCTGCACTTGATCACCCTCAGCATACTTTGGCGCATTCGGCATCAACTGCCCACCGGCGTGCGCCGCTTCATCCCTGCATCACTGCTGGCGATGATGCTGGCTGAGGTGCTGTTCTCGCTGGAAGACAACCTGTTCGGTCCGGCCAACGTCATCGGCCACCTTCTGAAGATCATGGCTTACTGGTTCGTATATCTGGCGCTGCTCTACTCAACGCTGCGCGAACCGTTCACGGCGCTGGCGAGCGCGGCCCGGATCTATGACGCTGTACCGAACCCGACGCTGATCATCGACGAGGGTGGCCGAATCAGTCAGGCCAATGCGGCTGCAGGGCGAGTACTGGGTGTTCCCGCTTCACAACTCGTCGGTAAGACCACCCACTCCCTGTTCCACAACACGGACATCGAGCCTGTTGACTGCCCGGTGTGCCGCGCCTTGCGCGAGGGCGAGGAACTCGACCGCTACGAGTTGTTGCGTCGTCACGGCGCCAGCCTGCAACAGGTGAGCATCCGCCGTTTGAGTGGAAGCGAAGGTGGTCAGTCGGAGTTCGTTGAAGTACTCAATGATCTGACCGAGATGCAGCAATCCCGCGACTCACAGCGGCAGATGGAATCGCGCATCGAGCGAAGCGAGCACGCCAGAGACTTGATGAAAGCGCTGCTGACACTATCGGTGGCGCCGCAGATCAATGGCGAGATGCTGCAATCGCTGCTCGAAAAACTGCCCCCTGCGTTCCGGGCGCCGAGCCTGCTGCGTCTACAGCTACAGTCGCCATGGCTGAACGCCGGTCGCAGCGGAGGCGCCGAGGACGATCTATGGCGAAGAAGCCTGGATTTTGGTGCAGGTCGCAGCGGGCGTCTCGAACTCTACTACGTTGACCCCACCGGTAGCCTAGGTGGCGGGCTCGACTCCGACGAGCGCCTGCTCGCCGAAGCCTTCGCCGACGTACTGCAGACCGTCGGCCAGCGGACAAAAGATTAAGCGCTCAGCCGGCCGGAGGGGCGACAAAACCCTCGGGCTTCACTGCTCCGACGCCAAAGAGAAATTTTTCCATCTCACCTTCGAGAAACTTGCGCGCCTTCGGCTCGATCGGCACGAGTCGATATTCATTGATCAACATCGTCTGGTGGGCGACCCAGCGCTGCCAGCCTTCCTTCGACACCTGACGCCAGATGCGGACGCCGAGCTCGCCCGGGTAAACAACGCGCTCGAGGCCGGGGGCGGATTTTTTCAAGACGACGCAATCAACCATGCGGACAGGCGAGTCAGTCATGCAGAGAATCCCTCGAATTGACTAGCGGCTGCCCGAGCAGATCGTCGAGCAGTTGTTTGGCGGGCGCGGGCAAACCGACCCGCACTGCACCGTCACGCGGGTTATACCAGAGCACCCCTGAGGGCTCCATCACGGCATCCGCCGCGGCCACACCGCGCAGCAGCAGCGGCGTGATAGCGAGATCAAAGTGCGTAAAGACATGGTCAATAGTACCGAGCGACTCGAGTTGATTTGCCTCGACCGCGAACCGTTGCCGTGCATAGCTCGCAGCCGCCGTGGCGGTGTCGAACTGCAACGGACACCACAAGCCGCCCCAGACGCCGCGCTCCGGGCGCCGCTCGAGCAGCACGCGACCCTCGGCATCGATCGGCAACAACCACCAACATGCGCGAGCGGGACGAGCTTTTCGCGCGGCGCGCGGCTTGGGTGCCGGAATCTCGTGCTGGCGAGCGGAGGCGCGCGCGCGGCACTGCGCTCTCACCGGGCACAGCGCGCAGGCCGGATTGCGCCGACTGCACACGGTGGCACCGAGATCCATGACGGCCTGGGTGTACGTGGCGACATCCTGCGCTGGCGTGCAGGCATCAGCCAGTGCCCAGAGTTGCTGCTCTACCGCGCGCTGCGCCGCATTGCCTTCGATCTCAAATACCCGGGCAAGCACCCGCTTGACGTTGCCATCGAGGATCGGCTGCCGCTCGTCGTAGGCAAGCGCGAGTATCGCGCCGGCGGTCGAACGGCCGATGCCCGGCAACTCAGCAACCTCCGCAAAGTGGCGCGGAAACTCGCCGCCGAATCGATCGCAGATCTGCCGCGCCGCGCGGTGCAGATTGCGCGCCCGCGCGTAGTAGCCGAGCCCGGTCCACAGGTGCAGCACATCATCGATCGGCGCTGCGGCAAGCTCGCTCACGTTGGGAAAGCGCGCCATGAAGCGCTCGAAGTATCCGATGACCGTCGCCACCTGCGTTTGCTGCAGCATGATCTCGGAGACCCAGACGCGATAAGCGCTGCGATCACGCTGCCAAGGCAAGTCTTGCCGCCCGCTGCGTCGCTGCCACGCGACCAGCATCGGACCCAGTTGTGTGGGGTCGATGGAAGCCTCAGGGACATCGAAGGCGGCCGACATGGTCGAGGCATTGTAAAGGCCCGACCGAAGTTCCTGCAGCGCATGTTCTAGTAGCCCATGTTCTATTCGCATCGCGAGAAACTGGACGATCGACTCGCGCAAGAGGACGATACGCGGTACCCACGCTTCCTCGACGAGATCGCTCGCTAACCCATGCTTCGTTCGACGCTCCGAGTCGCACTGCTGTGCACCGTATTGCTTTCCAGTCAGTTGCTGCAGGCGGTGACCCCAGCGGCGTCCCTCGCGCCACCCGATGCGGTCAGCGAGTTGCTGCGCGAGCGGCTCGATGCCCTAGGGACGGGTCAACCTCTGACGGTAGAGAGCGAAACGCTGATAGCCACGCGTTCGCTTGGCAAGTTGTACGAGCTCAACGCCTATCGCCCCTATTGGGACGCGACGCGCCTGCAGTCACTCGTGCAACTGCTCGCGGACATCGAGGACGACGGCCTTCGGCCCACCGATTACCACCTCGCATCGCTGCAACGGCTGCGAGCTCTGACGAACCCGAGCGCGCTCGAACGAGTGGCGCTGGAGCTGCTGGCCTCCGATGCCTACGCATTGATCGTGTATCACCTGTACTTCGGCAAGGTCGACCCGGTCTCCCTCGATTCGAACTGGAATTTCGATACCCGCGACATCCGCGACGTGGATCCGGTGCGTTTCGTGCACGAGGCTATCCGCGGCAATCGCATCCGCAGCAGCATCGAACTGGTGCGCCCATCGCACTGGATGTATCAAGCGGGGCGCGAGGCGCTTGCAGCCTACCGGCAGATCGCCGCCCTCGGCGGTTGGCCGACCATTGCCGGCGGCCCCACGCTGAAACCCGGCATGAGCGATGCGCGCATCGCCGTGCTGCGTCGCCGCTTGGCCATCAGCGGCGATTTGGCTGCGGTGGGTGCAAGCTCGACCCCGGCCAGTGGTAGCGCCGAGAATTTCTTTGACCCGCAGCTCGAGGCGGCATTGCGCCACGCTCAGCGCAGACATCGCCTCGCCGTGGACGGCTCGCTCGGCCCGGCCACGCTGCAGGCGCTGAACGTACCGGTGGAACAACGCATCGCCCAACTGCGAGTCAATCTCGAGCGCGGTCGCCAGGTATTGCACGAAATCAAGGAGGGCGATCTCGTCATCGTCGATATCGCCGGCTTCGAGGTGCACTTCGTCCGCGACCGCAAACGTATCTGGCAATCGCGCGCGGTGGTCGGGCAGCCTTTTCGTGAAACGCCGGTGTTCAAGGCCAGCATCAACAACGTGGTGATCAATCCCACCTGGACCGTACCGCCGGGCATCCTTGAGAAAGACATCCTGCCTGCTCTGCGTCGCGGTGATCGCAGCATCCTCGCGCGCAAGAACCTGCAGGTGCTCGATCGAAACGGGGCAGCGGTCAACGCAGCTTCCATCGACTTCAGCCGCTACACGGCGCGCAACTTTCCCTACCTGCTGCGCCAGGCGGCGGGTCCAAGCAATGCGCTGGGTGTGGTGAAGATCAACTTCCCGAACCCGCATCTGGTCTACCTGCACGATACGCCGAGCAAGTCGCTGTTCGACGAAAGCAATCGGACATTCAGCTCAGGTTGCATCCGTACCGAACGACCGCTGGAACTCGCCGAATGGGTGCTTGGTGACCCGGCGCGCTGGAATGCCGCGAGCCTGCGCAGTGCCGTGGACAGCGGTGAGACGCGCACCCTGCGGGTCGCGAAGCCCGTTCCGGTGCTGCTGATTTACTGGACGGCGGATCGCGACGACGATGGCAGCATCGTCTTCAAGCCCGACCCCTACGGCCGGGATGCCCGCGAACTCGCAGCCCTCGACAGTCCCTTCAAGCTCGGCAAGCGTCCGCGACTATAAAACGCGACGCTGCGTGTTTATTGGAGCTCGCGCTCGTGCAGTTTGAGCGCCACCTGCCCCGGCGCCTCGAGGTAGAGGTGCGGCCCGTCCAAGCGCAGCGTGCGCACGCCCTGTAACGCCTTGAGCAGCGACGCCTCGAAGGCCATCCGACCCTCCTCGCAGGCCATGCGGGTCGAGAGCGGCGCAAGGATGCGCAGTTGCATTGCCGCGGCATCGAGTTCGTAGCCGGCACTAGAGCGATTGCAGCCGGTGTGGCCGCTAACCCGGCCGTCGGCGAAGGTCAGAATGACGGGCTCGCCATTGTCCCCGTGCGGCACCGGCGTTCCTTCCCAATAAACGAGTTCCCAGCGGTGCGCCTGCAGTCGCTGGCTGGCATCGAGCGCGGGAGGGCTAGAAACGGTGGTCAGGTTCGTGCAAGCGCTGAGCATCAGGCTCGCAATACAAAGCAGGGCGGCATGGCGCATAAATCCTCGCTGACTTGGCAGTCCCTACGGGCGATGTGGCTAGAATAGCGCATGGTCGATTTCCACCTGACCGACATCTCCAAGGTCGTACAGCTCGTGCTGGCACCCGCATTCGTCGTGGCCGGTATCGGTACGTTCGTGACCATCCTCACCCAGCGCCTCGCCCGGGTGGTGGACCAGTGGGTGAAGCTCGACGAGGCTCACCCTCAGCGCGAAGCCGAATCGGTGGAACTCGGTCTGTCTCGCGACGTGCTCAGCCGCCGCGCCCAGATGATCCGCCGCGCCATCCTGCTGTGCACCTTTGCCGCCATCATCATCTGCAGCCTGATTGGCCTGCTGTTTCTCGATGCCATGATCAGCACCGATCTGTCGATGCTCATTGCGCTCGTGTTCGTGCTGGCGATGACCGCGCTGATCGGAGGGCTGACTTACTTCCTGCGGGAAATCCACCTCGCTACGGCGCCGCTGCGCGATCGCCTGAGCCGCTGACTCCCGTCCGATGTTAGGCTAGGGCAGTTTGCACGGTTCGTTTGACGGAGGGGGTTACCGTGGAAGAGATCACACTCGCGCACGGCGTTTTCAAGTACATCCACATTCTGCTGTTCGTGTACTGGCTCGGCGGCGATGCCGGCGTGTTCTACTCGAGCACCTTTGTGACCAACACCAAGCTGTCGCGCGAGGCGCGTCTGACGGCTTTCAAAATTTTCATCAACCTCGACATGCTGCCGCGCTATTGCCTCGCGCTGATGCTGACGGTGGGTGGCATCCTTGCGGAGTTCATCGGCTACGAGCACCCGCTGTGGCAGACCATCGCGATCGTCGCGCTCGGCCCCATCTGGGTCTGGGTAGTGCACACCATCCACGCGCGCGAGGGCAGCGAGTTCGGCAAGACGCTCGCCACCTGGGATCGTCGTTTTCGCGTGTTCATGATCTTCGCGATCATTGCCTCGGTTGCCTATCACTGGACCACCGGCCCGCTGCGGCCGTATCCCTGGCTCGCCGTCAAGCTATTGATCTTCGCCTTCCTGATCTTCTGCGGATTCATGATCCGTCTGAAAATCCCGCCCTTTATCGAAGGCTTCAAGGTCATGGCCGCCAGCGGTGCAACACCCGAGAGCGATCAAAAAATGATCGATGGCATGGGTGCCTGTCGCCCCTACGTGCTGCTCATCTGGGCGGGTGTCGCGATCTCGGCGCTGCTCGGCGTGCTGAAGCCCGGTTGAGCGCGTAGCGCAACGGCTTGCACACGACGGCCGCTCCGCTCGCGCTGCTCTGGCACCGCACCGACCTGCGGCTGAGTGACCATCCTGCGCTGCGTGCCGCAGCGCAGGCGAGCTCGGGGCGCGTGCTCGGCGTCATGGTGCTGCCCGAGATAACGCGCGCGAGCCCGCGTCGGGTGGGGTACCTGCTGCAGACGATCGAGGAGCTGCGTGCTGCGTGGCGGGCGCAGGGCTCAGCGCTGATCGTGCTGCGCGGCAAGGCCCATGAACGTATACCTGCCCTGGCTGTAGAACTCGGTGTGCGCGAAGTGCACACGGCCCCTTGCCCTGCATTCGATGAACAACTCGAAAATGCTGCAGTGCAACAAGCGCTCGCAGCGCACTCGATCGCGCTCGTAGTGCACGATGAAGTCACACTGATCGCCACCCCCGATCTGCCATTTGCCATCGATGCCCTGCCCGACGTGTTTTCTAATTTCCGCCGAGCCGTCGAGCGAGAGGGCGCCTGGGGAGCACTCGTTCGCGAACCGCTAGAGCCATGCGCCCTGGCTTGCTTGCCCGTGAGCCTCGTTACCGAGTTGGACGCGCGGACCGAGGCCACGCTCGCGGCTGAAGATCTCGGCGCTGCGCGCTCCGCCGCGCAGCAGCATGATCCGCGCAGCGCGTTTCATTGCCAGGGCGGGCGATCGCATGCGCTGGCGCGCATTCGCCACTGGTTCTGGGACACCGACTCCATCGCCCGCTACAAGCAAACCCGCGACGGACTGCAAGGTGCCGATTTCTCTTCTCGCCTCTCGCCATGGCTGGCGCTGGGTGCCGTCTCGCCACGCGAGGTGGCCAAAGAAATACATCGCTACGAACGCGAACGAACCGCCAACGAATCAACCTATTGGCTCGGGTTCGAGCTGCTGTGGCGCGATTACTTCCACTTTTGGGTCCGTCGTCATGGCAGACGGGCATTCGCCGCGGCCGGCGTGCGTGGGCGCACGCCCTGCGGAGCGCAGGATGCCGCCTTGTTCGATCAATGGTGCCGCGGCAGGACTGGGGAACCCTTCGTAGATGCCGCCATGCGCGAGCTCGCCGCCACCGGGCAGCTGTCAAACCGCGCGCGGCAGAACGTGGCGAGCTGGCTGACTCGTACGGCGGGCATCGACTGGCGCTGGGGCGCCGCGTGGTTCGAGCAACAGCTGATCGACTTCGACGTAGGGCCGAATTGGGGCAACTGGCAATACGTGGCGGGAGTCGGCAACGACCCGCGCAATCGCGTGTTCAACGTGAAGTCCCAGGCCGAACGTTACGACCCGGACGGCGCTTACCAAGCGCTGTGGCTCGGCTGAATCGCGACCTCGACTAGGGCAGCAGCACCGTCGAGCCGGTCGTCTTGCGCGCTTCGAGATCGCGATGGGCTTGAGCAGCATCGGCCAGTGCATAACGCTGGCCAACATGCAGCTTGACCTTACGCGAACCCACGACCCGGAAGAGCGCGCGGGCCGCTGCATCAAGGTCCTGGCGATCGGCAATGTAGGCAAAGAGCGACGGCCGCGTCAGAAACAGCGAGCCACGCTTGGAGAGTTCGAGCGGCGAGATGGCTGGTGGTGGACCCGAGGCATTGCCGTAACTCACCATCATGCCGAGCGGTTTGAGGCAATCGAGCGAGTCCATGAAGGTCTCGCGCCCGACGGAGTCGTACACCACGGCTACACCGTTGCCGCCCGTCAACTCACGCACCTGTTCGACGATCTTGTCGCGACCCATGACGAGCACATGCTTACAGCCATTGCGCCGGGCGAGCGCCACCTTGGCTTCGCTACCCACGACCCCAATGACACGCGCGCCAAGGGCCTTCGCCCACTGGCACAAAATCAAACCGACGCCACCGACGGCGGCATGCACGAGTATCCAATCGCCCTTCTGCACGCGATAGGTGCGTCGCAGCAAATACTCGGCGGTGAGGCCTTTGAGCATTAGCGCCGCGGCCTGTTCGTCACTCACAGCTTTAGGCAACTTGACGAGCCGGCTCGCCGGCACGTTGCGAACCTCGCTATAACTGCCGGGTTGCGTGTGCACGTAGGCCACGCGATCCCCTTTGCGAAAGCCGCGTGTCTTGCGACCGACGGCGACGACGACACCCGCCGCTTCCCGACCCAGGCCGCCGGGCAGCGGCATCGGATAGAGCCCGCTGCGATCGTAGACGTCGATGTAGTTGAGGCCGATGGCGGTATGGCGCAACTGGACTTCGCCTGCAGCAGGCGCGCCCGGGTCGCACTCTTCGAAGCGCATCACTTCAGGCCCGCCGGCCTCGTGGATGCGGATGGCTTTAGACATGCCGCGAGTTTACAACGCGGATTCGTCCGTTTCGCCAGTGCGGATGCGAATCACCCGATCGATATCGGTGATGAAAATCTTGCCATCGCCCACCTTGCCGGTCTTGGCTGCCTTCACAATGGCTTCTGTGACCTGATCGACGAGATCGGCACGAACCGCCACTTCGATGCGGGTCTTGGGGACGAAATCCACGACGTACTCCGCGCCGCGATAGAGCTCAGTGTGGCCGCGCTGGCGACCAAAGCCTTTGACTTCCGTAACGGTCATGCCCGAGACACCGATTTCCGACAAGGCGGCGCGGACGTCGTCGAGCTTGAACGGCTTGATGATGGCGGTGACGAGTTTCATGTTGTGTTACTCCCGATGCATAGCGCGGAACCGTGGCGCCAGCAATATTGCACCTTCCGTGCCACGCCGGCGAGACCCTGATACGCGCATTTTTTGCGCTCAGCCCGTGCCCCTGCGAAACACGGCGCACCATTATGGCGCAGCGCGGGCAGACTAACGCCCGCGAGTGGTGCGCCAGAGGGTTATTTCCTATGCTCGCCGGCATGGATCGCATCGTCATCGTCGGGGCCGGACAAGGGGCTGCTCAATGCGTGGAGGGCTTGCGTCGCAGGGGATACGGCGGCGAGCTGACCGTCATCGGCGATGAACCGGTGCTGCCCTACCAACGCCCGCCACTGTCGAAGAAGTACCTCGCCGGCGAACTGCCCGTGGAGCGCATGTTGCTGCGCCACGAGGCGTTCTATGCGGAACAACGCGTAGCGATGCGGACCGGGCGTCGCGTCATGCGCATCGATCGGGACTCACGGCGCCTGCATCTCGATGACGGCGCCGTGCAGGACTACGATGCGCTCGTCATGGCCACCGGCAGCCGTCCGCGTTCACTGCCGCTCGAGGGCGTCGACGCGCCGGGCGTGCACGTGCTGCGTACGATGGCCGATGCCGATGCGTTGCGTGTCGAGGCGGCGGCCGGCAAACACGCCGTGATCATCGGCGGCGGCTACATCGGGCTCGAAACCGCAGCGACGTTGCGACAACTTGGCATGGAAGTCACCGTGCTCGAAGCGGCCGATCGGGTGATGAACCGAGTGGTCGCCGAGCCCGTCTCCGCCTACTACCACCACGAGCACACCCACCATGGCGTAACGATACGCTGCGGCGCACGCGTCAATGGCCTGCGCACCGATGCGAACGGTCGGATTGCGGCGGTGCTCACCGACGCGGGCGAAGTGCTGGCCGATCTTCTGGTGGTGGGCGTGGGCGTCGTGCCAAACGATGAGCTCGCGCGCGAAGCGGGGCTCGATTGCGACAACGGGATTCTGGTGGACGAGCGTTGCCGCACGGCCGACCCTTTGATCTACGCCATCGGCGATTGCAGCAATCACCCTTCGATGCACTACGGCCGCCGCGTGCGGCTCGAGTCCGTCGACAACGCCTTCGAACAGGCAGCCACCGTCGCTGCCAACCTCGCAGGCGTAGACACCGTGCACAACCGAGTACCGTGGTTCTGGTCGGATCAGTACCACCACAAGCTGCTGATCGTCGGGCTCGCGGCCGGGCACGATCGAGTGGTGTTGCGCGGTGAGCCCGCGTCACACAGTTTTTCGTGCTGCTACCTGCGTGAGGGCGAACTGATCGCCATCGACACGGTCAACAACGCGAAAGATCAGATGGCAGCGCGCAAGCTCATCGCCGCGCGCTTTCGGCCCGACCCTGCAAAGCTCGCCGACGCCAGCATCGCGCTCAAAGATTGTGGCGGTTGAGCCGCCAGCGCCGAGACCATCGCTCGCACTCAGCCCGTCGCCCGCGGCAACTCGGGGTAGCGGCCTAGCCGCAGCAACATCAGCCCTGATAGTACAAACATGCCGACGTACACCCACAGCGCCGGGGTATGGGTACCGAGCGAGTCGAAGACGCTATTGGTGACGATCACGGCAGTGCCCGAGCCGAAGGTCCACGCGGCGTACTGCCAGCCATAGTTCTCGCCGTAAGCAAAGTTGCCGAAATAACGTGTGATCAGCACCGCGATGACATCGAGCTCGGCCCCGGCCGCAAGGCCAATGCACACTGCGGCGATCAGGGCGGTGGTGCCGGTGGCATCCAGAGCGAGCAGCGTCACGCCGATCAGCGGGAACACCAGAATGGCTGCGGCGACGAGCGGCGCGAAGAAACGATCCATGAGAAAGCCCGCGAAAGCGCGCCCCACGATGAGCGCGAGCCCCAGCGCCCCTTGCACGGCGGCGGCTTGCTCGGGCGTGATGCCGCGGGCACGCAGAATGGGCACGAGCGGAATGAGCACGCCGCCGATGCCGAACGAGAGCAGCAGGAAGGCGATGAACATCTGCCAGAAACGCCACTGGCGGCGCGACTCGCGGGCGTCGTAGCCGAAACGCTCGACAACCATCGCGGGGCCGGACGACGCCGCATCGGTGCCTGCCTGTCCTACGGCTGCGGCCCGGCCCTGCGGCACATCGCCATCAAGTCCGAGTCCAACATCACTCGGCGAATCCCGCAGTTTCCAAAACACAATCGGCAGGGTCAGCACCAGTGTGAGGACTCCGAGCCCAACGTAGGCACCGCGCCAACCCACCGTGCTGATGAGGTACTGCGACACCGACGATAGCACCGCGCCGCCGATGCCGATGCCTGCGAGGGCAGCACCGAAGGCTTGCCCACGTCGTCGGTCGAACCAAGCGGCAATAACGCGCGAGTACGCGACCGACGAGGTGCCTGCACCGATAAGCGGCATCAACGCGAATACCGCATAAAAGTGCAGCGGGTTGGGTGTGAGCCAATAGAGCGAGATTAGTGCGAGCGCAAACAGCACGATGCCGAGCAACGCCCAGCGACGCACACCTTGTCGGTCAAACAATCGCCCGATGTAGAGCGAGGAGATCACCGTGACGATCGTGCCGACCAGCGTCACGACGGCATACTGCGTCTGACTCCAGCCGAATTCTTTGGTAATCGGCCCTTGGAAGATACCGATGGCGAACAGGTTGATCGAGGCCACGCCAGTGGCCAAACCCACCATGGTCGCGAACACGAGACCACGCGTCCCTTGAGGCAAGGCGGCGAGCACGGCTGCCACGATGGCGAGCGCAATCATCGCGCCACGAAACAACGGCGGAACGGTGAACGCGACGCCGAGCAGAATGACCGCCACGACTATGAGGCGCTTGTCGAATGGCATGAATCCCCCTTGCGACCCGTTACGATCGGGCCTCAGGGATGATAGCCCGAAGCGGGCTCGGCGCGGACAATGGCACCGCGCGGCACGCCGCGCGTGTCCTCAGGCGAGGTAATCGGCGAGGAACGCGTCGAAGTCGCCCTGCGGCGCTTGCGCCATCGCCTCGGCCGCCTGCAGCGACTCCTCAGCTTGCGCGGCAAACTCGCCAAGGCGCGCCGGGTTCGGCGCATGCAGATCGAGAAAATATGCTTTGTGAGCCGCGGAGGTACGCAGAGCGAGATCGAAGAACGACTCGCCCGTGTCGCGCAACTCGTGGATCAATCGTGAGGAGGGCGTGAGGGCAACATCGTCGAGCTTGGCCGCCTGCACGGCGAGCGCGGCGGCGTACGGCTTCTGCGGATCGCCGTGATCGAGCAGCTCACACACACCCTGCATCTGATCGAGGATTTCGCGCGCCCAATCGAGCATCGGCACCTTGCGGCCATCGCGCACGAGCTGCAAGCCGGGCTCACGACCATGGCGTGCCACCATGACATGGTTGCCATCGAGCGCAGCCTGTTCACCGGCATCGATCAGCGCGCTGTCGCGCATCAGACAGAAGGCAAGGAACGCTTCCAGAAAGCGCATCTTGTTCTGATTGACGCCTACCGGATCGAAGGCACTGACATCGAGCGCCCGCACCTCAACGTATTCCACGCCTGCGCGCAGCAGCGCTTTAGTCGGTCGCTCGCCGGAGCGGGCCACGCGCTTCGGGCGAATAAAGGCGTAATACTCGTTTTCAATCTGCAGCAGATTGGCATTCAGTTGCCGATAGACGCCATCGACTTTGACGCCGAGCCGCTCGTACTCCGGGTGCGGCGTGCTGATCGCACGCGTTAGATCGCGAACGTAGTCGGCAAGACTATTGACCGACACGTCTACGCCGGACTGGCTGCGGTTGCGATAACCGAGATCACTCATGCGCAGCGACGTGGCGTAGGGCTCCCAGGCCGTGCCGCGACCGAACTCGGGCAGAGTCTCACCCCGTGCGCGCAGAAACGACTTGCACACCGTCGGTGATACGCCGAAGAGATACAGCACGATCCAACCGTGCCGTCGATAATTGCGCAGCAACTCGAAATAACTCGAGGAGACGAAGTCCTGCCCGGCATCGCGCGACTCGCGAATGCTGGCCCAGGCCTCCCACAGGCGCTCGGGGAAGGAATAATTGAAATGCACCCCGGAGATCGCCTGCATCACGCGCCCGTACCGCAGCCCCAAGCCCTCGCGGTAGATGGTCTTCATGCGACCGACGTTGGAAGGGCCGAATTGCGCAATCGGGATGCTCGCATCGCCATCGACCACGCAAGGCATGGAGGTCGCCCACAACAACTCATCGCCGAGATGCCGATAAACGAACTGGTGCAGATCGCACAGGTACTGCAGCAACTCCCAATTGGTACGGAAGGTCGGCGTGACGAGTTCGATCAACGCCTCGGAATAATCGGTGGTGATGTGATCATTGGTGAGCGCCGAGCCCAGCGCCGCAGGATGTGGCGTGGTCGCGATGCGCCCTGCGGGCGTGACGCGCAAAGATTCCTTTTCGACGCCACGACGGCCGCCTTGCAGCAGCGTAGGCTCGCCGGCGTTGACCAACGAGGCCAAGCGGCGCTCAAAGACGCGATCGATGCGTGACGCCATGCTGTGTCGCTACCAGGGAATCCGGCCGCCGAGCACCTCACGCGCCATGCGGAAGTCGCCACGCAAGCTGTAGAGAGGGTGCTTGAAGGTGGCGGGCGTGTTCTTTTCAAAGAAATAATGCCCGATCCACGCCAATGCGTAGCCGGTCACAAGCCCGGTAAGCAGCCATCGCGGCTGTGATTGAACCACGGCCAGCGCCAGCTGAATCAGCGCTCCGAGCGTGCCCACCACGTGCAGGCGACGCGACGTACGGTTCGCGTGCTCACCGAGGTAGAAAGGATAAAAATCTTGGAACGTCTTGAAAGACATGGCGCTCGGGCTGGCTTGCGGAACCTTGGCTACGGGCGGGCATCTTGCCGTGCTGATGGCGACAGGCGCAACCGCAATGGCCGCAGGGCTCGCCGGCATCGACTCGAGCGTTTACCCTACGGTTCATGAACACCCCAAACCGTCGAAATCCCGGCCTCGCCCTCGCTGTTGTGCTGTGCAGCACACTACTCGGCGTCTCGGCCTGCTCCACCACCGGCGCTGTGGCGAAGTCGGACGTCGCCGCAACGAAATCCGCGGCGCGCACGCGTGTCGAGCCCTCCTCGCCTCCGAGCACACCGGCACCGGTCTACCCGTCGACCTACAAAGTCGTCGAGGCGCCGCCCACGCTGATTCGCAATGCCACGCTGCTCACGGGCACGGGCGAGCGCCTGGAGGGTACCGACCTGCTGCTGCGTGACGGCAAGGTCGCAGCAATCGGCAAATCGCTTGCGGCGCCGACGGGAGCACGCATCATCGATGCAAGCGGCCGATGGGTGACCCCGGGCATCATCGACGTGCACTCGCACCTCGGTGTATATCCCTCGCCGGGTGTCGAAGCGCATTCGGACGGCAATGAGGCCACCGCACCCGCGACGCCGCAGGTGTGGGCCGAGCATTCAGTGTGGCCGCAAGATCCGGGGTTCGAAGCAGCGCTCGCAGGCGGCATTACCACTTTGCAGGTGCTGCCCGGTTCAGCGAACCTGTTCGGTGGTCGCAGCGTCGTATTGAAGAACGTGCCGTCGGTGACGTATCAAGGGATGAAGTTTCCCGGTGCGCCGCAGGGACTCAAGATGGCCTGCGGCGAAAACCCCAAGCGGGTCTACGGCAATCGCCGTCAACTGCCCTCCACTCGCATGGGCAACGTCGCCGGCTGGCGCGCGCAATGGATCGAGGCGCAGGAGTACCAGCGTGATTGGCGTCAATACGAGGCGCGCACAGCGGCCGGCGCGAAGGACCTGCGCCCGCCGAAGCGCGACCTGCGACTCGAAACGCTTGCCGGCGTGTTGCGCGGGGAGATCCTGATCCAGCATCACTGCTATCGCGCCGACGAAATGGCCATCGTGCTCGATATGGCGCGCGAGTTCGGCTACAAGGTCACGGCGTTCCATCACGCCACCGAGGCGTACAAGATCGCCAACTTACTCGCCGAGAACAACGTGTGCGCGGCGATGTGGGCCGACTGGTGGGGCTTTAAGATGGAGTCTTACGACGCGATCCCCGAAAACGCACTGCTCGTCGATGCCGCGCCTGGCAGTTGCGCCATCGTGCACTCTGATTCGTCGGAGGGCATTCAGCGCCTGAATCAGGAGACGGCGAAAATCATGGGCGCCGCGCTGCGCATGGGACAGCCGATCAAGCCGGAGCACGCGATCACCTGGCTCACGCGCAATGCGGCGCGAGCACTCGGCATCGACGCGGTCACAGGAACGCTCGAAGTCGGCAAGAACGCCGATGTCGTGGTGTGGAACCGTGATCCGTTCAGCGTCTACGCGCTCGCCGATCAGGTATTCATTGACGGCAATATCCGACTTGATCGCTCGCGCCCGCTTGGCGCACCGGAATCAGACTTTCTGCTCGGACAACCGGCTACCGTCGCCGCCACCTCGGAGACCGCGCCATGACTCGCTTTGCAAATTTTTGGAGTGCTTGCGCTCTCGGTATCGTCCTCGGTGTCGCCGGTACGGCGAGTGCGGCAGATAATCTGTTGATTCGAAATGCCACTGTGCACACGCTGACGAGCGAAGCACGCGGCGACACCGACGTTCTGGTTCGCGACGGACGCATCGTCGAAATCGGCCGCAACTTGGCAGCCCCTAGCGGCGTGCGCGTGATCGATGCGCAGGGCCGGCCCGTGACGCCGGGTATTTTTGCCGGTCTCACGCGCGTTGGTCTTGAGGAAATCGGTCTCGAGTCCACCACGGGCGATCATGCACAGCGGCTCGGGCAGATGCGGCCGGAGTTTGATGTCTCGCTCGCCTACAACCCGGCAGCGATGTCTGTCGGTGTACACCGCAGCAACGGCCTCACCTTCACCGTGCTGACCCCGGGCGCCGCCTCGGGCGGCAGTCTCGTCGCCGGGCTCGGTGCGCCCGTGAGCTTCGATGGCTCGGCGATCCTGCCGCAGCGCATTTTGTTCGTCGATCTGGGCGGCGATGCGAACGATCTTTCGGGCGGCAGTCGCGCGGCGCAGTTCATGTTGCTGCGACAGGCCATCGTCGAGGCGCGAGCCCCCAACCTCGTGATGGTGCACGACGAGCGACTGCTCTCGCCCTCGGGCCGACAAGTACTGCTCGAATTTTTGAAAAACCCGGGACTCATCGTGTTCGACGTGGATCGGGCGGCAGACATTCGCAACGTGATCCGTATGGTGCGCGAGGAAAAGCTGCGTGCGGTCATCCGCGGTGGCTCGGAGGCCTGGCGTATCGCGGACGAGCTGGCCGGCGCGCAAATCCCGGTGATTCTCGATCCTCTCGTCAATCTGCCCGACAGTTTCGACGATCTGGGCGCAACGCTCGAGAATGCCGCGCGGCTGCGCAAAGCCGGCGTCACCGTCGCCATCTCGATGCGGGGCAGCGAAGTAGACGATGCCGGCAAAGTGCGCCAGGCCGCAGGCAATGCCGTCGCGCACGGCATGTCGTGGGCCGACGGCCTCGCCGCGATCACCCGTGTGCCTGCTGAAATCTTTGGTATTGGCGATCGCTTCGGCAGTCTCGCCATCGGACGTCCTGCGGATCTCGTGATGTGGAGCGGCGATCCACTCGAGGTCAGCAGTGCAGCGATGTTGGTTGTTACCAATGGCGTGGTGCAATCGCTCGAGTCGCGGCACAGCGCCTTGCGCGATCGCTATGCGGAACGGGTTCGCAACGGCACGGCGCGCTGAACGACGCGCGATCAATGACGAGGAGCTGACGCATGCTGGTTGGAGCAAACGTACGCCGGGTTGCCATCGTCGGCGGCTCACGCATTCCTTTCGCGCGCGCGCATGGCGCGTACGCCCGCCTCGGCAACGCCGAGATGCTCACGGCCGCCTTACAGGGCGTGGTGACACGCTTTGCACTCGGCGGCGTACGCCTTGGGGAGGTGGCGGCCGGTGCGGTCATCAAGCACTCGCGCGATTTCAATCTCGCGCGCGAGTGCGTGCTGAGTACCACTCTCGATCCGCACACTCCGGCGTTCGACCTGCAGCGTGCCTGCGGCACCAGCCTCGAAGCGGCGATCGGCATCGCCAACAAGATCGCTCTCGGGCAGATCGATGCCGGCATCGCCGCGGGCGTCGACTCAGTGAGCGACCCCCCGGTGGTGTATAGCCGTGAATATCAGCAGATCCTGCTGCGGGCCTTCCGCGCGCGCAGTCTCGGCGGTCGACTAGCACCGTTCCTGTCGCTGCGGCCGCGACACTTCAAACCAGTCATTCCTGACGCCAGCGAGCCGCGCACCGGGCTGTCGATGGGTGAGAGCTGCGAGTTGATGGCCAAGCGCTGGTCGATTAGTCGCGCCGCGCAAGATGAGCTCGCTTACGACAGTCACCGTCGCGCCGCCGCTGCGTGGAGCGAAGGCTTCTTTGACGATCTAGTCGTGCCTTTCAGCGGTTTGCAGCGAGACGATAACGTCCGTTCAGATACTTCACTCGCAAAGCTTGGCACGCTGCGTTCGAGCTTCGATCGCTCGGCAGCCGGCACGCTCACCGCGGGCAACAGCACACCGCTCACCGACGGTGCGTCAGCGGTATTGCTGGCTAGCGAGAGCTGGGCCCGCGCGCGTGGCCTGCCGATTCTCGGCTGGTTGAGTTTCGGCAAGGCTTGGGGCGTGGATTTCGAAAAAGGTGACGAGGGGCTCTTGATGGCACCCGCCTACGCGGTGCCCGCCATGCTGACCGATGCCGGACTTGCACTGCAGGACTTCGATTACTACGAAATCCACGAGGCTTTCGCGGCGCAGGTGCTGTGCACGCTCGCGGCCTGGGAATCGGCGCAGTTTTGCCGCGAGCGCCTTGGGCGGGAGACCCCGCTCGGCTCGATCGAGCGGGCGCGGCTCAACGTGCGAGGCAGCAGCCTGGCGATCGGTCACCCGTTCGCCGCGACCGGGGCACGCATCCTCGCCACGCTCGCCAAACTGCTCGCCCATGACGCCGGCGCGCGACGCGGCCTGATATCGGTATGTACGGCTGGCGGGATGGGTGTAACGGCGATCGTCGAGCGCGCCTGAGACGCAAGCGCGTGCCTGGCGCGCGCCTAACGCCTATCTAGCGCGTGCCCGAGCTGCCGAAGCCGCCACTGCCGCGCGCGGTGGCAGTGAATTCCTCGACGCGCTGCAGTTCGACCTGCACCACCGGCACGACCACGAGCTGAGCGATGCGTTCCCCAGGTTGCACGGTGTACGCATTCGAGCCGCGGTTCCAGCACGAGACCATCAGTTGTCCCTGATAGTCAGAGTCGATCAGCCCGACGAGATTGCCAAGCACGATGCCATGTTTGTGACCAAGGCCAGAGCGCGGCAGGATCACCGCGGCGAGCGCCGGATCCTCGAGCCAAATCGCCAATCCCGTCGGCAACAACTGCGCCTCACCCGGGCGCAGTTCGAGGGGCGACTCGACGAGTGCGCGCAGGTCGAGCCCCGCCGAGCCCGGCGTCGCGTACGCGGGCAAGGGGAATTCACTGCCGAGGCGCGGATCTAAAACGCGGATCTTCAAGGCGGGTTTGGACATAAATCAGCTCGTACGTGTAGGCGAGAGGCTAGCGGTCGGGAGCCGCGTGGCGATGAATTCGACGAGGCGCTCGGCAACGACCGTCTTGCAAGCGGGCCCAATCTGCAACTGACCATCGGCCCAGAGCACGAGCAGCGTGTTCTCGTTCTTGTCGAATACTTTGTCATCGCCCACCTCATTGGCTGCGATGAGATCGAGCCGCTTGGCGAGCAACTTGCCTCGGGCGTATGCCTCCACATCGTGCGTCTCGGCCGCGAAGCCGACCGTGAACGGCCGGTCGGGTCGGGCGGCAACCGTCGCGAGAATGTCTGTGGTGCGCTCGAGCGAGAGCTCGATGCGCTCGGCAGTTTTTTTGATTTTGTGGGATGCACTGAGCACGGGGCGGTAATCGGCGACAGCGGCCGTGCCGATGAACACATCGAGCCCCGCACACTCGCGCTCCACGGCTGCGAGCATGTCGGCAGCGCTTTCCACATCGACGCGGCGCACCCCAGGCGGTGCCTCGAGCGACACGGGCCCGCTGACGAGCACCACCTCCGCCCCCGCTGCACTCGCGGCTTCGGCTATAGCAAAACCCATTTTGCCGCTGCTGCGATTGCTGATGAAACGCACCGGATCGATGCGCTCGCGCGTCGGCCCGGCGGTGACGAGCACCCGCCGTCCGCTGAGTGCGCCGCGAGGCAATTCTACCGCCGGCCGGTCTGAGACAGGCGTCTCGCGGCCCAGCGACGCATCGAGTTGCGCGGCGATCTGCGCAGGCTCCAGCATGCGCCCGGAGCCGACCTCGCCACAGGCTTGCTCGCCTTCGCCTGGCCCAAAGAATTCGACGCCACGCTCGCGCAGGGCGGCCACGTTCGATTGGGTCACGCTCTTCGACCACATGACGCGGTTCATGGCCGGCGCCACGCCGATCGGCGCCTCGGTGGCAAGCACCAGAGTCGTCAGCAGATCGTCTGCCCGACCGGCCGCGAGCCTCGCGAGGCAATCGGCCGTGGCCGGTGCGATGAGCACGTAGTCGGCCCAACGCGCGAGTTCGATATGGCCCATCGAGGCCTCGGCAGCGGGGTCCCACAGTTCCGCCCGCACCTCGCGCCCGGAGACCGCCTGAAAGGTGGTCGGCGTCACGAAACGCTGGGCACCGGCCGTCATCACCACCTGCACCTCGGCACCGCGCTCGCGCAGGCGGCGGACCAGGTCTGGCGATTTGTAGGCGGCGATACCGCCGCTGACCCCAAGCAGGATCTTGCGACCCGACAGCGTGCTCATGGCTGCATTATCGGCCAGCCTCATCGGCAACGTCGATTGACGTTTGGTTATGGGGGGATTCGCCGCGGTTTGCCGCTCGCGGTCGGGCGAGCGCCCGGCGGATTCTCGGCGCCATGAACACTTCTCTCACGCCGATACCCACCCCTGCCTCAGATCGGGCTCGTCCCCTAGCCCCGGTTCTAGCCCCGAGCAGCCGCCGTCACAGCGCCTTACCGGACTGTGCGCTCTTGGCCGACGCTGAGATCCTCGCGCTGCTGCTGCGGGCGGAACTCAGCCCCCAGGCCCTCGAGCGGGCCCAGACGCTGCTCGGAAAATTTGGCGGACTACGCGGCCTGCTGACCGCCGAAGCCGGTCGCGAGCCCCCGACGCGGGTCCTCGGCTCCCGCGGCGCATTACGACTGCAGGCGGCGCTGGAACTGGCGCGGCGCCACTACGCTGAGGCCCTACGCGGCGGCCCGCTGCTCGGCTCACCGAGCGAAACGCGTCGATTTCTCATCGCAAGACTGCGCGACCGACCCTACGAGGTGTTTTGCTGCCTCTACCTCGACAACCGCCACCGGCTGATCGCCTTCGATGAGCTGTTCCGCGGCACCATCGATGGCGCGAGCGTGCACCCCCGCGAGGTCGTTCGCGAAGCGCTGGCACACAACGCCGCCGCACTGATCCTCGCCCATAATCACCCCTCGGGCGTCGCGGAGCCGAGTCGGGCGGATGAGCTCATCACCCAACGCCTGCGCGATGCGCTAGCCCTCGTGGACATTCGCATCCTCGACCACCTGATCGTCGCGGGTCCGCAGATCCTCTCCTTCGCCGAAAGGGGGCTGCTCTGACCCCCTACTCAACGCCGCCGGGCACCCGCGCCAACGGGTACTGGTTGCCGAGCCGCGCGCAGACTGGTATAAAAGCGGCCCTTTGTTCGGGGCCTAAACCCCCCGATCACCGTAAACCACTGATTTAAAAGGCTTCCTACGATGTCCCGCGTCTGCGAACTCACTGGCAAGCGCCCAACCACGGGCAATCGCGTCTCGCACGCGAACAACAAGAAGCGTCGCCGCTTCCTGCCGAACCTGCACAGGCAGCGTTTCTGGCTCGAGGGCGAGCAGCGCTGGGTGTCGCTGCGCGTCAGCACCAACGCCCTGCGTACCATCGAAAAAAATGGCCTGGACGCCGTGGTCGCCGACCTGCGCGCCAAGGGCATGAAGATCTGAGCCGGAGCCCGCCACCATGCGCGAAAAAGTGAAGTTGTTGTCTACGGCCGGCACGGGTCACTTCTACGTGGCCATGAAGAACAAGCGTCTGCATCCTGAAAAGATGGACGTGAAGAAGTACGACCCCGTCGTGCGCAAGCACGTGGCGTACAAGGAAACGAAGATCAAGTAAGGGCGCTCCGCCCTGCCTGAATTACCCGAAGTCGAAACCACCCGTCGCGGCGTCGAGCCGCACGTGGTGGGTCAGCGCGTGCTTGAGCTTCGCGTCTACGAGCCGCGTCTGCGCTGGCGGGTGCCGGCGGATTTACCGCAGCGACTTGCAGGGCGCCGCGTGGAACGCGTCACCCGGCGTGCCAAATACCTGCTGTTTCATTTCGACGATGGCGGCATGTTGATGCTGCACCTTGGCATGTCCGGCAACCTGCGCGTGCTGCCGCACACCGCGCCGCGACTCAAGCACGATCATCTCGAATGGCTGCTCGAGAACGGCAGTGCGCTCCGTTTCAACGATCCGCGCCGCTTCGGCTCGGTGCATTGGCTGCAAGGTGACGCCACAGCGCATCCCCTGCTTAGACACCTCGGCCCCGAACCGCTCGAAGATGAGTTCGATACGGAATATCTTTGGTCGCGCTTGCGCGATCGACGTGTCGCGATCAAGCCGCACATCATGAATGCCCAGGTGGTCGTCGGCGTCGGCAACATCTACGCGAGCGAGGCGTTGTTCGTTGCGGGTATTCGCCCAGGGCGGGCTGCGCGCCGCGTCACGCGGGAGGAAGCCGCGCGCCTCGTGCACGCCATCAAGTCTGTGCTCGGCAAGGCGGTGCGTGTCGGCGGCACGACGCTGCGTGATTACGTGGGCGCCGATGGCAGCCCCGGTTACTTCCGCCAGCAACTGCAGGTCTACGAACGTGGCGGCGAACCCTGCCGTCACTGCGGCACGCCGATCCGTCAACGCGTGCAGGCGCAGCGCTCGACCTACTGGTGCGCCGAATGCCAGCGCTGAGCACGCCGCCCCAGCCGACGCGGCGCAGGCTCGCGCCGCACTTCGCGGCGGTCGATCCGGTGATGGCTGCGCTCATCGAGGCTGCGGGGCCCTATCGACTGCGCGTGCAGCCCTGCGCGTCGCCCTTTCGGCATTTGGCCGAGGCGATCATCGGACAGCAGATCAGCGGCGCGGCGGCCCGCGCCATCACCGCACGCGTCGTCGCACTCGTGGCCGATGGCGAACACCGCGATGGCTTCCCGACGCCGGGCGCCGTGCTCGCTCTGCCCGATACGACCCTGCGTGGCGCAGGGCTCTCGGCGAGCAAAGTACTCGCGCTGCGCGACCTCGCACTGAAAACCGCGGGTGGAGAGGTGCCGCAAAGTCAGCAGCTGTACAGCCTCGATGACGAAACCATCATCGAACAACTGACCGCCGTGCGCGGCATCGGGCGCTGGACGGTGCAGATGATGCTGATGTTCCAACTGGGACGCACCGACGTGCTGCCCACAGCGGATTTCGGTGTGCGCAACGGCTTTCGGATCGCCTACCGTCGCCGAACACTGCCTACGCCGGGTGAGTTGCTGGTGTATGGCGAGCACTGGGCGCCGTGGCGCTCGGCTGCGGCGTGGTACCTGTGGCGCGCGGTCGATCTGCACCGCGCCGGCACGCTGCCTGTGCTGCCGAAGCCGGCGAGACTTAAGGCACGCGCCGGTGCGCGCGCAGCGCCTCAGCCACGATCGGGTGCACGAACTCGGTGACGTTCCCGCCGAGGATCGCCACCTCGCGCACCAGCGTGGAAGAGATGAAGGTGAATTGTTCCTGCGGGGTCATGAACATGGTCTCGATCTCGGGCGCCAGATGCCGACTCATGTTGGCGAGTTGGAACTCGAACTCGAAATCAGACACCGCCCGCAAGCCGCGCAGAATCACGTTGAGATCGTGAGCACGCGCAAATTCCACCGTGAGCCCCGAGTAGCCCATCACTTCGACGTTGGGCAGATCTTGGAGAACCTGGCTCGCAAGCTCTACCCGTCGCGCCAGCGGAAACAACGGCGCCTTGTTCGGATTGGCCGCAATCGCGACGACCACACGATCAAAGATACCAGCGGCCCGGCGCACGAGATCGTGGTGCCCGTTGGTGATGGGGTCGAACGTTCCGGGGTACAGCGCTTTGCGTTTCATTCCGCCCTCCGCAGCAGATGATAGCCCACCTCACCCGCCTTGCCGGTGCGCCAGAACTGCCAACCGTCCGGCCACTGAGGCAATGGTTCGCTAAGGGGCGACTCGACATAAATGAACGCACCGGGCGCGAGCCAACCGCCGCTTTCAAGCAGGCTGACGACGTTCTGCCAGAGACCTGCCGCGAAGGGCGGATCCACGAAGACGATATCGAAAGGCGGTACGCTCGCCGCGCGAGGCCGCGCCAGCCAAGCGAGCGCATCGGCGCGAATCACGGTGACCTGCGCAGCCTGCAAGCGTTCGGCGTGCTGCTGCAGCGCCGTGATGCAGCGCGGGTCGGTATCGAGCAGCGTTGCCGCGGCTGCGCCGCGCGAGCAGGCCTCGAAACCGAGTGCGCCGCTGCCCGCGAACAGATCGAGCACATGTGTCCCGCGGATGTAGGGCGCGAGCCAGTTGAACAGCGTCTCACGGACACGATCAGGAGTGGGTCGAATGGCGGCCACCTGCGGAAAACGCAGGCGTCGACCACGCCAGATACCGGCGATGATGCGGACCTCTTGGGCCGGGGCGCTGCGAGTCGTGGCCATTTGCGGCGCAGGGTAGCCTAAAATCCGCGTTCCCATGAGCAGGATGCGCCGATGAGCAGCGATTCCAAACCCGGCTTTTTTGCCCGCCTGCGCGCGCGCCTGACTCGTCCGGGCGCAGGGCTCGGCAGCGAGCTCGCTCGTCTCTTTGGCTCGCGGCGCATCGATGCAGAGGTACTGGAGGAACTCGAGACGCGACTGCTCGCGGCCGACGTCGGCGTGACGGTCACCGAGGAGTTGCTCGAAGGCTTGCGCGCGCGCGTGGCGCGCCAGCAGCTCGGCGATGTCGAGGCGCTGCTGCAGGCGCTGCAGGCGGACATCACGGCCTTGCTGCAACCCGTGGCTCAGCCACTGCGTATCGATCCCTCGCGCAAGCCCTTCACCATCCTCGTCGTCGGCGTGAACGGCTCGGGTAAGACGACGACCATCGGCAAACTGGCCAGTCTCTACACGCAAGAGGGCCTCAAGGTGATGCTCGCGGCCGGCGACACCTTTCGCGCCGCTGCCACCGAGCAGCTCGGCATCTGGGCTGCACGCACTGGCGCGGAGCTGATCGCGCAGGCGCCAGGCGCGGATCCGGCCGCCGTCGCGTTCGATGCGCTGAGCGCCGCGCGCAGCCGCGGTGCCGACGTGCTGATCGCTGATACTGCGGGCCGCTTGCAGGCGCAGACGCACTTGATGGAGGAACTGCGCAAGGTGCGCCGCGTGCTCGGCAAAGTCGACCCCAGCGCGCCCCACGAGGTGCTGCTGGTGCTCGATGCCAACCAAGGACAGAACGCGCTCAAGCAAGCCGTGCAATTCCGCGAAGCGGTCGGCGTGACCGGGCTCGTGCTCACCAAACTCGACGGTTCGGCCAAAGGCGGCATCGTGCTCGCCATCGCCCGCCAGCTCGCCCTGCCCATCCGCTTTATAGGCATCGGCGAAGGGGCGCAGGATTTCGGCGAATTCGATGCCGAAGCCTTCGCGCGTGCGCTGATCGACGGCGGCAAGGGATAATGCCGCGATGATCCAGTTCGAACACGTCTTCAAGCGCTATCCGAACGGCCGCGAGGCCCTGCAGGACGTGTCGTTCCGGATCGGCGCCGGGGAGTTCGTGTTCCTCACGGGTCGATCTGGCGCAGGCAAAAGCTCGGTGCTGAAGCTCGTGGCCTTGCTCGAGCGACCCACGCGAGGCAGCGTACTCGTCAACGGCCAAGACACCGGCAGCCTGCCCGCGCGAGCGGTAGCGGCGTATCGCCGCCGCCTCGGCGTCGTCTTCCAGGATCACCAACTGCTGATGGACCGCCCGGTGTACGACAACGTGGCGCTGCCGCTGATGGTGTCGGACACCCGGTATCGCGACATCGACAAGCGCGTGCGAGCGGCGCTCGATCAGGTCGGGTTGCGGGAGCAGGAGCGGGCACTGCCGCTGGAACTGTCGGTTGGCGAGCAGCAGCGGGTCGGCATCGCACGCGCGGTGGTGGCGCGCCCCACCATCCTCATTGCCGATGAGCCCACGGGCAATCTCGATCACTCCCTCGCGCGCGATGTGATGCAACTGTTCGCCCGCTTTCAGGAGGTGGGTGTCACTGTAGTGATCGCCACGCACGATATGGCCCTCGTGCGCGAGTTCGGGCATCGCGAACTGCACATCGACGAAGGTCGCCTGCTCGGCGGGACGTCCACGATATGAGCTCGCCCCTCACCTATGTGGCGCGACATCTGCAGGCGTTGCTCGCGACGCTGGGTTATCTGCTGCGTCGACCGCTCGGTACGCTGCTGAGTATCGCGGTGATCAGCCTCGCGCTCACGCTGCCGACCTGCCTGTACCTGCTCGTCAAGAACGCGCGCAGCGCCACGAGCAGCGTGACCGAAGCGATCGAACTGACGGTCTATCTCAAGACCGACGTGTCACTCGAGCGGGCCCGCCAACTCGCCGACAGTGCGCGGGCGCGCCGCGAAGCCGGCCGCGTCATGCTGATTTCAGCGGAGGATGGTCTCGCGGAGTTTCGTAAATACTCCGGCTTTGGTGCCGCACTTGAAGCGCTGCAAGGCAACCCTCTGCCGCACGTGATCAGCCTGCGACCCAGCAGCGATCGTGCCGACCCCTCGAGTGTGGCCGCACTGCAGCGTTATCTCGCCAGTTGGCCCGAGACCGATATCGTGCAAGTCGATAACGAATGGGTGCGTCGCCTAAGCGCGTTGCTCGGCTTGCTCGAACGCGTGTTCCAAGTGTTCGCCGCACTGCTGGCCGCCGGCGTGCTCGCCATCATCGGCAACGCCATACGCCTCGAGATCAGCGCGCGCCGCGCCGAGATCGAAGTCACGAAGTTGGTCGGTGGCTCGAACGCTTACGTGCGCCGACCCTTTTTATATCTCGGCGGACTGTACGGCCTATTCGGCGCCGCTCTCGCAGCGTTGTGGCTCCTCGCGATTAATGCGGCGCTCGAACCTTCGCTAATGCAGCTCGCCCGGCTCTATGGCAGCAACTTTCAGCTCGTCGGGCTGACGATCGAGGAGCTCGGCGTGCTACTCGGCGGTGGTGCCCTGCTCGGGCTGGTGGGGGCCTGGATCGGCGCTGCGCGGCACCTGTCGCGGATTGAGCCGCGGCAGTGACCTAGGGTCGGGTCTCTAAGCCATTGATTAGACTGAGCTTATCGACCTGAACTTCGGCCGGGTTTAGCACTCAAAGACACAGAGTGCTAGACTTCAACCGAGAGGTAACCCACGCATGACCAGCCAAGTTCTCGCCCTGCGCTCCGCCGACTTCGCCCTCACCGGGCCACTCGGCAGCCTCGACGCGTACCTCGACCGCGTCTCGCGCGTGCCCATGCTCTCCCGCGAGGACGAGCAGGCCCTCGCCCTGCGCTTTCGCGCTGACGGTGATGTCGAAGCGGCGCGAGCGCTGGTGCTCTCGCATCTGCGCTTCGTCGTACACATCGCCCGCGGCTACTCGGGCTACGGCCTGCCGGTGGGTGATCTCGTTCAGGAAGGCAACGTCGGTCTGATGAAAGCGGTCAAGCGCTTTGATCCGGCCGTCGGCGTGCGCCTCGTCTCCTTTGCCGTGCACTGGATCCGGGCGGAAATCCACGAGTACGTGCTGCGCAACTGGCGCCTCGTCAAAGTCGCGACCACCAAAGCGCAGCGCAAGCTGTTCTTCAACCTGCGTCGCATGAAGAAGAACCTCTCCTGGCTCTCGGCCGACGAGACCGCGGCGGTAGCGCGCGAGCTTGGTGTCACCCCAGCTGAAGTCACCGAGATGGAGCGTCGTCTGTCGGCCCGCGAGATCGCCTTTGATCCCACGCCGCTCGACTCCGAGGAAGACGAAGCTCATTCACCGGTAGCGTATCTGCCTGCACCCGATGCAGATCCAGCTGAACAAGTCGAAACCGCCGAGTGGGACGAACAGACTCATGCCCGTCTCACCGCCGCGCTGCAATCGCTCGATGCACGCAGCCGCGACATCCTCGCCAGCCGCTGGATGTCGAGCGAGGCTGAGAAACCGACGCTGCACGATCTGGCTGCCAAATACTCGGTGTCGGCTGAGCGCATCCGCCAGCTCGAAGCCAATGCGATCAAGAAGCTGCGCGCCGTGATGGTGGACGCGGCTTAATCGACGCCGCTTTGCGGCGCGGGCGGCGTGGTAGCACGACTGTAACCGCGCGGCCGAATCGCCACGGTGTTGATCACACGCGTGCAGCGCGTGCCATCCTGCAGAAAATACCCGTACTCGAACGACGGTGTCGCGCGGCCCTCTCGGGCTAGTGTTTCGCGAATCTGCGCTTCCATTTCCGCCGAAAATTCGAATCGCAGTTCGAGATCGGTGCTGCCACCGTGTTCGAAATCGATCTGCATGGCGCGGGTCCAGGTGGAGTAGCCGGGGAACACCCGCGCGCAGGCGAGCGCGGCGATCGGATCGGCAAGCGCCGCTTGATAGCCGCCGAACATGACGCCGCCGGGGTTACGCGAAATCGCATTCAGCGGTAGGCGGATGCGCACGTGCCGCCACTCGCGGTCCACCTCTAGCACCTTGATGCGCATAAACAAAAACGGCGGATACAGTTCGAGCATGCGCCCATCGGCGAGAATGCGTCGCTCGGACATGAAGCGCAGAAAGCGCTGAAACAGACGGGGCTTCACTTGGCCGCCTCTTCAAAGACGATGCAGTGCAGTATGGCCGTGCGCAGCGCATTCGGCGAGTAGCCACCGGCCAGTGTCACCACTAGCGGCAAACCCTGATGCCGCGCCCACTCGAGCACCGTGCGCTCGCGCTCGCGGATGCCCTGCTCGGTAAGGCGAAACCGCCCGTAGCGATCGCCCTCCGCCACATCGACCCCGGCGAGATAAAACACGATGTCCGGCACGAACTGCTGCAGCAGCCTAGGCAGATGTTCCTGCAGCACTTGCAGGTAGCTCGCATCGTCGGTGCCATCGGGAAGCCCAACATCGAGCGAGGAGCGCATCTTGCGGGCCGGATAGTTGCGCTCGCCATGCATCGAGAAGGTGAACACACTGGCATCGGCCTCGAAGATGGCCGCGGTGCCGTTGCCCTGATGCACGTCAAGATCGATGACCAGCGCTCGCGAGATTTTCTTTGCATGCTGCAAGGCACGGATCGCGACCGCCACGTCGTTGAGCACACAGAAGCCCTCGCCATGATCGGCAAACGCATGGTGGGTGCCGCCGGCGAGATTGCCAGCCCGTCCGTCATCGAGTGCCGCACGGGCCGCAAGCAGCGTGCCTTGGGTTGCCAATCGAGAGCGGCGCAACAGTCGCGGTGACCACGGCACACCGAGCGCACGCACTTCAGCGGCACTCAGGCCAGGCCCGAACAACCGGTCGAGATAGGCCTTGGTGTGCACCCGCTCGAGATCAAGGCGCGCGATCTCCTCGGGGATCATCATGCATTCCGCAGGCAGCAAGCCTGCTGCACGCAGGCGGTCATACACCAGCGTGTACTTGACCATCGGGAACGGATGACCGTCCGGCAGCGGCAGAAAATAATCAGGGTGATGACTGACTTTCAAGTTGCGGCCAGATGAGCTAGAACTACTCTCCTAAGGGGGTACTGGATGACGCTCACCGGCGGAATGGTAGTCAGCCGGGCGCTGGGCCGCTACGGGATTCGAACCGTTTTCGCTGTCGCAGGCGCCTCCCACACCCATCTTCTCGATGCACTCGACCGCGATGGGCTGCAGATCATCAGCAGCCGTCACGAGTCGGGCTGCGTCAGCGCCGCCGACGGCTACGCGCGTATCACGGGCCGCCTCGGGGTGGCCTTGATCATCGCCGATCAAGGCACGCCGAACGCCATCAATGGCATCGCCACCGCGTTCCACGCCTGCTCACCCGTGCTCGTGCTGATCGCTCGATTGCCGAACTCGTGGACGGAAGCGGAGGCCGAATACGACAACGCCAAGCACCCTCTCGTCGGCAGCATCAGCAAGTGGTCGCGCACGGTACCGGCCGCCGAGCGCCTGGCCGAGTACGTCGACGTCGCCGCCAAACGCGCCCTCTCGGGGCGACGCGGCCCGGTGGTGCTGCAGATTCCACAGGAATACTTTGCTGCCACGCTCGCCGATGCGGGCGCAGCGACGCGGCCCGCGCCGCAGTGCTCGCGGGCTGCAGCCGACCCGATCGCAATTGACGAGGCTGCGCGACTGCTGCGCGGGGCCCAGCGCCCGCTGCTGATCGCCGGGGCCGGAGCCTGTCAGGGCGGTGCGGGCGAGGCGCTCGCTCACTTGTCGAGCGAATTCGGAATCCCCATCGCGGGCAACGGTCTCGGTCGCGGGGTCGTGCCGGAGGACTCGCAGCGTTCATTCAACTGGCCCCTGATGCAGATCGTCGCGAAAGACGCCGACGTCGTCTGTGTGGTCGGCGCGCGCCTGAAACAGCGCTTGGGCTACGGACTGCCACCACGATTTTCACCGCAGGCGAAATTCATCCAAATCGACGTCGAGGCAGAGGAGTTATCGCGAAATCGGCGCATCGATGTGCCTATCGCCGCCGATGCCGGGCTCGCCACTAAGCAGTTACTTGCGGCGCTGCGGGCCGACGTTTCGGCCAATGCTTCAGCCGATACATCTACGGCCATCAAGGCACTGGCGCACCGCGGCCTGTGGGTGCGTGACGCCCTGCAGGATCGACTCGCCTATCTCGATGCGCTCGCGGCCGAACCCTTGCCACACGATGCGATCCATCCGCTCACGCTCGGTCGCACGATCGCCGAGGCCATGCCCGCGGACAGCGTATTCGTCGGCGACGGAGCGGACATTCAGAATTGGATGTATGGCGCACTGCGAGTCCGCGAGGCGCCCGGATTTCTCGATCACTACCCGATGGGTGCGATGGGGGTCGGAACGCCGCTCGCTGTCGGCGCCGCCGCTGCGGCGCGTGAACTCGCCGCCGACGGCACGCCCTGCCGCACCGTAGTGTTGACTACCGGTGATGGCTCATTCGGCTTCTATCCCGCCGAGCTGCACGCGGCGGCGCGTGCCGGATTGAAGCTCATCTGCGTGGTCGGCAATGACGGGGCCTGGGGCACGGAGTTACACGGACAGTTGAAGGCCATCCAACGCAGCGTCAACACCGAGCTCGGCTACCTGCGCTACGACAAAGTCGGCGAAGGCTTCGGCTGTCGGGGCGAGCACGTCGAGCGACTCGCGCAATTACGCCCCGCGCTTGAGCGCGCCCTCGCGCATGAGGGGCCGAGCGTGATCAACGTGCTGATCGATCGCAATGCCGGTGCCGCGCTCAAGACCGATGCGCGCGTACAAATGATTTTGTTCGATGACCTGGCGAGCAATCTAAAGACCCAACATTCATTTGCGGGCTGAACGACCCGCATCGGAGATACCTGATGTCCTCACCGACCCCGCAGCATATTCCCTATCCCAATCCGGTCTACGCTTGGTACGTGGTGGTCGTGCTGCTGCTCGCCTACATACTCGCTTTCGTCGATCGCGAAATCATTGCGTTGCTGGTACCCGACATCAAGGCGAGCCTGCAGATCAGCGACACGCAGATGAGCTTCCTGCTCGGCGGTGCATTCGCCGTGTTCTACACTTTCTTCGGCGTGATGATCGCCTGGTTTGCAGATCGCGGAAATCGGCGCTGGCTGATTTTTGTGGGCGTGACCTTCTGGAGCATCATGACCGCGGCGTGTGGCTTCTCGACGAGTTACGCCGCGCTGTTCCTGGCTCGGGTCGGCGTGGGCGCCGGCGAGTCTGCGCTGAATCCGTCGGCTCTTTCCATGCTCAAAGATTATTTCCCGCCGGACCGCATCGGACGAGCGGTGGGCCTCTACACCGCCGGCGTCTCGAGCGGTAGCGGCATCGCCTTCATTTTCGGTGGCGCGCTGTATCCCAAACTCAAGGAAGCCGGCCCCGTCGAGTTGCCACTGCTCGGCTGGCATGAGCCTTGGCAGTTGATGTTCATCTACGTCGGCTTGCCCGGCCTGCTGATCGCGCTGCTGGTGCTGACGATCCGTGAACCCATCCGCCGCGAGTTCCTGCTCACGGGGCGAAAGCCCGAGGCGTCGCCGGTGCTGCAAACGATGCGGTACCTGATCGCTCGGTGGCGCGCCTTTCTCGTGCTGTTCTTCGCACTGTCGGGCCTGGCAATCATGGCCTACGGCATCGGCTTCTGGATTCCGGAGTTCCTGCGCCGCACCTACAATCTGTCGCCGCAGGAACTCGGCTACTGGATCCAGTGGCGCGGCGTCATCACCATCGCTTTCGGCCTGATCGGGGTGCTCGTCGGTGGCTGGATGTGCGACTACTTCCAGAAACGCTACGAGGACGGATACGTCAGAGTCTGCCTGGTCTCCTTCCTGGTGATGGCTTTCGGTTACTGTCTTTTCACGTTGATGCCGACACCACTGCTCGCCGTGTTGTTCCTCATTCCGGCAACTCTCGGCGCTGCAGCACCCACCGCTGCGGGTGCCGCTGCCGTGGTGTCCATTGCACCGCCCACCATGCGTGCGCAGTGCGTCGCGTTCTATTACTTCATACTCAACGCAGTGGGCTTCTTCATAGGTCCCACTGCCGTGGCACTCGTGACCGACTTCTACTTTGCCGATGAGTCGCAACTGCGCTATTCGATGTTCGTGGTCGCGGCCGCCGTGTCGGTGATCGGCACCTGGTTGCTGGTGTACAACTTGCCGCACTTCCGCGCTGCGGCGCGCGAAGCAAAGCAATGGAGCGAGGGTGCCACCTGACCGCTAGACTGCGCCGCGCCAACCATCATCCGGTAAGCAATCGTTTTTCAATCGAGAGGAATCACCCATGGCCAACGCTCCCGCTGACCCGAAGCTCCCCATCCTGCAGCGCGATCATCGCAGCGTGATGGGCAAGGTGCTGTACACCAGCAAGAAGCCCGAGCGTATGAACCAGGAGCGCGGTCGCGAATATTTCCGCATCGATGTGCATGCCGACGGCACACGCACCTGCACCGCGCACTGCGAGATCGATGACCGGCCGTCGGTGATGCGCGACATTACTTATTCGCTCGACAAGGACTGGATGCCGACCGACTGCTTCGTGCGCTTGTCGGTGGCCAGTCGCTTCATGGGTTCGGGCTGGTTCCGTTTTCATCCGCAGTACGCCGAGTGCGAAACCTACACCTCGATGGAAGGCCGCGTCTCGCAGACCATGGATCTGGCGACGCCGCTCGTGACGTTCCAGAACCACGCTATCGCCTGCGACGCATGGCACCTGCGACTCATCGATCAAAGAAAACCCGGCGAGGTTCAGCGCATCAAGCAGATGCTGCTCTCCTCGCCCGATCACCGCGGCGCTACAGGTCCGATGTTGTTCTCCATCGGGCTCAACATCGTATTTGTCGGCGCCGAGAAGCTCACGGTCGGTGCCGGTACCTTCGATGCGCTGCATTTTCAGTTCGTTGCCAATCCGGAACTGCCCCAAGAACACCCGCCGTACGACGTCTGGTGCACGGCGGATGGGGACTATCTGTTTCTCAAGGGCCAGGTCGCCGGCTACATGCAGACGCACTACGAGTTAGTCGAATTGTCTCGGGGACCGCACTGGGGCAATTGAACGGATTGCCGAAGTGTGACCTGTGTCGCATTTCTGGTACTTCTCAAGACATTCGGCAGGTGTATAATCGCCACACACGTAGCGATCAAACAACGACTAAGTTGTTGATTTGATTGTTGCGATGGGTTTTTGAAGTGAATTCGCCTCAGGCGTCTGGCTTTCGCAAGAAAGTTTGGGTCCTGAGTGAGACAACTTAAAAACCTCTGGCGATCGACGCGAGCACGGTGGGAAGGCGGCCTCGTTTGGCGGCCTCCCGGGGAGACTCCGGTTTCCCAACCGCACAATTTAGCGCTCGCGGAGCAGTGCTTTGCCCCTGCTATAGAGCGGTGGACCAGAGAGAGACGAGTACTGAAGAACCCCGCGCAAGCGGGGTTTTTTTTGCGCCGTCGGAGCCGAATCGGGCTTATTGCCCTTCCAGCCCCGCGCGCAAGCCGGCGAGTAGGGTTCCCTTGTTGGCGAAGTCCCACTGACCCCCAAACGCGATGTCGGTGACGACGAACCGACCGCTCTCCTCGCGAAGCACAACGGTATCGGTCCACTGCGTCGGCTTGGTATCTGCGGAGCCCGTGGAGTGCGCGAGCGTCACCGGCACGCGCCACTCACCGGCTGCCCCCGTCTGCGGCTCACCCACCGTGAATGCGGTCGGTCCTTCGAACAGACTCGAAAACAGGTCCCCATCTGTGAAGGGCGGTTTCTCCATCGGCGCGGCGGCCCGCGCGGCGGCCCGCACCGCATCGGCTTGCTGCAACAGGTCGATGAGTTCCCTCGACATCAACTGCGCGAGCTCGTTGCGCTGTTCGGCCGTCGGTGCACCGCTAGGGCGCTGTTTAGCGAGCGCCGAGTAAAACAGACTCACCGCTTCCCGTGCGGCGCCCACCGCAGGATCGACGGCTTGCTCGGCCGAGGACGCCTCGCCGGCTGACGCTGCCGGCTGCGAAGTATTCGATGCCGGTGAGCACGCGACGAGTGCGCTGGCCACCCACACCGCCACGCCCATGCGTGAGGCCAGAAGCTGTGGAGATACTCGACGGTTCATCGTTGCACCCTCAGGGAAGATCGGTTTTGCCCATCAACCAGCGATCGCACTCCCGCGCAGCGCCGCGACCCTCGTTGATCGCCCAGACGACCAGGCTTTGTCCGCGCCGACAGTCGCCCGCGGCGAACACGCCCGGCACGCTGGTCGAGTACGCACCATACTCCGCCTTGACGTTACGCCGCTCATCGAGCGCGACGCCGAGATCCTTAGGCAGCGCGAACTCCGGCCCCGTGAAGCCCATGGCAAGCAAGACGAGTTGCACAGGTTGCGTGCGTTCGGTGCCGGGCAGTTCGACGGGCGTGTACTGACCGCGCTCGTTCGACTCCCATCGCACATCGACCGTGACCAATTCCTTGACCCGCCCCTCGGCATCGCCGATGAATTTTTTGACCGTGGTCAGGTAGGCCCGCGGATCACGACCGAACCTGGCGGCGGCCTCTTCCTGCCCATAGTCCATCTTGTAGACGCGCGGCCACTCCGGCCACGGATTGTCCGCAGCGCGCTCGAGCGGCGGCTTGGCCATGATTTCGAACTGGGTCAAGGTGCGGCAACCCTGACGCATCGCGCTGCCGACGCAGTCGGTGCCCGTGTCACCGCCACCGATCACCACCACATCGAGACCCTTGGCATGGATCTGCGCCTTCGCAGGCGCCTTGCCGAGTACCGAACGCGTGGCCTCAGTCAGATAGTCCATCGCAAAATGCACGCCGAGGAGGTTGCGCCCCTCGATGGGCAGGTCGCGCGGCGCCGTCGCACCGGTGCACAGAACGATGGCATCGAAGTCGCGACGCATCATCTCGGCTTCGTAGTTTTCGCCCACATTGGCGTTGCAGACGAACTTGATGCCCTCTTCTTCGAGCAACTTGATGCGCCGCATCACCACCTGCTGCTTGTCGAGCTTCATGTTCGGAATGCCGTACATGAGCAGTCCGCCCGGTCGGTCGGCACGCTCGAGCACGGTCACCGAATGCCCGGCCCGATTGAGCTGTTGAGCGGCAGCGAGCCCCGCAGGACCCGAGCCGACCACCGCCACCTTCTTGCCGGTGCGCGTCTTCGGCGGCTCGGCATTCACCCAACCTTCCTCGAAACCGCGTTCGATGATGGTGTTCTCAATGTTCTTGATGGTGACCGGCGGCGCGTTGATGCCGAGCACGCAGGAGCCCTCGCAGGGCGCCGGACACACCCGACCGGTAAACTCCGGGAAATTATTGGTCTTGTGCAGTCGTTCGAGCGCCTCGCGCCACAAGCCGCGGTAAACGAGATCGTTCCACTCGGGAATGAGATTGTTGACCGGGCAGCCCGAGGCGCCACCACTCATCAACTTGCCCGTGTGGCAAAACGGCACGCCACAGTCCATGCAGCGTGCAGCCTGATTGCGCAGGCTCTTCTCGTCGAGATGGTGGTGAAACTCTTTCCAGTCACGCACGCGCTCGGTCGGTGAACGATCGAGCGGCAGTTCACGTAGATATTCGATGAATCCTGTCGGCTTACCCATGATCAGTTCCCGCCCACCCGCGACAGATCCCGCGAGTTCTCTTCGAATGCCGCCATCACCGCCTCCTCACCGGAGAGACCTTGGTCGTGCGCCCGTTTGATGCAGGCGAGCACCCGCTTGTAGTCACGCGGTATGACCTTGACGAATTTCGTCAGCAGTGTCGGCCAGGCTTCAAGCACGCGTTGCCCCTGCACGCTGCCCGTCACCTCTACATGGCGAGCGATGAGTGCGCGCAACGACTCGGCTTCGCCCTCGTCGGTGACGCGCTCGACTTCGACCATCTGCTTGTTGATGCGCGAATCGAACACGTTGTCGGGGTCGAGAACATACGCCACACCGCCCGACATGCCCGCGCCGAAGTTGCGTCCCGTATTACCGAGAATGACCACTCGACCTCCGGTCATGTACTCGCAACCGTGATCGCCGACGCCTTCGACGACGGCGTCCACGCCACTGTTTCGCACGGCAAAGCGCTCACCCGCCTGGCCGCGAATGAACACCTCACCCGAGGTGGCGCCGTAGAGTGCCACGTTGCCGATGATCATGTTCTCCTCGGCCTTGAAGGTCGCCGCACGCGGCGGAAACACCGCGATGCGGCCGCCAGAGAGCCCCTTGCCGACATAGTCGTTGGCGTCACCCTCGAGCGTGAAACTCATCCCGCGCGGCATGAAGGCGCCGAAACTCTGTCCGGCCGAACCTTCGAAGCGGATCCGGATGGTGTCGTCCGGCAAGCCGCCGGGGCCCCATTTGCGCGTGATCTCGCTGCCCGTGATAGTGCCCACGACGCGATTGACGTTGCGGATCGGCAGGCTCGCCTCGACCCGCGTACCGTTCTCAATCGCCGGACGGCACAACTCGAGCAGAGTCGTCACGTCGAGCGACTTCTCGAGGCCGTGATCCTGCAGTTGGCTCTGGTAGCGTCCCACTTCCGGACCCGAGTCAGGCTGGTAGAGGATGTTGCTGAAATCGAAGCCTTGCGCCTTCCAGTGATCGATGGCCGCCTGCGGTTCGAGCCGATCCACTCGACCGACCATCTCGGTGAGTGTGCGGAAACCGAGTTCAGCCATGATCTCGCGCAACTGCGTGGCGACGAAACGCATGAAGTTGACCACGTGCTCAGGCTTGCCTGCAAAGCGCTCACGCAAGCGCGGGTCCTGCGTGGCGACACCGGCAGGACAGGTATTGAGGTGACACACGCGCATCATGATGCAGCCCACCGACACGAGCGGAGCGGTGGCAAAACCGAACTCCTCCGCGCCGAGCAGCGCCGCGATCGCCACATCGCGACCCGTCTTCAACTGACCGTCGGTCTCGACCACGATGCGACTGCGCAAGTTGTTGAGGACCAGCGTCTGGTGTGTTTCGGCGAGGCCCAGCTCCCAAGGCAAACCGGCATGTGTCGTCGACGTGAGCGGTGAGGCACCCGTGCCGCCGTCGTAACCACTGACGAGCACAACGTCGGCATGCGCCTTGGCGACACCTGCGGCAATCGTGCCGACGCCCACTTCGGCCACGAGCTTCACACTCACCCGCGCCTGTCGGTTGGCATTCTTGAGGTCGTGGATGAGCTCGGCGAGATCTTCGATCGAATAGATGTCGTGGTGTGGCGGGGGCGAAATCAAGCCGACACCAGGCGTCGTATGACGCGCCTTGGCGATCCAAGGATAGACCTTGGTACCCGGCAACTGCCCGCCCTCACCGGGCTTGGCGCCCTGCGCCATCTTGATCTGGATTTCCTTGGCCTGCACCAGATACTCGCTGGTGACACCGAAGCGGCCCGAAGCGACTTGCTTGATGGCAGAATTCTTTGAGTCGCCGTTGGGCAGCGGGATATAGCGATCCGGATCCTCACCACCCTCACCGGTGTTGCTCTTGCCGCCGATACGGTTCATAGCGATGGCGAGCGTCTCGTGCGCTTCTTTGCTGATCGAGCCATAGCTCATGGCGCCGGTCTTGAAGCGCTTCATGAGGCTTTCGATCGACTCGACCTCCTCGAGCGGGACGGACTCACCCTTCTTGAAGGCGAGCAGTCCACGCAGCGTGGAGAGATTCTTCGCCCGATCATCGATCAGTTCGGCGTAGGACTTATAGGTGGCGTAACTGCCGGTGCGCACCGCCTTCTGCAGACGGTGGATGCTCTCGGGGTTGAAGACGTGGAATTCGCCCTCCGCACGCCACTGGTACTGACCGCCCGCCGGCAGCACGGCTTCGCCCGCGGGGCGCTCCGGGAACGCGGCGTGGTGCCGCATCAACACCTCTTCGGCAATGGTATCGAGGCCGATGCCACCGACGCGCGAAGCCGTACCCGTGAAGTACTCATCGATCACGTCCTGGCGCAGACCCACGGCCTCGAAGACTTGCGCACCGTGGTAGCTCTGCACGGCCGAGATGCCCATCTTCGACATCACCTTCACCACGCCCTTGGTCGCGGCTTTGGCGAAATTCGCGCAGGCGAGCTTGTGATCGACGTTGGGCAGCAAATTGTCGCGAATCATCCCATCGAGCGTCTCGAAGGCGAGATAGGGGTTGATCACGCTGCAGCCATAGCCGATGAGCAGGGCGAAGTGGTGAACTTCGCGCGCTTCGCCGGTTTCGATGGCGAGCGAGGCGCGCATGCGCAGCCCCTCGCGAATCAGGTGATGATGCAGCGCCGACACGGCAAGCAGCGAGGGGATCGCCGCCATTTCACGGGTGACGCCGCGATCACTGAGGATGAGAATATTGACCTCTTCCTCTTCGATCAGGCGGCGCGCCTCGGCACGCATATGCTCGATGGCTTTGGCGAGTCCCTCGGCACCACGCGAGGCGCGGAACAGGATGGAAATCGTGCCGACCTTCAGGCCCGGCAGCGCCACGCGCTTGATCTTGGCGAATTCCTCGTTGCTGAGCACCGGCGCCTTGAGTTCGATGCGGCGGCAATCCGAGGGCTTCGGATCGAGGAGGTTGCCCTCGGAACCGAGCCAGACGTCGGATGAGGTGATGATCTCTTCACGAATGCTGTCGATGGGCGGGTTGGTGACCTGCGCGAACAACTGCTTGAAATAGTCGTAGATCAGCCGCGAGCGTTGCGATAGCACAGCCAGCGGCGTGTCGTTGCCCATGGAGCCCACGGCCTCGACACCATCACGCGCCATCGGCGCCATCAGGATGCGCTGATCCTCGAAGGTGTAGCCGAAGGCGATCTGACGCGCGAGCAGCAGGTCGGACTCGGGCGCAGGCAATTGGGGCGCGGCGGGCAGATCCTTCAGATGCACGAGATGCTCGCCCAGCCATTCGGCATACGGCCACTCGTTGCACACAGAGCGTTTGATTTCCTCGTCCTCGACGATGCGACCTTGCTCGGTATCGACGAGAAACATGCGACCCGGTTGCAGGCGACCTTTGCGCTCAATCTGCTCGGGCGGGATGTCGAGCACGCCGGCTTCGGAGGCCACCACCGCCATGCCGTCCTTGGTGACGTAGTAGCGACCCGGCCGCAGACCGTTACGATCGAGTACGGCACCAATGCGGGCACCGTCGGTGAATGCGATCGCGGCAGGCCCGTCCCACGGTTCCATGAGACTCGAGTGGAATTGGTAGAACGCGCGGCGCGCTGGATCCATGGTCTCGTGCTTCGACCAGGGTTCCGGAATCATCATCATCATGGCGTGCGGCAACGAGCGCCCGGCGAGCACCATCAACTCGAGCACGTTGTCGAACATCGACGAGTCGCTGCCGTTGACGTTGACGATGGGCGCAAGCTTGCGCGTGTCCTCGCCGAACAGTTGCGACTCGAGCAGCGCCTCGCGGGCACGCATCCAGTTGATGTTGCCGCGCAGCGTATTGATCTCGCCGTTATGCGCGATGTAGCGATAGGGGTGGGCCCGGTCCCAACTCGGGAAAGTGTTGGTGGAGAATCGCGAGTGCACGAGTGCGATCGAGGTCTCGATCAGCGGATTGCGCAGATCAGGAAAATACTGATCGAGCTGCATCGTGAGCAGCATGCCTTTGTAGACCAGCGTCTTGTGCGAGAGGCTCGCCACGTACCAGTACTCGGCGCCGCCGATGGTCGAGACGCGGATCTCGTTGTAGGCGCGCTTGCGAATCACATAGAGCTTGCGCTCGAAGGCTTCTGCATCCGGCGTGTCGGCACCGCGCTGGATGAACACCTGTCGCATGAACGGTTCGCTCGCGCGCGCCGTCTCGCCGAGCATGGAGTTGTCGGTCGGCACCGTTCGCCCGCCGAGATAGATCTGGCCCTCGGAGGCCACGACACGCGCGAACACTTCTTCGATGCGACGGCGCTGCGTTGCATTGCGCGGCATGAAGATGAGGCCACAGGCGTAATCGCCAGCCTCAGGCAGCGCGATATGCGCCTGCTTGGCCGCCACCTTAAGGAAGGCGTGCGGCATTTGCATCAGCACGCCGGCACCATCACCGGTGTTCACTTCGCAACCGCAGGCGCCGCGGTGGTCGAGGTTCTTGAGCACCTGAATCGCGTTGCGCAGGATCTTGTTGGACTTGCGCCCCTGGACGTCAACCACGAAACCGAAGCCGCAGGCGTCGCGCTCGTTGTCGGGGTCGTACAGTCCTTGCTTGCCGGGGCGGGTGGTGCGCACCGGCGGCTGGGCCGGGGTCAGGTCGCTCGTCGTGCCGTTCATGGGGGCTCCTCGTATCCGCCGAACTATACGCCGCGGTTTCCGCCTGAATAAAGGCTTGAGGCCCATTTGACTCATTGCAATGAGTCAGCAACACTCATGACATGACAAAGCGACTACAAGTGCTTTTCGACGATGACGAGTACGCAGCCCTGCAAGCTGCGGCAGCCAGTCGCGGCATGACGGTGGCCGAATGGGTACGTCAGGCTCTGGCGCAAGTCCGGCGGGAGACCTCAACCGCCGATGTGGAGCGCAAGTTGGCGGCGATCCGCACCGCCGTGCGCCACGCTGCCCCAACCGGGTCCATTGAACGGCTGACGGCGGACATCGACCGCGGCTATGCCGCAGGACCTGCGCCAGAGGGGCTGTCCTCGCCAGGGAACTACTGAAGCCCATGGTGTTCATCGACACCAGCATCCCGCTCTACCTCGTGGGGGCCGCACACCCCAACAAGGTCGATGCGCAGCGCCGGCTCGAAGCCCTGGTTACCCAGCGTGCGCGCCTCGTGACCGATGCCGAAGTGCTGACCGAGATCCTGCATCGTTACACCACGCTCGAGCGCCGCGGCGGCATCCAACTGGCCTGGGACGCCCTGCAGGGCGTCGTCGACGAGGTGCTGCCGGTGGATCGCGAGACGATGGAGCGGGCCAAGCAGCTGGTGCTGCAATACCCGACGCTGCCCGTGCGCGCCGCCGTGCACGTGGCCACCGTGCAGCGTCACGGCATCAACACCGTGCTGAGTTTTGATCCGGCCTTCGATCGTGTGCCGGGACTGACGCGGTTACGATAGCGACGCACCACATTGGAGGGCAGCAGCATGGATCGACGCGATTGGGTCAAGGGCGCAGTGGGCTTGTCGATTGCAGCGGGACTCGCCAGCTCGGGCGACGCAAGCACGGCGTCGGCGAAAGATCTGCCACTGTCGGTGCAGTCGCTACGGGCCGCGCTCGTGCAGACACGCATCGGTCTGCCGGATCCCGCCAACCCGCAACCCGTGTTGCGTTCCAACTTGGCACATATGCTCGAGTGGCTCGATCGAGCCCAAGCCGAGCGCCGGCACGACCTCGTGATGTTTCACGAACTCCCGCTGACAGGTCTCTCATTCAGCTGGCCACGCAGCACCGTGCAGAGGCTCTGCATCGAAGTGCCGGGCCCCGAAGTGCAGGCGATCGCTGCCAAGGCCCGACAGTATCGCTGCCACGTGACCTTCGGCGCATACATCGTCGATCGTGACTGGCCGAACCACTTCATGCTGGCCATCATCATCCTGGGGCCCGAGGGTCAGGTGGTCGATGTTCAATGGAAGGCCCGCAACATCATGGGTGCCTTCGCCAACATGGAGTTGATGACCACCACCATTTTCAATGTGCTGGATCGCTACGTGGAAATGTATGGCTGGGATCGCGTGATTCCCGTGGCCCGCACGAGCATCGGCAACATCGCCGCCTCTTCCGTGCAACTCGAGCCCGAGCTCTATCGAGCTTATGGCATGAAAGGCGCCGAACTTGTGCTGCGTGTGGCCACCGGGCGCTACCGCATGGTCGACGTGCAGGGCGCGAGTCTGCACAACGGGTACTGGTCGATGATGGTGAACAACGCCTATCTGCCCGACGACCCGCAAGGCTTGCGCAGATACTGGCCCGACGGTGACTGGCGCAAGCCCACAACCGACTCGACAACCGTGCTCTCCACCGTGGTCGACGCCCAGGGCAATATCGTGGCGCAAGCGACAAGCCCGGAAGAGCAGATCGTCAGCGTCGACATTCCGATTGCCGCACACCGCGCCGCGCGACGGCCCGTCGTCATGCACAAAGAACTCTACGATCGGCAATGGCGTGAGTTCGTCGGCCCGTATCCGCCTGGCGCGTTCATCGCACAGCAACCGGCCACGGTGCAGGATGCCGCAACGCTGATCAACGCCGGGCGGCGACGGCCCCGCTAACGCCACATCCGGCGCCCACTCGGCATGGATCTCGACCGACTGCTCCAGCGCGTCTTCGGCGACGCTGAACCCGAGCACTGGGGCACGGGCTGGATGTCGGGAACGCTATCGGTGTTTCTCGGCGCGCTTGGCCTCGCGGCTGTCGCCTGCCTGCTGTGGCCACAGCTGTTGACGAGCCCCGAGGTACGCACCCTGCTGCCGCTGCCTTGGGTGCGTGCCGCCATCGAACTGACCATCGGCATGGCTTTCCTGCTCGGCCTCGCCAGTTCATTGCTGCGGCGGCGCAAGGTGCTGGGATTCACGGGCATGGGCCTTGCGCTCGCCGCCAGTGCACTGGGTGGCGGCAACATTAGCGTGCCCGGCGAGGTGCCGGCGGCCACAGCGTATCTCGGACTCGACTGGTTCCTGCTGAACCTGGCGCTGCTCGCGCTGATATTCGCCCCGCTCGAGCGGCTCTGGCCGCTGCGACCGCAGGGGGTCTTTCGTGCAGGCTGGACAACCGACGGCGTGTATTTCCTCGTCAGTCATCTGCTGGTGCAAGGCATGACACTGCTCACGCTACTGCCCGCAAGCGTGCTCTTCGCGTGGGCGGTGAACCCGGGGTTGCAGGAGTTCGTGCGCACTCTGCCCTTCCTGGTGCAGTGCCTGGCCTGCGCGGTGCTCGCGGATCTCGTGCAGTACACGGTGCACCGACTGTTCCATCAGGTCCGAAGGCTGTGGCCCTTCCACGCCGTGCATCACTCGAGCCGCAACATGGACTGGCTGGCTGGCTCACGCCTGCATCTCGTCGATGTGCTCGTGACGCGCGGCCTCAGCTTCGTGCCACTGTTCGTGCTCGGCTTCGAACCCGGGCCGCTGTACACCTACCTGGTGTTCGTTTCGCTGCACGCGGTGTTCATCCACGCCAACGTCGCCTGGCGCTTCCCGCGCTGGGTGGAAGAAGTGCTCGTCACGCCGCGTTACCACCACTGGCATCACGCACTCGAAGCCGAAGCGCGGGACCGAAACTTCGCCGTGCACTTTCCGTGGATCGACCGGCTGTTCGGCACTTGGCATGCACCGACCGGACGCTGGCCGGCCGCTTACGGCCTGGCAGACAACATGGTGCCCGAGGGCTATGTCGCGCAGCTGATTCATCCGCTGCGATACCGCTGACCGGCGCCTCAGCGCCGACCTCGCCGATCAAAAGGGAATCGGCTGACCGTCCCAGGCCCACAATCGACCGCTGTCGGCGGGCGTGAGCCGATCGAGCACGCCAAGCAGGGCACGCGCCGAGCGGGTCGGCGTGAACAGTTTCGCGGGATCCACCGCGCTCTGGAACGGCGCCGAAAGCGCCGTGTCGACCGTCCCCGGATGCAGCGCAACGCAGAGCGCGCCGGGATTTCTCTGCCGCAGTTCCACGGCGCAGGTGCGCACCAGCATGTTGAGCGCGGCCTTCGAGGCGCGATAGGCATGCCAACCGCCGAGCCGATTGTCTTCGATCGATCCGACGCGTGCCGACAGACAGGCGAATACCGACTTGGCGTCGCGGCGCAGATGGCCGAGCGCATGTTTGGCAATCAGCGCGGGTCCGGTCGCATTGACCGCGAATGCCTCGGCGAGTGCCGCCGCATCGAGACTGCGCCAGCTCTTTTCCGGGCGCAGCTGCGCATCGTGCAGTACGCCGGTGGCCACGAGCACCAGATCAAGCGGGCCCTCGGCGGTAGCGGCGGCCACCACACCTGAGATGCTCGCCTCGTCCTGCAGCGTGAACTGCCACGGCGCGGCCGCGCGGCGTGCGGCCGAGTACACGCGCGCCACCCGCGGATGGTTGGAAAGTTCGGCCGCGAATGCCGCCCCGAGGCCGCCGCTAGCGCCGAACACGAGCGCCCGCAGCGGACTCGCAAAGCTGCTGAGCACAGGGAGCGAATCAGGTTCAGCGGGAGTCATGGAAAGCCTCGTGGCTCGATGCGGGAAAAAATTTTTCCAAAGGTATTGCAAGCGGGGGGCTTGTGCCTTAATTTTCGCGCGCGTTGCGGGATCTGGTACCGGTCGTGACGCCCAGAAATGGTGCTCCGGAACCCTTGGAGGTGTGGCAAGAACAAATGAAGAAGTACACAGCGTCGCCAGACAACGACCCTGGACCCCGTCTTCTCAAGGTCAACGAGTATCTCGAGAAGAACTTTCCTGACTTCTTCGCCGAAGCGCGTTTCCACGTCGGAGACGATGATTATTTTCTGTACTCCCGCTTCGGTCAGTATCTTGCTCGCTCCATCGAACACCGCCGCGCACCGCGCGCCAAGATCTACCGTGGTTTCACGGTACTCAACAAAATGGCGGCTGTCTCGCGTAAAGACCCTTCGGTCCGCCGCATGCTGGTCTCGGGCCCACTCGAACACCTCATGGACGCGCCCAAGGCACGCGCGCTCGCCATGAAGCGCCTCTCCCCCGTGGCCCAGGGGTATCTCGAAAGTCTCTGCGAATGACGTAGCATTGCGCGATGGCCGTCACGGACACATCGCGCAGCACCGGCGTCGACCCCGCCCACCGGCGGGTCATCTTTGCCTCTTCCCTGGGCACCGTCTTCGAGTGGTACGACTTCTACCTCTACGGGGCGCTGTCGGCGATCATCTCGCGGCAATTCTTCTCGGGCGTCAACGAGACCACGGGGTTCATCTTCGCGCTGTTGGCCTTCGCCGCCGGCTTCTTCGTGCGCCCGTTCGGCGCACTCGTGTTCGGGCGGCTGGGTGATCTCGTCGGACGCAAGCACACCTTCCTCGTCACCATCGTGCTCATGGGCGTGGCGACCGCCGGCGTCGGATTGCTGCCTTCTTATGAAGCCATTGGTGTTACGGCACCTATCCTGCTGATCATTCTGCGCCTGCTGCAGGGCCTGGCTCTCGGCGGCGAGTACGGCGGTGCAGCCACCTACGTCGCCGAACACGCGCCGGAGGGCCGACGCGGTCTTTATACAAGTTGGATCCAGACCACGGCGACGCTCGGTCTTTTTCTCTCACTGCTCGTGATCCTCGGTTGCCGACTGGTGTTCGGACCGCAATTCGAGGAATGGGGCTGGCGCGTACCGTTCCTGCTGTCGATCGTGCTGCTTGGCATCTCGGTCTACATCAGACTGCAACTCGAGGAATCGCCGGCCTTCGTGCAGATCCGCGCCGAGGGCAAGCTCGCCAAGCAACCCCTGAAAGAAGCCTTCGCCAATCGCGGTAATCTGCGTCTCGTCGTGCTCGCACTGCTCGGCGCGACTGCGGGCCAGGCCGTGGTCTGGTACGGCGGGCAGTTCTATGCGCTCTTCTTCCTCGAAAAAACGCTGCAGGTGGACTCAGCGGCAGCCAACCTCATCATCGCCGCTGCACTGTTGATCGGCACACCCTTCTTCATCGTCTTCGGTGCGTGGTCTGATCGCATCGGTCGCAAGAAGCTCGTGCTCGGCGGCTGCGTGCTGGCCGCGTTGACCTACTTTCCGACCTTCAAGGCCATCACGCATTTCGCCAACCCCGCACTCGAGCGTGCAGTCGCCGAGGCACCGGTGCGCGTAGTTGCGGATCCTGCCGACTGCAGCCTGCAATTCGACCCCGTGGGCAAGAGCGCCTTCCGCACTTCCTGCGACATCGCCAAAACGGCACTCGCGCGCGCCGGCGTGCCGTACAGCAATGAAGTGGCGCCCGCGGGTAGCCTCGCGCAGGTGCTGATTGGTACGGGCGACGGTGCGCAGACTATCGCAAGCTTTGCGGGCAGCGCACTGCCTGCAGATGAATTCAAGTCCGCGGCCAGCGCCTTCAACACTGCGCTGCGTAGCGCACTCGATACCGCGGGTTACCGGGCGCGCGCCGATATGTCGCAGGTCAACTACCCGATGGTCGTGCTGCTCTGCGCTTGGCTCGTGCTGCTTGTGACCATGGTCTATGGACCCATCGCCGCTTGGCTCGTCGAATTGTTTCCAACGCGGATCCGCTACACCTCGATGTCGCTGCCCTATCACCTCGGCAACGGCTGGTTCGGCGGCTTTCTGCCGGTGACCTCGTTCGCGATCGTCGCCGCCACGGGCGATATCTACGCCGGGCTCTGGTATCCGATCGTGGTGGCGCTCGCTACGGCGTTGATCGGTGCGCTGTTCCTGCGGGAAACTCATCGCAGCCCCTTGCCCGACTGACACGGGAGACCCCAGTGAGCACAGCGGATTACGGCGCGCGAGCGCGCATCGGCGTGGCTACGCCGCAAGCCAACCCAACGGTAGAGCCCGAAATGCGCCTGCTGCTGCCCGCCGCGATCGGCGTGTACGGCACGCGGCTCGTGCATCCGGCTGCCGATGTCGAAACGCGGCTCGATCACTACATCCGGCACCTGCCTGAGGCCGTCGGCAGCTTCGGCTCGATGCGTCTTGCCGCGTTCGGCTTCGGCTGCACCGGTTCGAGCTATCGGGCGGGACCCGCACTGGAGGACGAGTTGACGACTGCGGCCTCGAGCGTGCGCGGGATTCCGGTCGTCACGGCAGCGCAAGCGATCCGCCGTGCTTTGCGCGTTTTCAGTGCACGCCGCATCGCCTTGATTTCGCCCTATCCCACGGGGCTTGCCGAAGCGGGCTATGCGTATTGGCAGGCCGATGGGTTGACGCTCGTCGAAACTCTGCGCGTTGATCCCGTGCTCACCGACACTCACCGCATCTACGAATTGACGAGCGATGATGCCTACGCGGCCCTCGCGAGCCTGCAGCACCGTGATGTGGACGCCATTCTCGTCAGCGGTACGGGGATGCCGACCGTGCATGCCTTGCAACGCTGGCAAAGAGAGCACGGCACGAAGAGTCCTCCCGTGCTGTCGTCGAATCTTTGTCTCGCCTGGGCACTGCTGCAGCACTCGGCACCGGAACTTGCCCCGCCGAATCCGACCCTGCTGATCGGCGCCTGATCACTCAACACCAAATACCTATCCGACGCCCGCGTCTGTCGCCACGGAGCCCCGCCATGTCAAACATCGATCGTCGTGCTGCCCTGCAACTCGGCCTTGCGTTGGCTGCAGCACCCACCACGCTCTGGTCCGCGAAGTCGGACGACTTGCTGCGTCGCCGCATTCCTTCGAGCGGCGAGACCCTGCCCATGCTCGGCCTCGGCACCAACAACTACAGTCCGCGTACGCCTGAAGAGCGCGCGGCCCGGCGCGCCGTGCTCGAGCGCTTTAGCCAACTCGGTGCGCGCGTCATCGATACCGCACCCGCCTACCGCGACTCCGAGGTCACACTCGGTGAGTTGCTCGCGGAGCTCGGCACGCGGGATCGCAGCTTTATCGCCACCAAAGTGACCTCGCGCAGCGGTACGCGTGATGAGGGCGTCGCCATGCTCGACGCCTCGCGGCAGAAATTGCGCACTGAGGTGCTGGATCTCGTGCAAGTGCATAACCTCATTGGCACAGCGGTGCTGCTGCCGCTGCTGCGCGAGCAGGTTGCAGCAAAACGCGTCCGTTATCTGGGCATCACCACCTCGACCGACGAGCAGTACGCCGAGATGGCGCAAGTCATGCGCGCGGAGCGTCTCGATTTCATCCAGGTTGACTACTCGCTCGGCAATCGTGGGGCGGCGGACGAACTGCTGCCGCTTGCGGCGGATCGTGGCATGGCCACGCTCATCAATCTGCCATTCGGCGGTCGCCGCGACGGCAGCCTGTTCGCTCGGGTGCGCAACGAGCCGCTGCCCGGGTGGGCTGCCGAAATCGGCGCAAGGAGCTGGGGGCAGGTGTTTCTCAAATACGTGCTATCGCACCCCGCGGTCACCTGCGCCATTCCGGGCATGACCCAAGTGACGAACCTCGAGGACAACGCCGCTGCAGCCCGCGGTGCTCTGCCTGATGCGGCGCTGCGCCGTCGCATGGAGCGCGACTGGGATCAGCTCGTGAACCGCGGTAGCTGACGGCCACGCACCCTTCGATGAAACCGCGTAAAGCCGTCCTCTTCGATTGCGACCCGGGCGTCGATGACGCCGTGGCACTGCTGCTCGCCTTCGCGGCCACGGACGAAATTGACCTTATCGGCATCACCACCGTCGCAGGCAACGTCAGTGCCGGGCTCACTGCGCGTAATGCCTGCCTCATCCGCGATCATGCCGGCCGCCGCGACGTGCCGGTGTATGCGGGTGCAGAGCGCCCCCTGCGGCGCGAACCTGTAGAGGCCGGGCACTTCCACGGCGAAACGGGGCTCGGCGATCTGCCGATCAGTGAACCGAAGCAGGGCGTTACACCCGGTCACGCGGTCGATTTCATTGAATCGACACTGCGATCGGCAATCGATGCCGGGCAAAAGGTCTGCATCGTCATTACCGGACCCATGACCAACGTCGCGAGCGCCCTTCGACGTGATCCGCGTCTGCTCGAGGGCATCGAGTGCTTCGCCATCATGGGCGGCGCACGCAGTGAGGGCGGCAACATCACCGCCTCAGCCGAATACAACATCTACGCCGATCCCGACGCGGCGCAGTATGTGTTCAATGCCGGTCCCGTGGTGTACGCCTTCGGACTCGATGCAACGCACCAAGTGCGCGCCACGCCTGCGCGCACGGCTCGCATCCGTGATCTCGGCAGCGCTGAAGCCCGCGCCGCTGCGCAATTGCTCGAGTTCTCCAACGCCCTGCCAGCCAATGGCCCTCGCGAACAGGGGGCTCCGCTGCACGACCCTTGCCCCATCGCCTGGCTGCTTGCCCCCCAACTGTTCAAGTTCAAGCCCTGCCACATCGACGTGGAACTCGACTCAAGCCTCACGCTCGGCCACACGGCGGTGGAGTTCCGCGCCACAGGCAGCCGCCTGCAAAACGTGCAGTGGGCCGTCGAGGCCGACGCCGAAGGCGTGTTCGCGTTGCTCGAGCGCTATCTCGCCTCAGGACGATCGGGTAAGGCATAAGCCAGAATGTAATCGGCAATCGGGGTGCCCACCTGCGCATTGCCGCCTGCCGCGATCAGCACATACTGCTTGCCGCCCGCTTGATACGTCATAGGCACGGCCATGCCAGGCACTGGCAGATCCGCCGCCCACAATTCTTTGCCCGTCAGCGTATCTAGCGCCCGCAGATGCGCGTCCATCGTCGCCGCGATGAACGTGACGCCACCTGCCGTGGTGATCGGGCCGCCGACATTCGGTGAGCCGAGCCCGGCACGCTGCGGTAGCGTTACGCCCGCGCGACGAATCTGCCCAAGCGGAATCTGCCAGCGAACTTTGCCCGTACCGAGATCGAGCGCCGTCAAGGTACCCCAAGGCGTCGGCGTGCAGGGAATGCCGAGCGGCGACTGGAACAACTCACCCTCCATGCGATACGGCGTACCGACGAGTGCGCGGGTCAGATAATCTTTGGGTGGCGCTTGATCTTCACGCGCATCCTTCTTGGCCACGACCTTGATGACCGTGGCAAGATTCTCTGCCTTGACGAGCAACAGATTGCTCGCCGGATCGTAAGCGGCACCACCCCAGTTGCCACCACCTAGCGCCGACGGAAAAAGAATGGAGCCGCGGATCGAGGGCGGCGTGTACATGCCGTCGTAGCGCAGTTCATCGAACTTTTTCTGACAGGCGTAACGATCGATAGGCGTCAAGCCGAACAGATCTTCGCGACGGAGCTCCTGGCGCGCGAACGGCGCCATGCCTTCAGGCACCGGTTGCGTTGCGGCTGCGGTTTCACCCGGTACGTCGCTCTTCGGCACGGGCCGCTCGACGATCGGCCACAAGGGCTCACCGGTGCTGCGCTCGAAGCCGAACAACCAACCCATCTTGGTCTGCAGCAACGCTGCGGGCACGGTCTTGCCGCCACGCCGGATGTCGACCAAGACCGGATGGCCAACGAGGTCGTAGTCGAACAAATCGTGGCGTACGACCTGCTTCGACCAAACGACGCGGCCCGTGGCCCCGTCGAGTGCGACGATGGCGTTGGCGAGCGGGATGTCGAACAAACGACCGCCGCCGTAGTAATCGGTCGACGGACTCGTCGTCGGCAAGAAGACAAGATTGCGTGCCGGATCGACGCTGATCGTTGACCAAACATTGGCTGCACCGCTGCGATTACGGTACTCGGGCGGAATCGGATTGAACTCCCAGCGCAGCGCACCACTTCGCACATCGAACGCCCGTACGATGCCATCCTTCGCGTTGGCGATACCGTCGTTGACCGACATCGCAGCGATGACGAGATCGCCGAGGATGACCGGCGGTGAGGTCGAGGAGGCCATCAGGCCCTCGCCATGATTTTCGTAATCGGCATGGGACACCCAACCCGGGTGCCCCTTCGCGGCGCCAAAGTCGGCACACAACTCACCCGTGTCGGCATCGAGGGCGTACACCCGCGACGACTCGCCGTTCTTGAAGATGCGCTTGCGGCACGGCCCGCCCGGCGTACCCGTGCCATTGGCAGCCGCAGGCGCGGTGACACTGGCTGAACTGCCCGCTGCGCTGCCCTCCTGCCAATACGCCACGCCGCGACAGCGGCTCGCCATCACGAGCGGGGGTGACAGGGCCGGACGGCCACTCTTGGCGTCCGGACGGTGCGGATCGAACACCCAACGCTCTTTGCCACTGGTCGGGTCGAGTGCAAACACGCGATTGAGCGGCGTGCAGAAGTAGAGTGTGTCGTTGGCGTGTAACGGCGTGACTTGCAGCAAGGAACCTTTTGGCGAGGGCGCGTCAATGAAATCGCCCGAGCGGTGCTGCCAGGCGAGCTTCAGTTGCTTGACGTTGCTCTTGTTGATTTGCGTGAGCGGTGAGTGCTGACTGCCACCCGGATCGCCGCCGAAGGCCGGCCAATCCGCGCCGCTGCCTGCGGCCGAGGCAGTGACGGTTGCCGCGCAAAGCACGACCACGAGCGCCTGAATCGTCCGCTTGATTTGCGAAGCACGCGCGCCCCTCGCAACATGCATGAATGGGTTGCTCGGCTGCGTTGTCGTCATGATCCGCTCCATCACTCTTTGGACTTAAACTAATTCCCGCGCCACCAGAACCACGCGGCTCCCGCGATGGCGAGCAGCGAGGCGACGAGCGCGACCCACCACCAAATCGGTCCGGACACCGGCTCGCCTGACACCTCGGAAGCCGCCGTACGTACGAGCGCAGCGCCGATGACATGTTGATCGCCGGCGAAGGCGCCGAGCATCGCCCGATCGGCGATGACGTTGATGAGCCGCGGGAACCCACCGCTCTGCCGGTGCAACTCACGCAACGCTGCCGGAGTAAAGACCTCACGCGTCGCCCCGGCTACCCGCAGACGGTGTCGCACGTAGGCGCTGGTTTCGGCGACCGACAAAGGCGCAAGGTGATGTCGCCCGGTGATGCGCTGTGCGACTTGCCGCAAGTCCTCACGCGCGAGCAACTCGCGCAGTTCGGGCTGGCCAATCAAGATGATTTGCAGCAATTTACGCGTCGCGGTTTCGAGGTTGGTGAGCAGCCGCACTTGTTCGAGCACATCGCGCTCGAGCAGATGCGCCTCGTCGATGAGCACGGCCACGCGCCGTCCGGCGGCATGCGCCTCGAGCAGTCGCGCGCCAATTTTGTCCATCAGCGTCTTGATGCTATGGCGTTCGCCCTCGGCAAGCGGAATCGACAGCTCCTCGCAAAGCGTGACCAGAAACTCCGCCACCGTGACGCGCGGATTGAGCACGAGCGCAATGTCGACATCCGCAGGCTCACGGGCCAGCAGCGAGCGAACGATGGTGGTCTTGCCCGTCCCAACTTCGCCCGTCAGTTGGATGAAGCCACCGGCCTCGCTGACGCCATAGAAGAGATGCGCCAGCGCCTCCGAGTGACGGGCGCTCAAAAAAAGATAGCGCGGGTCAGGCGTGATGGAGAACGGCAACTCGGCAAGCCCGAAGAAGGTTTGGTACATGGGCCCGCCCTGCGCTCAGCGACCCGGCAGCACGTAGACGCAGGCTTGGCGGGCAGCGCTCAGCGCCGCACAAATCTCGCGTGCCCGCGCCTCGCTGGCCACACCCGCCTGCAGACGGAACACGCGCGTGGTCGGCGAGTTAACCGTCGCCGGCACCTCGACCACCTGTGCGACGAGCCCCTGTAACTGTTCTTGCTGCTCGCGCGCGGCGCGCCACGCCTCGAGCGCCAGCTCGCGACTCGAGAAGGCGCCGAGCTGGATGCGATGCGTGACCGGAGCCGGCTCCGCCGTCGCAGGCGATGGCGCCACGCCCGCAGGCGTTGACGCCGCAGCAGCAGGCGATGGCACCCCGCCCGCGGTTGATGCGCCACCCGAGGGCAGCAACACCTCTTCCGGCGGCACCGGCGGCAACATGGCGGGCGGCGGCGGAGACTCGACCGGCTCCACGGCTGCAGGGCCGATCACGCCGGGTGTAGTCAAAAAATTCTGCAATCGGACTTTGGCCTCATTCGCCCAACGCCCGCGCGGATAGGCATTGATGAAGCTGCGGTAAGACTCGGCGCTGTCGCGCTCGTTGGCGATCCGCCAATCGCGATCCTCGGTTAACTCGAGGATACGTCGCTCGGCGACCGTGACGTACTGGCTTTCAGGATGCCCATCGACGAATGCCTGGTAGGCCTCCAGGGTGTCGGCACGCTGGGTGCTGCGCCAATCCTGCAAGTCGCTGCAGCCTGCCAGCAGGCAGAGCAACACGAGCGAGAAGACGCGAGGACCCATGCGACCGATTCTAGGGGATGCGCCGCCCCGGGTCATGCCCGACGCAGCCGACCGCCGCTACGATTGATTTGGGAGCGCCGACTCGAACTCGCGCAGGATGAACCGGTCCGCCCAACTCGGGCCAGCCAGTGAATCGAAAAATCCGCAATGCCCGCCATGCGGGGTCGTCTGGATACGCAGGGCCTGCGGCCGCGCGAGGCGCTCGAGATCTGCCGCCGGAATGATGGGGTCATCGAGTGCAGTCAAGATCACCGAGGGTACCTGCAGACCGGCGAGGCGTTCGCCCGTCAAGGCATAGCCCTGGAAATAGTCGCGAACATCGGCATAGCCGGAATGCTGCAGCACCAACTCGTCGGTCATCTGCCGCAGATCCCCGGAGGCCAACAATCGGTCGAAATCGAACTCCCCAGGCCAATGCGCCTGCTTGCGCCGCAGCGACCGCGACCACTTGAGCACGAAGTAGCGTCGGTACAGGGCCCAACCCGTCTCAAGGGCATCGAGCGTTCGCGCCGGATCGAGCACGGGCGACACGCCGATAGCGCGGTGCAACTGCAGTCCGGCCGAAGGCGCTGCCGCAGCGACGCGCAACATGAAATTGCCGCCAAGCGAGAAACCCGCGAGCACCATCGGCTTGCCGGGAAACAGCCACTGCAGGCGACGCACCGCACCGACCACCTCGCCAAGGCGACAGGAATGAAACAAATCGCGATTGAGGTGATGGGTATCACCATGATCGCGCAGATTGAGACGCACCACGTCAAACCCACGCTCGAACAGCGTCTGCGCCAATGACAGCACGTACAACGATTGCGCACTGCCCTCCCAACCGTGCAGCAGTACGGCGACACTGCGCGGCTCACGAGGCAAACGCGGCGCGGCATGAAAGGCTTGCAGGCGCACGCCCTCACCGCAATCGAGCAGGATCTCGCGACTCACCTCAAGTAAGGGGCGCGCCCGACGCTCCACGAGCGCTCTACGACCGGGCAGGCTCGGCAACACCGACTGCAGATGCCCGCCGCGCAGCCAACGGTGCGGACGATAGTCGAGCTCGGTGTCGAACATGAAGCGAGCGGAGGCGATCAGTCGCGCAGACCGGTACCGCGCCGCATCAGCGTCAGCGCAACACCGAACAAAATCACTGCGGCGCCGAGCATGATGGCGAAGGCCAGTAAGACATCAACGTCCGATCGACCGAGAAAGCCGTAACGGAAAGCGTTGACCATATGCAGCACGGGGTTGGCGTGCGACAGCGACTGCGCCCAAGGCGGCAGCAGGTTGATCGAGTAGAACACGCCCCCGAAATAAGTCAGCGGCGTGAGGATGAAGGTCGGGATCCAGTTGACCTGATCGAAATTTTTGGCGAACACGCCGTTGATGAAACCTGCCAGCGAGAACACGACAGCAGTCAACAAAACGGCGGCCAGAATCACCAGCACGTGATGCACCGGCAGATGCGTGAACACGAGTGAGATGATCGTTACCGCAAGCCCTACCAATAGGCCGCGGAGCACGCCACCGGCGACGTAACCGAGCACCACCAGCCAATCCGGCATCGGCGAGACCGAAATCTCCTCGAGAAATCGCTGGAACTTGGCACCGAAGAATGACGAGGAGACGTTCGCGTACGCGTTCGTGATCACCGCCATCATGATGAGACCGGGGGCGATGTACTGCATGTAATCGACGCCATCCATCTGCCCGATGCGCCGTCCGATCAAGGTGCCGAAGATCACGAAGTACAGCGCTGCCGTAACCGCCGACGGCACGATGGTCTGACCCCAGATGCGCAGGATGCGACCGAACTCGCGCAGGATGATGGTCTGAAAGCCGATCCAGCGGGCGCGTGCGACGCTCGTGCTCATGCGGGGCTCCCGGATTTGTCGACCAGCCGCATGAAGATTTCTTCGAGACGATTCACCTTGTTACGCATGGAGACCACTTCGATGCCGCTCGCCGTGAGTTGCGAGAACACTTCGTTCAGTGTTTGCGTCTTGCTGATCTCCACCTCGAGCGTATGCGGATCTAGCCAGCGCACCTCGTAGCCGGCCACGGTCGGTGCCGCAGCGAGCGGCGCCCGCACGCTGAGCACGAACGACTCGGTATGCAGCTTGAGCAACAAACGATCCATGCGATCAGCCTCGGCGATTCGGCCGCGATCGATGATGGCGATGTTGCGACAGAGCGTCTCGGCTTCCTCGAGGTAATGCGTGGTGAGAATGATGGTGGTACCGCCCTGGTTGAGTTCACGCAGGAAGTCCCACATCGAGCGACGGATCTCGATATCCACACCGGCCGTCGGTTCGTCGAGGATCAGCAGCCGCGGCTCGTGCATCAGCGCGCGGGCGATCATCAGCCTGCGCTTCATGCCACCCGACAGCGTGCGCGCCATCTTGTGTCGCTTGTCCCACAGCGAGAGCTGGCTGAGATACTTCTCCGCCCGCTCGTGCGCGAGGCGACGCGGAATGCCATAGAAACCGGCTTGATTGACCACGATGGTCTCGCAGGTCTCGAACTGATTGAGGTTCAGCTCCTGCGGGACGACACCGATGCAGGCTTTGGCGGCCTCAAGCTCGGTGTCCAGATCGTGGCCAAAGACCTTGAGACTGCCGGAGGTTTTGTTGACGAGCGAAGTGCAGATGCCGATGAGGGTGCTCTTGCCGGCACCGTTCGGCCCGAGCAGGGCGAAGAAATCGCCCTGTGCCACATTCAAATCGATGCCCTTGAGGGCCTGCACACCATTACGGTATTGCTTGACGAGGTTACGAACTTCGAGCGCCTGCATGGGCGGGGGAAGATAGCACGGGCGCGCCCGACCCGGGTGCAGCCGGGTCGTGACAGGCCACGCAGCGAGCGCCGGGTAGCCATCTAAGCTCGCGATCTAGGTTCGCGCGAGCGACGCCAGCCGCTGCACCCCGGCGAGCGTGCTTTCCCACAGGGCGGCCCGATCGGCGGTGCGCGCCGCGTCGAGGCGGCGCGACCAGAAGCGCAGATCGTTGCCCCAGCGCAGGGTGACGCACTCACCGGCCGTCTCGGCGATGCCATCGAGCTCGAGCAAATCGAGGGCCCGCAGCGTATTGCAGGTGCTGGCATTCACGCCTAGTAACAAGGCGGCCGCAGCGGGGCGGGCCTTGCTGGTCTGCCAGGCGAAGTGGCACATGAGCCGAGCAAAACTGCGGCCGGTGGCGGTACCGCACAAGCCGGTCTCGGCCCGAGGCGGCGGTGCCTCTTCGGGCAAGCGGTGCCGCCGCTCCTCGAAGGCAGGCTCCAGAGACAGATCGAACAGCAAATACGGCGCATCAGCCACGGCCGCGACAGCGCCTTCATCGAGCGCCAACCACGGCTCGCGCAAAGCCTCAGCTGCGGCGGGCAAGCCGGGACGGGACGTAGATAAGGCCTCACGCAGCGTGCGCAGGCCACGCAGGTTCATGCCGCCGACCTGGCGGATGATCTCGCGATCGACACTGCGGGCGAAGTCGGTTTCGGTGGTGGTAATTGCCGGGGGTGTATCGGTAGCCATGCATTCCTCCGTCTTTTCGTTGGAAATGGTGACCGATGAGATCTTGGAATGCAGTGTTTGTTTTGGGATATTTTCGATCGAAACACAACAACGAAGGATCAAACTATGCGCCTGACCGATGATCGCTATCGCCGCGACCGCATGCGGCTCGAACTGGCCATGCGGCTCATCCGACACGAGGCGCGTACCCAGACTATCCGTCGCTGGACGGGGCTGAGCGACGATCGCATCCGCAAGTTGTTCCGCTCTTACATCCGGCCGGGCTCGGGCGTGCGGCGCCACCGCGGCAAATCACCGCAACAAGTGGGCTACTTCCTGCGCGCCGGCAGCACTGGCGCCGATGCCCATGCTCTCGCCTCCGTGCTGTTGCTGTTTGGCGTGTTGCCGAGCAAACCCGATCCGGCCCTTGCCCGGCGCTTGCCATCGATCCCGCGCGGCCGCCTGCTCTGCGATGCATACGAAGCGTATCGGCGCGTATCGCCAAAGCCGCGCATCGATTTCGAGCACGCGGTATTTCTCGCCCTGGCTCTCGCCGCCAGCGACGAGATCCGCATCGAATGGTGCCCTCACTGCGAAGCGCTGAATCTCGTCGAGTGCGTGGTGCTGCAAGAGGGCGCATGCCGTGCCTGCGACGAACCCTTGTACGCCAAGCCACCGGTCGCGGGCGGCCGAAGGGGCACACCCGTTGCTGCTAGAATCTCGGGTACTCCCTCGCACTAAGCGCCCGCGTTTTCACACGGTGCGAAGGAGCGCACCGTATGCACACCGCGCAGCCCCCTAAAGACCGCAATTTTCTTGCTGGCCCCTATATCGACCGGCGCGCGGAACTGCGCGAAGTCGAGCACTGGCTGGATGACGCGCGTCGCGACGGCAGCACGCGCTACCTGTTCATACATGGCACCGCAATCGCCATTCGCGGTGAACCGGTCGAGGCCGCTTTTGTCTCGGCCGAGCATCCTTTGGTGCAGGCCGCAGCGCCCGAGACGCTGGTGCTGCTCGGCTGGTTTCGCGAGCTGCGTTGCGTGCTGGTGCAGCTTGATGCCGCAGCACCTCCGCCCGCCGACATGCGCTTCGAGGAGTTGCGACCGCTCGCCTCCGAACTCGATGAGGGGGAAGCCGGACTGCTCGCCTATGCGCGTGCCCTCGCCTACTGGCAACACCGACATCGGCGCTGTGGGGTGTGCGGTGCACCCACTGCACCGCAACGCGCCGGGCACGTGATGCGCTGCACGGCACTCGAGTGTGCGACGGATTTTTTTCCGCGTGTCGACCCGGCGATCATCGTTCTCGTCAGCGATGGCGAACGTGCCCTGCTCGGTCGGCAGGCAAGCTGGCCCGCGGGGCGCTATTCGACGATTGCCGGATTTGTTGAACCCGGCGAAAGTCTCGAAGATGCCGTAGCGCGCGAGGTGCTCGAGGAAACCGGCGTGGTGGTGACGGACTCGCATTACCACTCCTCGCAACCCTGGCCTTTCCCGTCCTCGCTGATGCTCGGTTTCATGGCTAGTGCGCCAGCCGATGCGATCGCACGCAGCAGTGCCGAGCTCGAAGATGCGCGCTGGTTCACCCGTGCACAAATTGCAGCAGGCGAGGCGGTGCTGCCACCGCCAACCTCGATTTCGCATCGTCTGATCGAAACCTGGTTCGATGCAGGCTCCTCGACGCCGCTGCGCGATTTGCCGACTCGGCTCTGGTCGCCGCCCCGTCGCGGCTGAGTCTGCGCGCTCGCGTGTTCCCATGTGTCTTGCCGCGATCGCCCACCGCATCCATCCGCAATACCGCCTCATCGTGCTCGCCAATCGCGATGAATTCCACGCGCGAGCGGCGTTAAGCGCACACCTGTGGAGTGATCAGCCCAATGTGCTCGGCGGACGCGACGCGCGTGCCGGCGGCACCTGGCTTGCCATCGATCGTCAGCGACGCGTGGGACTCGTTACCAACTATCGCGAACCCGTCAAGGTTCCGGCCGAGGCGCCGACTCGCGGACGACTGGTGCCCGCTTTTCTGGCCGGTGACGCACCGCCAGCGCGATTCCTCGCTGACCTGGCGAGCGATGCCGCACGCTACGCTGGTTTTAACTTGCTGCTCGCCGATCGCGACACACTCTGGTACGCCTCGAACCGCCATCCCGAGTTCGCGCGCGACGTGCCGCGCGGTGTGTACGCGCTCAGCAACCACCTGCTCGATACGCCTTGGCCCAAGCTGCGTCGCCTGCGCGAACGCGTGACCGACTGGCTCGAGACGGCACCGCCGAATTTTGACGGCGCGGCGGCGGGCCTTGAGCCGCTCTGGGCGGCACTTGCCGACGACGCACGTGCCGCACCGGAGGCACTGCCCGCGACCGGCGTCTCGCCGGAGTGGGAGCATCTGCTCTCCTCGGCCTTCATCCGGCACGCCGACTACGGTACGCGCTGTTCGACGCTGGTGCTCGTCGGCAACGATGACTCGCTGCAGATCGAGGAGCGCAGCTTCGCGATAGACGGCAGTCTGCGCGAACGCGTGCGCTGGCAGGCCGCCCCGGGCGTGTGGCCGCCTACACCCACGCCAGCCTGATCAAGCCGGTCTGGCCCGGGGTGCGTCTGCAGTAGAATCGGGGTACTACTGCCAGAGACCACTGCGGCACCCAGGCTCCCGATGCATCGTTTGTCCAAGCCCTCGACCTTTGCCCAGCGCCCCTCGAGGCCGCTTGCGGCATGGTTGTGCCGGGCGCTGCTCGGGCTAGGCGTGCTCGCCATGACCACGGTGGCGCGGGCGGATATCGACATCCAAATCAACGGCGTCGAGGGTGCGCTGCGCCAGAACGTGCTCGTCTACCTGAGCTTGGAACGCTACCGAACTCGCGATGACCTCGATGAAGCGCTGGTCGAGCGCCTGCAAGAGCGCGCTGAGCGCGAGGCCGCCGCCGCACTGCGCCCCTTCGGCTACTACGCCGCCACTGTGAAGAGCCGAGTCGAGCGGGTGCGCGCCGGCGAGTGGCGGGCACGCATCGATGTTGATCCGGGTCCGCCGGTCATGCTCACTGAAGTGATCGTCCAAGTGATCGGTCCGGGACTCGAGCATCCGTCGTTTCGCGAGATCGTGGCCTCGCCACGGTTACGTATCGGCGAGCGGGTCGATCACGCAACCTATGATCAGGTGCGCAACGCCTTGCTGCGTACCGCGGCCACACTCGGCTACGCCGAGGCCAAGCTCACGCGCAGCGAACTGCGGGTCGATCCGACGAAACTTGCCGCGAGCGCGGCGCTGGTACTCGAAACCGGCCCACGCTACCAATTCGGCAAGACGCTGATCGAGCAGACGACTCTCGATGAGGGGCTGCTGCGCCGTTATGTGCGCTTTAGTGATGGTGCGCCCTACGATGCCACGCAGTTGCTGCGTACGCAGTTTGCGCTCGATGACAGTCAGTACTTCGCCAACGTCGAAGTCGTCGCGGGTCAAGCCGATGCCACAACCCTGCAGATTCCGGTCAGCATTCGCGCCGAACCGAACCGCCGTAATCGATACTCCGCCGGTCTCGGCTACGCCACCGACAGCCGTGCCCGTGGCACGCTGTCGTGGGAGAACCGGCGGCTGAACCGACGCGGCCATCGTCTGCGCACCGAGCTGAAGGCTGCACAAACCGAACAGTCGCTGGAAGCGCGCTACGTCATTCCGATCGGTGATCCGGCGCTCGAAAAACTCGGTTTCGAGTTTCGTTATGCGCGTGACGAGCTCGGCGACCTCGATACGCGTACGACACGGTTCCAGCCGGCTGTGACGCAGGTGCTCGGCAACTGGCAGCGGGTGACCTATGTCTCGCTCAGCCGCTTGCGTACTGTCACACCCGCCACGCTGACCGAACCGGCGAGCGATGTGGCCAACACCTTGATCATTCCCGGCATCAGTTATGCCTCCGTGCCGCGGGGCTATCTCGGCGAGGCGCTGTTCTCGCGCGCCCTGTACGCGGAACTGCGCGGTTCGGCACGCAGCATCGGCGCACCTGACAGTTTCGTGCAGCTTAAACTCGAGGCGGAGCGGGTTTTCGATCTCGGTACCCGCTGGCATGCCTTCGTACGCGGGCAGGTCGGCGCGACGCTCGTTTCGGATACGGCCAGCCTGCCCGGTACCGAGCGTTTCTTCGCAGGCGGTGATCGCAGCGTGCGCGGCTTCGGCTTCAACGATCTGTCACCGCTTGACGCTGAAGGCCGCAAGATCGGCGGTCGTCACCTACTCACGGGCACCGCCGAACTCATTCGCGACTTGCCGCGCAATCTCGGTGCGGCGGTCTTCGTCGACCTGGGCAATGCATTTGATCGCTTCGGCGACCCGCTGCAATGGTCGGTCGGTGTCGGTCTACGTTTGCGGCTACCAGTCGTGACGCTGGGTATCGACTTGGCTCAGCCGATGACGAACCCCAGCTGTCGCAGCGCCTCGCCCGACCCACGCTGCAGCACCGTCGGCGGATTCAAAGATCCGAGCGGCCCGCGGCTACACCTGAACTTCTCACCGAAGCTCTAAGCCCATGACACGTCGCGGCAAACTGGCATTGGTACTACTCGGCGTGCTGCTGCTCTTGCCGCTCGGGGCACTGTGGACGCTCGGCCACTCGAGTGCACTGGTGCGTGCACTCGTCGCACGCCTGCCCGCAACCATCGGTAGTATCGAAACGCTGCAAATCACGGGCGTCAGCGGCACGATCGCCGGCGGGCTGCGCATCGATCGGGTACTCATTCAGCATGACGTCGTACGTGTCGAGGCGCATGATTTACGCGCGCGCGTGGAGTTGCTGCCGCTGCTGTGGCAGACCGTGGAGGTGCGCGGCCTAGAGGTGCGCAGGATCGATATCACGGCCTTGCCGCGTGACAAACCCCCGCCCGACAAGCCGCCGCGATTTTTGCCGGGACTGCTGAGCATCGATACTCGGGATGCCAAGATCAATGAAATCGAAATCCAGCCCCAAACCGGCGCACCCGTCACACTGCAAGACAACATCATCACCGGCACGCTGCGCAGCAAGACGCTACGAATCACCGAGGTCGCAACTCGTCTGCAGCGACTAAAGCTGCGTGGGGAGGCACTGCTGAGCGCCGACAATCCGCTCGATCTCGAGGGGCGCGTGCAGGCCGTGCTGCAGCCACTGAAGGGGCCACGCTGGGTCGCCGAAGCCACCGTGAACGGCAATCTCGAGAAGATGCTGGTCGATGCGGCGCTAACCGAGCCCTTCAAGGCGAACATCGAGGATGGCAGCTTTCGAGCCTTGCTGCCTTGGGGTCTGACAGGCGTCGCGCGCTTCGAGGATCTCGCACTCGAGAGATTCGGTGGTTCGGATTTCCTCGGGCCGCTTTCCGGCCAACTTGAACTCAGCATCGACCGCGACGGCTACCGTGGCAAAGGGCTGGTGCTGCCGCCGCGGCTTGAGGCCGGTTCGCTAGAAGTCAGCATAGACAGTCTGTATTCGCGCGGCGTGCTGTCGCTGCGCAGCGTCACCCTCGCCACGGCCGACCGCAGTCTGCGTGCGGCGCTCGAGGGCAGCATCACGCTGCGTGATGCGGGTCCCGAGCTCGCCTTGAACGGTCGTTGGGAGAGTTTCCGTTGGCCACTCAAGCCCGGCCCGGCCGTGGTCACGAGTCCGCGCGGCACACTCTCGCTCAACGGTCTGCAGCCGTACCGACTCGACATCACCGCGCGCGTGTTGGCGGGTACCCTGCCCCCGGTCGATGTGCAGGCTAGCACCGTGCTCAACCCCGGCCGGCTGGACATCGTCGAAGCCAAGGCTGGCGTGCTGCGCGGCACGGCGCGCCTCAGCGGCGAGGTTGAATGGAAACCGACGGAACGCTGGCGGCTGAGCGGCCTTGCGCAAAATATCGACCCCTCAGGGGTGCGAGTGGATCTGCCGGGATCGCTCGCATTTCGCCTGGATGCCCGTGGCAGCGGTTTTGGCAAAAACGGCGTCGTGGACATCGATGTCCGCAATCTCACCGGGCGCGTGCGCGGCACCGCGGCCCGCGGTCAAGGTAGCGTACGACTGAGCGGTGACACGCTGGGTTTACGCAAAATCGACGTGGCAGCGGGTGGGCTGCAGTTGGCACTCGATGGCTCGCTATCGCCGCGTCGACGCGATCTCGATTTTCGTATTCGCGCCAACGATCTCAGCATCCTCACGCCGAGTGGTCGCGGCGAGATCCGCGCCGAGGGTTCCGTGCGCGGCTCACCCCGCAGCATGCTGCTGAAGCTCGATGCGCAAGGGCGCAGCATCGCGGTACAGGGTGTGGAAATCGGCAGCCTCGAGGCAAAAGTCGATCTCGACCCGAGCGGCGGACCGACGGCACAAGCGGTGGTGAAGCTGAAGGCGAGCGATCTGTCGGTGGCCGGACAAACTGCCGATCGCCTCACTCTCGATGTCGAGGGCACGAGCGCTGCCCACGCACTGCATCTGATTCTACGGAGCGCTGATCTGCGTCTGGAAGGACGCGCCCTAGGCGCCTTCGTGGCGGAGGGCTGGCAACAGAGTTGGTCGCAACTCGATGTCGATGTGCGCGAGGCACTGGCGCTCGGTCTGGCAGCGCCTCTCGAACTGATGCTGCATGGCAACTCGGGCGAGGTGAAGCCGTTCTGCCTCAATACCCGTCGCGCCGATACGGTGGCGGGGCAAGCCAAGACCTGTGGTTCCGGAGAATGGACCACCGAGGGCTGGAAAGCCGCCCTCGACATCTCCGGGCTGCCACTCGTCAGCCTGTTGCCGCAACCCACAGCCCGCGCAACCTATGAAGGCGTGGTCAATGCCTCGGCCGAGCTGCAATCGGCAGACGAGGGTTTGCCGTACGGCAGCTTGCGCGCCGATTTCAAAGACGCACGCCTGCGCTGGAGTCGCGCAGGTGGCAAGGAGGAGATCGTACCGCTCGGCTCCGGCTCACTCGAAGCACTGTCCGCTGAATCGGGCGTGACCGCGCGCCTCGACGTCGGCGCAGGTGATCGAGTACGCGCCCGAGGCGAATTGTCGGCGACCCGCGCAGGCGCCGACTGGCGCGCCTATCCGCTCAACGCCACTCTGCGAGCCGAGTCGTCGGCGCTCGGTCTGCTGTATCTCTACATTCCCGAAATCGATCGCTCCACCGGCGAGTTGTCGCTCGATTTCGTGATGGGCGGCACGCTGGGCACGCCGCTCGTCAATGGCGTGATGCGCATTGCCAAGGGGGAACTCGACTTCTATCAGGTGAATCTCGCGCTGCGCGACATCGAAGCCGAGGCGCGGTTGATCGACAACGGTTTTGTGCTGAAGTCCTCGGCGCGCTCGGGCTCGGGTCACATCGATGCCGATGCGGAACTGACCTGGCGCAATCAGCAGCCTTACGGCACCCTGCGCATCAAGGGCAACGATCTGACGGTCGTCGACATCCCCGAAGCTCGAATCACGGCCTCGCCCGATCTGAGCTTCAAGGTCGCCGCGCGCACGCTCGCAGCGACCGGCACCGTACTGATTCCAACCGCGCGGATCACGCCTGCAGATCTGACCGGCGCCGTGCTGCCCTCGGCCGACGAAATCGTCATCAGTAACGAGCCTGTTGATCCTGCTGCGTCCTTCAGCGTCAGCAGCAACATCCGTCTGCTGCTCGGCGAGCGCGTCAACATCGAGGCGCTCGGACTCACGGGGCGACTCGCGGGCTCACTCAATGTCTCCACCACCCCCGGCAACCCCGCGCGCGGGTCAGGCGAACTCGGTGTAGCCGAAGGCAAGTATATGGCGCTCGGCCGTAAACTCGACATCGAACGCGGTCGACTTATCTTTTCGGGCGGTCTGGTGGCCGACCCTGGCATCGATATCCGTGCAACCAAAGAATTTCCAGAGTTCAAAGCGGGCGTGAACGTCCGCGGTTCGTTGAGTGAGCCCCGCATGACCTTCTTTTCTGAGCCCGCCTTACCGCAGTCGCAAGTCGTCTCGCTGCTGTTGGCGGGCGGCACGCTCGAAAGCGCGCAACGCAGCGATACCGCCAACGCCGGGCGCGATGCGTTACTGGCCCAAGGCGGCGCGATACTCGCGCAGCAACTCGGGCAACGCATCGGCATCGAGGATGTGGGCATCGAGCAAAACCTTGCCAACGAGACTTCGCTGGTGTTCGGCAAGTATTTGTCGAGCCGCCTGTACATCAGCTACGGAATTTCCCTCGCCGAGGCGATCAACACCCTCAAGATGCGTTACAGCATCAACGATCGCTGGACGCTGCGCACCGAGGTGGGCAAGGAAGCGAGCGCCGATATCGTCTACACCGTCGAGAAAAACTGACCGACTGACTGATCGCGGTCGTGGTCAATAGCGGAAGGTGTAGGTGAGCTTGATCGTGGTCTCGGCAACGAACGGCTTGAAGTCTCCTGCGGCATCTTCGCGCCAATCGTAATTGACGACGAGATAACCCACCTGCCCAGGCGTCGGCCACCAACGCAGGCGGCTATTGAGGCCCAGTCGTCCGGATACGTTGTCGTATTGCGCAACATTGAGCCAGGCCCAGCGCACATCGAACGCGTAGTTGACGGTCAGACCGTAGACGCGGGTGGTGAAATCACCCACCGGCAAGTCGATCGCGTTGGTCTGATACTGCGCGCCGAGCAGCCAGTGCGAATCGGGGCGCCAGTTCACGCCGACACGCGTGTCCAGGCGCCGGCCGTTTTGGAAACCGCCCGTCTCCAAATCCCACGTCGCCGACCACGGACGAAACCCCGCCGTCGAACCGTAGAGCCGGAAGCGATCGAACTCATGCCTTCCGGCCGGCACGCGCAATCCACCGGGCAGAACGAACGGAGTACGCACGACCTCGGTGTACCGCGCCACATCGAACGAGAGACTATCGCCCGGCTGGGTGTCGAGTGCGAAGGGTGTAATCACGAGAGCGCGAGACTCGAGTCGTCCGGCGGCATCGTCGATCTGCCGGGCATCGACACCAGCCTGCCAGCTACGAAGCAAAGACCCTTTTGCAAAACGGTAACGGTTCTTGTATCGGCCATACCACTCGTCGATCCCCGTGCGGTTGGCAAAACCCAGAGTCGGACGAAAATCCCGGCCAATGCGCGAGAACCCCACGAGTGCGTCCGTGCGATCGTTCGGATATCCGACCGACGCGCCCCAGGCCTGCTCATCGCCCGAACGACCCGCAGTCGAGGACTGTTGCCACCAACCCCGCGCCTCGACGAAGCCGTTGAAACGGCGCTGATCGCGCAGCGCGATGTCGACACCGACCAGCGAGCTGTCACGCCCGCTCGTCGGATCGCCGCTGGTGAAAATCCCGCCGATAGTCGATTGCTCGCCGAAGTTGCGGTAGCCGCGCGCCACGAATACGTCCTGCGCATCGAGGCTCGCCGTCGCCTCCTGCCGAACCGCCAACATGCCGAGCGAATAGCGACCGACCTTGCCTGTGAGTCGCGCGCCTCCGCCAAGATCGATGGGCTGACCGCTGGCCGATAGGCCAATGGTGCGTGAGAAAAATGGCCGCCCGTTTTGGGTCAGACCGCCGAATTCGAAAATTTCGCTGTCCTCGAGAAAGAAGTCGCGCTTTTCGGGGAAGAACAAAGAAAAGCGAGTCAGATTGACTTGCCGATCGTCCACCTCGGTTGCCGAAAAATCGGTATTGAGTGTCAAGGCACCCGAGAGCGATGGCGTAATGCGCCAAAAGGCATCGAGCGATGGCTTCAGTATCAGGCTGCTCTCGCCCAGACGAAACGACTCGCGCTCGGTCAGGGTCGCAGAAGGCACGAGATCGAGCCCAAGACCTTGGTCGAGGCCGCGCATGCCGCGAATCTCGTTGCTGAGATCGAGGGTGATTCGACGGTTTCGCTGCGACCAAGCGACATCCTCGCGCTTGCGCCGAATCGAACGGATGAGATTGAGACCCCAAACATCTCCCTGTCGATCAAAGGCCAGAGTCTTGAACGGCAGAGCGATCTCCGCTTCCCAGCCCTCGCCGCTGACGCTCGCCGCGGCCTGCCAGATGCCATCCCAGTCCATGTTGAAGGACAAGCCACCCAGCAGCAGCCCATCGCGCTGCACACCATTCGGATTGACGTAGAAAATGTACCCGGTACGCCGATCGTTGTAGGTATCAAGCAGGATCTCTACATAGTCGTCATTGAATACGCCCTGACCCTGCACGAGCTGCGACCGTTTGATCAGCGAGGGCTCCCGATCACCGAGCCGCGCGCCGATGTAGAGATTTTCGTCATCACGGGCGAGGAAGAATTCCGTCGACTCGGTCGGCGGCTCGCCGCTGCCCGGGGCAAACTGTTCGAAATCGCGGATCGGCACAGCGTTTTGCCAGAATGCTTCATCGAGCTTGCCGTCGATACGAATCGGATCTTTGAGACGCGGCACATCGACGCTCTTGGGGACGAAGCTGTCCTCGGCCGCGTACGCCCGCCCAAGCACGAGGCTCGCGCCGCACAGCCAGAGTGTCAGCCAGTAGATCGTTCGCACCATGACCGAAGAATAGTGCGGCAGGCTGCCGACGGGCAGACCGCGAGCGTCTTTCCGTACGCATTGGCCACAGTGCGTTCATCTCGCCGAAGCGCGCTACACTGACCCGTGCCATGACCCGACGCCAGCAACTCATGTTCCTGTACGGCGCGTTCGCCGTATTCTGGCTGGTGCTTGCCATTAGCCCGGTCGATCGGCCGACGTGGCTGCTGGAAAACACCTTGGTCTTTGCCGGATTCGGCTTGATGTACGGGATCCGGCGGCAAGTACCGCTGTCGATGACCTCGCACACCATGGTGGTGATTTTTTTGAGCCTGCATGCTGTAGGCGCGCATTACACCTATTCGCTCGTTCCATACGATGCCGCCTTCCGGGACCTCACCGGTGACTCGCTGAACGGCATACTCGGCTTCAGCCGAAACCACTACGATCGGCTGGTGCACTTCTGTTACGGCCTGCTGCTGGCGCTGCCGGTGCGCGAGCTGCTGATGCGCATGGCTGGGGTCCGCGGCTTCTGGAGCTACTTCCTGCCGCTCGATCTGGTCATGTCCTCATCGCTCTTTTACGAGCTGCTCGAATGGGCTGCGGCAGTGGTCTTTGGTGGCGGCCTCGGGGCGGCGTTCCTCGGCACTCAAGGCGATGAGTGGGATGCCCATCGCGACATGGCCCTTGCCGGCATCGGTGCTTTGATCGCGGTGCTGATCATCTATGCGCGCAACCGCAGCCGCGGCCACGAGCTGCCATGAGCGTCACGCTTTTGCTCGTCTACGGCGGTCAACCCGGCGGGCGCACCGAGCGCCTCTGCGCAGCCGCCGTCGCTGGAGTGCGTGCTACGGGCGAGAATTTTGAACTTCGCGAGCGCCCGGCACTGCAGGCGAGTGTGGAGGATCTGCTCTGGGCACAGGGTATTTTGCTTGCGACCCCGGAGCACTTCGGCTACATGTCGGGGGCACTGAAGCATTTCTTCGACCGCAGCTTTTACCCGATCGAGGGTCGAACTGAGGGTCGGCCTTATGGACTGATGGTCAGTGCGGGCAACGACGGCAGCGGCACGATCACCGCGGTCGAACGCATCGTCACGGGCTACCGCTGGCGGGCGGTAGCGCCGCCCGTGCTCTGCGTCGGCGAGCCTGACGCGACGGCTCTGGCTCGCTGCGAAGAACTCGGCGCGACGCTGGTCGCGGGGCTGGAAACCGGCGTGTTCTAAGTGACGGGGCCAGCCGCGCGCATCAGCCGCGCTTAGCCGCGACGAAATCCGGTGCGATGCCTAGCGCCTTGTCGAACGCGCGACGAGCGCCAGCGGCATCACCGGCATCCTTGGCGCAGCGCCCGACCCAGTAGTAGGCCTCGGCCGCACCCCAGTCGATACCCATCGATGAGGGGACACCCGTAGTGCGCGCGGCTTCGAAACCGGCCGCCGCCTCAGTGAAGCGCTGACAACCTTTGGCCTTGTCACCACCGACGAACTTCGGACGAAAGTAGACGCCGAAGCCATCGACCAGCACGACGCGCGGATTGCGCGGCTCTACGGCGAGGGCGGCCTCGATGCTCTTGCCGCTGCGCGAACCGTTGCGGATGGCCGCAAAACCGCCGAGATTGGCGAGATACCCGAAACAAGCTGATTGCAGCGCATGCCCCTCAGCCGACTTCGGTTCGCGCTTGAGCAGCGCATCGAGCGTGCTGACGCAGGCGTCTCCCGACTTGCTGGCGTCGTCTTTGCGCTTGGCGATCACCGACAACTGCAGCACACGGAACTGCACGAAAGCGTACGCGTACTGCTCACGGGAATTGCTCGATTTCGCCCACGCGCCAATTGACTCGCCAAGTTTGATGAGTTCGGCAGCGCTGCCCGCAAAGTACGCGGCCTGAGCCCGTGCAGCCACCGTTGCGACATCCTGGGCGAGCGCGAACTCGGCGCAGACAACCAATGAAATCACTCCAAGGAGACGTGCAAAGGTTTTCATCCAAGGTACTCCCCGACCAGTTCGGTCGACTTTTGCCACAGTCGCGCCGCGAGCGCGAGATCGTCCATATGCTTGCCGGCCTCCGGCACCACGGGATTGCAATCCTCGAAGTAGTGCCCTGAGGAAGACGCGAGCGCCGGAGCCGTCGCCACGTAGCAGCTCGTTGCAGCACCCGCCTCCACCGATTTCATGAAGGTCCAGCCGATCAGCTTCGAGAGCGTACGCTTCCAAGCATCGAAATGACGCCCCAGATTGGTATTGATGATGCCAGGGTGTACGGAGTTGGATGTGGCCATAGAGCCTTCCGCACGCAGGCGCCGCGCAAGCTCCAGTGAGAACAAGCCGTTCGCCAGCTTCGACTGACCGTACATCTTGTTGGGCTCATAGCCACGCGTTCCCGCGAGATTGTCAAACTCGATACCGGCCGTGGGCGCCCACTTGTAGCCGAGACTCGAGACAACAACCACACGGCCTTGCGGCGCTGCCTTGAGCTGGTCCAGCAGCCGATTGACGAGCAGAAAGTGGCCGAGGTGATTGACCGCGAAATGCTTCTCGATGCCGTAGACCTGCTCGGGCTTGGGCAGCGCCATGATGCCGGCGTTACAGATCAGCATGTCGATGGGCATACCGAGCGTGCGGATGAGTTCGCTCGCCGACACCACGGTGTCCCAGCGCTCGAGCTCGAGCGCCACCGGCGTGGTGCGGCCGTTGATGCCGTCACAGGCCGCCTTGGCTTTCTCGAGCGTACGGCCGGTGCCGATGACGTGCGCGCCGCGCAGAGCGAGAACCCGCATCGTCTCGAGCCCAAGGCCCGAGGTGGCACCGGTCACGAGTACGGTTTTGCCGGAGAGATTGATACCCTCGGTCACCTCGAGTGCCGTGCTGTCACCATCGAAGGCCCCGAGTGGCACACCGGGTGGGCGCTGTGCACCCGACCCCGGCTGAGCGCAGGACGTCACCCAGGGCAACGTGGCCGCGGCCCCCGCACCCTGTAAAAAACGTCGGCGATCGATGTGGGATGGACGCGTCATGGACAAGCACTCCACGTGGATGCGAAGGGCACCGCTTGCTTGCAGGCTAGCAGAGTCGCCGATCCCCTGTCCGCGTCGACCGCGCTTCGAACACACTGCGGTCAGGCGCTGCCCGGCAGTCCGCCGCAGGGCTAACGTGCAATCCGAACAAGGGGGCCGCATGACAACCAAACTCGATATCAAGACCATCACCGAATTCCTGGCCGAGCAACCCAACGTCGATGTCAGCCGAGCTTGGGAGCGCTGCTGGGGCATCCACTCGGGCATCGTCGAACGCGTCAAGCAGCGCTTCGCCGTGACGCGTCACCCCTCGACGAACGGACACGAGTACTTCACCTCGCTTGATCAGTCGATGGAAGGTTCGTTCAACGCCTGGAGCGGGCCGCGAGTCGAGTGGCTGGTGCACTCGTGGCTGGGCAATCGCAAGGCGAGCCTGCTCGATATGAATGCCACGGTGTATTTGTCACAGCAGAACCGAGTGCCTCATCTCGTGGTGATCTTCGGCACTGTGCCGAAGTTGTTTTTCTATGCGGATTACACACCGCGCGTCGATCTGCGCATGAACCTCGACTACGTCAACAAATACTACGAACCTGCCAACGCCAGCGCGATCCGCTTTCGCGGCCTGCCGAATTTCACCTGGAACTGGAGTCATGGCACCTACCTGCGCGGCCTGATGTCGCCAGTGTGCACGAGCGTGATGGGCGATTTGACCGAGGAGAACATCGCCACCTGCGAGACCTACCTCAAGGAATTCATCGATCGATGGTTTGGTTGGCTGGATGAAGCCGAAGCCAACCCGCTGCCGCGCGAGGAGCGCCTGGCGCAGCAGCACTACGATCACTACGTGCGCGAAATCGGCTATCGAACCGACCCGATGAATGTACTCGCACAGCGCGCCTTCGGGCCTGAAGAATTCCAACGACGACTTGAGCTGCGCATCGGGGTCGAGCAAATCGCCGCGACCCACGGTCAGGTGGCTGCCGATTGAGTCCCTCCAATCTGGAGCCGTTTGCAGTACGCGTGGCAACCGCTGCCGACGCCACGGCACTCTGCGCACTCGTCAACTCAGCGTATCGAGGCGACAGCAGTCGTGCGGGATGGACCACCGAAGCCGACCTGCTCGGCGGTCAGCGCACGGACGTGGCTGCGCTGGAGGCCTTCATTCGCGACGGCACCGCACACGGCACCCAAGTCATGCTGCTGCACGAGGATGCAACCGGTCCCAGCTGCTGCGTGCAGCTCGAGCGACGCGGCGATGAAGCCTACCTCGGCATGCTGACCGTGCGCCCGCAAGGCCAAGGCGCAGGTCGTGGTCGGCTGTTGCTCGAAGCGGCAGAGCAGCACGTGCGTCAAGCCTGGGGCGCACGCGCCGTGCAGATGACAGTGATCGAGCAGCGTGACGAACTGATCGCGTGGTACGAACGCAGAGGTTACCGTCGTACGGGCCAGACGGCGCCCTTCCCCTACGGCGACCTGCGCTTCGGCGAACCGAAGCGTGCGGATCTGCGCTTCGTTGTACTGCGAAAGGTCTTTGCCGAGGACTCTGCGCCATGATCAATAGCACGAGCCGCCCTGCCCCCCTCGTCATCGCCCATCGAGGCGCCTCCGGCTACCGGCCCGAACACACGCTCGAGTCGTATCGACTCGCCATCGAGATGGGTGCCGACTTCATCGAGCCCGACCTCGTTTCCACCCGTGACGGACATCTAGTCGCGCGCCATGAGCCTGACATTACGGCGACGACGGACGTCGCGCAGCGCAACGAGTTCGCAGCACGGCGACGCACGGCTGAGATCGACGGTGTCTCGGTCACCGGTTGGTTCACCACCGATTTCACGCTGCAGGAACTGCGCAGCTTGCGCGCCGTGCAACCCCGAGCCGATCGCTCGCAAGCCTTCAACGGATTGTTCACGATTCCGACCTTCGCCGAGATCATCGATCTTGCACGCAGCGAATCGGCACGTACGGGCCGACGCATCGGCATCTATCCTGAAACCAAGCACCCCACCTGGCACTGTGAACAGGGCTTGCCCCTAGAGCCCGTGCTGCTTGCCATGCTGGAGATTGTCGGTTGGACGCGCCGCGACTCACCGTTATTCATCCAGTCGTTCGAATCGGGCAACTTGCGCTGGCTGCGCTCGCGCACGGGGGCCCCGCTCGTGCAACTGCTCGAGGGCGGTGATTTGCAGCCGGACGGCAGTCTCAAGCCGCCGAAGCCATGGCGATCAACGGGCGGCTGTCGGCTGTATCCACAGGGCTCCCTGCCCACGAACTTCGACGATCCGGCCTCGTTCGCAAAGATCGCCGAGTACGCCGACGCAGTGGGTCCGTGGAAACGTATGCTCATCGGCAGCCGCGAAACGGATCCCCATGATTCGACCGAGCGTACACGTCGATTGACGCCAGCCAGCCGCTTCGTCGAACTCGCCCATGCCGCGGGACTGCAAGTGCATCCGTGGACGTTTCGCGATGAGCCGATGCACTTGGCGGCCGACTACGCAGGCGATCCGCGTGCGGAATATGCGGCCTTTGCCGCACTCGGCGTCGATGCCGTGTTCAGCGATCACCCGGACACCGCTGTCAGCGCGTTCAAGAAAAAGGCCCGACAGTAACCTGTCGGGCCTTGGCTAGCGCGGTCTGACGCCGCTTCGAGTAAAGATCGCCTCAGAAGTTGTAACTGAAGTCGATGCCCACCTGTCGCTCGCGCCGCAGGATGCCAAAGATACCGCGCGGCAGCGAGTACGCTGCCACGGCGGTCGACGGCAAACCCGGATCGAGCGTTGCCGCCGGACCCGCGGTCGAGGCGATACCGATCAGGTAGGAGTGCAGCCAGCGCGTCGCACCCGGTGAAGAGTCTTCGTTGGTCAGGTTGCGACCGTACAGACCCACCCGCCAGTTGTCGGTCTCGAGACCGATCCGTGCACCCAGCAGCTTCGCCGCACCGGTGTAGGCCGCGTTGTGCACCTGCACCCACTTCTTGCTGGTGTAGGAGAGGTCGGTGTTGACGTAGAGGCGATAGTCGCCACCGAACACGGGCGTCACGTAGTCCGCCGTGACCGAGCCTGTGTGCTTCGCTGCCAGCGGAAACTCCTTGCCGGCAATCGAGCAATCGCCCTTGCCGTTGAGGTTACGCGCCGGGTCGGTCGGGTTCGCGGGGTTGAAAACACCGCCGCCGCTCGTCAGCTGGAACTGGAAGTCGTCACAGCCCTTGGTGAACTCGGTGTCGGCCAGACCGTAGTTGAGACCGAGTGTGAGCTCGTCTGTGGCCGCGAACCGCGTCTCGATTTCGAAGCCCTGCACCTTGCCATCGCCCTGGTTGGTCGAGATCGAGGTGACGGCACCCGTAGCGCTGTTTTGGATCGGCGTCGTGAGCTGGATCTGCTTCACGTCCATCTTGAACGCAGCAATATTGAGTACCAGGCGACGATCCATCCAGGTGGACTTCATGCCGAGCTCGTAGTTGACCGACTCTTCCTGCTCGAACTTCTCATCGAGCGGTCGGCCGTTGGAGAGCGCCACCGCGCCGTTGAAACCGCCCGGCTTGTAGCCTTTGGCATAGTTCGCGTACAGCGTGATGTCGTCGGTCGCCTTGAAGTCCACCGTCACACGCGGCGTGGTGGCTTTCCAAGTGTCGTTGCCACGCAGGCGCGAGTCGTAGCTGATGGTCGTCGGACCGGTCTGCAGATTGGGCGCAGCAACATAGTCGATCTGGCCTTTTTTCTCCGTAGCGCGGCGTACTTCGACCGAGGCTGACAGACGATCGGTGATATCGAACTCGGCCGAACCGAACACGGCGTTGTTTTCGATGGTGTAGATCGAACCCGGGTTGTCTTGGCCGTTCAGGCTGACGAAATCGATGCGGTACTGCTTTTGTTCCCAGTCGAAACGATAGGCACCGAGCGACCAGCGGAAACGCTGATCCTGCGGCGATTCGATCTTCGCTTCAACGGACCAGTCGCGGTACTTGTCGACCGCGGAACTCGCACCCGTGGCCACCGGCTGCACGCCGTTGATGTTGGCACCGATGATGTTCACGGCAGAGTGGTCGGAGTCCGCGCCGGTTTTACGATCGTCCGATCGGTTGCCGCCATTGAGCTTGAATACGTAACCCGAGCCCATCACATCCCAGCTCAATGAAGCCAGCACGAGGTCGAGGTCGCGATTGACGCCCGAGAAGGCCACGCCCTGCCGCGTGTCGTACACGCCGCCGGTGCTCGAGACCTTGAGCGTGGTCGGAATACCGCTGACCAGCGTGATCGGCTGCGTCACCGGAGCATCGTTCAAATAAATCGGTCGTGCCGTGACCTCACCGCAGTAGTACTGGTTGCGATTATCGGTCGAGGTGCTGTTGTAGGAACCGAGCGAGCGCGTGCCCGGGAAACAATTATTATCGCCGCCCGAGATGAAAAACAGCGGCCGCGTCCCGTCGCGGTCGCGGTTGTGGGCGACACGCAGATTGAGCTCGAGATTCTCGCTAGGCGTCACATTCAGCGTGCCGTTGAACGAGACGCTGCTCTCACCACCGATGGTCTTGCCGGTGAGTTCGTTCTTCCACTGGCCATCGAAATTGTTGTAACGGGCCGCGAGACTGCCAGACACCCAGTCGGACATGCGCCCGCTGACACGACCCGACAGCGCTCGTTCGTCCGCATCGAATGAGCCGCTGACGCTACTCTTCAGTGCATCGTCGGGACGGCGCGTGATGAAGTTGATGGCACCTGAGTAAGTGTTACGGCCGTACAGCGCGCTCTGCGGGCCACGGATGACCTCGACACGCTGCACTTCGCCCATATCGAGAGTCTGGATGTCGCCCGGGTAGTACACACCGTCGACGAAATAGGCCACACCGGTTTCGACGGTGGCGTTCGTGCCAGCGAGCACGCTGGCGAGACCACGCACCACCGGACGCTCATTCGAGCGACCGAAGGACTTGGAAAACACGAGGCCCGGCGCAAATTTGGCGATATCGTCGAGCGAGTTGACCTGACGATTGCTGATGTCCTCGGCCGAGAACGCCGTCACTGCGAGCGGCACTTCCTGCAGCGACTCTTCGCGCTTGCGGGCCGTGACGACCACTTCCTGCAATGCAGGGCTACCTCCGGCATTAGCCGAAGATGACTGTGCCATGACGGTCTGCCCGCCCAAGGCCGTGACCACAGCCACGGAAACCAGCAGCGCACTCGGCGCCATCCTTCTGATCATGTTCAACCCTCCGTCGCAATGAGCGTCGTTGCTCCGCGTGCCGCAATCCTAGACCAACTGCTGCAAAAAAGGCATGCAACGCATCGATGTGTTGCTCAATCGCAACGCTCTTGTTCCGAGTGAATGAGAACGCGCCGTCAGGCCTCGCCACGCAGTTGCTCGATGATGGCGGGGTTCTCGAGTGTGGAAACGTCCTGCGTGATCGGCTCGCCACGGGCGATCGCGCGCAGCAAACGACGCATGATCTTGCCCGAGCGTGTCTTCGGCAAATTGTCGGCGAAGCGAATGTCATCGGGCTTGGCGATGGCGCCCAACTGCTCGGCGACCCACTCGCGCAGTTCGCGCTCGAAGGCCGCGGTGTCGCCCATGGGTCGTGCGCCGCGACAGACGACGAACGCAAATACCGACTCGCCCTTGATCTCGTGCTGTCGACCGACGACCGCAGCCTCCGCGATACGCGGATGCGCGACGAGGGCGGACTCGATCTCCATCGTGCCAAGTCGATGCCCCGCCACGTTCAGCACGTCGTCGATGCGCCCCATGATCCAGAAGTAACCGTCGGCATCGCGATGCGCGCTGTCGCCGGCAACGTAGTAGCGGTTATGGAATTTCTCCCAATACGTTTTCAGGTAACGCTCGTTGTCGCCCCAGATCGTGCGCAACATCGAGGGCCAGGGCTTGCGAATGACGAGATATCCGCCAGCACCCGGTGTGGTCACGCTGCGCCCTTCATCATCGACGATGTCCGCGAAAATACCGGGGAGCGGCCGCGTGCAGGAGCCGGGCTTGGTGGCCGTGACGCCCGGAATCGGCGAAATCAGGATGGCGCCGGTCTCGGTCTGCCACCAGGTATCGACGATGGGGCAGCGTTCCTTGCCGATGACTCGGTGGTACCACATCCAGGCCTCGGGGTTGATCGGCTCGCCGACGCTGCCGAGCAGGCGCAATTTCGACAGATCATGCCGCGCAGGCAGCTCCTCGCCGAGTTTCATCAGCGCGCGAATGGCCGTGGGCGCGGTGTAGAACACGGTGACCCCGTGCTGCTCACACATGCGCCAAAAGCGCGCGCCATCAGGATAAGTGGGCGCGCCCTCGTACATCACGATGGTGGCACCCGCCGCGAGCGGCCCATAAGCCACGTAACTGTGCCCGGTGATCCAGCCGACATCTGCGGTGCACCAAAAGACATCTTCATGATGCAGGTCGAAGACCCATCGGTTGGTGAGTTTCGCGTTGAGCAGGTAGCCTGCACTGGCGTGCTGGATGCCCTTCGGTCGTCCGGTGGAGCCCGAGGTGTACAGCAGGAACAGCGGATGCTCGGCGTCCACCCACTCAGGCTCGCAGGCCGCAGGCTGATCGGCGATGGCATCGCCCCACCAGACATCGCGCCCCGGTTGCATGGCCACGGGCTCACCGGTCCGGCGCAGCACGAAGACGGTCTCGACGCTGGAGCAGCCCTCAGCGAGCGCCTTGTCGGTGGCCGCCTTCAGCTCGACGATGTTGCCACCACGTCGCCCGCCGTCTGCGGTGATCACGCAGCGCGCGCCTGCATCCTCGATACGATCTTTGAGCGATAGCGCGGAGAATCCGCCGAAAACCACCGAATGAATCGCACCGATGCGCGCGCACGCCTGCATCGCCACCACCGCCTCAGGTACGAGCGGCATGTAGATCACCACGCGATCACCACGCCGGATGCCGCGTGCCTTCAATGCATTGGCAAATCGACACACCTCGGCATGCAACTGCCGGTAAGTCAGTTCACGCACATCACCCGGCTCGCCTTCGAAAATGATGGCAGTGCGATGGCCGTGTTCGGCCAAATGAACGTCGAGACAGTTCCAAGATACGTTGAGCTCACCGTCGGCGAACCAGCGATAGTTCGGCGCCTGCGACTCATCGAGTGTCTGCGTAAAGAGCTTCCGCCAAGCGATTTCGGCGCGGGCGAGATCCGCCCAGTAGCCGACCGGGTCGGCATCCGCTCGGCGCTGCAAGGCAGCAAGATCGGCTGCCTTGATGCGAGCGGCCTCCGTGAACTTCCGCGGCGGCGGGAAGACTCGCTGCTCATTGAGGACGGAGGAGATGGTTTGCGAGGTCGTGGGGCTCTCTTTGCTCATGATACAGGTCTCGAGGATAGCGATATCACTTGTAGAAATCGGGCGCGCTCGTGTCGATGTTCTTCAGTCGCTTGTGCAGCCAAAGATATTGCGCGGGCAGGCGTCGCGCCTCACGCTCGATGAGCGCATGATAGTGTGCGGTGTCGGCAACATGATCCGCTCCAATACGCACCACGTATCCCGCATCGCCCGGCAACCGCTCGACGAAATACGACAATACCGCTGCGCCCGTTAAGCGTTCGAGACGCGACGTCGCGGTATTGGTGGCGACGGGAATGCCGAACAGCGGCACCATCTCCGCGCCCTTGCCGCGGAAGGCCTGATCAGGCGCGTACCACACCACGCCTCCTGCTTTCAGCACGCGCACCATGCTGCGAATGTCGTCGCTCGCGATCATGCCGGCCGAGACAGCACCACGATATCGCCGGAAAAATTCGCTGACCAGCGAATTGCGCGAAGGCTTGTAGACGGCGTGCACGGGGCGCGCTGCGGTCGCGAAACGCGCGCCGATTTCGAGCGTGGTGAAGTGTGCGGCCAGCAAAATCACGCCTCGCCCACTCGCGACCAGACGATCGACTTGCTCGAGACCTTCAAAGCGGACGAGCTGCAACAGTCGCTCGGGTGGCGCAAACCAAGCGAGCGCGGTCTCGGTCACGCTGATGCCGGCCTCTTCAAAATGCTGGCGCAACAGGCGCTCGCGTGCGGCAGCATCGAGCTCAGGCAGACACAACTCGAGATTGCGGCGTACGACGCGATGCTGCGGCAGCGGCAGTCGTCTGGCCAATCGCCCTAATGCACGGCCCCATCGCAGCAGGGTCGGGTAGTCGCGCCTCGCAAATCCCTGCAGCAGAAACAGCGCCAGCCAGATCGGCCAGTACTTCGGCAGTGCGTGACGCCAGTTCATGCGGCAGGCCGCTCCTGGGCAGTCGCGAGTTCCGCGAGGCGCAGGCTTTGCCGTCGCAGCATCGGCCCGAAGTTATGCTGGTCGAAGAACGTCTCGAGCGCTGCCATGTCGGGTTTGCGCGGCCGCAAACCGTCGCGATCCGCCGTCAGTGGCATGTCGCGTGCGATCTCGGTGAGTCGCCTCGCGTGAAAAGCCTGGTCCCGATGAGTCTCCAGACGTTGCGGCAATTTCGCCGCGCCGCGGATGGGCAGACGAACCACCTCCGCAAGATTGTCGTACAGCTCCTCGAGCGACGCGAATTCCTTGAGTAGCACCGCTGCGGTCTTCGGTCCAACACCAGGCACGCCCTTGATGTTGTCGACCGCATCGCCGGTCAAAGCCAGATAGTCGGCGTACCGCTCAGGCGCCACGCCAAAATGCGCTTCGATCTCGTGATGTTGCAGGCGCATATTTTCGGTGTAGTTCCAATACACGTCGCCTTCACGCACCAACTGGGCGAGATCCTTGTCGCGGGTAACGAGCGTCGCAGGCAGGCCTTCGCGCCGGAACTTGGCATGCAAGGTGCCGATGATGTCGTCAGCCTCGTATTCGCCGCTACCGAAGTGCGCCACACCAAGATGTTCGCAAAACTCCCTGCAACGCGCGAACTGCAGTTTGAGATCGGCGGGCGCGGGCTCCCGATTGGCCTTGTAGGCTGGGTCGATGCGATTACGGAACGAAGTCTCGAGACTCTCGTCGAAGGCCACCGCAAGGTAACGCGGCTTGGCGCGCTCGATCAGATCACCTAGAAATCTCGCGAAACCAAACACCGCGTGGGCGGCGTTCCCCTCGCGGTCAAGCATGTCGGGCGGCATCGAATAGTAGGCGCGGAATACATAGACTGAGGCGTCGATGAGGTACAGCACCCCACGATTGTAGCCACGGAGTCCTGCCATGAAATACAAGTTTTTCGGCGTGTTGCTCGCTCTCGTGCCGCTCATCTCCGGATCGTTGCCAGCCTCGGCCGATGTCGCCGTGCGGGTCAGCGAAGCCGAGCACAAGGCGCAGAGTCCGGAAATCGCTTTGGGTCCTGACGGGGTCGTGCACATCGTCTGGATCGACGAGAACACCGCTGCGCCTGCCCACGATCACTCGAAATACGGTCACTCGCACGTGGCTGCCACCAACCTGTTGTATGCACACTCCAGCGACGGCGGCCGGAGTTACTCCGCACCGGTGCGACTGAACGCCACGTCCGGTGATGTGTGGGGTTTCTCGGTCAGCAAGCCGCGCATCGTGGTCGGCGCCAATGGCACGGTGCATGTGTTCTACGCTGGCAACGACGTCAATCCGGTCAACGGCAAGCCCGAAGCGGTCGCCATGTACTCGAGATCGACAGACGGGGGACGCAAGTTCTCCCGCCCGCAGCGGCTCAACACGATGGCGAACACCGACGCGAGCGAGCTCGTGCATGGCGGTCTGACCCACGCGCACGTGTTCGGCACGCTCACGACCGATGGTCGAGGCAACGTCTACGCGCTGTGGATCGACACCCGCGACATGGCCAAAGAGGGCGACTCGGGCAAGGTGTTCATGGCGGTCTCGCGCAACGACGGGCGGAGTTTCGAGACGGATCGGGAAATTCTCCCGGCTGACGTCTGTCCGTGCTGCCAGTTGACGGCGTTCGCGGCAAACGATGGTCGGCTGTACGTCGGTTCGCGCCAGGTCGAGGGCAAGTTCCGCGATAGTGTGCTCATGGTGTCGGCCGACGGCGGCAGAACCTTCTCGCCTCGGCAACGCATCGCCGCGCAGCGCTGGGAAATCGAAGGCTGCCCGCTCAAGGCAACGAGTGTGGCCGCGGCCGAGGGCGTGGTGCTCGCCACGTTCTTCAGCGGCGGTGAATCGAAGCCCGGGGCTTATGTCGCGCGGTCCACCGATGGCGGACGCACCTGGGCAACACCCGTACCGACCCATCCCGACGCCGTGGTGTCGGATGCCCCTGTGGTTGCAGTCGCCGGTAAGACCGTTCACCTCTTCTGGCACGCCAAATTGGCCGATGGCGTGCGGCGCGTATTCACCCGCGCCTCGTACGATCTCGGTGCGAACTATGGCCCCATCAACGAAATCACGGGTCCGCCGGGTACCGCGCTGCAATTGCCGGTGATTGCCGGACGCAGCGATGGCAGCGTGCAGGTGGCGTGGCAGCAAGGCACCGAGGTGCATGCCATGCGCTGGAGCGAGCCCTCGCCCGCCCGTGCGCTCAAGACATCAACTGGCGAATGCGCCCGTGCAGGGGACTACTGCGCGGAAAGTGTGCAAGCAGGTACTCCATCTGGTCGATGAGCACGCGACGCCCCTTGAGGAAAATGTACTCGGCGTAGGTCGGCGTGAACGGCACGGCGAGCAGCTGCATCTTCGCCTGCTCGGGCGTGCGCCAGGCTTTGTAGTTGTTGCAGCGACGACAGGCGGTGACCACGTTGGTCCACACGTCGCGGCCACCCTGACTGAACGGGCGCACATGGTCGCGTGACAGGTCGCGACTGGAGAACCGCTGCCCGCAGTAGAGACAAAGAAAGGCGTCGCGCCGAAACAAGGTCTGATTGTTGAGCGGCGGCACATAGTCCTGCCGCAGATGCCCCGGGTTGCCGCTCTGCCCCACCGTCGCAACGATGGAGTTGACCTCGAGCACCGTGCGCTCGCCGGTCACGGCGTTCGTGCCGCCGTAAAGACGAAAGATGGGTGTGCCGCAGGTGTAGGCGATCTGCTGCTGGTGGTAGAGTCGCGCCGCCTCGCGGTAGTCGATCCATTCGAGCGGCATGCCGGCGACGTCGGTGCGCAGCACCGGTTGATGCAATGACACGCCCTCGGCGGGCTGCGCCACGATATGGAAGTCGTCAGGGTCGCGAATCGACATCGGTACCGTAAGATACGGGAGCACCCCGCCACGGAGCAACACGACATGACCTCAGCCGCAAAGTTCCGTTCGTCACGTTGCAGATTCTTTGCACTCGGGCTGCTGGCCGCGACGCTGGCGAGCGGCACGTTGAGGGCGAGCGAGACGTCGAACAGCACGGCGAGCGGGGTCGGTGTGGGTTTGGGTGTCGTTGAAGACGCCATCGAGGAAGTCACCATCATCGGCGAGCGCGCTGGCCCCGGACTTTGGAAGGTGCGCAACGGCGACAACACCCTGTACATCCTCGGCACCCTGAGTCCACTGCCGAAGAAAATGACCTGGCGTTCACGGGAAGTCGAGAACGTATTGGCCCGCGCCCAGCAGTTCATTCCGGCCGGCTTTGATGTCTCGGCCGACATCGGCCCGATCAAGGCGGTGCGCCTCTACATGCAATTTCGCAAGTTGCGCGGCAACGATGAGCGGCAGACGCTGCAGGAAGTCCTGCCGCCGCCGCTTTATGGGCGCTTCGATTCGCTGCGGCAGAAATATGCCCCCAACAAGCGCGACATGCTCAAGCGCCGGCCCGCCCTCGCCGCCGGCGAACTGTGGAGCGAGGCGATCTCGCGCAGCGGCCTCACCAACCGCAACGACATCAGCAAGGCGGTCACCAAACTCGCCAAATCCCGCAAGGTGCCGATCGTCGAGCCGCAAGTGCGCATCGATGACCCCCAGGGCGCGCTGGCGGATGTGGCGCAAATCCCTCGTGAGGCTGAGATTGCCTGTCTACGCTCGACCCTCGATCGGCTCGAGTCTGATCTCGCCACAGCACGCAACCGCGCCGAAGCCTGGGCCGTTGGAGATATTGAAGCCTGGCGCTCAGCCGCCTCAGCCGAGCAACGGGATGCGTGTTGGAGTGCGCTGACCATGGCGCCAAAGCTCGCCGAGATTCGTCAGCGATTTGATGACGCCTGGCTGAAGCTCGCGGTAAAGGCGCTCGACACTCACGCGGTGACGCTAGCCATCGTGCCCATCGATGAGTTGTACAAGCGCAACGGAGTGCTCGCGCAAATGCGCTCGCGCGGATTTACCGTGGACGAGCCCTGAGAGAGTGAGCGCGCGCGGCTAAACGCCGAGCGAGTGCAGGTGATCGCGTAGCTCGCGCAAAAACTCGCGGGCCTCGTCGGTGAGGCGCACGGACTTCTCCCGACGATCGTCCCGCCCACCGCGATCGACCTGCAGTAAGTTGAGCCGATGCATGCGGTGGATGAGCTTGCGGCAGGCCCGATCGCCGCCAAGACCGTTCAAGCGATAATTCATGACGAGTTCGGAAATCGAGGGGTTGGCATGCTGCGCGGCGATCAGCAAGGCGGGAGCGAGACTGACGTGGCGCAGGGCCTGCAGCGGGGTCGGAGCAACTGATGTCATGTGGGACGAGCGCTCTTATTGGTGTTTTTATCGAAACTGGCGTTGTTGTTGGTTGTTCTGAGGCAACGGGTATCACCCAAACGCCCCACAATACTTCTACTCTGCCGCCGTATTGCAACGAACGCCTATATCTATCGATATCCATCAATATTAAGCATTGAAACCTAGCGTTTTTGGCTAGCGTAGCCCGCCGTCATTTGGCCGAGTGAGGTTTCCCGTATAGTCTCGCGGCATGAAATCCGGCAGCGCTCGCGGCGTGCTGGCGATGTTCGTCGCCGTGGCCGCGTTCTCACTCATGGATGCGCTGCTGAAGGTGTTTGCGGCGTATTACCCACCGATGCAGGTTACGGCGATGCGCGCCGCGGCCTCATTGCCGTTCGTGTTCCTGCCGCTGATCTGGTCTGGCAGGCTGAGTGACCTCAAGCCCACGCGCCTCGGCTTGCACCTGCTGCGGGCCGTGCTCGGCGTGGTAATGCTGATCACCTTCGTCTACGCCCTGCGCCACGCGTCTTTGGCCTCGGTCTACTCGGTGTATATGGCCGCCCCGCTGCTGGTAGCCGCCCTTGCGGCTTGGTGGCTGGCGGAGAAAGTCGATGCCGGTCGGTGGCTGGCCATCGTCTTCGGTTTCATCGGTGTGCTGATCATCCTGCAGCCTCGGCCTGACGGGATGTCGCTGTGGACAGGCATCGCCGCCGCCGTCTCGGCCCTGTGTTACGCCTTCGTCGTACTGACAGCTCGGGTACTCGCCCGAACCGAGACCTCGAGCAGCATGGTGTGCACTTATCTAGTCGTGGTACTGCTCATCGCGGGTGCGCTCGCCGCCGCCGGCTGGGTCGCCATTCGCCGCAGCGACTGGGGTCTGCTGGTGGTCGCAGGCGGTCTCGGTTGGGTGGGTCAGCACTACATCACCGAGGCCTTCAGGCACTCGCCCGCTGCCGTGGTGGCGCCCATCGAGTACACGGCCATCCTGTGGGGCATTCTGATCGACTGGGCGGTCTGGACGGTGCTGCCGAACGGCACCATGCTGTGGGGCGCAGGGCTTGTCATCTCGGCGGGCGTGTACGTGGCCTGGCGGGAGAACCGCAGCGAGGCTGCGCCGGCAGAGCAGACCAAGCCTGCCGAGGCGGATCAACGATAAATCAGGCACTTACGCACAGTGCTGCAGAAACCAAGTAACAAAACTGTCGTAAAACGGGTGCTCAGCGACCAAGCCGCGCGCCAAGACATTGATTTAAAAGGATTTGTCTGGCAGTGGTCAATTCTTGACCAGGTCCACACGAATCTGCGGAAAATCGCTGGGAATTTCGCTTGAAAACCCGACTATCCACAACGTTATCCACACGCTCTGTGGACAACTTCACGCCATGACCGCCACCCCTACGGCAGAGCCGTTGGCGGCTGCGAACCCGCCGGGTTCGATCATCCGCGTGGTCCTTGATTCGCCGCTGCGGCGCAGCTTCGATTACTTGCCTCCGGCCACGATGACCGAGCCGGCCGACCCTGAATCGCGCGCCGCGGCTGCCACCATCGAGGTCGGGATGCGGGTCTGGGTCCCCTTCGGAAATCGGATAATCGTGGGGGTAGTTGTTTCACTGGTTGATCAATCAAGTGTTGAAACTTCGAAACTGAAACGGATTTCATCGGTAATCGACCATCAGCCGAGCTTTGGCCCCGCTCTGCTGCAGACCCTGCAATGGGCCGCCGACTACTACCACCATCCGCTTGGAGAGGTCATCGCGACAGCCCTGCCGAAGCTGCTGCGCGACGGCGCCTCATTGCAGGCGATCGAGGAATGTTGGTGTATCACCGCCGTCGGGCACGAAGCACTCGCCAAGGGTGAACCCCGTCGCGCACCCAGGCAACGCGCCCTGCTCGAGCAGCTCGCCGAGGCCGCTCCCGAGGGGCGCGGGGACGGCTGGAGTGCGGCGGCGCTCGATTTGAAGAGCCCGGGTTGGCGGGAGGCGGCCAAAGCCCTACGAGAACGTGGTTGGGTGCTGCGCGGCGAACGCCCGGTGAGCACGCCCGAAGCAGCACCCGCTCGCGAACCGGCCGTGACCGAACCCCACCCCACCGAGGGCCAGCAGGCCGCACTGCAGGCAATCACAGCTAGCGATGAGGACGGTTTCCACGCTTGGCTACTCCATGGCATCACGGGCAGCGGCAAGACTGAGGTGTATCTGCGCCTCACGGCGCGGCAGTTGGCACGACAACGGCGGGTGCTCGTGCTGGTGCCCGAAATCGGTCTGACCCCACAACTCGTCGGACGCTTCGCCGCACGCTTCCCGCAGGCGAGGCTCGCCGTGTTGCACTCCGGGCTCACCGACACCGAGCGCCTCGCTGCGTGGCGCAGCACGCACTCCGGATCAGCCGATATCGTGATCGGCACCCGTTCGGCAGTGTTTGCGCCCCTGCCGCAGTTGGGACTGGTGATCGTCGATGAGGAGCACGATGCGTCCTTCAAGCAGCAGGAGGGCGGCTTTCGCTACTCAGCCCGGGATCTGGCGCTGGTGCGGGCGCAACGGGAAGGGTTGCCCATTGTGCTCGGCTCGGCGACGCCATCGCTCGAGTCGCTGCATAACGCCGCCACGGGGCGGCTGACCCGCCTATCGCTGCCGCAGCGCACGGCCTCGGCGCAACCGCCGACGCTGCGCCTGCTCGATGTGCGCGGCGAGTCGATGCACGCGGGCCTCTCGACCACCGCCGTGCGCAGCATCGAGCGACACCTGGCTGCCGACGGTCAAGTGTTGGTGTACATCAACCGGCGCGGCTACGCGCCCACCCTCGCCTGCACCGCCTGCGGCTGGCTGGCGCCGTGTCTCGCCTGCGATGCACGCATGACGGTCTATCGTCAGGCCGACCGTCTGCGCTGCCACCATTGCGGGGCCGATCGCAGTCTGCCCCGGCAATGCCCGCAATGCGGCTACGCCGTGAAAACCGTGGGACAGGGCACGGAGCGGATCGAAGAGGTGCTGGCCGAAACCTTTCCGGGTGTCGGCATTGCGCGGCTCGACCGCGATGTCATCCGACGCAACGAGGATTTGCACGCCGTCGTCGCCAGCGTAGCGAGCGGCGCCGCACGCATACTGGTCGGCACGCAGATGGTGGCCAAGGGCCACGACTTTCCGGCGCTCACGCTAGCCATCGTGCTCAACGCCGACCACGGACTGTTCAGCACGGACTTTCGTGCCGCGGAGCGCCTGGCGCAGACCATCGTGCAGGTTGCGGGGCGCGCCGGACGTGCCGAACGTGCGGGCGAAGTACTGATCCAGACCGAATTTCCGGAGCATCCGCTGCTGCGCAATCTGCTCGAGGGGGGATATGACGCCTTTGCGGCCGCCGCTCTCGAGGAAAGACGCACCGCGGCTTGGCCGCCGTTCTCCCGTCTGGCCGCACTGCGTGCCTCGGCACCCCAGGCGCAAACGACGCTGGAGTTCCTGCAGGCCGCGCGCACGGCAGGCGAAAGTCTTCAGATCGGGCGCGTCCGCCTGCTCGGCCCGGCACCCGCGGCGATGGCGCGCCGCGCCGATCGGCACCACGCGCAATTGCTGCTCGAAAGCGCGGACCGCACCGCGCTGCATCGTTTCCTGCAGGACTGGGTGCCCGTGATCGAGGCCCTGCCCACCGCGCGGCGGGTGCGCTGGGCACTTGATGTGGACCCGCTCGAACTCTTTTAGCGGCGCGCTGCCGCCACGGTAGAATCGCGCCCGTGAAAAACGAGTTGCGTGAACTTTTGCAAGCGGCCGTGCGCTCCCTCGAGGGGTCCCTGCTGCCCGGTCCCATCGATGCATCCGCGGTGACCGTGGAGCGTGCCCGCGATGTCCAGCACGGCGATTTCGCCTGCAACGTGGCGATGCGGCTCGCCAAGTCGGCGGGGCGCAACCCGCGCGAATTGGCGGCCGCCATCATTGCGGCGCTGCCTGCCAACACTCTGATCGACCGAGCTGAAGTGGCCGGTGCGGGGTTCATCAATCTGCACTTGGCGAAGGATCGTTACACCCGCGAGCTGTTGCGCGTGCACGAACTCGGCGATCGCTATGGTCGCAACGAACCGCCGCATCGACGCAAGGTGCTGCTTGAGTTCGTTTCGGCGAACCCCACCGGTCCCTTGCATGTCGGCCATGGGCGGCAGGCCGCGTTCGGCGATGCGCTCGGCTCTTTGCTGGCCGCCGCTGGCGATGAGGTGGTTCGCGAGTACTACATCAATGATGCCGGGCGACAAACGGAAATTCTCGCCGTGTCGGTGTGGGTGCGCTATCTCGAGGCGGGTGGCGAGAGTCTGCCCTTCCCGCAAAACGGCTATCGTGGCGATTACATCAGGCCCGTCGCCCTGCACCTGCACGAGCGCTACGGCACGCGCTTCATGCAGCCAGCCGCCGCGGTGCTCGAATCGCTCCCGGCCGATGCGCCCGAAGGCGACAAGGAAAAATACATCGACGCGCTGATCGCCCGCTGTCAGCAGCTACTCGGCGCCGCAGGCTGGCAAAGCATTCTGGAAGACAGCATCGCGGAGATGCTGGCCGAGATCCGCGACGACCTCGAGGGGTATCGCGTGCGCTTCGATCACTGGGTCTCCGAGCGCGCCTTCACGCAGAGCGGCGCGATCGATCGGGCCCTGGAGCGATTGCGCAAACTCGATCTGCTCTACGTCAAAGATGGCGCCACCTGGTTCCGGGCAAGCCAATTCGGTGACGACGAAGATCGTGTTGTCATCCGCGACAATGGCATCAAGACCTACTTCGCTTCGGACATCGCCTACCATCTCGACAAGCGCGAGCGCGGCTACGACGTGCTGATCGACGTGCTCGGTGCCGACCACCACGGCTACGTCACGCGCGTGCGCGGCGGTTTGCAGGCGTTCGGTCATCCCGGCGAGTGCCTCGAAGCGCCGTTGATCCAGCTCGTAGCCTTGTATCGAAACGGCGAGAAACTCTCGATGGGTAAGCGCGAAGCCAACTTCGTCACGCTGCGCCAGCTGCGTGAGGAAGTGGGCAACGACGCCTGCCGGATTTTCTATCTGATGCGCAGCAACGATCAGTCGCTCGATTTCGATCTCGAGCTCGCCAAGTCGAAGTCGAACGAAAATCCGGTGTTCTACATCCAGTACGCGCATGCCCGCGTGGCCAGCGTGATGAAGGAACTCGGCGCGCGCAGTCTCGGTTACGAGCCGCAAGCAGCCGGCGAGATCATCGCCCGACGGGGCGCAGAGTTGCTCGCCGGACCCCATGCCGAAGCGATGCTGGCCAGCCTGTCGCGCTACCCGGAAGTAATCGAACAAGCCGCAGCGCAGCGAGCACCGCACGCCCTGGTCCACTACTTGCGCGATCTCGCGACAAGCCTCCACGCCTTCTACAACGCCGAGCGCGTGCTCGTCAGCGACGACGAACTGCGTCAGGCGCGCATCCACGCGCTGCGTGCCGTGCAATGCGTACTGCGCAACGGCCTCGCGATCCTCGGCGTTTCGGCACCCGAGTCGATGTAGGAACCCTGGTCCATGAATACGCCGATCGGTCGGGACTTCAAGCGTTCCGCCCGCCGCAACGGCGGGGGCTTAAGCCTGTCACGGGATTTTTTCGTGGGGCTCGGTATCGGCTTGTGCGTAGCGGCTGGTGTCTACGGCTGGCAGCAGCGTGCGCTGCGCGAGATCGCCGCCGCCAGCGAAACGCCTCGACCGCAACCACGGCCGGCTGCGCGTCGTGATGCTGGCGTACCTGAAACCGGCAGCGAAGAATCGCCGGTGCAATACGACTTCTACGACATGCTGCCGAAAGTCGAAGTGGTGGTCCCGGAGCGTGACAAGAAGCCCAAGCCCGAAGCCCCGCCGACCTCGTTGATCGACCGCCCGGGGGTCTACGTATTGCAGCCCGGCGCCTACCGCGATCAAGCCGAGGCGGAAGTGTTGCGCGCCAAACTCGCAAGGCTGGGCGTCGAGGCCGTGGTGCAGCGCATCGCAATCGATGCCGACGTCTTCCATCGGGTACGTATCGGACCGATCAGCGATCTGGAAGCGCTGAACCGCACGCGCGCTCGGCTGCGCGCCGCAGATATCAATGCCGTGGTGATCCGCGTCGGCGACTAGGGTACGTAACCGCGCACACCAGGCGTCGCACTCAAGCGTCGCCATCCTCCGGTACGCTACGAAAATCCACGCCTAGCGAGCGTAACTTGCGGTACAGGTGCGTGCGCTCCATGCCGACGCGCTTGGCGAGTTGGCCCACTTTGCCGTGACACAACATCAACTGCTGTTGCAGATACGCCCGCTCGAAGTGTTCGCGGGCCTCGCGCAGACTGAGCGCGAGTAGATCCTGCTTGACGAGCGTCTCGGCCGAAGGCGTGACCTGCGTCAGTTCACTCTCGATATCTTCGAGCGTGATTTCCTCCGCGCCGCCTCGCATGAGCAGACGCCGCACCATATTGCGCAGTTCCTGCACGTTGCCCGGCCAGGGGTAATTGCGGAGTCGATTTTGTGCGGCGACGCCGAAGCGCCGGAAGGTCAGCCCCTCGGCATCGACCAAGCGATCGACATAATGTCGCAGCAACTCCGGTACATCCTCGGCGTAATCGCGTAGCGCCGGCACCCGCACCACCATCGCATTGAGATGGGCGAGCAGATCGCGGCGTATGCCACCGCCCTGCAACGTGGCGGCCGAGGCGAGTTCGATATCGGGCAACGCCGAAGACACCACTCGTCCGCCGAAACTGCGCGATTCGGCTTCGCCGAGTCGCGTATAAGCGCCGCTCTCGAGCACGCCCAGCAGCGCGCGCTGCGCGGCAGCCGGCAAATCACCGAGTTCGTTGATGAACAAGGTGCCCTCGCCCACCTGCTCAAGCACACCGGAATCGCCCGTGCCGTTGCCGACGAGCGACGAGCTGCGACCAAATAACATGGCCTCCGCATCGCCCTCGCGCAGCGAGCTTGCCACCAAAACCACGAAGGGCTTGGCAGCCCGCGGACTGTGTTCATGCAGATAGCGCGCGAATGCCTCACGACCCGAGCCGTGCTCGCCGAGCAGCAACACGCTCGAGTCGGTGGCTGCCACTTGAGCCAGTTCGCTGCGCAGCTGCTGCATCTGCCGGCTCTTGCCCACCGGCTGTGTCACCGACGCGGCGAGCAAACGACTGGCCATACGGCGCTTGCGAGCGGCCTCGAGACCCCGCTCCACCGTGCGCAGCAACTTGGCGAGCGACAGGGGCTTCTCCACGAAATCGAGTGCGCCGAGGCGGGTGGCTTCAACGGCGGTTTCGACCGTGCCATGACCGGACATCATGATGACGGGGCACAGCGTGCTTTGCGTCGCCGACCACTCGCGCAGCAGGGTGATGCCATCGACATCCGGCATCCAGATGTCGAGCAGGATCAAATCGGGCTGCTGCTTGGCGCGTAGCGCCCGTGCCTGCACGGCATCCGCAGCAACCTCGACTTCGTAGCCCTCGTCGGTCAAGATTTCTTTGACCAATTCGCGGATATCCGCTTCGTCGTCTACCACCAAAATGCGTGCTGCACTCATGCCCGCTCCCTCCTCAACTCCGGCCGCCGCTCGCGCCCCGAAGACGCTTTCGACTCGTTCCGCAGCGGCAACATAACACGTACACGCGCGCCCCCCTCGGGCCGGTTTTCGGCTTCGATCATACCGCCATGATCTTCAACGATTTTCTTGACGATGGCGAGCCCGAGCCCGGTACCGCGCGGCTTGCTGGTCACGTAAGGATCGAAGATGCGACCCAGCATCTCGCGCTGGAACCCCGGCCCATTGTCGGACACGGCGAGCACCAGGCAGGCTCGTCCATCGAGCTCGCCCAACTCGGTACGCAGGATGATTGCCGCCGGGCGCACTCCCTCCAAAGCCTCGAAGGCATTGGTCAACAGGTTGTTGAGAATCTGGCGGACGCGCGAACGGTCGGCTTCGAGCGGTGGCGCCTGGGGCGCGAGCTCGGTCGACAACTCCACCCCCGCCTCCTGCGAGCGGTAGAGATCGGCAACCTCGGCCACCAGTTGATTCAGATCGAAAGCACTCAGTTGCATGGCCGGTGCGCGTGCGTACTCGCTGAAATCGTTGACCATGCGCTTCATCGACTCGACCTGCTGCACGATGGTGTGCGTGGAGCGATCGACCATCTCGGCATCCTGCGCCGAGAGCCCCGGCAGCAGCTTGCGGCGCATCCGCTCGGCAGATAGCTGAATCGGCGTCAGCGGGTTCTTGATTTCATGGGCAAGTCGACGCGCCACCTCGCCCCAGGCGGCGTCGCGCTGCGCCTGCAGCAGATGCGTCACATCGTCGAAAACGATGACGTAACTCAGCGCCTCGTGTTCGGCCGGTGGCAACGACACGCAGGCGCAAACTAGAACACGGTTGCCATTGGCGATACCGTCGGTGCGCAACTCGATCTGCTCGCGCCACTCCTCGCGACCTGCCGCGAATCGGGCGCGCAGTTCGTCGATGAACTGGCGCAGCAGTCCATCGCCCGCCGCGAGCTCGGCGAGCGGTCGACCGACCCCCGCAGCCAGCTCCACACCGAGAATACTGCCCGCCGCCGCATTCGCGCGCTGCAACACGAGCTCACGATCAACCGCGATGACGCCCGTAGACAAGCGCGCCAGGATCACTGCCAACCGCTCACGCTCGCGCTCCACTGCCGCTCGACTGCGCTCAGTGTCCTCGCGTGCGCGCCGCAGCCGTTTGGTCATGTCGTTGAACGACTGCACGAGAAAGCCCATCTCGTCGCGCGACGACAGCGGCACGCGAGTGGCGAAGTCGCCCTTCGCGACCGCGCGCGTACCCGCCATCAGATCCTGCACCGGCTTGAACAACACTTCGGCCGAGTAGATCGCGCCGTAAATCGCGCCGATCAGCGTGACCAGCAGCACCATGGTCAGCGTGAGACGGAAACTGTATTTGAGTGGCTCGCGCAGTGCAGCCAGATCGCCATATTGCGAATACGAGCGCTGCACGGCATCGGTGAGCTCGGACAGTTGCCGCGGCAGTTCGTACACCGCGACGACGAAGCGGATGTCGCTCGCGGCGAGTGGGCCACCAGGAACCGGAGCTGCCGTGCGAATGACGTACACGGACTCCGAGACGGGTTCGAGACTGATGTACGTACGACCGTCGTTGATCTGGCGGACGAGATCCGCGGGCGGTCGCGGCGGCAGGGCATCGGCTACCGATCGGCTGCTGGCGCCGATGATGCGTTCGTGTTCGCCGTACAACACGATCTCCATCGCGTCCGAAGCGCGCAACTCCTCATCGAGCGCCAACAAAACGCTGCTCGGCGGGATCGTCGTCAAAGATTGCGCGAATTCTTCGGTGCGCTTGCCATGCTCGCGCATGCGTAAATCGAGTGCCGAGCGCGACAAGCCGACCGCATCGTTGAGGCCCTGCCTGATCTCGACTCGGAACCAGCTGTCGATGCCGCTATTGAGAAACGTCAGCGAGAATACGTACACCGTCAGCAGCGGCAAGGCCACCAGCGCACCGAACACCAGCACGGTACGCGCGGTCAGACGCGAACCGGGTGTGCCATTACGATAAGCTGATACCAGCTGGATGACCTTGCGCGCGAGGAGCACGCTCAAGATAGCGACCGCTATGGCACTCGCCAGCAGGATCCACGGCTGGTAGAGGCCGAACTGCGCCGAGTTCTGCGCGGTGAGATACAGCGCAAGCAACGCGCCGATGACGAACGCGACCAGGGTCGCGATGTAAAAAAAGGTGCGGGTGGGTTTCAGCGAGGCAGCGACCACGCGTACCACTCGCTCTGCCGTTGCCAGTCGTCGGACCAGAACATCAACACTCGCAGCGCATCGGTCAAACGTCCCTGACTGACGCCCGCGCGCACGCGCACCGTGTACTCACCTTCCTCGGCGACCTGCGAGGCCACGAGGATGGGCCAGCCCTCGACGTTGCCGAGATCACTCAGGGCCTCTTCGAGGGTCGAATAGGTCTTCTGCTCGCTACCACCGAGCGGGTCTCGCACCACGTAGCGTTCGCTGACCGAGTGGTAACTCAACTGACGCTGCAAGGTCACCGCAGCGACACCCGCATCAGTCCAAAACCTGCGGCTACGCAACACTTCGACATCGAGTTTGTAGGAGAGGGTGACCCCGTCACGCAGGGCGGCCACCAGTTCGTCATTGAGCGGGTAGCGGATGCGGACATGCAGCTGGTAGACACCGGAGCTGACGTTGACGAAGGCCGATTGGATTTCGAGCGCACCGGCGAGGGGGTCGGCGCGGGTCATCGGCGCCGCAAACGCGAACAGAGCGAGCACGCCGGCCAGCAAAGTGACCCGCGCGGCGGCAACGCAACGCTGCACCCGCTTGATGACCGTCATGCCCCGCTCCCCCGACCGAGACAAGCATAATAGAACCCATCGCTGCCCGCCTGCGCGCCCGGCAGCAACTGGACCCCCGCCTCGAGGCGCAGCGCCCCCGGGGGCAACGCCACCTCAGCGGGCCAGGGCAGGGTGCGGGCGGCGGGCTCAGCGGCCAGAAAATCGAGGACCACGGCCTCGTTTTCCTCTGGCAGCACCGAGCAGGTGGCATAAACCAACCGACCGCCAGGCGCGAGTCGCGCAAAGACGTTGCGCAGGATCTGCCGCTGCACGCGGACGAAGCCGGCAATGTCGGCGTCACGACGCAGCAGCTTGATATCGGGATGGCGGCGGATCACGCCCGTCGCCGAGCAGGGTGCATCGAGCAGGATGCGCTCGAATGGCGGCAGGTCGGCGAGTGCCTCGGGCGCGGTCAGATCGGCTACGCGGCAATCGGCGCGTAAGCCAATGCGAGCGAACGTGCTCGTCACCATCGCGAGGCGCTCGGCGTCGGCATCGACCGCCAGCAACGACACGCGGGGTTCGCGCTGCAGAATGTGTGCAGTCTTGCCACCCGGCGCTGCGCAAGCATCGAGTACGCGCTGGCCGGGCTGCGCCGCGAGCAACGTGGCAGCCAGCTGGGCGGCCGAATCCTGCACCGATACGCGCCCCTCGCGAAAGCCTGGCAATGCGTTGACCGCCATCGAATGCTCGAGCTCGATCGCCTGCGGCAACCACTCGATGGGCCGTGCGGTACGCCCCGCCGCGGCGAGCTCGCGAAGATAATCGTCCCGCGCGCTACCGGTCGAATCCGCAACGCGCAACACCATCGGTGGATGCTGATTGTTGGCCTCGAGCAGCGCTTCACACTGCGTTGGCCACGCCTCGGCGAGGCGCTGCACCAGCCACTGCGGATGCGCGGTGCGCGTTGCCAGATCCGCATCGGTCGCAGCGAGAAGCACAGCACGCTCACGCACGAAGCGGCGCAGCACCGCGTTGACGAAGCCCGTCGCCCTCGCGAGCCCAAGCGCCCGCGCCGCATCGACGGCCAAATGCACGCTGACTTCCGGTGCGCCGCGCGAATACTCGATTTGATGCGCCGCCGTGATCAGCAGCGCGCGCAGCACCGGCTCCATCTCGGCGGCCGGTCGCGTCACCAGAGAACCCAACGCCGGGGCAAGACGTAGATACCAACGCATCGTACCGAGCGCGATCGCCCGCACGGCCGCACGGTCGGGGCGGGATTCAGCCTCCTGCAGCGCCACATCAGCTGAGCGACCCTCGTGCGCCACGCGCGATACGGCGGTGACGGCAGCGGCAAGGGTGGCCGCACCGGGCGCGAGGCTGGTCTGTGATTCGTGATTCATTGAAAAGGCTCCGTCAGCGCTGCGGCCGTATTGGCGAATTCCCGCGCCGTCACGCTGCGGCGACCCGCTCGCTGCAGCACACCGACGCCGAGACAGTCGCGCCCGCAGGCGACGACCAGTCGATCGGCATGCATCCCGAGCAGCGTGCCCGGCACCGTGCCTGCAGGCCGACCCACCTCGACATCGCCGAGCACGACGGCCTCGTGGATCCGCACCTGCTCACCACGCTGGGTGGTCTCGGCAACCGGCCAGGGACGAAACGCCCGTACGCGACGCGCGATGTCGATGGCCTCGTGCTGCCAGTCGATGCGCGCTTCGGCCTTGTCGATTTTTGACGCATAAGTCACGCCGTCCACGGGCTGCGGCTGTGGCACGAGCGTGCCCGCCTCGAGGCCCGTCAGGGTCTCGAGCAGCGCTTCAGCACCCACTTGCGCAAGCGTGGCATGCAAGCTCAAAGAATCGATGTCCGCACCGATCGGCACCCGCCGCTGCAACAGCATGGGTCCGGTGTCGAGTCCCGCATCCATCTGCATCAAGGTGACGCCGGTGGATTCGTCACCCGCCAAAATGGCGCGCTGGATCGGTGCCGCGCCGCGCCAGCGGGGCAGCAGCGAAGCGTGAATGTTGAGACAGCCGAATCTCGGCATCGAGAGCACCTCGAGCGGCAGGATCAAGCCGTAGGCGACCACCACCAGCACCTCGGGTTGCCAGAGCACGAGCGACTCGCGCCCCTCGGCGGTGCGCAAGGTCTGTGGTTGCGCGATCGGCAGCGAATGTTGCAGTGCGAAATCTTTGACAGCGCTCGTCGCGAGCTTTCGACCACGGCCCGCCGGCCGATCCGGCTGGGTTAGCACACCAACCACACTGTGCCGCGATGCGCACAGCGCCGCGAGCGGGGGCACGGCGAACTCCGGAGTGCCGGCGAAGACGATGCGCATGAAGGGCGAGCCTTAGGGGTGGCGCTGCGGTCGCGTGGGCTGCGCTTACGGCGCGAGCGCGGCGCCCGCGGGAGACTTGGCCGCCGCCGACTGCGGACCGCGTTCGCGTCGCTCTTTCTCGAGCTTGCGGCGGATCCGGTCACGCTTGAGCGAGGAGAGATAATCGACGAACAGTTTGCCGTCGAGATGATCCATCTCGTGCTGCAGACACACGGCGCCGATACCCTCGAGATCACACTCGAAAAACACGCCGTGGCGATCCTGCGCCCGAACCCGAACCTGCTGCGCACGCTCAACGGTATCGAAGATGCCTGGCACCGAAAGACAGCCCTCTTCCATGGTGCCGACCTCGCTGCGCCCGAGGATCTGCGGATTGATGAACACCAGCGGCTCGCTGCGATCGTTGCTCACGTCCATGACGATGAGCTGCCGATGCACGTCGACCTGCGAGGCGGCAAGCCCGATACCGGGTGCGGCGTACATGGTCTCGAACATGTCGTCCACAAGTCGCCGCAGGGCGGCATCGAACACCGTGACGGGCTCGGCGCGGGTGCGCAACCGCGGATCGGGAAACTCGAGGATGGTCAACAACGCCATGGGGCAAGGTCCTTCGGATTAAGGTGCTTCGTATGGACCGCCAGTATATCAGTCGAGTTCCACCCGATTTGCGCCGCAGCCGCAAGGGCGCCCACGAGTACCCTCGCGCGGATGTCCTCCACGATCGCCCACATCGCCAACCACATCGCCACCCCCATCACCACGGCCGAGATGGCAGAGCTCTGCCAAATCGCCCGCGCCGGTCTCGATGCACATCGACTCCGCGAGGCGCTCTCGCGCACGGGCAGCCTCAGCGAGCTGCTGCAGCGCGATGAGCGCGGCCTGCGCGCGCTCGGTCTGCCTGCCGCTGCGACTCGCCGACTCGTACTCGGCCGCGCCGAACCGGGGCCACTCGCCGCCGATCTCGAGGCGCTGCAGCGCCATGCCATCACACTGCTAGCCGCACATCGTCCGGGCTACCCAGCGCAACTGCTCGCCATCGCCGATCCGCCCGCCGTGCTGTTCGTCCGCGGGCAACCCGAGTGTTTGCTCACCCCCCAACTCGCCATCGTCGGCTCACGCCATCCCACCGCCAATGGCGCGCAGACCGCGCGGGATTTCGCCGCTCACTTTGCAGCGCTCGGCTTGACCATCACGAGCGGCCTCGCCCTAGGCATCGACACGGCCAGCCACGCTGGAGCCCTCGATGCCGGGGGCCGCACGATCGCCGTCTGCGGCACAGGTCTCGATCAGCGCTACCCAGAGCGCAACGCGGAACTCGCTGAGCGCATCGCCCTGCAGGGGGCCTTGGTGAGCGAGTTTCCGCCCGGTACCCCGCCCTACCCCGGCAACTTCCCCCAGCGCAACCGGCTGATCAGCGGTCTGTCGCTCGGGGTACTTGTGGTCGAGGCGGCCCGGCGCAGCGGCTCGCTGGCCACCGCCCGCTGTGCGGGCGAGCAGGGTCGTGAGGTCTTCGCGATACCGGGCTCGATACACAGCAGCCAGTCGCAAGGTTGCCACCAATTGCTGCGCCAAGGCGCCACGCTCGTCGAGAATGCCGAAGACATCCTGTCCGAATTACCAAAAAACGTTATTAATCAATTGCTTGAATCGCCTCCAATGGACCTCGCCGAGGACTCTTTGGAGCACTCCCGGTTGGACAACCCCGCCGAAATCCTGTTAGATGCGCTCGGCTTTGAGCCGACGAGCGTCGATGCGCTCATCGCGAGCACCGGCCTCTCCAGCACATCTGTGGCGTCCCTGCTCCTGTCTCTCGAACTCGAGGGCCGTGTTGCATCAGACCTCTCCGGCCGATACTTCAGGTGTGCCCGGGCACTCTTCTAATGCGTGACATGACAGACAACGGCAGCGTCCTCGACATCCTCATCTACGTCTTCGACCGGTACATGCTGGCCGACGCGCCGGAGGTGCCTGAGCGCGATGAGTTGGCGCAGGATCTGGAGCAGGCGGGCTTCCCCGGCGAGAGCGTCGAACGCGCCCTCGACTGGCTCGCCGACCTCGCGGGCGAGCGTGACCGCCCCAACCTCGATGCCGCCGGCCCGCGGGCCATGCGCGTGTACACCGACGAGGAGCGCACCCACTTGCCGGCGGACTGTCGCGGTTACCTGCTTGCTCTGGAGCGCAGCGGCATCCTCTCGCCGCAGCAGCGCGAGATCGTCATCGAACGCCTGCTGGCGCTCGATGCCAGCGAGCTCGACGTCGATCAGCTCAAGTGGGTGGTGCTGATGGTGCTCTCCAGCCAGCCAGGCGAAGAACTCGCCTGCGCCCGCATGGAAGATCTGGTGTTCGACCTGCCGCCCGAGCGGCCTCACTGATCGAACGCCACGGAACGGCTACCTCATGGCTGAAAACCTCGTCATCGTCGAATCGCCGGCGAAGGCCAAGACCATCAAGAAATACCTCGGCAACAAGTTCGAGGTACTTGCGTCCTATGGCCACGTGCGCGATTTGGTGCCGAAGGAAGGTGCGGTAGACCCAACCCGTCGTTTCGCGATGAAGTACGACATCATCGAACGCAACGAACGACATGTCGATGCGATCTCGCGCGCACTGAAAAAGGCCAAAGCACTCTACCTCGCCACCGACCCCGATCGCGAGGGCGAGGCGATCTCCTGGCACTTGCGTGAGCTGCTCAAGGATCGCGGTGATCTCGAGGGCAAGGACGTCCACCGCGTCGAATTCTTCGAGATCACACGCAACGCCGTCCGCCAAGCCATCGACAACCCGCGCGATCTGTCGCTCGATCTCGTCAACGCGCAGCAAGCGCGCCGTGCGCTCGATTACCTGGTGGGCTTCAATCTCTCGCCGCTGCTATGGAAGAAAGTACGGCGTGGCCTGTCGGCGGGACGAGTGCAGAGCCCGGCGCTGCGCATGATCTGCGAGCGCGAAGCGGAGATCCAGGCGTTCGTGCCGCGCGAGTACTGGACGCTCGATTCGCAAGGCGAGCGCAGCACGCAGACGTTCCCGCTCAAGCTCGTCGAATTCGAGGGTCGCAAGGTCGAGCAGTTCAGCTTCACCGATGCCGAACGCGCGGCCACCGTGGAGAGCGCGCTGCGCGCGGCAAGCGGTGCCGGCGCACCGGTGCCGGCAGCCGAGGGCGAGGGTCCTGCGCGACTCTCGCCGCCCGGCACGCTGACCGTGCTCGATGTCGAGCGCAAGCAGCGCAATAGTTATCCGTCGCCGCCCTTCACCACCTCCACGTTGCAGCAGGAAGCGGCGCGCAAGCTCGGCTACTCGGCGCAGCGAACCATGCGGCTCGCGCAACAGTTGTACGAGGGTGTGGACTACGGCGAGGGCGCCGTCGGCCTTATCACCTACATGCGTACCGATGCGGTCAATCTCGCCGGCGAAGCGATCAGCGAGATCCGCCAAGTCATCGCCAAACTCTACGGCGCGGAGTCGGTGCCAGATTCGCCGCGCACCTACAAGAACAAGTCGCGCAACGCCCAGGAAGCGCACGAAGCGATACGCCCCACCTCGGCGGCCGTGTTGCCACAAATGCTCGAAGGGCGCATCGATGCCGATCTGCAAAAGCTCTACTCACTGATCTGGAAACGCGCGGTCGCCTGCCAGATGGTGCATGCGGTCAAAGATACGGTGGCGGTGAACCTGCTCGCCGGGGCCAACGGGCCGCTGCGCAACCTGCTGCGCGCGAACGGCTCCACGCTCGTCAAGCCGGGGTTCATGGCCGTGTACATCGAGGGCCGCGACGACTCGGCAGACGACGAAGACGAGCGGATTCTCCCGGCGATGGAAGCGGGCGATCGTGTGGCGCTCGTCAGTCTGCGCGGCGTGCAGCACTTCACCGAGCCGCCGCCGCGCTACTCGGAAGCCTCGCTGGTCAAGGCACTCGAAGAGCACGGCATCGGTCGTCCGTCGACCTATGCGTCGATCATCAGCACGCTGAAGGATCGCGAGTACGTCGATATGGACGGTCGACGCTTCATCCCCACCGATATCGGCAAGATCGTCAACAATTTCCTCAGCGCCAATTTCGGCAAGTACGTCGACTACGGCTTCACCGCCGCGATGGAAGACGAGCTCGATGCGGTCTCTCGCGGCGAGGAAGCCTGGACGGAACCGCTGCAGAAATTCTGGCAACCGTTCATCGATCTCGTCGAACACACCGAAAAGAACGTCTCACGTGATGAGGCTGCGCAATCGCGCGAGCTCGGCACCGACCCTCTGAGTGGCAAGCCTGTCTCCGTACGCATGGGGCGCTTCGGGCCGTTCGTGCAAATCGGCACGCGCGACGATGCCGACAAGCCGAAATTCGCCGGACTGCGGCCGGGGCAGAAGATGGACACCATCGCCCTCGATGCAGCGCTGCAGTTGTTCCAGTTGCCGCGCAAGCTCGGCAGCACACCCGAGGGCGAACCGCTAGAGGCGAACATCGGCCGCTTTGGCCCCTACATCAAATACGGCAGCAAGTACGCCTCGCTGAAGGTCGAAGACGACCCTTACACGATCACGCTCGAGCGCGCCTGCGAAGTGGTTGCGGCGAAGAAGCTCGCCGATGCCAACCGCATCATCCAAGACTTCGGCATCGACGACATCCAGGTGCTCAATGGCCGCTACGGGCCCTACATCACCGACAAGCAGCGTAACGCGCGGATCCCGAAGGATCGTGACCCGAAAACCTTGACGCTCGAGGAGTGCCGCGCACTGCTCGCCGCCGCGCCGCAGCGCCCGGGGCGAGGTAGATTCGGCAAGAAAACGCCGGCCAAAACGGCGCGGAAAGCGGCAACCAAACCTGCCGCTGCGACGGCTACCACAGAGGCACCGACCGCACCGGCGAAGCCCAAGGCAAGAGCAAAAGCCAAAGCCAAGGCAAAGAAAAAGACCCAGAGCAAAGGCAAAGCGAAGACCGCCGCCAAGCGGAAGACCACCGCTGCAGACGGCGCCGACGCCTCCTGACCCGGGCCGGTGAAATACCGCCACGCCTTCCACGCGGGCAACTTTGCGGACGTGCACAAGCACGTGGCGCTGCTCGCGCTACTGCGAGCGCTGACGCGTAAAGACACGGGATTCCTGCTGCTCGATACCCATGCCGGACGTGGTCTGTACGACCTTGGCGATGCGGATGCCCGCAAGGGTAACGAGGCTGCCGGTGGCATCGCCCGCCTCGAAGCCGCGCAATCGGGCGCGACCCCACCCGTCGCAGCGGAGCTCGCCGACTATCTCGCCAGCGTGCAGCAGATCCGCAGCGAACGCCGCGAGCGCCGTAGTTATCCGGGCTCGCCGCTGCTCGGCCTGCATGCCTTGCGTGCGCAGGATCGTGCCGTGTTCATTGAGACACAGCCCAGCGAGCACGCCGCGCTGCGCGCCGCGGTGGGCAAGCGCGCCACAGTGGAATGCGCCGATGGATTCCTGCGACTCGAAAATTGGCTGCCGCCACGCGAGCGCCGCGCGCTCGTTCTCATCGATCCGCCTTACGAGACGACTGCGGCTGACTTTAGGGCCGTCGAACGCGCGCTCATCGAAACGCTGCGCCGTCTCGCCAACGCCGTGATCATGATCTGGTATCCGATCAAGCATGGGCGAGACACTGACCAGTGGCTGAATCGCCTCGCGTTGCGCTGGCCCAAAGCCGCGGGCGGCGCCGCCACACCCTGCCTTGTCAACGAGTTATGGATCCATCCGCGAGACAATCGCGCGGGGCTCAACGGCTCGGGGCTACTGATTGCCAATCCGCCCTACCTGATTGCCGAGCAGATGCGAGCCTGGCTGCCGCAGCTGCACCGCGTACTAGACCCTACCCACGCGGGTGGTTGGCTCGTGCGTGAGAGTCTTGCGGTACCCTAGATGCCATGAACGCCGCGGACTCGCCCCGTCTGTCGCCGCCCGACCGCTACGGCGTGGTGGGCCACCCGATCGCGCATAGCAAGTCACCGTTCATCCACGCCCAGTTTGCCGCCGCCACGGGGCAACACATGGTCTACGAGCGCTACGACATAGCCCCGGAAGACTTCGTGCTTAGGCTGCGTGAATTCTTTGATCAAGGCGGCTGCGGACTCAATGTGACGCTACCGCACAAGGAAGCCGCCGCTCGCTTTGCCGATCGGCTGACGCCGCGGGCACGCCTCGCCGGCGCCGTCAACACGCTGCGCCGCTGTAGCGACGGTGCCATCGAAGGCGACAACACGGACGGTGCCGGTCTGCTCGCGGATTTGCAGCGTCTGCAGGTCCAACTCACGGGTGCATCCGTCGTGATACTCGGCGCGGGCGGTGCAACGCGCGGCATACTCGCACCCTTGCTGCAGCAGCACCCGGCCTCGGTCTACATCGCCAACCGCTCGGCGCAGCGTGCACTGCAACTGGTTCAAGACTTTGCGGCCGAGGCGCCTGTGCATTGCAGGCTGCGCGGGGGTGGCTTTGAGCAGATCCCAGCTGGCCCGGCCGATCTCGTGCTGCATGCCACCTCACTCGGGCTCGAGGGCAAGGTGCCCGCCGTGCCGAGTAACCTGTTTGGTTCCGCGACGCTCGCCTACGATCTCGGTTATGGCATCACCGACACGCCATTCACCCTCGCGGCCCGCGCGCAGGGCGCGGGGCGTGTGGCGCAGGGCCTTGGCATGCTGATCGAACAGGCCGCGGAAGCATTTTGGATCTGGCGCGGCATTCGCCCTGACACCACGAGCATACGACATGAACTACAGGCTTAAATTTCAGGCACTGTTCTGCGCGCTGCTTGCGGTGGCGGCGACAGCCACTTTTGCCGCAACCCGCAGCAGCGACTCGGTGCTCATCGAGGGCGTCACTCTGATTGACGGCACCGGTCGTCCACCACAACCCAACATGTGGGTCCTGATCGAAACGGGTCGCTTCGCACGAATCAGCGATAAGCCGCTGCGGGCAGATCGACGGATCACGCGGGTGGACGGTCGTGGCAAGTTTCTCATTCCGGGAATGATGGACGTGCATATCCATCTTCTTGGTGGCGGCGCGTGGCGTGACTCGAGCGCTCAGTCGGAGCTTCCTGTCGACTACGACGTTGGTCTGCGTACGCTGCACGGATTTCTCTACTACGGATTCACGACCGTGTATGACGCCGGCAACAATCCGCAGTTCATCACCGCCTTGCGTGACCGGGAACGCCGCGGTGAGATCGTCTCGCCGCGGCTCTTCACTACCGGCCGCTTGTTGAGCTATCCCGGCAGTTGGAGCGTTGGCTACGCCGGCATCGGCGTGCGCGACTGGCCGGACACCATCGTCGATCTCGATGCGCAAATCGCGCTGCAACCTGACGTCCAAAAAATTACCTATGAAGCCATGGGTGTCGGGCCTAATCCGCTGGTCAAGTCGCTGCCCAAAGAACTGATGCGGCAGATGATCGAGTATCTGCACGCCCGGGGCGTGCGTACCACCGCACACGTGTCCAACGAGCAAATGGCCCGTGACGCTATTGCAGCCGGCATCGACAGCCTCGCACATGTACCTGCGACCGGCGTACTCACACGCGAGTTCGTCGAACTCGTCGCCGCCAAACGACTGCCGATCCAGACCTCGCTGGCCGTGTTCGACGAAATCATCGCCATGCGCGAAGGCGTGGAGTTTCTGCGCACTCCGGAGTACCGCGCGGTTGTGGATCCTCGTGAACCTGAGGTTCGCGAACAAGCGCGCCAGCGCTATCTCAAACTGGGCTGGTCGGACTGGTTTGCCGCCATCTACCCGTACGCAGCTCGCAATCTGCAACGCATCCACGCTGCCGGTGGACTGTTGGTGCTAGGCACCGATCGTACATTTGCGCCCGCCGCACAGCGTGAACTCGAACTCGTGGTGGCGGCCGGCATCTCGCCACTCGATGCCCTGCGCATCGCCACACTCAACGGTGCGATCTTCCTCGGTCGCGAGGCGGAGCTCGGCTCGATAGAACCCGGCAAGCTCGCCGACATGGTGTTGCTCAACGCCGATCCTACCCGCGACATCCGCAACGTGCGCGACATCGCCGGGGTGTGGAAGGCGGGTACGCCCATCGACCGCACGGCGTTGCAACTGCCGATCAACGACAGGCGGCCCTGAGTCACTCCTGCGTGAAAACGCGATAGCGGCGCGCGTACCAGTAGAACAGCGGCAACTCGACCAGCAGCAGCGTCAGCAGGGTAAAGCCGAACCAACCGAGATCCAGCACCGGCTCGCCGAAGCGCTGGTCGGTGCCATAGTAGTGACTGCCGACGACGAGCAAGGCGCAGCCATACGCGAGTACGCCATTGAGCGCGAGCTTGGTCAGATCGGCGCCCGCGAAACGCGGATACACCAGCACGTACCCCACGACGAGCACCGACGCGGCGATGATCAACACGAACATTTCGGGACTCATGGACACTCCGTCACATTGTAGTCGCAGAAACTTCGGTATTCTTCGGGATCATGAATACCCGATCGCTGCGACGTAGAACCCTTCTCAAGGCTGGCGTATACGGCGCGGGGCTCATGGCCCTGCCTGCACTGACTGCGGCGTTGCAAGCCCGCGGTTTCACCCACGGCGTGGCAAGCGGTGAGCCCGATATCGGCAGCGTACTGCTTTGGAGCCGATTTGTGGCCAATGGCGACACTCGCCTGCGTGTCGAGGTGGCCACTGATACGATGTTCACGCGGATCGTCAGCACCGGCGAGGCGCTGGCTAGCGTCGAGCGCGACTTCACGGCGCGTACGGTGATGAGCAACCTGTCCCCGGGTCGCTGGTATTTTTATCGCTTCATCGCCCCGGACGGCAGCATGAGCCCAGTCGGTCGGACGCGTACTTTGCCGGTGGGTGCGACCGCAAGGTTCGGGCTCGGTCTGATGTCGTGTTCGAATCTCGGCTTCGGCTGGTTCAACGCCTACGCCCATGCTTGCGAGCGCAGCGATCTCGATCTGATCGTCCACGTCGGTGATTACCTCTACGAATATCCGCAGGGCTCTTATCCAGACGCCAACGCGGCGGTTCCGGGCCGAGTACTCGACCCCGCCGGCGAGTTGCTGAGCCTCGGCGACTACCACCTTCGCTATGCGTGTTACCGCGCCGACCCGGATCTGCAGCGACTGCACCAGTTCTATCCCATCGTTTCGCAATGGGACGATCACGAGTTCGCCAACGATGCCTGGCGCGGGGGCGCAGAGAATCATCAGCCCGACCGCGAGGGCGACTGGGAACAGCGCAAGGCCGCGGCACTTCGTGCCTATCGAGACTGGATGCCGGTCAGCGACGATCTGTGGAAGTCTTATCAAATCGGTGATCTATTGACCCTGTTCAAGTTGGAAACGCGCATCACGGGTCGCGATCAACCGCTCGATATAGCGCGGTTTCTCGGCGGCCGTCGCGATGTCGAACGCGCGCTCGCCGAATTTCGCGATGGGCCTTTGGCAGATCCCGCACGATCGCTGCTCGGTGCCGAGCAAGAGAGTTGGTTGGAAGCGGGCCTTCGTGCCTCGACGCGCAGGGGCACGCGCTGGCAGGTGCTCGCGCAGCAGATCATCATGGGTGAAGTGCGCGTACCACCGGGCGTCTCACGCTGGGTCCCGGCAGATGCCGCAGAATTGGTGCGCCGGCGCGCTCAGGTTGCGGAGATTTCGGCGAAGCTGCAGTTGCCGTACAACCTCGACAGCTGGGACGGATATCCCGCAGCGCGAGCGCGTGTGCTGCGCGCAGCACAGGTAGCGTCATCCAACCTCGTCGTGCTCGCGGGCGACAGCCACAACGCCTGGGGCAACAATCTGTCGATCGACGGCAAGACAGCGGGCGTCGAGTTCGCCACGCACGCGGTCACCTCGCCCGGCTTCGAATCCTTGCTGACCGGTATCGCGCCTAGCGAGCTCGCAGCGGCGTTGCGCAAGGCGAACCCCGGACTCGTCTTTAGCGACACCAGCCAACGCGGTTACACCAGCATCCAGTTCACGCCCGAAGCCGTCACGGGAACTTTCCACTTTCTGCGGACCGTTCGCGAGCGCAACACGGCGATGGTCGGTGAGCAGCGTCTGCGCGCCATGCGCGGTGAGCAACTGCTACGGGAAATCTGAGCCTGCGTTCGAAGGCTGCAGGTCGGCAAGCGTCAGCTGTTGCGCCAGTCTAGTCTTGCCGCTGACATCGCGCACTTCGACTGCAAGCGTCGTGCGAGGCCCCTGCCAATCGATCTGCAGCAGACCAAAGTTCGCCTCACGCAGCACGACACTTTGACGTCGCGCGTTGGGCGGTGTCACCGGCCAAGTTTCAGTCAAGCCGCTTGAGGTGAAATCCCAGAGCGGATACGGCACGTTCACATCGAGGCGTGAAAACTCGGCATAGTGCGTATCGCCACTGACACACAGGAGACCTGATGCACGCTGGCGACGCAGGGTTTCGATCAGCCGCTGGTGATCCTGCGCGTAATTGATCCACGCTTCCCATCCGGGAAAGTCGGCCACCACCTGCAAACTCGAGGCGAGGATACGCAGGTTGGCGGGCTTGCCGAGTTCGCCTTCCAACCACTGCCACTGACGCTCACCGAGCATGCTGGCGCCCGCGTCAGGCTCGCGTTCATAGGGCCCGGGCACCTCGCGGCCCTCGCGCTCGAGGCGCTTCGACCAGTCACGATACGTCGATCGATCGAAGTCGCGCTTGCGGATCGGTGTTCGATTGAAACGAAGGTCGGGCAGGAGTATCTGCAATCGTGCCGCCGATGAGCCGTACTCGACGGAGTGATAGATGCCATCGCGCTGACGGCGCGGGGAATCGGCGGGCTCGCCCCAAAAGTCGCAAAAGATACGGCGTGATTCTTCTTTGAGCGGATAGTCCGCGCCGGCGTCGTTCTCACCGAAGTCGTGATCGTCCCATGTAGCCAGCACGGGCACACGATCACGCAGACGCTTGAATCCGGGCTTGCCCGCCAGCTGCGCGTACTTAGCCTGCAGCACTTGCGGATCGCGGGTATCGCCATAGATGTTGTCGCCGAGAAAAATAAACAGATCCGGCTCGCTCGCCAGCACTGCGTCCCAGATCGGCTGCGGCTTGTCTTGATTCGCGCAGGAGCCGAATGCGATGCGGCGAGGAAGTGCCCCGTCCCGGGATTCACGCGGAGCCGGTGCTGCGCTGCTCGAGGGGCCGGCACCTGTGACGGCGACGGCCCCTGTCATGGCCAGCAATTCGCGGCGATTCATCACGCCGTAGCTTCAGAACTTCGCTTTGAGCGAGATGAAGTACTGACGAGGCGCGCCGCGCAGCAAGGTCTGCGATGTGCCGTTTGGATCTGCATTGACGAACCCGTTCGAGCCGACAGTGGAAATGTACAACTCATCGGTCGCATTGGTAACTGAACCCTGCAAGGTCAACTCCTCGACGAAGGCCAGTTTAGCAAACCGGTATCCGATCGAACCGTTGAGCACCGTGTAGTCGGGCACTTTTCCTTGGTTGAGGAACGTGTAGTAACGCGAGTCCACGTAGTTCGCGTCAGCCCGAACGAAGAACTGGCCGTTGTCATAGGCCAACTCAGACTTGAACAGAAATTCGGGGGCATCGGGTACGGTCTTGCCCTTGACGGGAACGACAACGCCGTTGGTGGTGTAGTCGTTGTCAAAGACGGAATCGTTCCAAGCGAATGAATTGAACCACGATAAGTGCTCGATAGGACGCCAGTTGATTGCTGCCTCCACCCCGTTCGTCAGTACGCTACCGACGTTGGCCAGCACCGACGGGTTGCCCACAATGCCTGGGCCCTGTTGGATGGCGAGCAGTCGATCGTCAAACGCAACGCGGTAAGCCGTGATCACGCCCTCAAGGGTCTGCGCACGAAATCGCAAGCCGAGCTCGAGTGTGTCAGAGGTCTCGGGTTGCAAGCTGTCCTTGATGGCTTGAAAACCCGCCGCAGTCGTGCTGAACGGTCCCGCGGTGTTTGCGCTGACGAAGGCTCGGGCGTTGCGCGCGTACTGACCGAAGATCTCTGCGCCATCAACGATGCTGTAGGCAAAGCCGGCTTGGGGAAGGAAGGCTTCACTGACATCGATGGTGCCGGCTTTGGCGGTGCCGGTGACGGTGTTGATGGTGTTCTCTACCTTCATGCCCTTGACACCGATGTTGACCCGCAGGGCATCGGAAACATTGATCGAGTCCTGCACATGGTACTGCTGCGTTTTCGTATCGAAGGTGTATTCCCACTGTGTCAGCAGCGGACCCGACAGAAAATCGGTGAACTGCTGAGTCGGACCGGTGAGACTGGACTCGGGATAGAACCGGCGAGCTTGGGTGAAATCGTTCGCCTCGATCCATAAGCCGGCCTCGAGTTGATGGTTGCCGAGCGACCAACGCGCCGTGGCAATCGCACCCTTGCGATCGATGTCGTACTCCGTCGTCCGCACCGACAGCGGCGCGCCGCCTGGGGTGGGCACGTACGGTGTTCCCCAGAGGCCCTGGCCTTCGTTCCGATGCAGATACGCCTTCAGATCGAAGCTCAACCTGTCTCCCGCCGGCAGCGTCAGTGCGAGGTAGCCGAGTTTGTCCTCACGAATGCCCGCGGCATTCCAGTACGCATCGTCACAAACGACAGCGTTGCTGTAACCGGAGGCCGCGCAAGACACCGCGGCCCGCAGAGCCGCGTTCCAGTCGGGAGCGAAATTATCCCACTCCCAGCCGCGACGCCTGATGATGTCGAAGGAGAGGTCCTGGTAGTCGTTTTCGGCACGCTCCGACTGGTTGTAGTAGGCCGTCAGCGAACCTTTCTCCCCAATCGGTTGCACGATCTTGAGGTTGTACATCCGCTGGTCCTGATCGCCCGCGCCCTTCCACTTTTCGGCATTGGCGTCGGCCACAGACAGGCTGATGCGCGGCCCACCCTCACTGAGCTCGCCCGAGTCGACTCGCACGAAGCCGCGCTGCGTCGCATTGCTGCCCCCGGTAAGGTCGATTCGCGCCGCCATGTCCTGACGCGGATCGGCGGAGTAGAACTCGATCGTGCCACCCAGATTGCTGGTGGACGCGGTGCCCAGAGCACCCGAGCCCTGCGACAGAACCACCCGAGCGACATTCTCGCTCGGCACCGCACGGCTGATGTGCAAACCGTTGTGGTTGCCGTAGGACATGTCACCGAGCGGAATGCCATCGAGCGTGAAACCCATCTGGTTCTGGTTGAAACCTCGAACCACGATGCGCGTCGACCACTCGTAGGCACCAAACGGATCGGCCGACTGGAAGTTCACGCCAGGCATTTTCTCGATGGCTTTCAAAGGGCTCGTGCCGGCGGGCAGGTAATCAATCTGCTCCGCCGAGACGCTCTGCTGCTGGCGCGCCACACCGCGCGAGAAAATCACGATCTCCTGCAATTCGTCGGCAGCCGACGCGGCACCCTGTGCCACAGCGGGCACGGGCGACTGCGCGACAGCAGCGGCGGCGAACAGCGTCGCGCCGACAAGAGTAGTCACGGTGGTTGACTGGTGCTTCATGAATATAACCTCGAAATATATGGACTTGGCGTCAGACGCCGATCACGCCGCCGTCTTCGCGTTGGATGACGATCGTCGCGGAGCGCGGTCGCGCGTTACCGCCATCGGGCCAGTGGGAACTGAACAAAGCCGGATTGCCGATGTTGGCTGCCGGTGTCTCTTCACCCGGGTGCTGGATGTTGACGAACAGCGCACGGCCGTCGGGTGACTCCGTGATGCCAGTGATCTCGCATTCCTTCGGGCCGACCAGGAAGCGACGCAACTTCGCCGTTCCCGGTTGGGCGCCGACGAAGGTCGTGACATTCTTCGTTGCGCCACTGGCATCCGTGTTGGTGATCGTGAGCGGCCCACCATCGCCCACAGTGCCTGGAATACCAGCGAGCAGCATGCAATTGGTCACGTCGGTGTAGGCGCCATCGTCGGTCTGGACCCAGCAGATGCCGTTACGGGCAAACCAGAGACCATCCGGACTCGAGAAATCGTTGTCGGCCGTCAAGCCAGACAAGTTGACGTTGGCGGCACTGGCACCCGCACGAGCGCCGAACAGGTACACATCCCAGCGAAAGCCGAGTGCAGCCGGGGTGCTCTCGAGCCAGCGGATGATGTGCCCGTTAGGATTACCGCGCTGTGCCGTGCCGTTCGTTCGCGCGTCGTTGTAGTGCCGCGGGTTGGCGGCATCGGTGGCGGCGAGGGTACGCAACGTCGAATTGTTGTTGGTGAGCGTCATGTAAACGGCGCCCGTGTTCGGATCGACCGCACCCCACTCAGGACGATCCATCTTGGTCGCGCCCACGGCATCTGCAGCGTGACGCGCATTGACCAGAACATCAGCCTGGTCGGCAAACGCGTAGCCCGGATAACTCGGGAGGATGCGCCCGGTGTTGAATGCAAGCTCAACCCAGTTTCCCGTGCCGTCCGCGTTGAAGATCGCCACGTACAGCTTGCCGTCATCGAGATATTTGTCGCCGGCGGCCAAGCCTCGCGTGGCGTCAGCGGGATCCCACACCTTGTTCGATACGTACTTGTAGATGTACTCGTTGCGCGAGTCGCAGCCCATGTAATAGACGATGGGCTTACCGGCTTCCGCCTTCGCAGGCCAGGCACCTTCGTGGGCAAAGCGTCCCATGGCCGTACGCTTCTTGGGGGTCGAAGCCGGCGAAAACGGATCGATTTCGACGTTCCAGCCGAAGGTATTCGGCCCGTGGCGGTAGTCGTCGGAACCATCGGTCGACGTGCCGCGCACCTCTGCGTTCCAGCGGCCGTACAGATCATCGGCGGTATCGGGCGTCACGGTGGCCCACAACTCGCGACCGGTCCCCGAAACGCCGTAACGCGCCAACGAGGCGAGTTCCTTGGCCGTGCGCTTCGCATTGTCCGTGGCCGTGGTGCGGCGGAAGTAGCCCGCCCAGTTTTCCTCGCAAGCGAGATAGGTGCCCCACGGTGTGTAGCCGTGCGCGCAGTTGTTGACGGTGCCCCGTACCTTGGTGCCGTCCTTGGAGTATTTCGTGATCATGTAGCGCGTGCCACGTGCCGGACCCGCGATCTCCATCTCGGTCAGCGTATGGATGCGGCGGTTGAACGACGATCCTTGTGTATAGAGCCAACCGCCGCCGGCGTCCTGCTTGGCCACCTCGACGATCGAGACGCCATGCACGTAGAACTCCTTGAGCACCTCGTCGGCCGCCGTGCGCGCTCCGTTGACGATAGTCGGTCCGGTTGGATGGAGGAAAATCGGAGTGATCGCCTCGTGGTTCATCACGAGCAGAGCGCGCGAGCTGCTGCCTGCCGAGTACTTCCCGTCCGCGCCGAGACCAAAGTATTCGATGCCGTCGTGATGATCACCGGCCCGCTGCGCGTAACTCGCCGCCGCATCAGAACCGTCGTTTCGATACGGACTCACGCCCGCCGCCAGCGGATCGCCAAGACGCAATAACACGGTCGCGTAGTACCCGCTCGGAAGGTTGACCGCATCCGTGATCGACTTCGAGACCGCGTTGAAGCCAAGTGCAGTGGCTCGGCTAGGCGCCCCAGCGGCAGGGTTGTTTGACACTGGCGTGCCGATGATGCTCTCGTCGGACTCTCCGCACCCCGTCAGGCCCCCGAACAGGCCGAGCGCCGCGAGCCCTGCGCTGCCTTTCAAGACCATGCGACGCGCGATGATGGTCCGCATCTCGGGGTTCGGCGAAACATTGGTGACGAGATCGTCGTTCGATTCACTCATTGGGCGGACCTCTTGGCTGCATTCACGGGTTAGGCGCCAAGGATCCAAACAGTTCGTGACGCACTCATGACTGCACGCTTGCAACTTCGTGACCGGTGGCGTTTCATGAAATCGCAAACGATCGTTCATCAAGTTGTGATCCCGCAGCGGCACTAATCGCGAATGCAATCACCCCATCCGCACGCTCACGGCACGCCGCTCAACAAGTCGCCGCAAGTCAATGCGGGGCTCTGGTCAAACCCGCCCGTTCCGCTTCCAGCATGGATGTGGCGACAAGTTGCACGCGCGACCGGCTTGGAGAGGCTCGAGCGCATGTACCGCCGCTTGCCGGATGGTTTGGTGCCGCTGGAATTCGTTGACGCGGCGCTGCAGGCACTCGAGGTCTCCTACGTGACCGACGAGCTGGACTGGCACCGGCTTCCCAGTTCGGGCCCTTTGCTGGTCGTGGCAAATCATCCTTACGGCGGTATCGACGGCCTCGCAGCGATTTCAGCGCTGCTTCGTCGCCGAAACGACTTGCGTGTCGTTGCTACCACGGCTCTTTCCGCACTCGCGCCGCTGCGCAGCATTCTGCTACCCGTCGACAACTTCGGCAGGAGAGATGCACTTTCGAGCAACGTGATCATGGTGCGTGCGGCGCTGCGTCACGTGCATGCCGGTGGTTGCTTGCTGCTGTTTCCCGCAGGCGCCGTGTCTCACCTCGACCTCGGGAGCGCCAGCGTCGTCGATCCGCCATGGAAGCGCGCAGCCGTGAGATTGATCAGTGCCACCGGCGCGCCGGTGGCGCCGTTGTACGTCGATGGCAGCAATGGTGCCGGATTTCAGCTGGCAGGATTGCTGCATCCCACGCTGCGCACTGCGATGCTGCCGCGCGAGATCACCAACAAACGAGGGACGGTTCTGGACTTGCGACTCGGTCGACCGATTGCCGCGGAACGTATCGCCGCGATTGGCGAAGTCGAGGCGATCGAGCGCATGTTGCGAATCCGCATGTACTCCTTGGCGGCGCCGCGGACAGTGCCGCGTCCTGCGGACCGTGCTGCGACGGCGGCCGCAACCCGCGCGGCGCCGACGGCGGAGGAAGTCCCGGCCGATCTCATCGAATGCGAGATCGGCAACCTGGGTCCCGATGCTGAACTGACCCGGGTGGGAAGTCTGCGGATCTACTGTGCTGCCGGCGCACGCATTCCGCTCACGCTCGAGGAAATAGGCCGGCTGCGCGAGTTGAGTTTCAGAGCAGTTGGCGAGGGCACTGGCAACAGCCGCGATCTCGACCGCTTCGATCGGCACTACGATCAGTTGATCGCGTGGGACGCAGCACAACGCCGTATCGTCGGTGGCTACCGCGCGGCTCGCATCCCGGAGTTGCGTAGGCATCATGGTCGTAACGCACTTTATCTCGGTACGCTGTTCGAACTCTCCGATCCGCTGTTCGCTTTGCTCGGGCCGAGCATCGAACTCGGACGCTCGTTCGTTCGTATCGAGGCGCAACGAAGCTTCGCCCCGCTGCTAGCGCTGTGGCGAGGAATCGGCGCATACGTCGGACGGCACCCTGAGCATTCCCGCCTGATCGGGCCGGTGAGTGTCAGCGCGGACTACGGGCACGCCGCAAGGGAACTGATCGTTCGCTACCTCCGCTGGCATCACTTCGACCCGGTGCTCGGTGCGTTCGTCAAACCTCGTTCGCCATTCAAGCCGTCCACGACCATGGCGGGGCTGCGACGCGACCTGCGGCAAGTGAGCGACATCGGCGGTCTGTCGCCGCTGCTACCCGTCGATGACGACACGGCGAGGGAAGTGCCGGTGCTCTTGCGTCAATACCTCAAGCTGGGCGGCCGCGTGATCGGGTTCAACGTGGATGCGCAGTTCGGCGATTGCATCGATTGCCTGACCGTGGTCGATCTGCGACGCACACCGGATGCAGTGCTCGGTAAATACATGAACGAGGAAACCTTGCGGCGCTTCCGTCGTCGGCATGGGCGGATCGGCGGCCTGCGGTAGAGCCTGCAGCGTAAGCCGCCAGCGTATATTCTTCCGTCGATTGTTTGTTCGAATCGGCGAGAGTGCATCATGAGCGCGCCCACGGTGACGATGGTTTTTCTGGCCCTGCTGGTCGGCAGCGGCGTGCTGCAGACGTGGCTCGCCCGGCGTCAAATCCGTTACGTTGGCGCGCGGCGTGAGGCCGTCCCGGCGGACTTCGCGGGGCAAGTCAGCAGCGACGGTCACGCCAAAGCCGCCGATTACACCTGTACCAACGAACGCTTCGGTCTCATCAAGCTCGCAGTCGGGACCCTGGTCCTGCTCGGCTGGACTCTGCTCGGTGGCCTTGAGGCACTCAACGCCTGGATACTGCCGCGCACACTCGAGCCACTCGGTGCACTCGGCTATCAGGTCGCTCTGGTATTTGCGTTCTCGCTGATCGGCGGTGCGCTCGATCTGCCCTTCGACTGGTACAACAACTTCCGCATCGAGCAGCGCTTCGGCTTTAACCGGATGAGCATCGGCTTGTGGCTCGGTGATCTCGTCAAGAACCTGATCGTCAGCACGCTGATCGGACTGCCCATGATCGCGGTGGTGCTGTGGCTGATGGGCGTTGCGGGAAGTCTGTGGTGGCTGTGGGCCTGGATCTTCTGGATGGGCTTCAACCTGCTGTTGCTCGTGCTGTATCCGATGTTTATCGCGCCGATGTTCAATAAATTCGAGCCGCTGCAGGACGAAGATCTCAGCAAGCGTGTTAGCAGCTTGATGCAACGTTGCGGCTTTTCGGCACAGGGTTTGTTCGTGATGGATGGCAGCAAGCGCTCGGCGCAATCGAACGCCTACTTCACGGGCATCGGCCGCAGCAAGCGCGTGGTCTTTTATGACACGCTGCTCGCGCGACTGACCCATGGCGAGCTCGAGGCCGTCCTTGCCCACGAGCTCGGCCACTTCCATCACAAGCACATCGTCAAATTGATCGCGCAGATGTTCATCGTGAGCCTGCTGGCGCTCGCGGCGCTCGGCTGGCTCGCCCAGCAGGAGGCGTTCTTCGTGGGCCTCGGCGTGCAACCGAACGCCACGGCGCCGAACGATGCGCTCGCGCTGCTGTTGTTCTCGCTTTCCGCGCCCTTGGCGGGTTTCTTCCTCGCACCGCTCATGAGCCTCGCCTCACGTCGGCACGAGTTCGAGGCCGATGCCTACGCCTGCGATAAGGCCAATGGGGCCGAGTTGCGCTCCGCGCTGCTCAAGCTGACCGAGGACAACGCCTCCACGCTGACCCCTGAACCGCTCTACGTACGCTTTTATTACTCCCACCCGCCGATGGCAGAGCGGCTCGCCGCGCTACGCTTGACGCCCATGCATTAATATGCATAATGCGTGCAACTTTATGCACGCCGACCTCCACAGCAACACCCGCCGCTCGGCCATCTTGCGCATCCTGCGCGCGGCGCCCGTGCGCAAGCAGGATGAGCTCGTGCGTCGCTTGCGAGACGAGGGTCACGAGGCCACCCAGTCATCGATCAGCCGCGATTTGCGCGATCTCGGGGTGCTCAAGGCCGGCGGGCGCTACCTGCCGCCCGATGACGCCAATCGCAGCCTCGATGACTTCGGTACCCTGCGCCAGTTTGTACGTGGCGTAGCCACCGCGGGCAGCGCCCTGACAGTGCTGCGCACTACGATCGGTGCCGCTCAAAGCGTCGCCGCGGCCATCGACAAAGCCGCCTGGCCCGAGGTGGTCGGCACTATTTCCGGCGATGACACCATCTTCATCGCCACCGATACCGGGGCTGCGCAAACGGCCCTCGTCGCGCGCTTGCGCGAGCTGTTTCGCCTCTAAGGATCCCCGCATGTCCCAGCCTATCGTCCTCGCCTACTCAGGCGGTCTCGACACCTCATTTCTCGTTCCCTGGCTCAAGGAGCAGTATCAGCGCCCGATCATCACCGTCACGGTGGATACGGGTGGCATCGATGCGGCCACGGCCCGCACCCTGCACGAGCGGGCCCTCGCCCTCGGTGCGAGCGAGCACCACCAGATCGATGCACGCGCGGACTACTTCGAGCAGGTGCTGCGTTTCCTCATCATGGGTAACGTGCGTCGCGGTCAGCTGTACCCGCTCTGCGTCGGTGCTGAGCGCGTCATGCAGGCGCAAACCATTGCGCTGATGGCGAGAAAGCTCGGTACCGGCAGCATCGCCCATGGCTGCACGGCCGCAGGCAACGATCAAGTGCGCTTCGAAGTCGCGCTGCGCACGTTGGCCCCCGAACTCGAAATCATCGCGCCGGTGCGCGATCGGAACTTCAAGCGCCAGGAAGAACTCGATTTCCTGCAGGCGCGGCAACTGCCGGTGCCGCCGTTCGGCGCGGCGTACTCGATCAATCGTGGCCTCTGGGGCGTGAGCATAGGCGGCAAAGAAACGCTGACCTCGCAGGGCAGCATTCCGGATGAAGCCTGGGTGCTCTCGCGCGATGCTTTCAGCCAGCCGCGTGCACCGGAGCGTCACGTCCTGCACTTCACGCAGGGCGTGCCCACCGGGCTCGACGGCGTCGACCGCTCGCCCGTCGAAGTCATCGAGGCACTCGAGGCGATCGCCGGACCCTATGGCATCGGCCGAGGGATTCACCTGGGCGACACCATCATCGGCACCAAGGGTCGGGTGGCGTTCGAGGCACCGGCGGCAGAGATCCTGCTCAATGCCCATCGCGAACTCGAAAAACTCGTGCTGACCGGCCGGCAGCAGCGCATCAAAGAAATGCTCGCGGGACCCTATGGCGACTGGGTGCACGAAGGCCAGTTGCTGGATCCGGTTTGTCGCGACATCGAAGCGCTGTTGCTGCAATCGCAGCAGCGCGTCACCGGCACGGTCAACGTGCTGTTGCGCCCTGGCTCAGCATTCATCGAGGGCGTCGATTCCCCCTACTCGCTGATGGCGGCCTCCAAGGGTGTCTACGGCGAGGCGACAGGCGAGTGGACGGCGGCCGATGCGCTCGGCTTTTCGCGCATCGTCGGTTTGACCGGAGTGTTTCATCGCCGTGCCGGCGAACGTGCAGCGGAGAAGGCAAAACAATGAGAACCATCGTCGTCGACAAGATCGCATCCATCACGCAGGCCTGCGGTCTCGGGCATGAGGTGCGCATTGCCACGGAGAACCTGCCTTCCGAGGAGGGCGTGGTCGTGGTGGTCGAGGTGCTGACCAGCAAGTCGAGCTACAACACGCTTGAACTGACGAGCGGCCGTATGGCCAAGGTCAACAAAGGCGACATCGTCGTCGGTGCGCTCGGGCACCGCAAAGCACTGTTCGGCTACTCGGGTCACGTGCCGCCGACCCTCGCAGCGGGCGATATCATCAACATGCTCAATATTGGCGGCGTGCTCGGCATCTGCGATTCGGCCAACCCGCAGCACGGCAAGCCCTTCGAGTGTCGCGTGCTCGGCGTCGTGCTCACCTTCCCGTATCTCGGCGAGCGCATCGGCGTACCCGCACGGGCAGGCTTTCGCAAACTCGACTTCGAAGCGCCGCTCGACTCACAGGGCGTACCGGTCGTCGCCCTCGCAGGCACCTGCATGGAGGCCGGCAAAACTGCCGCCGCCTGCGCCATGGTCAGCCGCATGCGTCACCGGGGCCTCGTGGTCGATTGCTTCAAAGCCACCGGTGTTTCGCTGCGTCGCGACATCCTCGCCATGGAAGATGCGGGTGCGCGCCACTCGATGATCTTCACCGATCTCGGCGTGATCACCACCACACGGGCCGTGGGCCCCGCCCTTACGCGGACCATGATCACGGAACTTGCCGCCAAGAAACCCGACGTCATCGTGTTCGAACTCGGCGATGGCATCCTCGGTACCTATGGCGTCGATGCCATCCTCGATTGCGCCGACATCCGCAGTGCATTAACAGGTGTCGTGCTGTCGGCCAACGATCCAGTCGCTGCCTGGGGCGGCGTAAAACTGCTGCGCGAGCGCTTCAAGGTAGAGCCTTGCGCGGTCACCGGCCCCTCCACTGACAATGCGGTTGGCGTCGACATCATCCGTCAGCAGATGAATGTGCCCGCCTTCAATGCCTTGAGCGATGGCGCGGCGCTCGGCGACTGCGTGATCGAGGCGATCGGCCTCGCCGGGAAATTCCCGGTGGTCGCGGCGCACTGACCGCCAAAGATCACCGACAACCAAAGATCAATGACGGCAGCATGGACATGAGCGCGCGCATTCCAACCCTGATCCTCGGTGGCACCGGCTACGTAGCCGGCGAAGTGCTGCGGCTCGTGCTCGCGCACCCGCACTTCGAGCTCGCGGGGGTGATGTCGGACTCGCAACCCGGCGAACCGGTCGGCAAGGCGTTTCCCCACTTGGCCGCCGTGCTCGGCGATCTTCGCTTCTCGAGCGAAGAGCAGATCCGCGACCAGCTCGCGCAGCATCCGCGGAGCGCCGTGTTCTCGGCGGCACCGCACGGCGTCAGCGCCGCGCTCATCGATCGCCTGCTCTCTGCCGCAGAGGCTGCAGGCACACGGCCGCGAGTGGTCGACATCTCCGCCGACTATCGTTACAGCACGGCCGACGCCTACGCATCGGTCTATAAGCATGCGCATGGCGCGCCGGCGCGCATCCAGGACTTCACCTGCGCGGTGCCGGAGCATCTGCCCAAGGCCCCGACGCAGCACGTGGCGCACCCCGGCTGCTTCGCTACGGCGATCCTCCTCGCCTCGGTGCCGCTGCTGGCACTCGATCTCGTCACGCCGACGCTATTCGTCAGCGGCATCACCGGCAGCACCGGGTCCGGGCGCAAGCCTGTCGATGGCACACACCATCCGACTCGTCACAGCGACCTCTACTCGTACAATGCACTCGTCCACCGACACATCCCCGAAATCACGGCCTGTGCAGCCGCCGCGAGCGGCGTCACTGCCGATTTCGCCTTCGTGCCTCACTCGGGCCCGTTCGCGCGCGGCATTCACGCAACGGTGCAGGCGAGCCTGAAGACTCCGACGCACGGCGCACCGCTCGATACGGCGAGTCTGTTGGCCCGCTTGCGTGAGTTCTATGCGCACTCGCCGTTCGTACGCGTACTCGATACGGCACCGCGACTCAAAGATATCGTCGCCAGCAATTACGCGCACTTGTCGGTCATCGGCAATGGGCGCACGGTGGCCGTGACCTGCGTCATCGACAACTTGAACAAAGGCGCTGCAGGCGGCGCCGTACAATGGATGAATCGCCTGTTCGATCTGCCGGAAACCGCGGGCTTGACGGCTCCCGCAGCGGGATGGACATGAGCTCCGAAGAAGAATATCCGAACCGGCTTGCACCGGTCTTCGCGCAATACCCCATGGACGTGGTCGACGCCGAAGGCGTCTGGCTGCACACCTCGGACGGTCGCAAGATCCTCGATCTCTATGGCGGGCACGCGGTGGCTGCGCTCGGCTACAAGCATCCGGGCTGGACTCGTGCCATCACCAAGCAGGCGATGGAATGCAATTTCCAGAGCAACGCGGTACCGATGGCCGTGCGCGTCCGCGCGGCCGCCAATCTCGTGCGCTTCGCCGGCGATTATTTCGATAGCGTGTTCTTCGTCAACTCGGGCGCTGAGGCCAACGAAAACGCCTTGCGCATGGCGTTCCGCGTGACGCGCCGCACAGGCGTCGTTGCAGTCGAAGGCTCCTTTCACGGCCGCACGGCAGCGGCCGGCGCCGTGACCTGGGGCGCTGCGCAGAAATGGTATGAGTTCCCGCGCATGCCCTTCGCTGCCTCGTTCATCCCGCGCGGCAAGATCGACGCGATCCCAATCAAGATCGATCGCAACACGGCAGCAGTCATCGTCGAGCCCGTGCAGGGCGTCGGTGGGGCTTACGACATGGGCGCCAAGTTCCTCGAGGCTTTGCGCAAACGCTGCAACGAAGTCGGCGCGATGCTGATCTTCGATGAAGTGCAGATCGGTATGGGACGCAGCGGCTGGCCCTTTGCCGCGAACCTCTACACCTTGATGCCAGACATGCTCACCACCGCCAAGGCGCTCGGCAACGGCTTCCCCTGCGGCGCCTTGTTGATGAGTCCGCATGTGACCAACGCGCTCAAGATGGAGGGGCTGGGCACGACCTTTGGTGGCGGTCCCATGGCCTGCGCCGCCATCGAAGCCACGATTGCGGCGATCGAAACCGAAAACCTCATGGACAACGTTCGCCGGGTATCCGAGTACCTACGCGAAACCTGCACGGTCGGGCCGGTCGGTGGACATCAGGGTCGGGGTTTTCTGCATGGCTTGCGCATGGTGCGGCCTGCCAAGGACATCCAACAGGAACTGCTGAAGCGCGACATCCTGGTCGGCACCAGCGCCGACCCCTTCGTACTGCGCTTGCTGCCGCCGTACATCCTCAAAGAAGAACACGTCGACATCCTGCGCGATGCACTGAAGGAAATATGAAACGCTTTCTCGATCTGGCCGACTTCTCGCGCGAGGAAATCATCGATCTGCTCGCGCTTGCGCGGCGTCTTGAGCAGCATCCGGAGCCGCGCGCACTCGCGGGGAAAATACTCGGCCTCGTATTCTTCAACCCCTCGCTGCGCACACTCGCATCGTTTCAGGTCGGCATGACCAAACTCGGTGGCTCGTCGTTCGTGATCACGCCTGGGCAGGGCACCTGGCAACTCGAATCACGAGTCGGCGCCATCATGAATGGTGCTGCGGCCGAGCACGTCCGCGAAGGGCTGCCGGTGCTCGCCTCCTATGCCGACGCACTGGGCATACGCGCCTTCGCCGAAGGCAAAGATCTGCGCCACGATCTGGCGGAAACTAATTTCAAGGCGATGGCGAGCGTGGTCGACAAGCCGCTCATCAATCTCGAATCCGCGGTCAATCATCCCTGTCAGGCGCTCGCCGACTGGAAGACCTTGGATGACATCGGCATGCCACAGCGCGCCAAGTTCGTCCTCTCCTGGGCCAACCATCCGCGCGTCACCCCGATCGCGGTGCCGGCGGCTACCGTGCACATGGCAGCGCAACGCGGCATGGAGGTGGTGGTGCTGCGACCCGAGGGCTACGCGCTACCCCCGGAGATCATGGACAAGGCTCGTGCCGCCGCTGCCGCCTCAGGCGGTTCGGTGCGCGAGACGCAAGATCGCGCCGACGCACTCACCGGTGCTCACGTGCTCTACGCCAAAGAATGGGGCTCGACCACCCACTACGGCGACTCGGCAGGCGATGCCGCGCTGCGCGCGAACCTCACCGACTGGTGCGTGCGCGAAGACTGGTTCGGCCCTGCGGCGCCGGATTGCAAGTTCATGCACTGCTTGCCGGTACGCCGCAATGTGGCCGTAGCCGACGAAGTGCTCGATGGTCCGCGCAGCATCGTGCTGCGCGAAGCGCACAACCGCCTCACGGCGCAGATGGCGGTGTTGCACCGCCTGCTCGCTTGAACTCGCCCCTGTCTGGAGTGTCCTACCGATGATCATGCACCGAGCTGACCCTTCCGCCGTCATTCGCGCACTGCGCGGCGCTGCACCGTACATCCGCCTCTACAAGGGCAAGACCTTCGTTGTGAAGGCGGGCGGCGGCGTGTTCGGCGACCCCGAAGCAACGCGAGGACTCGTCGAACAGATTGCGATCCTGCACTCGCTAGGCATCCGTGTAGTGTTCGTGCACGGCGGCGGCCCACAGCTCACCGAAGTCACCGAGAAACTCGGCGTGCCGACGCAGATGATCGAGGGGCGACGCGTCACCGATGCGCGCTCCATCGACGCCACCGCCATGGTCTTAAGCGGACTCATCAACACGCGCATTCTCGCCGCCTGCCGCGAGCTCGAGATCCCCGCGATCGGCATCAGCGGCGTGGACGCCGGCCTCGTGCAGGCACGCAAGCGTGCGCCGGTGAAATTGCAGACCGGCGATGGCATGGTCGACTACGGTCTGGTCGGTGACATCGACTACATCGACACCGACGTGATCCGTAAGTTGCTCGACAACGGTTTAATGCCTGTGATCTCTCCGCTCTCGAGCGACGACGCCGGGACCCTGCTCAATATCAACGCCGATACGGTCGCCTCCGCCATCGGCGCTGCACTCGGCGCCGAGAAGCTGCTGCTGTGCACCGGCGCCCCGGGTATCCTGCAGAATGTCGAAGATCCCACTTCCGTGATTTCCTATACCGACCTCGCCGGGCTGCAACGCCTGCGCCAGGAAAAGCGCATCATTGATGGCATGCTGCCGAAGGCCAAAGCCATCGAAAATGCCATCACCGGTGGAGTCAAGCGCGTGCACGTGATCTCCTACAAATCGCCCGATGCGATCCTCGCTGAGGTGTTCACCAACGAGGGCACCGGTACGCTCGTCGTCGCCGACGTGCAGAAACTCGCTCCGGCGGAACTCGCCGCCGGTGGTCCCGCAAGCGCATGAGTCGGCTGTGGGACAAAGGCGCACCGCTCGATGAGCGGGTGCTGCACTACACCGCAGGGGAAGATCACACCCTCGACGAACGACTCGTCGCCTACGATGCACGGGCGTCGATCGCGCATGCGCAGATGCTGCACGATCAAGGCCTGCTTTCGTCAGGCGATTGCGAAGCGATCGAGCAAGGCCTTGAAGCGCTGGCGGCTTCCCATGCGCAGGGCGAGTGGCGCATCGAACTTGCCGATGAAGACGGACAAACCGCCCTCGAAAAGCGTCTCACCGCGCTGATTGGTGCCGCAGGCGGGCGTGTGCACCTTGGCCGCTCACGCAACGATCAGGTACTCACTGCGCTACGCCTCTATCTGCGCGATGCCACACTGCAACTGGCCGATGCGGCCGACAGCGTCGCGGCCGCCCTGACACGTCTCGCCGCGCGCGAGGGTGATCTGGCACTGCCGGGCTATACGCACATGCAACAGGCAATGCCGAGCACGGTGGAGTTGTGGGCGGGTGGCTTTGCCGCCGAGCTGCGTGACGATGCCGCGGGCCTGCGCAGCGTGCAGCGACGCATTGGCAAGAATCCACTCGGCTCCGCAGCAGGCTATGGCACTCCCGGTCTGCCACTCGATCGCGAAGCCACGCGTCAGGCACTCGATTTCGAAGTGGTGCACGAACCGGTAACAGCCGTGCAGCTCTCGCGCGGCAAGGCCGAATCGCAACTGCTGTTTGAAATCACACTGCTGATGCAGGATCTCGGGCGCTTTGCGGCGGACGTGTGCCTGTTCTACACGCAGGAGTTCGCCTTCCTGCACTTGCCCGATGAATTCACGACGGGCTCATCGATCATGCCGCAGAAGCGCAACCCCGACGTGTTCGAGCTGCTGCGCGGGCGCAGTGCTACGGCTCAGGCCTGCCTGCTCGAGGCACTCGGCATCGTCGCCAAGCTGCCCTCGGGCTATCAACGCGATCTACAGTTGCTCAAGGCGCCTTTGTTTCGGGGCATCGACCTGGCGCTGGCTAGCACGGCGATACTGGTACCCGCCATCGATGCGATGGGCTTTCGTGCCGACAACATCCGCCTCGATCCGGCCATCCATGCTGCCGAGAGAGCCAACGAGCTCGTTGTGCGCGAGGGCATTCCGTTCCGCGAGGCGTATCGCCGCGTGGGTGCGCAATTGCGGGGTGCCACCGACGACAGCACAGGCGACGACGCTCCCCCGCAGCCATGACGACGTACCGGGATATCCCCTGGCGCACGGGCATCACCCTCGAGCGCCTCAATGCACTCGCCAAAGATACGATGGTCGAGACCCTCGACATCGTCTTCACCGAACTCGCGGCAGATCACCTGCAGGCACGCATGCCGGTCACGGCCAGAACGGTACAACCGCGGCGCATCCTGCACGGCGGAGCCTCGGTCGCGCTCGCCGAGACCATCGGCAGCGTCGGCGCCAACGCCTGTCTCGATGACGACCACGCCGCCGTCGGTCAGGAGATCAACGCCAACCACCTGCGCCCAGTCAAGGAAGGCGATGTCGTCACAGGAGTCGGTCGCTTGTTACACGCTGGGGCTCGCAGCCAGGTCTGGAATATCGAGTTGTTCGACTCAACCGGTCAATTAACCTGTGTGTCCCGCCTGACCATGGCCGTCATCAGACGGCGCGCACACACGGCGAATTGAACCTGCATCGCACGGAGCCGATCATGCCCGACTTCGCTCGCACACCCGATCCTTCACTCGTCACCTATACGCACGTCATCTACGGACTGCATGCCTTGTCAGTGCTGATCGGCGTGACGGGCGCGGCGACCATCGTCGGCAGTTTTATCTTTGGTCTACCGTCGATCATTGCCGTCATCATGAATTACCTGCGGCGCAAAGACGCCGCTGGGACATGGCTCGAGTCGCACTTCAACTGGCAGATTCGTACCTTCTGGTGGGCATTGCTTTGGAGCATCGTGGTGCTCATCGCTTCGGCACCGCTGATGCTGATCATCGTGGGGTTCGTTACCGCTGTCTTCGGCCTGGCGGTCGTGGGTCTCTGGGTGCTGTATCGGGTGCTGCGTGGCTGGCTCGCGCTGCGCGACGTTCGCACCCTGCCGACCGATGGCACAGTGCGCCCATGACGGTCGGTGAGCACACGACAAACTCCACCCTGCGGCGGCGAGTTGTCGTGGCCGCCGGGCTTGCAACAACCATCAGCCTGGCCGCGACACTCGCAGGTTGCGGCCAACTCGGCCCGCTGTATCTGCCCTCGCCTTCGACTGAAGTCGTCACCCGACCCGCAGCGGATGCGTCGACAGCCACACCGGCCTCACCGCCCGGAACTCAGGCCATAAACTCAGACGCGACGCAGACGCCCTGACCGATGTAGCGTTTGACGCTTTATTTTTTTGGCCAGCGACCACTTGTGGACTTCGGTTGGGCCGTCATAGATTCGGAACGCGCGGATCTCGCGAAACACCTGCTCGACGATCGTATCGCCGGTAAGTCCGCTGCCCCCCATGACTTGGACACAACGATCGGCGACCCGCATCAAGGCTTCGCTGACCGCAACCTTGGCCATGGAACTTTCCGTCGTGCCGAGATCCCCTGAATCCAGCACGCCCGCGCACCAGTCGATCATCAACTCAGACTGTTTGAGATCGATCACATTCTCCGCCAGCATGAAGCCGACCCCTTCGTGGTCTACCAGCAACTTGCCGAAGGACTCTCTATGGCAGGCGTAGTCGCTGGCGATCTCGTGTGCGCGCTGGGCAGCACCCCACCAGCGCATGCAGTGTGACAAGCGAGCGGGACTCAGGCGAACTTGAGCGTAGTTCAAGCCTTCGCCGGGCTTGCCGAGCATGTGCTCGGCCGGTACGCGCAGATTGTCGATTGTCACGACGGCATGCCCGCCCGGCATCGCACTGCTGAGAGTGTTGAGAACACGATCGATGCGGATGGCAGGGTCGGGCAGTTCAACCAGGAACATGCACGCGCCGTCGTCCGCCTTGGCGATGAGAATGCCGATCTTGGCGCCCATAGCACCCGTAATGAAGGTCTTACGCCCGTTTACCACCCAATGCCCGCCCTCGAGGCGGCAGGTGGTTTTCATCATTGAGGGATCCGAACCCGCGCCACCGTCGACTGCAGGTTCGGTCATGAAAAAGGCCGAGCGTGCCGTGCCTGCTACGAGGGGTTTGAGAAAGCGCTCCTTCTGCGCCGGATTAGCCACCTTACCCAGCAAGTACATGTTGCCCTCGTCCGGGGCCATGGTGTTGAGAGCCACCGGTCCAAGCGGAGACAGCCCCGAGGCACGCAGCACGATCGCCGTCTCGCGTTGAGTGAGGTGGGACCCGTCAGCCAGGATGTGCGGCGTGAGCAGCCCCGTCGCGCGGGCCTTGGCACGCATCTCACTGACCAACTCCTCTGAGGGGCCGTGCCCTCGAACATCGATCCGGGGATCCTGCTCATACGGCGTTACAACCGTGCGAACAAAGTTCTCGACCCGGGTGGCGATCTGGTGTGCGCGATCCGACATGGAACATTTCCCCTAAAGTTGGCATGCAAAGCCGCCCAAGGGGTCACTGGACCCCGCCCTCTGCACCGTTTTACTGCTTCGTCGCCTATGAGCCCAACGCCGGCACGCGGTCTGCTCTGGATGGCTTTGTCGTTATAATACGGTTCGTATGACATCCCCCCGTCATTCATTGCCTCCATCACAAACAGGAAGTGACCATGAAGTCTGACAAGCTCACTCGCCGTCAGGTACTCGGCGCCACGGTGCTCGGTCTGCCGGCCATCCCGGTCGTCGTCGAAACGGCGTTCGCGCAGGCGAAGCCCGCCGCCGGCGCCCTGCCCGTGCTCAGCCCCACCGAGCCGGCCGCGAAAGCCCTCGGCTATTCCGAAGACTCCGCGAAGGTCGACGCTAAGACGAATCCCAACCACAAGAAAGAGCAGCACTGCGGCAACTGCCTGCAGTGGGCTGACAAGGACCGTAAGGCCCCGCTCGCCAAGTGCAACCTCTTCCCGGGCAAGCTCGTGAAGAACCCGGGCTGGTGCAAAGTCTGGGTGAAGGCGCCGGGCGTCGCCTGAAGCCATGCGTGAACGCCGGGCAGAAGCGGATCACGCGCTGCCCGGCGTTCGCCCTTTTCTTTGGGCGCTGTTGTCTCTCGCCCTGTTGCTGGTGGCCTGTGCGCCTCCCGCACCCTTCAACTCCACAGAAGTCAGCGGCATCGATTACGGCCGCGGCCTGCGTATCGCAGATACCAACGGGGAAGCCCGCAGCCTCGAGGACTTCGCCGATTCCGTCACGCTGGTGTTCTTCGGTTTCACCAGTTGCCCCGATGTCTGCCCGAGCACGCTACTACGCCTGAAGCAGGCGCGCGCGGCGTTGGGCACCGACGCGCGGCACGTGACGGTATTGCTCGTCAGCGTCGACCCGCAACGCGATACGCCCGAACGGCTGCGCGCTTACCTCGACAACTTCGACCCCTCCTTCGTAGGCCTGCGCCCCACTCCCGAGCAATTGCCCGCCGTGGTGAAAGCCTTCCATGCGATCGCCGTACAGGTGCCTTCGAAGGACGGCTCGACGTATACGGTGGATCATTCGAGCACGCTCTATGTTTACGATCGACACAATCGATTGCGGCTGATCGCACAGCCCGATTTCGCCATGGACGCCTTCGTCGCCGACCTGCGCCGACTCGTCGCCAAGGAATGAAGCGGCGCTCATGAGCAAGCCCGATCTGGTGCTGGTCGACGGCTCCTCCTATCTCTACCGCGCCTTCCACGCGTTACCACCGTTCACCAACGCCGCGGGCGAACCGACCGGTGCGGTGCTCGGCGTAGTCAACATGCTGCTGAAGTTTCTCCGCGAGCACGAACCCGCCACGATGGTGGTGGTATTCGACGCACCGGGGAAAACCTTCCGCGATGAGTTGTTTGCCGAGTACAAGGCGCACCGCCCGCCGATGCCGGACGATCTGCGCGCGCAGGTAGACCCGCTGCTCGACACCGTGCGCGCCCTCGGGCTGCCGCTGCTGCGAATACCGGGTGTCGAGGCGGACGATGTGATCGGCACACTCGCCACGCGCGCCGCCGCCGCAGGCCAGCAGGTGCTGATCTCGACGGGCGACAAGGACATGTGTCAGCTGGTCGGGCCGCAGATCACGCTCATCAACACCATGAGCGACAGCCGCTACGACCGCGACGGCGTCAAGACCAAGTTCGATGTATGGCCCGAACAGATCATCGACTACCTCGCGCTCGTCGGTGACAGCTCGGACAACATTCCCGGCATCGACAAGGTCGGCCCTAAAACCGCGGCGAAGTGGCTCGGGCAGTACGCCACGCTCGATAACTTGATCGCCCACGCAGCCGAGGTGCCGGGCAAGGTGGGCGAGAATCTTCGCGCCGGCCTCGACACCCTGCAGCTGTCGCGACAATTGGCGACGATCCGCTGCGACCTCGAGTTACCGGCCGATGCCCAGGATCTCAGTCGTCGGCCGCAGGACGACGCGGCGCTCAAGGTGCTCTACACGCGCCTCGGCTTCCGGCAATTGCTGCGCTCCCTCGGCGAAGCTACGACCGAAACCACGACCGAAACCGCAGTGACGAACCCGGGGACGCCGAACGAGCCCGCGAACGATGCCTCATCGCTTCGCCGCCCGGAGATCGTCGCGGCACCGCGCGCCTATGAAATTGTCAGCGACGAGGAGCAACTCTCGCAGTGGCTCGCACGACTCGAGGCTGCAGAGCTCATCGCGTTCGATACCGAAACGACCAGTCTCGACTACATGCAGGCGCGCATCGTCGGCGTGTCGTTCTGCATCGAGCCCGGCATCGCGGCATACGTACCGCTCGCCCACGATTATGTGGGTGCGCCGTCGCAACTGGATCGCGAGCGCGTGCTACGGCGCTTGCAGCCGCTGCTCGAGGATCCGCGTAAGGCCAAACTTGGCCACCATCTGAAATACGACGCGCACGTACTCGCCAACCACGGCATCACGCTCGCCGGCCTGCGCTACGACACCATGCTCGAATCCTACGTGTGGAACAGCGTGGCCATCCGCCACGACATGGACTCGGCCGCCGAACGGTATCTCGGCATCACGACCATTCATTACGAGGATGTGGCCGGCAAGGGCGCCAAACAAATCCCCTTCAGCCAGGTGGAAATCGCGCGGGCTGGCGAATACGCGGCGGAAGATGCCGATATCACCTTGCGGTTGCATCGCACGCTATGGCCGGCGATCGAGCACGAGCCGTTGCTGAAACGTCTCTACGAGGAATTCGAGCAGCCGCTGGTGCCGGTGCTGCAACGAATGGAGCGCCGCGGTGTGCTCATCGATCGCGAGCGCTTGCGCGTGCAGAGCCGCGAACTCGAGCAGCGCGCAGCCGAACTTCAGGCCGAGGCACACGCCCTCGCCGGTAGTGCTTTCAATCTCGATTCGCCCAAGCAGTTGCAGCAGATCCTCTTCGAGACGATGCAGATCCCGGTGTTGCGCAAGACACCGACGGGGCAACCCTCTACAGCCGAGGACGTGCTTGAGGAACTCGCGGAGCAATACGCGCTGCCACGGCTGATTCTGGAGTACCGCGGCATCGCCAAGTTGCGCAGCACTTACGCCGACAAGCTACCGACGCAGATCAACCCGGAGACGGGCCGGGTGCACACCTCGTATCACCAAGCTGTGGCGCAAACGGGCCGGCTCTCGTCCACGGACCCGAACCTGCAGAACATCCCGATCCGCACCCCCGAAGGTCGGCGGATCCGACAAGCCTTCGTCGCTCCGGCAGGCAAAGTACTGCTCGCGGCGGACTACTCGCAGATCGAGCTACGGATCATGGCGCACTTGTCGGGAGATGCCGGTCTGCAGGCCGCGTTCGCCGCCGACCGTGACGTGCACCAAGCGACAGCTGCCGAAGTCTTCGGCGTACCTCTCGAAGAAGTCACAGCGGAGCAGCGCCGCTCGGCCAAGGCGATCAACTTTGGGCTGATCTACGGCATGTCGGCCTTCGGCCTCGCTCGCCAACTCGGCATCGAACGCGGCGCAGCGCAGAACTACGTCGAGCTGTACTTCGCTCGCTACCCTGGCGTGAAGGCCTATATGGACCGCACCCGTGAGCAGGCGCGCGAGCACGGCTTCGTTGAAACCGTATTCGGGCGCCGGCTGTATCTACCCGACATCCGCTCGCGCAACCGCGCGATGCAGCAATATGCCGAGCGCAGCGCGATCAATGCGCCCATGCAAGGCACAGCCGCCGATCTCATCAAGAAAGCCATGATCGCGGTCGATGCCTGGTGCGAGGGCGAGGGTCGCGGGCAAGCGGCGCTGCTCATGCAGGTGCACGACGAACTCGTGCTCGAAGTGTCTGCCGATGCCTCAGTCGTGCAGCACGTCAGTGCCGCGATCCGCAAGCGCATGGTGGCCGCTGGCGAAAGCGCTTTGTCGGTCCCCCTGCGGGTCGATATCGGGACGGGCGCGAACTGGGACGAGGCACACTGACACGCCTCGTGATCAGGGGAATACGGCAACCGCCTGTATGTTGCGACAGCGCAACATGTTGCCATTTAACCCCATGATTATTAAAGAAATTATATTCCGGTTTTTCTCGGAACCTTTGCCGCAGCACCCAGTCTGATTTCCCGAACGCTCTGCGTTCCCCGCTTTTCTCCCTCCCTGAGCGGGCACCCGACCTCCAGACCTGTGTCGGGTTTGTCTACCCCCGGTCGTTTCCCCGTGAAGCGCCCGGGGGTTCTTTTATTTAGCGCCCTGCTGTTTGGCGCCCTGCGTCGCGGCGCCCCAGAGTTCCGCCATCCGATTCTGCGCCTCGCGAACCCCGAGACCGGCGTGGGCCGAAAACAACTGCACGCTGGCGAGGCTGCCGAGCGCCGCACTCGCCTCTCGCAGACCGGCCGCGCGCTCGGCCTGATTCAACTTGTCGACTTTGGAGAGCAGCACGTGAACTCCGCGGCGCGCAGGCTGCGCCCAGTCGATCAGCGCAAAATCCTCTTCCCGCAGGCCGCGCCGGGCATCCACGATCAGCAGCAGACCCCGCAAACTGTCACGCTCGCGCAAGGCGTCTAGTAGCGGCAGCCACTTTTTCCGCTCCTCGGGGCGCACCGAGGCGTAGCCATACCCGGGCAAATCGACGATCCGGTGCCCAGGTTCCAGCTCGAAGTAGTTCAATAGTCGGGTCTGCCCGGGGGTCTTGCTGGTACGGGCCAGCGCCTTGCGCTCGGTCACCGCGTTGATCGCACTGGACTTGCCCGAATTGGACCGTCCGGCAAAGGCCACTTCCGCGCCCACGTCGGCGGGGAACTGCGCTTTGGCTGCCACGCTTAGAAGGAAATTGGCCTGTGGGAAGCGTGACACCCCTTTAGTGTAAACTGCTGCGGTCGAATTCGATGTCTGGAGCCTGCGAAATGTTCATCTTTCCGCCCTCCGCGAGGGTCATAGCCATATTGTTGCTGTCGGTCGTGCTCGCGCCTGCTGCACTCGCCCGAGGCAATGCCGAAGCGGGCGCTGCCAAAGCCGCCGTCTGCGCAGCCTGTCACGGGGCCAACGGCAACAGCGTCAACCCGGAATGGCCGAATCTCGCCGGTCAAAACTCGCGCTACATCGCCGAGCAACTCAAGTTGTTCCGTGCCGGTCACCGCAACAACGCGGTGATGTATCCGCTCGCCATGGCGCTGACGGACGAAGATATCGCTGATCTTTCCGCCTATTTCGCCACGCTGACGCCGACTGGCCAGGAAGCCGACGCGGCCACGTACAAAGCCGGCGAAGCGCTGTATCGTGGCGGCGATCGCGCACGCAACATCCCCTCCTGCACTTCGTGCCACGGCCCGGTCGGCCTCGGCAATTCGGGGGCGGGATATCCGGCACTGCGAGCACAGCACTCGACCTACACACTCAAGCAACTCGCCGACTACGCGAGTGGCCAGCGCTACCTCGACATCGCCACGGGCAATCCGACGAAGTCGATGAATGGTCACATGATGGCAACCATTGCCAAGCGCCTGAGCGAAGACGACAAGCGCGCCCTCGCCAGCTACATCCAGGGCCTGCGCTGATTACCCATAGTTCACGGTGATGCTTATGAAGACGATCACTCGAGCCTTGTCCGGTTTGCCTCTCCTTGCTGTCGCCGTAGCGCTGCTGTTCACGGCCGCTGCCCCGGCATCGCACGCCCAAGGCGCAGCCGTGCCGAGCAAGTGGCAACAAGGACGGCACTACCGCAGTGTTGTGCCACAAATGCCGACCTCGGTCGCACCGGGCAAGGTCGAAGTGGTCGAGATCTTCTGGTACGGCTGCGGCGCCTGCTACATGCTCGACCCGTACCTCGAGAGCTGGAAAAAGAAAGACAAGCCCGCCAACGTCGAGTTCGTGCGCGTGCCCGTGACCTGGAACGAAGGCGCCAAGCTGCACGCGCGCCTCTTCTACACCCTGCAGGCACTGAAGCAGGACGAGCGGCTGCACACCAAAGTATTCGATACCATCCACCGCGGCGGTAATCGTCTGTTGGGTCAAAACGAAGAGTCGACCTTGCCGGTGGTGCGAGATTGGGCGAAGGCCAACGGCATAGATCCGAAAGCGTTCACCGACGCCTGGAATTCCATGTGGGTGAACACGAAGCTGCGCCAGGCCGACGAGATCGTGCGTCGCTACCGCGCTGAAGGCACGCCGTTCATGGCGGTCAACGGTCGCTGGTCGACCGACATCAACTCGGCGGGCGGTGTGCCGCAGATGATCGAACTGATCAACGCCCTCGCCCGCGCCGAGCAGCCACGCTGATCTCGCGGCGCGCACGGCTTTATCGGCGCGCATGATCGGCTGTTTCCTGCTCGACGATCAGGGGCTGCAGCGCCGGGTCGTCACTGCCCAAGACGCCCTGCCCGAGGCAGCGCTCTGGATCGATCTTCTCGAGCCCGCACCCGACGAAGAAGCACAAGTCGAGCGCTTTCTTGCCGTCGATGTACCGACGCGTGAAGAAATGCGCGAAATCGAATCCTCGAATCGTCTTTACGAGGAGAACGGCTCGCTCTACATGACCGCAACCGTGGTCACGAAACTCGATACCGAGCGGCCTGAGAGCAGTCAGATCACCTTCATCCTCACGCCGAACCGGCTGATCACCAACCGCTACGTCGATCTGCTGCCGTTTCGTCGCTACATCGCCTACGCCGAGCGGCACCGCAGCACCTGCACCTCCGCTGCGGCCGTATTGGCCGGCCTGCTCGAAGCGATGGTCAACCGGATCGCAGACGTGCTCGAGCGCATCGGTGGCGACATCGATGCGGTGTCGGCCGAAGTGTTCACACCGCCACCGCCCGGGCAGCGACGACGGCATCCGCGCGATTATCGCCTGATTCTCGAGCGCGTCGGTCGCAACGGTGATCTGACCTCCAAGGCACGCGAGACGCTGGCGAGCCTGACCCGCTTGCTCGCCTTCCTGCAACAGTCGAATCACCCGCTGCTCACACCGGAAGTGCGTAGCCGTCTGAAGAGCCTGGTGCGCGATGTGACGCAAATGAGCGATCACGCCACCTTCCTCGGCAACAAAGTGCAATTCATGCTCGAGGCCACCCTCGGCATGATCAACATCGACCAGAACAACATCCTGAAGATTTTTTCCGTGGCGACCGTGGTGCTGCTGCCACCCTCGGTGATCGGCGCCATCTTTGGCATGAACTTCGAATGGATCCCGACCTCTGAGCAACCCTGGGGATTTCCGGCCGCCCTTGTAGTTATGGTGGCGAGCGCCGCCCTCCCCTACTGGCTCTTCAAACGCCGCGGCTGGCTCTGAAGTTATCGCTTCATGGAGGCCTTTACCCGCCCTCCCTGTCGAGGGTTAGGATAGGAGTCAATGAAAACCTGGCGCCGCTCAATCTGCCTCGGCAGCCTGCTGCTCGCACCGCTGGTGGCGCACGCCAACAACCAGCACTTTGCGCTCGCGGCCACCGGGCGTTTCGATGAACTCGCGCGCCTGATCGAGGTGGACGAGCAAGCCTCGAGCAAGCCGCTGCGTACGGCGGACCGCCACGCATTGTGTTTCGCGTATTCGAAGATCAAGCGCTACGACAAGTTGCTGCCCTGTCTCGATCGTCTCGAGGAGCGGATCCGCGGCGGAGATCTGCGCACCCGCTTGCTCGGGCTCGACGACGGCACGCCCACGGTGCATGTCATGCGCGCTGACGCGCTGATCGAACTCGGTCAATATTCCGATGCGATCGATGAAGCTCAGAAAGGTCTCAAGTGGCTGCGGGAGGCGGACAGCGACGATCTGGACATGATCGTGAACCTGATGGCGGCCGTGTCGCTGGCCGCAACGCTGGATGGCGATCGTGAGGCCGGCAGCAACTATGCTCGCGAGCTCGAGGACTTCCAGCTCGGCCTGCTCGGTCGCGACTACCTCGGCACCAAGGCCATGGCGCTCGGCCGGGTGTACATGGCCCTCGGCGAGTTCGACAAAGCGGTCAAGGCCATCGAAAGTGATACCACGTTTGGGCTACGCAGCTTCCTCGATAATCTTGTGAGCGGCGCAACACTGCGCGGCGTGAACAACTGGCTGTGGGCAGAGCTGCCACGCAACTTCATGATCACCAAGGCCTACTTCGAAACGGGCCGGATCGACGAAGCACGCAGAGGGTACGACGAACTGCTCGGCATTCCGCAGGTGCGTGCCAACGGCGAGATCTACTGGCAATTGCTGAGTGATCGCGCGCGCATCCACGAGCTCGATGGCGAGATCGACAAAGCCCTCGAACGCTACCGGGAAGCTGTCGAGGTGATCGAACGCCAGCGGCTGAGCATCAACACCGAAACCAACAAGATCGGCTTCGTCGGCGACAAGCAGGCCGTGTATGGCCGGCTGGTCGATGCGCTGTATCGCGCAGGCCGTATTGAACAGACCTTCGAGTACATCGAGCGCTCGAAGGCGCGCGCGCTCGTGGACCTGCTCGCCACCAAAAACGAGCTCAAGGGTGCCTCACTCGCGGCGCTCACCGAGGCCGATCGGCTGGCTATCGAGCAAGCCCCGGCGGACATGGATGCCTTGGCCAATAGCGCGCAACGCGAGGCGGAAGCCGCGCGCCTGACTGCAGAGTTGCGCCGCAACGACCCGGAACTCGCCTCGCTGGTCACCGTCACCGCCGTGCCCATCGCTGACATCCAAAGCCGATTGCTCGCCGATGAGGTGGTGCTCCAGTACTACCTGAGTGGTGAGCAATTGTTCATCGGCGCGGTCACCAAAGATGCCGTAAGCATGCAACGGGTGGTAGCGGGAGATCTGGCGGCCAAAGTGCGGCGACTGCGCGTCACCATCCAGGAAGACGAGGATGAGAATCGCACGCGGGAATACGCCAAGGAACTGCACGACATCCTGCTCGGGCCGGTGCGTCCATTGGCAGCGGGCAAGAGTCTGCTCGTCGTTCCGCATGGCGTGCTGCACTATCTACCGTTCGCAGCGCTGTACGACGGCAGTGATTACCTGATGCAAAACACGCTGATCCGCTTCCTGCCGAGCGCCAGCACCATCCGCTTCCTGCGAGCACCGTCCGGCACTCAGAAAGACCCGGTGCTCGTACTCGCCAATCCGGACCTGAAGGATCCTTCGCTCGATCTGCCATTTGCCGAGACCGAGGGCAAATACATCGCACAAAGCATCCCATCCAGCGAGATCTTCGCGCGCGCACAGGCCTCTGAGGAAATCTTCAAGGCCCGCGCGCCCATGTTCCGCATGCTGCATGTTGCCTCGCACGGCGAGTTCAACGGTGCCAACGCCCTGCAATCGAGGCTGCTGCTCGCCAAGTCAGGCACAGAGGACGGCTCGCTGACCGTGGGCGATCTGTACAACATGCGCCTCGACGCCGATCTCGTCACCCTCTCGGCCTGTGAGACCGGGCTTGGAAAGGTTCAGACCGGCGATGACGTGCTCGGCCTGACACGTGGCTTCCTGTTTGCCGGCAGCAGCAACATCGTGGCGAGTCAATGGAAGGTCGACGATCAGGCCACTGGCGTGCTGATGCAGCATTTTTATGCGAACCTCAGTGCGGGCAAGCCCAAGCGTGAGGCCCTGCGAGACGCGCAGCGCGAAACGCGCAAGGCCTTTGCCCATCCGTTCTACTGGGCTGCGTTCTATCTCACTGGTCTCGGAGTCTGAGATGTCACGATGGATTGCGATACTGCTGCTCATGGCGAGCATCCTGCCTCCCGCCGCCTCCGCGGCTACACAGGAGCCGTTCAAGCACGCACTCATCATTGGCGTGTCGATCTACCGCGACGAAGAGGTCCCGCCGCTGTTCGGTGTGCCGAACGATCTCGACAGCGCTAAAGAAATCGCCGTTGCAATGGGCATACCAGAGGGTAACGTCACCGAGCTCTTCAACGAACAGGCCACCAAGGATCGCATCATCGCCGAGCTCGGCAAGCTCGCAGCACAGGCCTCGGACGGCGGTCGCATCCTCGTCTATTTCTCCGGCCACGGTACGCGCTGGCGTGACCCCAACGCCGGCGGCTGTGTCGAAGGATTGCTGACTTGGGATCGCAAAGTCATCGTCAATCGCGAATTCGCCCAATACGCCAAGCCGCTCGGCAGCAAGGCCGACAAGCTGATCATCATGTTCGATGCCTGCCACTCAGGCGGCATCGCGGGAATCCGGCGCAACACGCGCTCGCTGGGCGAGGAGAACGGCGGTCTGCGACCGAAGTTCTTCATGAAGGCTGATGAAACCGGTACGGCTTGCAATCGCCCCTCCAACGTACGCACGCGCAGCCTTCTCGGTCAGAACTCCGACGGCGTCGATGCGCTACCCGAGAACGTGGTGCACATCACCTCGGCGCGCGCGGACGAAGTCAGCTTCGACGAACCGAGTCGCGGCGGACTCGCCACGCAGGCGATGAAGAGCTGCTTGCTCGGCGGTGCGAAGGATCTCGATGGCAGCGGCGCGGTGACACTCGCCGAAGTGGAGCAATGTGCCCAGGATTTCATCAGCACCAAGGTGGCTCGCTTCCCTGATCTGCTGCCGCATCACGTCACCGTTACGGGCTTGCGCAACCTGATCCCGGTCGCAGCAGCGGGCAAGCCTACAGAGTCGGCAGCGCCTTCGGCCGAAGCCGCGCGACTCGAGCGCGAGCGACTGCAGCGCGAGCAAGCGGCACTCGATGAGCAACGCCGCGCCGAAGAGCGGCGCGCCGCCGAACAGCGCGCAGAGAAAATTCGTCAGGAACAACAGCGCCTCGCTGCAGAGCGCGCTGAAGCCGAACGACTCGCCAAACTCGAGCAGGAGCGCTTGGCCCGCGAGGCGGAGCAGGCACGTCTCGCCCAGGTCGAGAAGCAGCGCCTCGCTCGCGAAGCCGAACTCGCACGCGTGGCCGAGGCAGAGCGCACGCGCCTCGTAGCCGAAGCGGCGGCGGCCGAAACCGCGCGCCGCGAATCGGAGCGTCTCGCTCAAGTGGCGCTTGAGCGGCGGCAACGTGAGGAGGCGGAATTACGCGCGGAGCAAGAGCGGCTGACCCAGCTTGCACAAGCCGCCGAGGAAGAGAAAAAGCGCCTCGCAGCAGCGCAAGCCACGCAGGCGGCACCCGCTACCGTCGCGCCGGAGGAGGCAGCGCCAGTGACGGCCGTAGCCTCGGTGCAGAACCTCTACGACCAGCGCGATTCGCGTCGCACGCTGGCGGTCACCGTACCGCGTAAATCTTTGCGTATCGGCCAAGACCCCTTCGAATTGACGATCACCTCGAAGCACGACGGATATGTCTACATCGTGCTGCTCGGCAGCGATCAGACCAGTTTCTATCTGCTGTTCCCGAATGGCTTGGATGGCAGCAATAAAATCAAAGCGAACGCACCCATGCGTCTGCCACGACCCAACTGGGGCGTGGTGGCGGGCGGTCCGCCGGGAACTGATCACGTGCTCGTGCTCGTGACCGACAACCCACGGGATTTGTCGGTGCTGAGCAGCAACACCGCGAACCCCGAAGCACCTTATACGTTCAAGGCAGCCGATGCCGGCGGTCGGCGCGAACTGATCAATTTCGTCATCGGCGAGGGCGTGCGGGGATCGCCGCGATTCGCCGCGGCCTGGCTCAAAGTGGAGGAAGTCCAGTGAGAATCGCAAGCCTGTTGTCCTTACTCGTTGTCGGTGCCCTCTACAGTCCGCTGACATGGGTGCAGAACGCACCCAGCCCAACGATGTCGGCCGAGGAGATCATCAAGCAACTCGCGCCGCCGGATCCGGCCGCCGCACCCGCGCCCGCTTCGGGGACGGAGGGTCGCACCCGATCGCTGCGCAACCTAAAGCCGGTCGCGCGCAGCATCGACATGAGCATCAACTTTGAGTTCAACTCAGCGAAGATCACGCCAGACAGCCTGCCCGTGCTCGAACAACTGAGCATCGCCATGAAGGCCAACCAACTGGCCCAAACCCGTTTCATGATCGAGGGGCATACGGACGCTAAAGGCAGCGCACGCTACAATCTCGAGCTATCGGCGCGACGCGCCCAATCCGTCTTGACCTATCTGCAATCGAAGGGAGTCGAACCCGTTCGGCTCGAATCGGTGGGCAAAGGGTTCACGGAACTGCTCAATAACACCGACCCGCTCGCGGCCGAGAACCGTCGCGTGCGTATCAAGGCCATGCCCTGAGGACTCTCGATATGACCGCGCAGATCCGTCCGCTCCCGAAGCTTGCCTGGAAGCTCACCGCGCTCTGGCTCGTCACGGCCACCACCGCGAGTTTCGCGCAGGAACCCCTGCTTCTCGTGACGGAAGCGGAAATGCAGGCCTCGCTCGCAGCACCCGAGCCGCTTTTTCCACGCTTCACGCCGGAACCCGGGGCGCCGCGCATCCTGGTTGATGCCCCCAAGGTCAATACCTCGGTGACCTCACCGACCACACTTAAGCTGCGCTTCGAACCGGAGAGCGGCACCACCATTCGGCCAGAGACCTTCAAGGTCAAATATGGCTCGCTGCGCATCGACATCACAGCCCGTATCACGGGCTCGACCGCTGTGACCGAGCAGGGTTTTGCCGTCGACAAGGCGGCTCTACCCAAAGGTCGACATACCCTGGTCATCGCCATCGAAGATGGTGTCGGCCGTTTGTCGGAACGACAACTGCAATTCGAAATTCTTTGACCAAGGACTGATCATGCTGACTCACGCACGTGGTCCGCTGACCGCCTTGGCGTCTGCCCTGCTGCTCGTGGCCTGCGGTGGCGGAGGTGGTGGTGGCGGAAGCTCTGGTGGTGGCTCCACGAGCTCCGTACCTGGCGCCCCCACCAACCTCGTAGTAGCGGCAGGCAATGCCACGGCTACGGTGAGCTTCACCGCACCGCTCAACAACGGCTCCTCGGCCATTCTCGATTACACGGCGACCTGCGCAGCAAGCGGCTCGAGCCGCACGGCTACGGGTGCGGGTAGTCCGCTCACGGTGACCGGTCTAACCAACGGCACGAGCTACAACTGCACGGTCACAGCGCGCAACGCGGTAGGCAACAGCGAGGCCTCCGCCGGTGCCAGCGTGACGCCGACCGCGCCCGTCACCTCGTGCTCGGCGACCGATCGGAAGAACTGGGTCGTGCAGCAACTGCGCGAGTGGTATCTATATCCGGAAACGCTGCCCAGCACCGTAAATGTGGACGACTACGCCACCGTCGACGCTTTGATCAGCTTCATGACGGCCACGGCACGCGCCCAGGGCAAGGATCGCAATTTCACTTACGTTACCTCCATCGTTGAAGAAAACGCCTTCTTCAACTCGGGCGCCACCGCAGGCTTCGGCATACGACTCTTCAGCGACACCGCAGCCCGACGCGTCTTCATCACTGAAGCGTTCGAAAACGCCCCCGCACTCGCCGCCGGCATCGACCGACGCGACGAACTGCTCGGGGTCGGCACGACTACCGCTAACATTCGCTCGGTGGCAGACATCATTGCCGCCGAGGGCGCGAGCGGCGTCACCAACGCACTCGGCCCAAACACCGCGGGCACGACAAGAGTGCTGCGCGTTTCAGGCCCCTCGGGCACACGCGATCTGACGGTCGCCAAGGCCGACTACAGTATCGAGCCCGTCTCGCCGCGATATGGCGGCGTGATCCTGCAAGATGGCAGCAAGAAAATCGGCTACATCAACCTGCGAACTTTCATTTCCTCGGCCAATACCCGGCTGCGCGAGGAATTCCTAAAGTTCCGCAACGCTGGTATCACCGAGGTCATCGTCGACTTTCGCTACAACGGCGGAGGTCTGGTCTCCACCGGCGAGCTGATGGGTGATCTGCTCGGCGGCAATCGATCATCGGGGCAGATCTTCTCGCAGCTTACGTTTCGGCCCGAGAAGTCGTCCAATAACTCGATCAAATATTTCGCGGCCCAAGCTGAAGCCGTCTCACCGACCAAGATCGCCTTCATCGGCACGCGCTCCACCGCCTCGGCGAGCGAACTTGTCATCAACGGTTTCATCCCGTACTTCAATGCCAATCTGGCATTGATCGGCGACAATACCTTTGGCAAACCCGTCGGACAAATCGCCGTCGACCGCTCGGCCTGCGACGATCGCTTGAGGGTGCTGGCCTTCACGACGCGCAATTCGGCCAACTCAGATGCCTACTTCAACGGGTTGGCAGAGACCGTCAAAGCCAGCTGCCGCGCCGCAGACGATGTAACGCAACCGCTCGGCAACGCGAACGAAGCGTCGACTCGCCAAGCGATCGACTATCTTGCCGGCAAGTCCTGCACCGCCATTCCCGTCAGTGCCGGTATCGCAGCACTCACCGGGCGCAAGCAAGCCGCTGCCGCCGCCTTGCCGGAGACCGACACGCTCGAACTCGAACCGCTCATGCCCGACCACCCGACGGTGGCACAACGTGAGATGCCGGGTCTCTTCTAGGCCGTTGACGATCGTCGGCCTGGCGGCGGTCGCGGTGTATTTCGCCGCGATGCTGCTCGAGGTTCCGGTGCTGCAATGGCTGACGAAACCGATACCCGTGCTTGCGCTTGCCCTCTGGGTGGGTTCGCAAGCGGGGTCGGACAGGAAATGGATAGCGGCAGGCCTCGGGTTTTCGGCTCTGGGCGATCTGTTGTTGTCACTGCCGCTCAATGCATTCCTATTCGGGCTACTGGCTTTTCTGGTTGCACACTTGCTGTATCTATGTGCATTCGTCCGACGCACTCGTGCGCCCGCTCTTGGTTGGGCCGCGGCCGTGGCTACGTTCGGGACAGTGGTGTTTGTCACCCTGCAGCCTTATCTCGGCGAGCTACGCGGCGCCGTCCTCGCCTATGTCATCGTGATTTGCAGCATGATGTGGCGTGCGCTCGCGCAATTGGGTCGCGAGGAAGTCGCAGCGCTTGCGGCGCGATGGAGTGCACTCGGTGCGGTGATTTTTGCGATCAGCGACGTGCTCGTCGCGCGCAATCGTTTCGTCGCGGCATCGATGACGACGCAGGTCGCGCTCATGATCCTCTACTGGAGTGCCCAGTGGATGCTCGCCGCATCAGTCAGCGCAGCGAGTCGACCAACACTTCGGCCAGATCGGCAATGAGCCGCAGCCCGGGATTGTCGGGCGAGTAATCGATCTCGGGTAGATCGTCCACCGTGATGGCAAGGGCCACACGCCCGTGCGGCGTATAGACGATTCCCACGTCGCTGCGCAGCGCATCGAGCCCACCGGACTTACTAAGCACGCGGGCCTCACCCATGCGACGGCCGATGCCATCCTTGTTTTTTTGTCGCTCGAGCATGTCGAGCACAATACGAGAGGATTCCGCATCCACCACCTTGCCCTGCTCGAGCAGCGTCAACAGGGTCACCATCTCTCGTGACGTAGATGAGCCGATACCAAATCGCTTGTTGGCTTCGAGCGATCCGGCGCGGCTCCAGCCCTCCGCCGGCTTCAATTGGGTACCGTCACCGCGAACCTTGCGCATAGAGCGCGTGACCGGCAAACGCAACTCGTCCATATAGTCGTTGACGGCGTCCGCAGAGATTCGATCAAGGATCAGGTTGGTCGTCGTGTTGTCGCTGACGGTGATCATCAGCATGGTCGCATCACGCAGCGACAGCGTCTTGCCCGCCGAGAGATCGGCAGCGACACCAGAACCCGACACCTTATCCTGCTCGCGAAGCAGCAAAGATTCGTCCCACGACGCTTTGCCCCGCTTCACCATCATTGCGACGGTGCAGGCGATCGGCAGTTTGATGGTGCTCGCCGTACGCACCGGAACATCGGCCCGCACGCCGAACTCACTGCCGGTATCGAGATTGCGCGCGTACAGCGACACGCTGCCGCGAAAACCCTCTGTGAGCGCAGCGACGCGCGCCGCCAGCGGGGACGATGGGACGTCGCGCTGCGCTGCTGCCGCCCACGGCGGCAGCAGCGCAACGACTGCAATGACGAACCGACCGACTCGCCTCAGAAGTCCACCCGCACCGACAACTGCACGCGACGCGGCAGGAAATAGCTGCGGGGCTGGCCGTAGTTGGACGCAAACTCGACCTGCTGGATGTTGTAGCCGGTCTGCCGATCCAGCACGTTGAACACGTCAGCGCGGAACTTCAGCATCGGCAAGGAGCCGACCTTGAAGCTCTGCGTGTAGTTCAGATCGAGCTGGTAGTGACTCGCGGCACGACGACTGCCCGCCGGCTCGGCGAAGGAGCTGATGGCTGCGGAGGCGTTGACGAGGCCGTTGCCGTAGTAGTTGCTCGACCAGGTTTCCCAGGGCTGACCCGACTGGTACACGAGGTAGGCGCCGATGTTGGCCTTCCAATCGGTGGTGTAGTGACCATAGATCTTCAGGATGTGCGGCCGATCGCCCGACAGCGTGCCGTCCTTGTTGTCCCACACATACTGACCACGCGCATCGTTGTAGAACGACGAACCGACAAAGGTGTTGGCGTCGTTCACCGTGGTGGTGTTGTCTTGGTCGAAGTTGCCACGATAACGGCTGCGCACGTACGACGCGTTGAGGTAAGTGCGCTCACCCGTCCACTCTGCTTCGACGCTCGCTTCCCAATACTTCGTGTATCCGCCATCGACCTCGGCGATGACGTACGTCGAACCACCTATCTCGGCGCGGATCGCAGCGAGGTTCGGCACGTAGTCACCGAGAGCGCGCAGCGCCTGCGGTACGCCGCCGTTCGGACCGTAGGTCCCCTCTTGAGAACGAGCGAAATTCCAGATGTCCTCCCAGAAGTGCGATCCCTCTCGGTAGCGCACGTGGCCGCGCAGCGCCCAGCCCTCGGACAACTGACGTGTTGTGCCGAGCGTGAACTCATCGACGCGACGCGGCTTCATGTCAGGCACGAACACTTTGCCGCTCGAGGAGCCGCGATATGCCGACTCTAGGAAATTGCCGTTCTGGTCGAAGCGGACATCGAGCACTCGGCTGAACAGGTTGCGGTCCCAGGACGCGGCACGGGATAACGAACTCGCCTCGGGGTTGTAGGAGGCGAAATTGGCGAACACCGTGTTCGACCCGTCATACCGCCAAGTGATGCCGAGCCGCGGCTGGATCATGTCCTTCCAGTCGATGGTGTACATCTTGTACTTGTTGCCTGGGGCCAGCTCGAAGCCCGATACCGTGCCCGCCTTGGGGCGCAGACCTTGGCCGTAAAGCTCATCCTTGCTGATGAGCACGCCGAGGTTGAAGTCGAAGTTCTCCCAGGTGATCGTGTCGTTGAGTTCAATGTTGTACGACTTCGACGACGAGACGATCAGCGGCTTCAGCGGATTGCCATTCACATCCTTGGCACCCGACTCGGTGATCGTGGCCTGGTAGAAATAGGGCACACGCGGCGTGGTCGTCGTGGTGTTCACGGTGCCGCCGGCGTAGCTGATCACGCCCCAACCCTGCGTGGTTCGCATCAGCTCTTCGGAGATCTCCGAGAACTTCACGCCCGCATGCAACTGGTGACTCGTGCTGCCGATCTCGAGCTTGTGATCGATGGCCACCTCGAAGGTGTCGCGGTAGAAGTCCTGATCATTGATCTCTGGCCACGCGCCGATACGACCGCCACCCGCCTTCACGCCAGCCGAGTTGATGTAGCCGTACTGGTTGATGAGCAGCTGTGCTTGCTGGTTGAAGAGAATTTGCGCCGGGGTCGTGGCCGTGGCGAGCAGCGTCGGCACCGTGAAGCGGCCCGCGTTGGTCAAATCGGCGATGTTGAGTTTGTCGCCCGGCTTGCCGACGAACGACAGCGCTTTGTCGGGTGTACCCGCCGTCTCGAGGTCGAACTTGCCGAACTTGAAACTCACCGAGGTGTTCTCGCTCGCGATCCACGAACCATCGAGCGTCAGGATGCTCTGCTCGGAACGCTCGCCGGTGGAGACCGAATCGGCGTCGAGCGAGCCGATGCCGGCACCGTTGCCCTCGCGCTTGGAAGTGCGCAGGCTGACGTTGAACAGCAAATCCTCGGTCGGCGCCCAGGTGAGCTTGCCGAAGTATTCGTTGCGGATACTTTCGTAATTCTTGACTGCGCCATAAGCCGTAGTCGGGTTGTCGCGGGTGACCTCCGGACGATAGTAAGACGCGTAGAAGAACAACGAGTCCTCGACGATCGGACCGCCAAAACCGGCGTTGACCCAACTCTGGTCGAGCAAATACTTCGAGACGCCGCGCACCTTGGAGACCATGCTCTTGGGCTGCACCTTGTACTCAACCGTGCCCTTGAATTCGTTGGTACCCGACTTCGAGGTGGTGTTGATCGAGAAACCGCCCGCACGGTTGAAACCGATGGCTTTGACGCCACCACGCTCCATCGACACGTTGGCTACGTCGTGGGTGGACGGGTCGGCTGCGAGGTTGCCGAACAGGGGCAGCGAGACATCCACACCATCGAACCCGTACTTGTTGTCGACGCCCGAACCACCCGCGGAGGGGCCGAGCACAGCGTTCTCGGAGTACTGGACGCCCGGCACGAGCTTCAGAAGGTCGCGATAGCTTTGGCCCACTGGCAAACTTTCGACGTTCTTGGCGCTGAGGGAATTGCCGAGCGAGGCATTGCCCTGGCGGGACAGACCGCTCGAGACAATCGTCACCACCTGCAGATCCTCGGCCCGGGTGGCGGAGAGGGCGACATCGGCGATGGACGTCTGGTCGAGCAACACCTCGACATCGACGCGCTGCAGCACGCCGGCGGCGTTACTGAAGGTCAGGGTGTACTTGCCCGGCAGCAGCAGCGGCAGGTTGTAGCTTCCATCCGGACGCACGGTCGCCGTGCGCGGCTTCGGCATCACGTCACTGGTGGCGGTCACGGTGATGCCGCCGACGGTCGAGCCGGCGGCCTCGGCTGTCACCTTGCCACGGATGCCACCGGCTTCCTGGGCGAGGGAGGGTACGGACATGAGTGACCCGGCCACGAGGGCGGCGGCCACGGCTTTGGCGATTGGGTTCATTGACGGTGTCTCCCCGAGCGTTTGTTGTACTCGACGCTGTGTCAAGGAGCGTCAAGATGCCGCATTCAAATACTTTTGCCTTGACTGCGCAAGCCTCGTTCCGTGGCTGCGGAGCCGGGGCGTCAGCACCCTCGCGCGGGGTATACTGGTCACGTGCGCCCGTAGCTCAGCTGGATAGAGTACTGCCCTCCGAAGGCAGGGGTCGTGAGTTCGAATCTCGCCGGGCGCGCCATTTCTCGAGCCAAATTCTTCAATCCAAATTCTTGAGGAGTCGCCATGTCCACCGCGCCGCTCAAAGCCCTCTTCGTGACCTTGCTCGCCTTCACCTCCGTACTGACACTGGCGAATGCTCCCGAAATCGGCAAACCCGCTCCGGCCTTCAAGTTGCAAGACCAGACTGGCGAGTGGCGTTCGCTCGCCGACTATCGCGGCAAGTGGGTCGTGCTCTACTTCTACCCCAAGGACAACACCCCGGGCTGCACCACCCAGGCCTGCGAGTTTCGCGACAATATCTTCGCTTTTCGCCGCGCCAACGCCGTGATCCTCGGTGTCAGCGTTGACAAGGTCGACTCCAAGGAAGCGTTTGCCAAAGAGCACAGCCTGCCCTTCCCGGTACTCTCGGATGCGAATACCGAAGTCACCAAGGCCTACGGCTCGCTGACCAGCTACCCGCAGTTCAAGCTGTTCGATATCGCTCGGCGCGACACGTTCATCATCGATCCGCAGGGTCGCATCGCCCGACGCTTCGACAACGTGAACCCCAAGGGACACTCGGAGATGGTGCTGGCGGAGCTCGCCAAGCTGCAAAAGCAGGGCTGAGGTCCTTGAGGGTGTCACGGCACTGAAATCTGCGACGAAATACCGGATACCCGTCACCCGATCCGAATCACATCGACTCCCATCCGACCGATACAGGCTTTGCGGAGGCGCTGTTGCCTCCCAAGGTCCCGGGGAAGGAGGGTGTCGTCATGCTCGAGTTGCCGCCGTCAGTGCCTAGTCACGGCCACAGCCGCGTATCGCAGCGGGACATCGAGCGTCTGGTCCGCCAGCAACTGGAGCAGACCAAGGCCGCACCCCGGCCCGCGCGCTTTCGACGCCGGGTTCGTCTGACCCACGAGCTGCTGCTGCGGACTCTGGGTCCGGGTCAGGTCATGAAGGTCGAAGAGTCGCGACGGCTCGCCATGTGGGCGTATTACGAACTCAACCGCGACGGCCTGTACCAGATGTTTGGCGAGACCATGATCCGGGTTGGCGATGAGGTTGCCACCAGCATGCAGGCCTTCCCGCTGCTCGCCACCCCGCAGTTCTTCGAGCGTTATACGCGCAGCCTCGCGGGTCGCGGTCCTAGCCTGATCGGGGTGATGCTCGAGGTGGTGCAGGCGTTGCTGGGCGAAGTCGGCTACGACCGGCGCGCACCAAAAAATCGCTGGCCACTCTGGTCGCAGCACGGCAGCGCACAGTTCGCCTTGCCGCACAGCCTCGTGTCCGGCGACATCCCGGAGTTCGGAGATGTCGTTCTGCGCCACGTAACGCCGAACTCGCGCCTCGAGCCACGGCGACTCGAGGAGTGGCAGAGTATTCGTGATAGCGGCAAGGTGGTCGCCGTGCGCGAACCGTGGGTGCCGCGTGTGGTGCGGGGCGTGCGCTGAAACCCTCGGTCCGCTGAGCCTACCCTAGTCTGCGCGTGATCTCAGCCGGCGCGCGCCGGCTCGGTCAGATACATCGGAAACACCACTCGAACGACCTCGCGCCACAGTTTGGCGCGGGTGTCGTTCTCGTTCAGACCGGCGATGTCGACCAACAGCACCTCGTGGCCGTTTTGTCTCGCCTGCACGACCGACTGCAGTGACTCAGGTGCAGTGCCATCCGGCAGAAAAGCGACCAGCAGTTCGATGTTCCCGAACTCCTTGCCGAGGAAGGTTTTCACGTCCACGAAATCGGTCAAATGCAGCACCGCATCGTGTGACACCTCCCGCTCTAGCAGGCGGCGGATGCGCAAACCCACGCTGCGCATGCCAGGCCGATCGATGTGCAGCGCAATAATCACCGCGTGCTGCGCTTTGCCAACTCGGGAGCCGTCCCAGAAGTACTCCACGCCGAGTTCGGTGGCGTGCTGGGCGCTGAAGTAGGTCTTGGCGATGGTGAAATAGACAAACCCGACGTTGAACGGCAAGGTCATGTCGACGACAAAGTTGGAAAAGCTGATACTGAAAAAGGTGATTACGATCAGCGCCAGTTGCCCAATCACGAACACGCGATTGATGGTCGACTGATCGGTGCCGGCCATGAAGGCGCGCGACATGGCCACAAGGATGCCAAGTGCCAGCAGCAGCGCCACCCACGAAGGCATCATGCGCAGTGCCGTGCCGTTCAGCGCGTCATCGATGGCCGTGGCGATAATGGTGCTGTCGTCGGTGGTGACCGAAGCAGAGGTCGGCTTGATCACCGAGATGCCCGGCGCCGTAGCGCCGACGATCACGATCTTGCCCGCGAAAACCGACCAATCGAAGTTGCCGCGACCCTGTGCGGCAGCGTAGAGCTCGGCGAAGGAAATGCGTTTGTAATCCCCGCGCTTATTGCGCCAGTTGAGCTTGGCATGAGGCTCAACGCTCATGTCCGTCATGCCGCCTGCAAGCTGTACGATCACCGTGGCGGTCGAGGGTAACGCGTGCGACTGGGTCGGCACCCAATACTGGTAGCGGCGGATGATACCGTCCCGGTCGGCATACAGGTTCGAGGCCCCCATGCGCTGCTGCAGATTCTCGAACAGCGGCAGTATGGCCGCCACCGGGTCCGCGGGTGGCGAGGCCACTGTGGCGCGCGCACCCGGCAAACGGGCGGCGTCGAGTTGGCTCACGCCGTCATTGGCTGCTGGCAGCCGCACGAACGGGAAGACGATGTTGGGATAGGCGCCTGCGATTTCATTGAGGCTAGCGTCGCCCTCAGGGTCGTTCTTCGAGGGTTCCGACACCAGCTGGTTAAGCAGTATCGCCCGCGGTGACTCCTCGGCAATGCTGGCAAGCGCTTCGGCCACCACGCTGTTACTCCACGGCCAGCGACCGTGGTCACGACCCACTTCCTGCAGCGAGCGCTCGTCGATATCGATGATGACGATGCGCGGATCAGGCGCAGGGCTAGAGATGCGCAGCTTGACGAGCCGATCGTAAATCACCTCGCTGCCCCGCCCCATGAAGCCCTGCAGCGAATAATCTGCGAGCAGTAACACCGCAAT
>VEQP01000001.1 GCA_018883185.1 Nevskiaceae bacterium | reverse complement strand
GTCTTACCCCCGCGGAACGGCAGGAACTGCAACGCCTGATCGCCGGCCCGTCAACCCGCCGTAACCCTGGTTAACGCTGACGGAACGCGGGCTTTCCGGTATCATTGCGGGTTCGCTTCAACCGCCCGGGCACGCCCCGACAGGCCCTCAGCATGAGCAAGAAACCCAAGGCTTCCGTCGCCAAGAAATCTGCACGCCCGGCCCCGGCCAAGGCTGCTCCGCGCAAGGCCGCGGCGCCTGCGGGCAAGACTGCCGCCAAGGCGAGCACCAAAGCGACGAAACCAACGCCCGCCAAAACGGTAGCGCCGAAAACGGCACCCAAGCCTGTGGCAAAGCCCGCCGCCAAGCCGGTCGCCACCAAAGCCGTTGCGAGTAAGGCGCCGGCGGTCAAACCCGCAGTCGCCAAACCGACATCGGCGAAGGCCAGCCCAGAGAAAACTCCCGTAGCCGCCAAGTCGGCCGGCAGCAAAGCCGTCGCCGTTAAGCCGGCCGCCCCGACTCCGGTCGCTGTCACAGCGCCTGCAACTCCGGCCCCTGCCGCCGCCGCTGCCAAGGCCGCCACGCCCGCCAAAGCGGAACCGTCGACCAAAGCCGCCAAGGCCGCCAGCAAAGCCGCCGCCGCAGAGGGCAGCAAGATCCTAGCGATGCCGGAGCGACGCCCGTTAGCTCTGCCCGAAGAGCGTCAGTCGCAGTTGAAGCAGCTCATCGCGCTCGGCAAGGAGCAGAGCTACCTCACGTATTCACAGGTCAATGACTACCTGCCCTCGGAAATCGTCGATCCCGAGCAGATCGAAGAGATCGTCAACACGATCAACGACATGGGCATCCCGGTGTACGAAAAGGCGCCAGAGAGCGATTCGCTGCTCGCGCCGGAAACCACCGCTCCGTCCGATGAAGAAGCGATCGAAGAAGCCGCAGCCGCACTGGCGGCACTCGATGCAGAACTCGGTCGCACCACCGATCCGGTGCGCATGTACATGCGAGAGATGGGCACCGTCGAGCTGCTCACCCGCGAGGGTGAAATCAGCATCGCCAAGCGCATCGAGGAAGGCCTCGACAACGTACGCAAGCAGATCTCGCTCTATCCTCCCACCTTCGATTTCCTCTTCAAGGCCTATGAGCCGGTAAAGACTCCGGGCGGTGGGCGTTTGGCAGACATCATCGTCGGCTTCATCGATCCGAACGCGCCTGATGTGATCGCTCAGCCTCAAAACCCGACCAAGGTCGAGGCCGTCGCGCCGGCAACCGAAGACGAGGAAAGCGAGAATGGAGAAGACGGCGAAGAGGCCGTCGACACCGGACCGGATCCGGTCGAGGCCGCCGCGCGCTTTGCCTCGCTGCAAAAGCTGCACTCGCAGCTGCTCGCCTCGATCACCAAGATCGGTGTTGAGGATCCGAAAACCCAGAAGATCCGCAGCAAGCTGTCGGCCGAGTTCATGGAACTGAAGCTCGCGCCCCGTATGTTCGAGGCGCTGATCGACAACCTGCGCGCCCACGTCAATGAGATCCGTCAGCTCGAGAAAGAGATCATGGTGATCGCCGTGCGTGACGCGCAAATGCCACGCAAGGAATTCATCACCACTTTTCCTCGTAACGAAACGAGCGACCGCTGGCTTGCCAAGCACATCAAGGCGGGCAAGAAGTGGTCGGCACCGCTCGCGAAATACCAGGATGAAATCCGCAATCGACAGCTGTTGCTCGGCGAGATCGAGAAACTGCACTTCCTGTCGATCGGCGAAATCAAAGACATCAATCGCGAAGTGTCGATCGGCGAAGCCAAGGCGCGCCGCGCCAAGAAAGAGATGGTCGAGGCCAACCTGCGCCTCGTGATCTCCATCGCCAAGAAGTACACCAACCGCGGTCTGCAATTCCTCGACTTGATCCAGGAAGGCAACATCGGCCTGATGAAGGCCGTAGACAAGTTCGAGTACCGCCGCGGCTACAAGTTCTCGACCTACGCGACGTGGTGGATTCGCCAAGCGATCACCCGCTCCATCGCCGATCAGGCGCGGACGATCCGTATCCCGGTGCACATGATCGAAACGATCAACAAGCTCAACCGGATCTCCCGACAAATGCTGCAGGAGATGGGTCGCGAGCCAACGCCGGATGAACTGGCCGTGCGCATGGAGATGCCCGAGGACAAGGTTCGCAAAGTGCTTAAGATCGCCAAGGAACCGATCTCCATGGAGACGCCGATCGGCGACGACGAGGACTCACACCTTGGCGATTTCATCGAGGACACTTCGGTGGCTTCGCCCATCGACCAAGCGACGGCTGAGTCGCTGCGTGAAACTACACATGCCGTGCTTGCACAACTCACACCGCGCGAGGCCAAGGTGCTGCGCATGCGGTTTGGCATCGACCTGAACACCGACCACACCCTCGAGGAAGTCGGTAAGCAGTTCGACGTCACGCGCGAGCGCATCCGGCAGATCGAAGCCAAGGCGCTGCGCAAGTTGCGTCATCCGAGTCGCTCCGAGCAGTTGCGCAGCTTCCTCATCGAAGACTGACATGGCCAAGTCGATGCGCGGGCACTGGACGACTCTGATGGCACTGCTTGCCTTCGGAGCGCACGCCGGGCCTGCGTCATCGGCTGAGCCAGCGCCCGATCTGCTCTCCGGCAGAGGCTTTTTCTCCGCCGGCATGTTCTCCAACCAAACCGATCTGCAGATCCGTTTCGACCCCTCCTCGCTGAAGGTCGGAACCGAGGTCGACTGGGACCAGCGCTTTGGTCTGGCCGACTCGCATCGCTTTCGCGTTGATGGACTGTGGCGGTTCAAACCGCGCCATCACTTGCGCTTTCTCTACACCGACTACTCGCAGACAGACGGCGCGCGGATCGACAAAGAAATCCAGTGGGGCGACGAGCTGATCCCTGTCAACAGCGATGTGACCGGGCGCCTCGGCTTCGAAATCGTCGAGTTGGCCTACGAGTACACTGTACTCAAGCGGCCCACCTATGAAGTGGCTGCATCGCTCGGCGTGCACTACACGGCGCTGTCCGCGGAACTCATCGCCACCTTGAACAGTGCCGGCATCGGCGCGCGCACGGTGGGTGGCGAAGCCCCAGTCGATGCACCGCTACCGGTCGTGGGGCTGCGGGGCTTGTGGCACCTTGGCAAGAACGTCTATCTCGATGCTCAGGTGCAGTACTTCTCACTGACGGTCAACGACATTGCAGGCAGCCTCAGCAACCAGCGTGCAGCACTGATCTGGCAACCCGCCTCGCGCTGGGGCGTGGGTATCGGCTACGACGCCTTTGAAGTCGACGTGAAGTTGAAGGACGGAGATTTTCGCGGCACAGTCGACTGGGCTTACCGCGGACCGCAAATTTTCGTCAACTACGCGTTCTGAGCGGACCTGCGCGGCATGAAACTCGCGCAGCTTCGCTACCTGACGGCCATCGTTGACTGCGGCTTCAAAATCTCTGCTGCAGCAGAGAAACTGCACCTGTCGCAACCAGGGGTCAGCCGCCAACTTAAAGTACTGGAAGACGAGCTGGGTTTCGAACTGTTCGTTCGCGACGGACGAAATCTGCTGAAGCTGACGCCAGCCGGACAGAAGGTCTACGAGCGCGCGCAAAAGGTTCTTCGCGAGACACAAGCCATCCGTGCCATGTCGCAGGACGTTCGCGACCCCTCGCACGGTTCACTATCCATCGCGACTACACACACCCAAGCGCGCTACGTGCTGCCCGAGGTCATCAGCCGATTCCGGCAGCGATACCCGCAAGTAAGGCTGCACCTGCATCAAGGCACGACCGAGCAAATCTCGCAGATGCTGGTTAACGGCGAGGTCGACATCGCCATCGCCACGGGCGCGAAGGAACAGATGCCGCACTGCGTGCTGCTGCCTTGTTACGAGTGGTACCGCAGGGTTGTCGTGCCGCGTGATCACCCGTTGGCGCGCGCGAAAACCCTCTCGCTGCAGAAACTTGCCGGCTACCCCCTTGTCACCTATGTATTCAATCTGACGGGCCCGGCCTCATTGCCCGACGCCTTTGCCACCGAGGGGCTTGAACCCGACATTGCCTTGACTGCGAGGGACGCCGACGTCATCAAGACCTACGTCAAACTCGGCTTGGGCGTAGGCATCGTCGCCGCCATGGCGCTCGATCCGGCAGAGGATGCGGACCTCGTGTCGTTCGATGCCACCCATCTGTTCCCGCGCCATCTCACCTGGGTCGGCTTTCGGCGGGGCAGCTTCCTGCGCCGCTATACCCTCGATTTCATGCAGCTACTGGCGCCGCACCTTGACCGGACGCGGATCCACAAGGCCGAGCGGGCCACCGATCAGGATGAGATCGACCGCCTGTTCGCCGATATCCCCCTGCCGCTTCGCGCCTGAGGGGCGTGGTGGTTTAGAATTCAATAATTGTCCAAACCCATTATCTGACGAGGTTCCGACATGGCTCTCATTTCGATGCGTCAACTGCTCGACCACGCTGCCGAACACGGTTACGGCGTACCCGCCTTCAACGTCAACAATCTCGAGCAGGTGCAGGCCATCATGCAGGCCGCGGACAAGACCGATAGCCCCGTGATCATGCAAGCCTCGGCCGGTGCACGTAAGTACGCGGGAGAAGCCTTTCTGCGTCACTTGATCGAGGCCGCCATCGAAACCTACCCGCACATCCCCATCGTGATGCACCAGGACCACGGCGCGAGTCCCTCGGTGTGCATCCAGTCGATCCGCTCCGGGTTCTCCAGCGTGATGATGGACGGCTCCTTGAAGGAAGACGGTAAGACACCAGCCTCCTACGATTACAACGTCGACGTCACAAAGCATGTCGTGCGCATCGCACATGCGGTGGGCGTGTCGGTAGAAGGTGAACTCGGCTGCCTAGGTTCGCTCGAGTCGGGCGCTGCCGGCGAAGAGGACGGACACGGCGCCGAAGGCACGCTGTCGCACGATCAGTTGTTGACCGACCCGGATCAGGCGGCCGACTTCGTCGCCAAGACCGGCGTCGATGCGCTCGCCATCGCTATCGGCACCTCACACGGTGCTTACAAGTTCACCCGTAAGCCGACCGGCGACATCCTCGCCATTGCCCGCATTCGCGAGATCAACGCGAAAATCCCGAACACGCACCTTGTCATGCACGGTTCGTCCTCGGTGCCGCAGGAGTGGCTGCAAATCATCCGCGAAAACGGCGGCCAACTGCGCGAGACCTACGGCGTACCGGTCGAGGAGATTCTCGAAGGCATCAAGCACGGCGTGCGCAAGATCAACATCGACACCGACATCCGCCTAGCGATGACGGGTGCCATCCGCCGCGCCATGGCCAAGGATCCGAGCGAATTCGATCCGCGCAAGTACAACAAGGAAGCCATGCTGGCTGCCAAAGAAATCTGCGTCGCCCGGTATGAGGCGTTTGGCTGCGCGGGCAAGGCCGCGACCATCAAGGTGCTACCACTCGAGTCGATGGCCAAGAAGTACGCTGCCTAAGCGCCCTCAAGGGCGCTTGCGGTAGATTTGATCGAAGCGCAGTTCGAGATCCTCATTCGTACCGCGCAGCTGGTCGACCACTTCCTTCGCCCAATCGAAATAGTGCCGCTGCCGCTCAACGCTCCAGTTTTGGGGTGGGCTGGCAATCAGGCTGCGCAGATTGCATATCTTGTCTGCGAGCTTGACGAGCTTCGCCGGCGTCGAAGCGCCTCGCGCGCGCGTGATCTGCAATTTCTTGCGCACTCGCCAGTTGAGTGATTTCTCATCGGTGGTCTCCATGACGATGCCGGCGATCTGTTCGCCGAACTCGCCCTGCAATTCCTGAACGCTGGTCTGCGTATCCTCGATGGTGTCGTGCAGCAGTGCAGCAGCCAACACGACCGGATCGGTCACCTGCCCCTCGAACCACAGTGCATGGGCTAAATCGAGCGGATGGTTGATGTAGGGCAAGCGGCCCTTGCCCTTGCGTCGCTGATGCCGATGCTTCCACGCCGCAAACCTGGCGGCACGCAGCACCAGCCCCGTACCTGACGGGTTGTCGCCCTCAGGATCTGTCAACACGGACTCACGGCGTGAACACCGCGCGGAAATCGCGCACGAACTGAGCAAGCGTCACAGGATCGCGCCCCGTGACCTGCTTGAACACGCTCGTCGGCTCAACGACATACCCTGCGGCAATCTCAGCGAAGATGTCGCACACGGCGTCCAAGTGCCAACGACTGGCGAGAAACTTACCGAGATACGCCTTGTAGGCCGCCGGGTCCTGCGGCACATAGTCGATCCGTCGACCGAGTTCCCGCGAAAAGACTGCTGCGACTTCGTGGAAACTCAGCTTGTCCGGACTCGTGATGTCGTAACTCTTGTTCTCATGCCCGTTTGTGGCGAGGCAGTGGGCCGCGAAGTATCCCGCATCCCGCGAATCGGTGAGTGCGGCTGCGCCCTTTTCGCCAAACGGGTAGTAGAACTTGCCCTCCGCCTTAATGCTCGCGGCGTTCGCAAAAAAGTTTTGCATGTAGAAACTGGGTCTAACCATGGTCCAAGCGGCACCACTCGACCGAATGTGCTCCTCCGAGTCCCAGTGAACGCGATGGGTCGGGTTGTGCGCCGTAGGAAGGGCTTCCATAGAGGAGATCTTCAGTACGTGCGCTACACCTGCAGCCACTGCAACGTCTACAACCTGCTTCTCGAGCTTGAGCTGCTGCTCGCCATTCGGAAAAATGACGGCAACCTTGTGTACACCCCGCATTGCCGCCCGAACGCTCTCGGCGTCACCCGCATCGCCGGTGACGAGTTCGACACCGGCCGCAGCCAGCGCCGCAGCCTTGGCCGGATTACGTACCAAGGCTCGGACAGGCAGGCCACGTGCCGCCAGTTCACGCGCGACATGGCTTCCCGTACGGCCGGTTGCACCAGTGATCAGTATCATCTTCCCCCCATGGATAATTGCTGCATAATCAAGCGCTCAAGGGATACCACAGAACACGGACCGTCTCCATGATTCGAAGCATCTGCGACCTTTCCGACGATTATCCCGATGCCGTTCAGGCCGGCGAGTCACTCTTTCGGGACTATGGCATGGTGCGTCGCTTCCATGGTCGGATCGATACGATCAAATGCCATGAAGACAACCTGCTGCTAAAGCAAACACTCGCTACTCCAGGCCAAGGCCGAGTGATGGTAGTCGACGGTGGCGGCTCGCTGCGTCGCGCACTGTTCGGCGACAAGCTCGGTGCATTGCTCGTCGAAAACGGCTGGGCCGGCATCATCGTTAATGGCGCGGTGCGTGACATCGAGATGCTGGGGCAAATGCCGCTCGCGGCCCGCGCACTCAACGTGTGCCCAACCCGGCCGCAGCAGCACGGCACCGGCGAACGCGGCATTGTGGTCCGGTTCGCCGGCGTGACCTTCCGCCCTGGCGATTGGTTGTACGCCGACGAGAATGGCTTTCTCGTCAGCGCCAACGAACTGCGTTAAGGCGATCGCGCTACAAGCTCACGCTCTACCCACCCAGCACTGCTCGCACCGCGCACGGCGACAAAACCATTTCGATTGGTCGCCGTCACGACCAGCTCCTCCGTCCGCTCAAGCGTCGTGACGACATCGGCTGTCGAGTCCGGCGATTTGAACAGTCGGATATTAGCGATTCGAGGACGAACCACATCCCCGACGTCCACGGGTGCCACCCCAGCGGCCACCGCGGCCCCAACGCCGGGTGCCACGTTGGTCGGCCCGCTCGCGCGCTGCGCTGCACCCATCGGGCGTACGACGCGAACGATCTTGTTGTAATTGTCCAAGAGGGCGGCTGCCACGATCTTGCCCTCGTTGGTATTGCCGTAACCGCCGAGGGAACCGTAAGTCGTGCGATTGTGCATGCGGCCGATGAGGTTCAGATCGGCCTTGCGCGTACTGCCCTCGGCTGCGGCCACCTGAATGCCCGTGCGGGCATCGGCGAGCAACATGCTCGTCTGCGCCTCCTTGAATCGCACGCCACCTGTCAGTCGGCCCCACAACGGACTCGAGCGATTCAGCCAGCCGTCAAGATCACCGTTTAAGCCACCGGCGTTGTCCTCGGCGAACACCACAGCAGGCGTCAGAACATAATCCGCCGCCACAAGTCTCGCAGGCTCTGTCTGCCCCATATCATTGGTGCGGCGAAGCGACTGTTCGCGAAGTATGTAATCGGCACCGACCCCGCGCTCTACTACGGTAAAGCAGTTGGACTGCTGCACCATCAGCCGAATCAGCTGCACAGGCGACTGCAGCCGATAACCCCACAACGCACGGATCATGTCGTCGCGCGGATCCGCAATGGCAATGAGACCGAGCGGCGCGTCACACCGCTCTAGGCCCTCGGCACCGACTACGGTGCCACCACCCGCGGCACCCGACACAGCGCCGCTCGCACCTCCAACGCGATATCCTGTGCCCGGAATCGTTTGTGCACCAACGCCACCGCCGGCGCATAACAAAAAAATCGAAACTCCTGCGACAATGCCTGCCAACGCTCTCATGCGATTCTCCCATCTTTAGCGCCTCCCCCGACCGGGACACGCTACCGACGAAATCCATCGACACAATCAAGAGAGCTCTAATTCGATTTAATTGCCGCGTAATGCCTACGCGTTGCCGCGCTGAGTCACAGCCACCGCGTCTTGTCCGCGAACTCCGCCGGTCTAACCGGCGCAACCGCCAAAGGCACACCCACATGCAAGAAGCCGATGATTTTCTCCGTCGGCGCGCAATCGAGGGCTTTCAGCACATGAGCGCTGTAGGCGTGGGAGCCTGTCTTCCACGCGCATCCAAGGCCTACGGCCTGTGCCGCAGTCCAAAGGTTTTGCACCGCTGCTCCAACGGCCACCCACTGCTCGATTTCCGGCACCTTCGGATGCTCTTGCGTAACCGCCGTCACGACGATCAACACCGGTGATCGAAATGCTTTTGAACCTTCACGCTCGAAAGTCTCGGCATCCGCGGTTGGGTTCCGCTCAACGAATGCCGCCTGCATCGCCCTCGAGAGAATCTCCCGCGAGGCACCTTGCAACACGGCAAATCGCCACGGTGCAAGCCGCCCGTGATCCGGCGCCCGACTGGCTGCTGACAGCAGTGTCTCAATTTGGGCTCGGGACGGCACCTCATCGGCGAACTTCTTGACTGAACTGCGCGACGTAATTAGTTGCAGCGCAGCTTCACCGGCGCTGCGCTGAGAATTCTCGTTACTCATTCAAACTCCTCTGCCCACCAATTTGGTGGGCAGAGGATACCCGAACGGCTAGGGCAGAATCGGCAGCACAATAGGCAACTTAACCATCTCCAAAACGAAAAGAACCTCAGCGAGCCAGCCATAAAGCCCATTTACGTTTACAGGCGCAGTAATAACCGAGCCACCTGTCGCACAAGCTGCAGAAGCAAAGACAATAAAGGGTAATTTTATAAAACACTTAAACATGACTCTCTCCATGATATCGCCCCCTAAACAGTAAATTCAGACCATACCGCATTTGCTGATTATTCACAGAATATCGCTTACCTGTTCGCTCTGTGACAATTGACTTGACCTACTAACATCGTACTTTCTCAGTACGCGGTAAACCTTTTCCGTCACTGAGTGATCTTGACCGATTCTTTGCCCTAATAGCGAAACGTCTCTTCGCATCGCATCGAAAATATTCTTCGACTCTCCGCCTGCGCGCTGAACTTCATATTCGGAAACACTCTTCCATATTCTCGCTTGCAACGTTCTTGGGTGATCACGGCCGAATTGAGATTCGGCGGTTGCCTCTGCTTCACCAAGCTCTCTGCTTGCCGAACCATAGTCTTTTTCCCGAAACGAAATGGCCCCGCGAAGCCACGGGCCATAAAATTTCACCACTGATGATTGGTTATAAGCACTTTTCACCTCCTCAAGCTTGTTCAGCTTAGGAATTGACTCATACAACCGGCCACTCTTTATGAGAACCTCGACCTCTGAGACCTGAACCAGAAACTTCTCGTCGCGCGAGAGCGTCGCTGCGCTCTTATCAAGCTGGCGGAGAATTTCCAATGAAGTTTCGAGATCTCCTGCGCCAGCCAAAACTCGGGCATATATCAAACACCATTGCTCTTTTTCATTTTTTATTTTTTCTTTGCATTCTTTGGGAGAAATACGATGATTGATCAACCAAGACCTTGCGTCATCAAATTTTTCGAGTTGGATCGCCCAGTTTAGCCAGTACCGTTGGAGCATCTCCTGCGAAGCGTTGTCGGCGCCGTAAAGATCCATGGAGACAGTCATCAACCTATTTATCTCAGACCATCCCTCTTTGAACTCACCGAGCAAATACAGACCGGAAACTAGCTCGAATCCCCGGTGCAACTGATCCGCTTGAGCGAGCCGTGCTTCCGAAAGCAAGGCGAAAGACGACTTAAATATACGCAAAGCGGCGACACGATCGCCAAGTTTTATCGCGGTTTGAAATTGCCCATATCTTGCTCTTATCTTTAGTTCGACATCGTTTGCTGCATCAGAGAGCTTCTCTGCGGCGGCGAAATACTCTGTTGCGTCACCTAAACGAGCTGAGGTTAAAGCAGCCCACCCTCTAAGCCAAAACAACTCAGACTGGGACTTTTCTGTCATGTACTTCGGTGCAGACGAGCCATAGACCTTCTCTATTCTCCCGATTACTTCATTTAGGCGAGTGATGTCCGAAATTTGCGATGCTAGGTGCGCTTCATCGAGCAGAGCCTCGATATGCATACGCTTATTTCCTGAAAGCTGGAATATCCCCGATCTTCGCTCTGTTGCCGCCATTGTTTTTTCAACATCCCCAAACCTCGCCCAGACGTTGGCAATCGAGAGCAATACCTCAGCCTGCAGCTCTGGCTCGGAGGCTAGAGCAGACGGCAAGCGCTTCTCACCTTCGATGAGCAACTCTCGGGCGGTGACGTCCTTGCCTCCCCGCAATTCAGGGTTGGCGTCGTCGAAAAGCGCAATGAGGAAGTCACGGGTAGCGGTGGCGCGGCGCGACTCTTGGCGGGCCTCGCGGGCCTGCCAAACTGCGACGATCGCGGTTGCAACGACAGCGACAACACTGACAGCGGCGATCGACACGGGCCATCGGTGCCGCAGGATGAATTTGCGGAGCACTTCGTACGCGGGGGCGCGTTTGGCGAGAATGACCTCGCCTCGTAACCAGCGCGTTAGATCTTCGCCGAAGGCCTGGACGGTCAGGTAGCGCGTGTTCGCGTCGAGACTCAGCGCCTTCATTAGGATGGCATCGAGATCACCGCGCAAGGCTTTCGAGAGTTTGCTGAGGTTGCTCTGGCGCGATTGAGCCGCTTGCGGACTGACTTCGGCGCGACTCGGCGGCCGGATGTCGCCCTCCGTAACAGCGATCTCCAATGCCGCCCGCGAGTCGTTGCGCAGATGATAGGGCGATCGCCCGGTCAGCAGCTCGTAAAGGAGCACGCCGAGCGAATACACATCAGACACGAGCGACAAACGCTCCCCTCGCACCTGCTCGGGGCTGGCGTAGCGCGGAGTCATGGCACGAGTGCTGGTTTCGGCTGCATCGCCTAGCTCCTGTAGCACTCGTACGTCGACCTCGAGCCGGGCGATGCCAAAGTCCAATAGCTTGGCGGCCCCCTGCTGGTTGATCAAAACGTTGGCGGGCTTGATGTCACGGTGGATGACTAGATTGACGTGGGCGTACTGGACGGCCGCGATCACCTGCAAGAACAGCTCTAGCCGCTGACGCAGCGTGAGGGAGCGAGCATCGCAATAGGCGTCGATGCGCTGGCCTTCCACGTATTCGAGCGCAAGGTAAGGTCGGCCCTTGTCGTCCACCCCAGCGTCGTACAAGCGCGCAATGTTGGGATGCTCGAGAGCGCCGAGAATGTCGCGCTCACGGGCCATCCGGGTCGCGAGGTCATCGGCCCATACCATTCGGGGTAACTTCAGGGCGATCTTCCGCTTCAGCTGCCCATCGGCACGCTCGGCCAGCCACACACAGCCCATGCCACCGGTGCCGAGCTCCTCAATGAGGCGGTACCGCCCCACCTCATCGCCCGCGGCCAGCCCGGATACCGGCGCGGACGTGGCCGTCAGCTTCGGCAGTGTTTCGAGGAAGGGACGGGTCTCGATACCGGCCTGGACCTCGAGGAGGCGACGCAGCGTTTCGCGCAGCGGCCAATGCTCGGCAGGCAGCGTCCTGAGCCAGCCTTCACGTTCCTCAGGCGGGAGTGCGAGAACTTCGTCGAGAAGCTCGCTCAGAACAGGCCAGTTGGCGGATACCTCAGGCAACACGGCTGCCTCCGGATTTTTGTGGCTGCCGGACTACGATACAGAGCTGTTAAACCGGACAGGATCGAGTCATCGAGGCTATGGACGGAGGGCTGCAGCAAGTAGCAGACGGGCCTTTTCCCAATCGCGACGCACCGTGCGATCTGTGACGCCCAAAATTTCGCCGATTTGGGTTTCGGTCAAACCGACGAAGTAGCGCAGTTCCACGACCTTGGCCAGTCGAGGATCCAGGGCTACGAGCTCCTCCAGCGCATCATGCAAACCCAGCAACTGCGCCTCGCCCGCCGCCTCGCCTATGAACTGGGTGTCCAACGTGGTCTTTGCGTACTTTCCGCCACGACGCTCGGCAAGCGAAGCCCGCGCCACATCGACGATGATCGAGCGCATGGTGCGCGCAGCATAGGCGAAGAAATACGCCCGATCGGTAGGCTGCAAGCCCCCGACAGCGCACAGCTTCAGAAAGCACTCATGAACCAGCGCCGTGGTGTCGAGCAGGGTATTGCGCTGATGGGCACCGAGCCGCGCGTGGGCGACCCGCCTGAGATCCGGGTAAACGAGCCGGAACAGTTCGGCCAGGGCGTCGCTCTCGCCCTGACGAGCCCGATCCAGCAACTGCGTGACCTCACCCATGGGCCGAGCATACACGCGCCATGACGCCTGTCATGCAGCAGCTCCGCTGGGCGCACCGCTCAACCCCTTTTTTGAGTCAAAACAGTAGACTATAAGCTCCCCCGTTTATTTCGGCATTTTCGACTAGAAATGCGCTTGGACAGCGAGTCATGACGACAATGGACGAAAGTGAGTTGAAGGCCTTTGACGTCGTCGTCGTGGGCGGGGGCATCAATGGCGCAGGGATCGCGCGGGACGCAGCGGGCCGAGGACTCAAGGTGCTGCTCTGCGAGCAGCATGATCTGGCCGCGCACACATCCTCCTCCAGCACCAAACTGATCCATGGGGGACTGCGATACCTCGAGTTCATGGAATTCAATCTTGTTCGCAAGGCCTTGGCTGAGCGCGAAGTGCTCCTAGCCGCTGCGCCGCACATCATGTACCCGATGCGCTTTGTGATGCCGCACGAGTCATCGCTGCGGCCCGCGTGGATGATCCGGATCGGCTTGTTCCTTTACGATCATCTGGCACGGCGCCGTAGCTTGCCTGCTTCTTCGCAAATCGATCTGCGCAGACACGCCGCGGGTAGCGCACTGCAGGAGCAATTTCGCAAAGCGTTCGAATACTCGGACGGCTGGGTGGACGACGCTCGACTCGTGGTGCTCAACGCGCTTGGTGCGCAGGAACTCGGCGCCGACATTCGCCCGCGCACTCGATGTCGCTCGATTTCGGCAGATGGGCAAGGCGGTTGGCTCGTCACCCTCGAATCGTGCAACGGTGCAACGACGTCTGTTCAAGCGCGGGCGGTCGTCAACGCCGCGGGTCCTTGGGCTGCGCTGTTCAACTCGAGCGGCGTGCCGGGAGCAGCGCGTCATGGACTGAGACTCGTCAAGGGCAGCCACATCGTGGTGCCCAAATTGTTCGATCATCCGTACGCTTATATCTTCCAAGCCACGGATCGACGGGTGATCTTTGCGATTCCGTATGAAGAGAACTTCACGCTGATCGGCACGACCGATGTCGAGCACCACGGCAGCCCGGCAGAGGCCAAGATCTCGCCTGAGGAAACACGCTATCTCTGTGATGAGGTCAATCGATACTTTCGAAAAGCCATCACGCCCAATGATGTCGTGCATAGCTACTCCGGGGTTCGCCCCTTGCTGGAGGACGAGTCGACGGATGCGCGCGCCGTATCACGCGACTATGCACTGGAGCTGACGACGACACCGGCACCGCTGCTCAGCGTCTTCGGCGGCAAGATCACGACTTTCCGCGTACTCGCCGAGGAGGCAGTGAATCGGCTCTGTGCCGCACTCAACGTGCGGCATGACCCGTGGACGGCCGCAGCCCCGTTGCCTGGCGGCGATCTGCACAACGACGATTTTGATGCGTTTTTAGCTCAACTCATCGCCCAGCACCCGCGGCTACCCGCACCGCTGCTGAAACGACTTGCACGGGCCTACGGCAGTCGAGTGGCTCGGGTCCTTGGGGACGCCCAGACAACAGCTGATCTTGGCGAAGAAGTGTGCCCCGGTCTTTTTGCCCGCGAGTTGAACTACCTTATCAGTGTCGAGTGGGCGCAAACGGCCGAGGATATTCTTTGGCGTCGCAGCAAACTAGGGCTGCACTTGCCGGCCGATTCGGCAACGAAAATCGCTCACTGGTTAGAGTTGCATCGGAGAGCCGCATGAGCCGTTGGATACTCGCATTGGATCAGGGAACAACGAGTTCGCGCGCGATACTCTTCGATCACGGTGGGAGTATAGTCGCCAGCGCCCAGCAGGAGTTCACCCAGCACTTTCCGCAGCCGGGCTGGGTTGAGCACGATCCAGAGGAGATCTGGATTAGTCAGCGCGGATCGATGGAGGCGGTACTCGCCAAGGTTGGCGCACGACCAGGCGATGTCGCTGCAGTAGGTATCACCAATCAGCGTGAAACGACGGTTCTCTGGGATCGTAAGACCGGAAAACCGATCGCTCCAGCCATCGTGTGGCAGGACCGTCGAACAGCCCCACACTGCCAGAAACTCAAGAACGACGGTCACGAGGCCGAAGTGACCCGACGCACCGGGCTGCTGCTCGACCCCTACTTCTCAGGTACCAAAATCGCGTGGCTTCTCGACAACGTACCTAACGCGAGACAACGTGCGGAACGCGGCGAGCTTTGCTTCGGCACCATCGACAGTTGGCTCGTGTGGAAACTGACGGATGGCGCTCATCACCTGACCGACGTTACGAATGCAAGCCGAACTTTGCTGCTGAATCTGCATACGGGAGACTGGGACCCTTGGATGCTCGATTTGCTGCAAATCCCGCGCGCCTTGCTGCCCAAAGTACAGCCTTCGTCGATCGAGTCGGGAATACGCATCGCGGTGGGCGGAGCGAGCGTGCCGCTGAGCGGTATCGCCGGGGATCAGCAGGCCGCGTTGTTTGGACAAGCCTGCCTACGTTCTGGGATGGCCAAAAATACGTACGGTACCGGCTGCTTTATGTTGATGCACACGGGCGCTGCAGCACTCCCCTCAACCCATCGTCTGCTCACGACTCTCGCCTGCAACATTCAGGCGGAACACGACCAGCGCCTGCAATATGCTCTCGAAGGAAGCGTGTTTGTGGGCGGGGCCGTAGTTCAGTGGTTGCGAGACGGTCTTGGCTTTGTGCAGCATGCCGAGGAGATCGAAGCTCTGGCAACCAGCGTGAGCGATCATGGTGGTGTCTACGTGGTGCCCGCCTTCACCGGACTTGGCAGCCCGTATTGGGACCCGTTCGCGCGTGGCTCCATCGTCGGCATCACTCGCGGCACGACCCGTGGTCACATTGCGCGAGCGGCGCTCGAAGCCATCGCCTTCCAAAGTACAGACCTACTCGAAGCCATGCAGCGTGATGCCGCAGTCCCTTTGAGCGAGTTGCGCGTCGATGGCGGGGCATCGAGAAACAACTTCCTCATGCAGTTTCAGGCTGACTTGCTAGGTGTCCCGGTAGTGCGACCAGCAGTCACCGAGACAACGGCTTTAGGCGCTGCTTATCTTGCTGGGATAGCCATCGGCTTCTGGAATTCAGCCGAGGATGTTCAGTCCCGCTGGCAGATGGATAGGCGCTTCGAGCCTTCGATCAGTCGCGACGAGGCTGCCGGACGCATGCGCGAGTGGGCGCGAGCCGTGGAGCGCTCGCGCGGCTGGATCAGCCCACAGGCGTAGCGGCGGAGCGCTGACAGGAGCGTACGAAATCGAGCCCGGGCTGGCGAACTGAGCTCGACACATCCAGCAGCCCGAGCACGGTGTGCAAATAGTTGTCGTGTGACAGCGGTCTACTTCGCTCCTCGAGCAAGCATTTCAGATCGATGCCCATGCGCTCGATGAATCCGTTCGAGCTCCAAAACACCATCGGCACATGCGTTTGCACCCGGGGCGCCAAAGCGTACGGCACGGCGTGCAAGAACAGGCCATTTTCACCCAACGACTCGCCGTGATCCGAGACATACAGGATGGCAGAGTCAACGCGGTCCGCCATCGACTGCAGTCGCGTAATGGTCTCAGCCAGCAAGTGATCGGTATACAAAATGGTGTTGTCGTACGCGTTGACGATCTCGGACACTTCGCACTTGGAGAAGTCCGTACTGCGACACACCGGCGTGAATCGATTGAAGGACTCTGGGTAGCGCAGGTGATAACCCGGACCGTGACTGCCTAACTGATGCAGTACTACAAGTCCGCGCCCTGAATAAGACGGCAAGGTGCTCCAGAAATCCTCGAATATCGCCCCGTCCATGCAGGGCCCATCGCTCGTACAGTACTGCGGATACTGTTCGCGAATCGCACGCTTCTCGCCTGCAGCGCGGCAAATGCCTTTGCAGTTGGTGTTGTTGCCATACCAGGCAACGCCTAGTCCCGCCTTGGCCACGATATCGATCAGGTTATCGCGCGCACGAGCTTTTTCGGCGGAAAACTCCTCTCGACCTAAATCCGAAAACATACAAGGCACGGAGATGGCCGTGGACGTCCCGCAGGAAGACACATCGGTGAAGTAAACGAGATCCTTTACTTCGGCAAGTCGGGGGTTGGTACTGCGCCCATACCCGCCGAGAGAGAAATTCGCTGCACGCGCGGTCTCACCCACCACCAACACCAGCAGCAGGGGGCGTTCCGCATTCGGCGTCTGCCAGCGAGGCCCGAGGGCGGCATCTGCACCGATCGCCTGATAGGGCAACTTTCGTTTGGTGATCTCCTGCACATAGCTGCCCACCCCCGAAAGATAGTTCACGGGAACGAGACGATGACGCAGATCGCGGTTATTGCGCAGGAAAGACGCCTGATCCTGATAAAAGAAAAAAGCCACGAGGCCAATGCCGACGACCGTTACCCCGAGCGCAACACCCCGGTGCAGCAGCTCGCGGCGCCACGATGGGCGTGCCAGCGGGACGCTCAGCACGGCCAATGCCGGCAAAACGCCAAGCACCCCCACGAACAAAAGCAACTTCCAATTGACGAGCTCACCCGCTTCGAGAGCATCGGTCTCGAAAACGTTGCGAATCATCACTTTGTCGACCAGTACGCCGTAGGCCCAGACGAAATACGCAGCGAGTGCCGCCAACACCAAAGCGACCGACAACAAAGGCTTGGCAAGCGGCCGTATCAACGTCAACGGCATCAGAAAAAGATTCGAAATGAGTGCGGCGAGTAGCGCGACCGATGCGACGAAAGCCACATCGCGTGCATCACCGAGCGGTCTTAACTCAAGAACCCGCGTCCAAAACGGGATGTTGAGCACCAGCAGGCACCAAAGCGTGGACCATGCCGTCAAAGCGGTAGCCGAGATAGGCTTTCGCGAGCGAAGCAAAGAAATCGATTTGATCATCTAAGCATGCCTTTCAGCGGATACGACTCAGCCCTCGGACCCCTTGGTGGCAGCGTCTTGGGTGTTCCCTACCGCCTTGATTTGCGCGACTCGGGTTCGCAGCGTGCGCTCCATGACCTCGAGAGCCACTGACTCGGGCCAACCGTTGGCGATCATGGATTGGAGCAAGCCGTCAGGCGTCTGTCCCGCCTCAACCTGCTTGATGATCCAGCGCCGCAGTTCCGGCGTAACCCGTCCATGACTCATGGAACAGGAGAATACCGCAGTCAGGCGCCTTTAGGCTCCCGGCAGGCGATGGTTACGGAAGGTCTCGCGCAGCCGCGTCTTGAGCATCTTGCCAGTGGCACCGAGCGGAATGCTATCGACGAATACCACATCGTCCGGCACCTGCCACTTCGCCACTTTGCCAGCGAAGAAATCTAGGATATCCCGCGGCGTGACCTCCGTACCGGGCTTTCGAACCACTACCAGCAGTGGGCGCTCGTCCCATTTCGGGTGAGGTACAGCGATACAGGCCGCCATGGCGACGGCCGGATGGGCCATGGCGATGTTTTCCACGTCGATCGAACTGATCCATTCGCCACCCGACTTGATCACATCCTTGCTGCGATCGGTGATCTGCATGAATCCATCGGGATCGATGCTCGCCACGTCCCCGGTCGGAAACCACCCATCCACCAAAGCAGAGCCCATGGCGCCACCCAGAGCACCTTCGAAATACCGAGAGACGATCCAAGGTCCACGCACCAATAAGTCGCCCGTGGCTTTGCCATCCCAAGGCAACTCGCGCCCCGCATCGTCGACGATCTTCAGGTCAACCCCGAACACGGCACGGCCCTGCTTCTCGAGGAACCGACGCTGTTGCTCGGCAGGCAACGCTAACTGCGCGAGTTTCAAATTGCTGATCGTTCCTAGCGGTGACATCTCCGTCATGCCCCACCCGTGTTGCACGGTCACCCCGTACGCCAGGAACCGGCCGATCATCGCCGGCGGACAGGCGGAACCACCGATCAAAGTGCGCTGCAGCGTGCTGAATCGCCCGCCGATGGAATCGACGTGATTCAGCAAGGCCAGCCACACCGTCGGCACACCCGCAGCCGCTGTGGCCTTCTCGCTCTCCAGCAACTCGTAAATCGATTTGCCATCTAGCGCAGCTCCCGGGAAGACCAGCTTCGCACCGACCATAGGCGCCACATAGGGCACGCCCCACGCGTTGACATGGAACATCGGTACGACGGGCAGAATGCAATCCCGTGCCGATACGTTGACCATGTCGGGCAAGGCCGACCCGTAGGCATGGAGTACGGTCGAACGATGGCTGTACAAAACCCCCTTAGGGTTGCCTGTGGTGCCGCTGGTGTAGCAAAGAGCGGCCGCAGTCTTTTCGTCGAAATCGGGCCAGGTGTACTCCTCAGCCTGTGGCGCGATCCAGGCCTCGTAACTGATGAGTCCGGCAAGCCCCGTATCCGCGGGTAGACGGTCACTGTCGCAGAGAGCGATCCAATGCTTTACGGTCGGACACTGCGCAGCAATCGCCCGTATGATCGGTAGAAACGTCAGATCGAAACACACGGCGCGATCTTCCGCGTCGTTAACGATCCAGGCGATTTGTTCAGGAGGCAATCGCGGGTTGATGGTGTGCAGCACGCGGGCACTGCCACTGACACCGTAGTACAGCTCGAAATGCCGGTAGCCATTCCACGCCAGTGTGGCGACCCGCTCGCTACGAGCAATGCCCAACGCATCCAGTGCGTTAGCCACCTTGCGGCAGCGGAGCACCGCTGACTGGTAGTCGTAGCGGTGCAGATCTCCTTCGACGCGTCGCGAGACGACCTCGGTGGTCGGATGATTTCGCGCAGCGAACTCGATCAACCGCCAAATCAGCAACGGATGATCCTGCATGGCACCCAGCATAAAAACCCCCTCGATACGCTCAGTCTCGCCTAGGCTGCAGTCGGAGCGGCAGCATGGCAAATCCGATACACAACATCACGCCCCACGGGAACAGCCACGGGAAAGCGACCACTTCTTTGGCAGCCGACAGTCCGAGCCAATGGGCATTGTGTACCACAAACACACCGGCGAGTGACACGACCACACCCACCTTCGGATTGACGATACGATGGCGCGGAACGAACAAGGCCAACAAAAACAGGCCGAGCATCGGCCCGTAGGTATACGCCGTCATGGCGAAGGCCAAGGGCACCAGCTGCTCGCCGGTGCCTGACAGCAGTAAAGCGAAACCGCCAAGCACCACCGCCCAAACGGCAACGAGTAATCGCGATAGCCACACCGCGCGATCATCGGCCAGCGTGCCCGCGGCATGTCCGGCATGGAACATCGTGATCGAGGTTTCAGCAAGCGCAGACAACACGGGGCTCGACATGGCTGCCGCGAATAGCGCTGCCACCATGAAACCGCGCAGTCCAGTCGGCATCTCTGAAAGTATGAAGGCCGGAAAGATCCGGTCGATATTTTGCTGCACGAGCGCCGCAAAGGCCGGATCAAGAGGATTGACCTGGTAGTAAGCCCAAAGGGATGCACCCACCAGCAAAAAGAGCAGCACGACCAACTCGCCGGCGTTACTGGCATAGAGCGCGAGCCGTGCATCCCGCACGGAGCGGCAGCACAACATTCGCTGGGTGTTCAGCTGATCCGTGCCGTAGGCCGCGAGATTCTGAAAGGGCATGGCGAATACGCCTGCCCAGAACGTGAAGTTGACCCGTGGATCGGCATCGAGGACGAGCACATGGGTCTTACCCGCAGCATCCGCAGCATCGAGCACAGCGGGAAAGCCCCCAGGGTAACCGGTCGCAACGAACCACAACGCCAACAGCCCGCCGCCGACAAACATGGCGAACTGCAGTACATCCGACCAGACGACAGCTCGAACTCCGCCGAGCAGCGTACTGATCGCGGCGACGCCAACGCTCAGCAGCACACACCAGGCGAAACCAAGACCGGTGAGCAACTCCAGCACCAGCGATACCGCGAACACACGAACGCCTTGCCCAAGCACGGCCCCTATGAAAAACAGCATGGCGGAAAGCCGGCCCAATCCGGCGCCCATCTTCTCGCGAATGAAGTCGTACGGACTCAAGTAATTTCGCGCATAGAGTTGCGGAAGGATCCAACGGCCGAGGATCCATTTCGACAAAAGGCCCGCAATGCAGAACTGCAGGTAGCGAAAATCACCCTGCTGCGCAAAAACGAGTGACGGCACGCCGATGAAAGTGACGCCACTGACCGCCGTAGCAACAATTGAAGCGGAGACAGCCGGCCACGGCAGCGAGCGTGAGCCGAGGAAGTACTCTTGGACCGTGGATTGACGCCCTTTAACGCGATGGCCGATCCACGTCACGAGGGCGAAATACAGCGCGACCACCGCCCAATCGGCCGCATGGAAGTATGTGGAGGTCACAACGTAGGCAATGTCATTCGATGAGCAGACTCATGCCCTCGCGCGCTGCGAAGGCCTTGACCCCGGCCTGCTCACTCAGCCACGCATCGATCTCACGCATCACGGGATCAGGGTAATTGGGGTTGTGGTGAAAGGCTACGAACTGCGTACAACCCGCATCGCGCGCGAGTGCGACGCCTTCCTGTACGGTGGAATGTCCCCAGCGTGGCTTATCGCCATCAATGCGTTCATCGAACATCGAATCGAAAATCAAAACATCACAACCTTCAACGAAATCACGCAAGGCATCACTTCCCGCCGTCGCCATTTCGTGGTCGGTAACGTAGGCCACCGAATGGGACCCGCTCTGCACGCGGTAGGCGGTGGCCCCGCCCGGGTGGCACAAGTCGTGGGTTCTGACTGCGATTCCGGGACCGATCTGCACATCATTACCCACGGCGAAGTCATGGAACACGCACTGCGGTGCCACGATGGGCATGAGATCGGGGAGATAGGGGGAGCTCAAAGCTGCATTCATCACCGCATGCACACTGGGGATGCCCGGGCGGCGGGCGGCGTATACATCCAACCGAAATCCACTCTCGAAGATGGGCGCAAAGAACGGAAAGCCGACGATATGATCGTGGTGAAAGTGCGAGAAAAACAACGTCGCGCTGCGTCTTGTGGCAAACGCGGCGCTATTGCCGAGCGGGCGGATGCCTGAACCCGCGTCGAAGATCAGCAGCGCCTCACCGCACTCGACCACGACACAACTCGAGTTGCCACCGAACTCGGCATAGTCAGGCCCGGGGCAGGGTACGCTGCCGCGCACTCCCCAGAATCCGACCTTAAGAGTACTGTTCGCCGCTGTATGCAAGTGTAACTTTCGACTGCGTGAATGACCGGGCTAGTCTGAAGTGACTGCGATCTCTCTTCAAGAACGGTGATTACCACAAGATCCCGATAAAGCACTGATCCATCGCCGCATGAGCGCATTGCCCTCGTCATGAGCAAGGTGTCGGCCCAGCTCAGGCATCATCGCACCGGGGTCAGTCGACTCCATCCGGTACAGAAGAATCGACTCATCGGGACGACCGGGAACGATGCCAAATCGGCGATTCCCTGTGCCCTGCCCCGCAGCGACCGGAGGCTTGCAGACGCCCATCGACACATCGGGAACAGCGCTCGCGTCGAGGACGAGGCCGGACGTATCAGCGGGCCCGCTGCGGTTGTGGCAATGACCGCAATTGATGTCGAGATACGCACGAGCCCGCACCCCGAGCTCGATGGACTCATCGGTCCAATCGACGGTCCGCGGCAACGCGGTCACCGCCGGTAGGCCCCGCAATACACCTGCCGCCGACCAGGCCTGAAGCTGCTCCGCGGGCAGGTGGCGCGCCTTCAGACCGATGGGTTGCAAAGCACCCGCTTTGATATTGGGCGCGTGGCAACCTGCGCACTGATTGCTGTCGGGCACCATGTAGGCGAATGGCACCTCGCCGCCGTCAGCCTTGACCCGAATCAGATCGAGCGTCGCACCCGCCCGCGTCAAACGAGCCTCGGTCTGCGCCTCGTTCCAGACGTATGGCAACGCCACCCAGCCTCCCGGACGCAGAACCAGCAGCCGGGTCTCGATCAGGCGAACCGCGCGCAGATCGAGCGTCGCCGCACTGAGCGCTGGTGCCTCCTGGACGCGGCCGCCCTGACTCGCGTCGCGCCGATAGTAGAAGGTCTTGCTGATCACTGTGCCGACGGGGAACTCGAAGACCGACGTGGACGAGTACCGCGCCGCCTCCCCCGGCGGCAACCACACGGTGCGCAGCTTTTGCGCGTAGTCACTGAAGAGCGGGGTTGGGAGCTGATAGGCCTGCACACCTTCGGCAAGCTTCAGCGTGCCATCGTCGAGGTGCAGAATGCCCCAATCCGACAATTGCTCTGGATTAACCTGTGCGTGGAATTGCGGCGTTGGCGCCCGATGACACCCAAGCAGGCTGAACAGCGCCACGATACAAAGAAATCCCCACCCTCGAGGTTTCATCCTGCCGGGTCCCAAGCGACTGCGGCGAGCGGTGGGAGCTCGCAGCGGAACGATTTCTCATCGAGTATCGGATTACGATAGTTACCTGGACCGTCGGCGTTGAGTACGGCACCGGCATCGCGAATGCACAGTGCCCGTTCGGCCGGCAATCGACCGTTCACCAGTTTTTTCGGATCGGCATAACCATCCCAGAGCACCGGTGGAAAACGACCACTGAGACCCATCATTGCAAGCTTGAGCGCTTTGAGATCGAGACCATCGGGGCTGTCACCCCCGCCGGTATAGCGGTTCGAATGCACGTGGATCGCTTCGGGGTAGGGATCGAACCCGGGCGCCACACTGTAGGAGTTCATGTACCCAGTAGAGAAATAACTCGAGATGATGATGTGCGCCGTCGCATTGTCGCGCAGCGTATTGTCGAAAATCTCGACCTGGTCATTCGCATTGATGACGATACCCGAGCCTGCCGGAACACTCGCTACCGCCGTGCCTTTGGCCGCGAAATTAGCCGTGTTGTTATCGTAGATGCGATTGTTGAAGACTCGCGTGCCCGCCCCGGCCTCGGGCAAATTCGGCATGTTGAATACCAGAACACCCCCCGTGTTGCGCGCGACCTCATTGTCGTACACGTCGGCACGACGGGAATTTTCGATTTCGATGCCGGCGACGTTGTACTCGACGCGGTTGCGCCGAACAATGATGTCCGTCGACTGGCCGACATAGATCCCAGCGTCCGAGGCGCCCCGAACCACGCAGTCCTCGATCAAAACCTGTCGCGTGCGCACGGGATACAAACCGTACGCGCCGTTAGTCGTTTTGGGGCCGCCCGTCCACTCGACGCGCACAGACCGCAGGGTGATGCGCTCACCCTCATTGATCTTTACTGCATCGCCCTTGGTATCTTCGATAGCCAGATTTTCGAGCGTGAATCCACTCGCATTGACGAGCAGGCCCTCGGCGCCGCTTTTTTGGCCGGCGAAAGTCAGCACGGTCTTGTCCATCCCGGCACCGCGCAGCGTCACGTCATCGGTGCGGAGCGTGAGGCTGCGATCGAACACGTGGCGTCCAGCCGGGATCTCGATCACTTGCCCGGGTTTCGCGTCGATCAGTTGCTCGATGAGCTTCGATTGATAACTGAGATCAGTGGTTGCAGCGGGCGGCGTAGGCGTGCAGGCACCGAGCGCCAAGGCCGCGACAAAAGTAACGACGACGGACTGCCACGTACGAACTTGAGCGCAGCGGTCACACTCAGGCGGCGACACCAACCCCCTCGAGTCGATCCTCGATCTCGGCATACATGCCCTGCAATTGTTCCAGCGTTGCTGCATCGGCTTTCCACATGCCGCGACCGTTCGCCTCGAGCAGCCGACCCACGGCATTGCGTACCGCCTGCGGATTGGCCGCTTCGAGCCGACGACGCATTGTTTCATCAAGCAGATACGTCTTGGCGGCGTCGTCAAATACCCACTGTTCCACCCCGCCCAACGTACCCCAGCCCACCAGATGCGTAAAGCGATTGCCGATCTCGGCGGCACCGCTGTGGCCATGCGCCAGCATCCCCTCGTACCACTTGGGATTAAGCAGCTTGGCACGTGCCTCAAGACGCAGCAGATCGTCCGAGGCACTCAATCGCACCTCGCCTGTGAAGGTCTCGGCGTAACTCAGTGACACGGGCGCCCCCCGCTCACGATCGGCGGCGAGTTTGATCGCACCGCTGTGACCGTAGTAGTGAGTCATGTCGGTCAGTCCATACTCGACCGAATCGATCGCTTGGAATACATGATCGACCTTCCCTAGCATGCTGCGCAGCGCCTCCGGCGCAGGTGCACCATTGCGGGCACCGCCTGCCGTGTAACCGTTGCGCTGTCGGTAAAGGTCGGCCAACTGCGCCGTGTCCTCCCATTGACTCTCTTCGATGACCTCGTCGACTCCGGTGCCATAGAGCCCCGGCGCCTGCGTGAAAATACGTGCAGTCGCCTCCTCCAGCGTGCGGCCGGCTGCGAGCATTTCCTGTGCATGAGCCCGAACGAAGTTCTGCTCCGGTGACTCATCGACCGTGGCTGCCTCGCGAAACAGCGCATCCAGCAAATCGAGGCTCATTTGGAAGGTGTCGCGGAAGATCGACGACACATCGAGTAGTACATCGATCCGCGGCCGACCGAGTTGCGCCAAGGGCTGCAAGGCAAAACGGTGGATCTTGCCTTGGCCATCACGCTGAGGCTCAGCACCAAGCAGAGCAAGCACCACACCCAGCCCCTCGCCCTCGCTCTTGATGGTATCCATCGCCCACAGCGCCTGCGCCACGGTGCGCGGGTAGCTGCCATGCTCGGCGCGGTGCTTGGCCAACAGCGCTTCGGCCATCTGTCGCCCGCGCTCAAGAGCGTGATCGGTGGGCAAACGCCACGGATCGATGCCATGAATGTTACGCCCCGAGGGCAAGGCGCCTGCGCCCGCTCTCACCGGGTCGGCTCCATAGGCCGGACGGATGAATCCGCCATCGAGCGCATGGACTACCGCATCGAGTTCCTCATGACAACGCGACATGCCGGAGACGATCGCGCGACCCTCGGTGATGAACTCGACCAATGCCGCAGGCACTGGCGCATTCGTCGTAGCACGCCAAACAGCCGCCGGATCCTCTCGGCCCATGACGCATCGTTCGATCAATGCATCGCGTAGCGCGTTGGCCTCAGGTACATCGATTCCCGCTTCGCTCATCACGCTACGAAGCCCGGGCTTGCCGCGTCGCGGCACATCCATCGCCGCCTCGACAAGCGTGGTGGCACGACGACGATCGGGCACAGCACCGAACACATGCAAGCCATCGACGATCAAACGTTGCTCGACCTGCTCAAGCCACGAAGACACACGCAACCGATAGGCCACCACCGATTCGTCCGCACGACGCGGCAACTCCGGCAAGCTAGCCGACAAATCATCAGCCGGGTCCGCGAGCCGTGCGCGCACATCGGCTAGTTGTTTGTAGAGGCCTGCACGCGCATACGGCGGAATGGCATGACTGATAATCGTGGCGTAACTACGTCGGCGCGCAATGGCCGCTTCTGCAGGATTGTTGAGCGGATAGAGATAGAGATGCGGGAGACCGCCCAACAACACGTCCGACCAGCAATCGGCCGTCAACGCGGCCTGCAGGCCAGGCATCCACTCGGCTGTACCGTGCATGCCGACATGGATGATGGCATCTGCTTTCCAGCCCTGCTTCAGCCACGCGTAGAACGCCGCGTATTGATGGTGCGGCGTGAAGTTACGTTCGAACAGCAACTTCATCGGGTCGCCGGGCACACCCATCGTCGGCTGCAGCCCGACCAGAACATTGCCAAACTCCAATGTATTGAGTCGCATACCATCGCGACCCGCGGGCGCAATATCGCCCGGCGCTTGACCCCAGAACCGCTCGATGCGATCGCCTGCGCGACCGACCATCAACTGGCGATACTCGCTTAGCGAGAGCGTTTTACCCATCTCGCCACGCTCGAGATCCGTGAGCCGCTGCGCGAATTCAGCCACATCGGTCGGCGCACGGCCCGTAACATAGCCCTCGTCCTTCAAGCGCTTGATCAGCGCCGATACGGACGCAGGCACATCGAGGAGTGCGGCGGTTCCTGCTTTGCCGAGACCCGGCGGAAAATTGTAGAGCACCACGGCCACACGTCTCTGCGCGGCGGGCTTGCGGCGCAGTCGAATCCAGCCCTCGACTTGATCAATGGCACGCGCGATGCGATCGGGCACCGCCGTCAATTCCCCATCCTTGATCGCACCGAGCGCCACGCTGCTGGAGGCGCCATCCATTTCCGGCAGGTCGTACATCACCACGGACTGCATCGAAATGACGCCGCGCGCTTTCCACTCGTGCTCTTCCTGCATCAAGAGTGGTTGCGCAATGACATAGGGAACATCGAGTTTGGCCAGTAGATCGGCCGCCGTCTCGTGGTACTGACCGGGCTTGGTCGATGAGGCCGGACCGCCGACGATGGAAAATCCCATGGTCGATATGAACGCGTCGATCGGCTGATGCACCAGCCACTCGCGTACCGCCACATGCGCCTCGATACCTGACACGAACACCGGCAGCACGGCGAGCCCACGCGCTTCGATGCCTTGGATGAGCTCCTGCAGATACCCTAGCCGCTGCACCACGTGCTTGCGCATACCGAGAACGGCGACGAGCGGCTGACCTTTGCGGTATCGGCCTTGGCGAGTGGCCCATTTCATATAGGCATTCGCATCGGCGAACATCGCGCCGCTTGCCGGATCCCAACACCCCATGGTCGGAATGATGCTGACCGGTGCGATGGCAATGCTCTCTGCGAACGTGTCGCGAACGATGAGTTTGACCATCTCGGTGATGTTCTGCGCGTCGGGCTGATTCCAATACAGGTTGACGCCGAGCCAAGTCCGAAAGCCTGCCAGCTTCTCAGGAATTAGCGGCAACATCTTCGAGGCGATCTTGACGAGCTTCGTGTAGGCGTAGAGTGCATCCTCGTCGCGACCGCGGGTGATCAGACGCATCAGGAACTGCACGGGCTTCGGTGCCTCGCCCTTCTTTTCCTTGAAACGATGCTCACCGACTTTGGTCAGCTGCATCACCTCGGGCATGCTTTCGTAGGCAAACACAGCAGCAGCCCTTGAGCCTGCGAGCTGCGCCGCGATCCAGTCCGCCTGCGGTCGCATGTTGATGAGACTCATGAACACAACATCTGAAGACTTGAGGTCCGCAGCCAGTTGCGCATCGTGCTGATCGACGTGTGCGTCGTGATAGCGCTTGAGGCGTACGGCAACACCGGCTTCGGCGAGCCGCCGCTCGACCTCGGTCCAAACACCGGCATTGAACCGCTCAATGCCCACGATAAAGGTAATCGTTCTCATACCCCACCCCGATTGACACCCGCGACTGTCTTGTTATGTTGACACATCGAGGTTGAGGAGGTCATGTGCAACAGAGTTTTCCCTTCGTAGCGATCGTCGGTCAGGAAGAGTTGAAGCTCGCGATCCTGCTGAGCGTCATCGACCCCTCGATCGGTGGCGTCTTGGTGACAGGTCACCGCGGCACCGCGAAGAGCACCGCCGTACGCGCCCTGGCCCAGCTGCTGCCCATGACATCGGTAGTGGCGGGGTGCCCCTACAACTGCGATCCCGTCGCACCCGCAGCCGAGTGCTTGCACTGCAGCGGCAAGTCTTCAGTGCTGAAGGCAACTCGCCGCCCGGTGCCCGTGGTTGATTTACCGCTCGGTGCTACCGAGGATCGTGTGGTCGGTTCGGTCGACATCGAGCGCGCACTCATTGATGGCGTACAAGCCTTCTCGCCAGGACTGCTCGCTGCAGCACACCGCGGATTTCTCTACATCGACGAAGTCAACCTGCTCGAGGATCATCTCGTCGACTTGCTGCTCGATGTTGCTGCGAGCGGCGTGAACGTCGTCGAACGCGAGGGCCTGAGCATCCGTCACCCTGCGCGCTTCGTGCTCGTCGGTTCAGGCAACCCCGAAGAGGGCGACCTGCGACCCCAACTGCTCGATCGGTTTGGCTTGCACGCTCGTATTCGCACCGTCGCCGATGTCACGCAACGCGTCGAGATCGTACGACGACGACTCGCCTTCGAGACCGATCCGATCGCGTTCGGCAAGCGTTACGCGAATGCACAAGCCAAGCTACGCCGCACGCTGGCCGCAGCGATTGCCCGACGCCCGCAGGTTGAGGTGTCGCATGAGGCGTTGCTGCTGGCCGCGCGACTGTGCGATCTGCTGGCAATCGATGGGCACCGCGGCGAACTCGCCATCACCCGCGCCGCGTTGGCGCTGGCCGCCTACGAGGGTGCGCCCGCCGCATTACCGGAACACGTCAAGCGTGTGGCGCCGCTCGCTCTCGCACACCGGTTACGTAAGGACCCGCTGGAACCTGCGGCCGATGATGAGCGAGTGCGACGGGTGCTCGCCGAGGCGCTCGCCTGATCCTCAACCGACTGCCTCTGCCTGCGCTGGTCGCGATGGATACGCCGCGGCTCGCCCTGCTCATGCTGGCGCTGGAGCCCCGGTTGCGCGGCTGTGTGTTCGTCGGCCCACCGGGCAGCGGCAAAAGCGCGTTGATGCAAGGCCTTGCCGACCTGCTGCCGGGCGTCCATCAGGTCGTGCTGCCACTCGGCTGCGATCAAGAGGCACTGCTTGGAGGACTCGATCTCGAAGCAACCCTGCAGCACGGTACGCGCGTGATCCGCGCCGGTGTTCTGGGGCGTGCCGATGGCGGCGTGCTGCTCGTCGACGCCTGCAATTTGTTGACCGAAGGTACGGCGAATACCTTGCTGGGAGCGCTTGAGGAAGGAGAGCTGCGCATCGAGCGCGATGGAATCAGTCGCCGTGTCCCTGCCCGCTTTCGACTGGTTGGCAGCTACGATCCGGCCGAAGGACAGCCTAGGGCGCATCTGCTCGATCGGATGGGGCTGATCGTCCGCATGCCTGAAGCCGCGAGCAGTGAGGCGCGCCTCAGTATCGTTGATCGTCATCTCAACCCCACCCATCGCGCATGGCAGGATGAGATTGAGATGTTGCGCGGCGTGCTCGAACTCGCGCGCGCTTCGTTAGATGCAGTGGAGATCACTTCGGCACAACAGGAAGAACTTTGCGCCACCGCTATCGCACTCGGCGTACAAGGACACAGAGCCGACCTCTTCGCCAGCTTGGCGGCGCGTGCGAGCGCAGCGCTCGCGCTGCGTGATCATGTGCAACGCGAGGATGTGGAGATCGCCGTGCGTTTGGTGCTGTTGCCGCGGGCCACGCGTCACCCCGAGCAAAACACACCGCCAACCGACTCGCCACCACCGCCGCAAGAGCGCCCGGAACCGAACGGGGCCGATACCTCCACACCCGAGATCGACAGTCTGGAGATGGCCGAAGAAATCCTCGAGGCACTCGATACGGAACTGCCTGCCGTCCTTGATGCAATGCCGTTCAGTCGTTCTCGACGTAGCCGCGCAGGATCACGCGGCAGCACGGCAGGGACCCGTGGCCGTCATGTCGCGAGTGTTCCGGGGTCGCTAAAAGGTCAACGTATCGACGTGATTGCCACGTTGCGCGCCGCCGCCCCGTGGCAACGGATCCGCACCCGCCGACATGGCAACCTGACGCTGCGTACCGACGACATTCGCATCAAACGCTACAAGAGCAAGGCGGGCGCCTTGTTCATATTTGCCGTAGACGCAAGCGGCAGCATGGCGCTGAATCGGATGCGACAGGCTAAGGGCGCGGTGCACTCGCTGCTGGCGCAAGCCTATGTGAACCGCGACAAGGTGGCCTTGATGTCCTTCCGCGCGCAATCGGCGGAACTGTTGCTGCCACCCACCAGCAGCGTGGAATTGTTACGCCGCGCGGTTGATCAAATTCCAACCGGTGGTGGCACGCCGCTCGCCGCAACGCTGCTGCTGACGCTCGAAGTGGCCGAGCAGGCCAAACGCAAGGGCTACTGCAACATCGTGCTCGTAATGCTGACTGACGGACGCGCGAATGTCGGGCTACGCACCGAGCGCGCCGGGGTCGATGACGAACTGCAGCGCATTGCCGCCACAGTTGCTGCTCAAGGCTTAAAAACCTTGTTGATCGATACGCAGCGCAGCTTCGTGAGCCACGGGGCGGGTCAAAAGCTCGCGCGCTGGTTGGGCGGCGAATACCTCTACATGCCGAGCGCAGGCAGTGCGGCCATCGCTCAAGCAGCACGCACGGCGGTCGCCACGTCATAGAATACCCTCATGGGTTTCTACGCCAGACACGTCCTGCCGCGACTGCTCGAAGCGGCGATGCACGATCCAAGGCTAGGCCGCCATCGTGCTCCAGTCGTTGGCGGCGCACGAGGTCGCATATTGGAGATCGGCTTCGGCACCGGAGCGAATCTGCCTTACTACCCCTCGGACGTGCGTCGCATCGATATTGTTGAGCCCGACGCGATGCTGTCGCAACGCGCTCGGCGACACATTGCCGACAGCGGTCGCGATGTAATCACTCATGCGCTATCCGCCGAACGCCTGCCGTTTTCCAGCGATAGTTTCGATACTGTCATCAGCACGTTCACGCTTTGCTCGATCGCGCAAGCCGACCTCGCTCTGGCTGAGATTCGTCGCATACTGCATCCTGACGGCCGTTTTTTGTTCCTCGAGCACGGCCGAGCGCCCGATCCGCGTATTGCAGCGTGGCAACATCGATTGACGCCGCTGCAGAAGCGCGTGGGTGGAGGCTGCCACTTGGATCGACCGATTCGTACACTCATTGAACAGGCGGGTTTCGCAGTCGATGTGGAACTCGTCGAAGAGCGTTATGTCGAAAGGTTGCCGCGCATCGTCGGTTGGTTTACCAGCGGTGCCGCCACACCCCAAAAGCCAAACCAATGGAAGGATGATTCCCAATGAAACGAAGAGCCTTCTTGGCCGCTACCGCCGCACTCAGCTTCACCGCGCAATCAAGCTGGGCCGGCAGCACCAAAGCGAAAAAACCGCTGCGCTTGCTTATCCTCGGAGGCACCCGCTTCATCGGCCTGCACATGGCCGAATACGCTCTGGCGCGCGGTCATTCGCTGACGTTCTTCAATCGTGGACGTACCAAAACTGATCGCCTGCCGCAGATCGAGCGAATTCTCGGGGATCGTAACGGGCAACTCGAGGGACTGGCCAATCGCTCTTGGGATGCGGTCATCGACAACTCGGGATATGTACCGCGCCACGTGACGCTGACCGGCGAGCTGCTCAAAGCCCGGGCAAACCGTTATCTATTTGTGTCGTCGATTTCGGCCTATGCAAGTCTCGCGACGCCCAACGATGAGCAGTCACCGGTCGCACCGCTTGAGGATCCTTCTACCGAAGCCGTAGACGGATCGACCTACGGGCCGCTCAAGGCCGCATGCGAAGTCGCCGCGGAACGCAGCTTCGGCGCGGCGAGAACGATCGTGCTGCGACCCGGTTTGATCGTCGGACCTGAGGACAACACGGATCGGTTCACGTACTGGCCCGCTCGCGCCGCCCGTGGTGGTGACATGCTGGCGCCGGGCAACCCCTCAGACCCCATCCAAGTGATCGATGGACGCGATCTGGCCATGTTTGCCATACATACCCTCGAGCAGCAGCTGTCGGGCACGTTCAATGTAGTCTCCGCACCCGGGCAATTCACCATGGGTCGTCTGATCGATGCCTCGATTGCGGCAGCCTCAACATTCGGAAAACCGGTGCAACCGGCCAAGCCGATCTGGCGCTCAGCCGAGTTTTTGCAGCAGCAAAACGTCGCACCGTGGTCTGACATGCCGGTATGGGTTCCGCCGGTCGGCGACGGCGCGGGTTTCGCTGCAACCCGTACCGACCGCGCGCGTCGCGCAGGCCTCACGATCCGCCCACTCGATTCCACCGCGCGCGACACGCTGGCGTGGCATCTGCAACGCCCGGCCAAGGAGCAACAGGAACTCAAGGCGGGGCTGTCAGCCGATCGCGAAACCACCGTGCTCGCGGCCAAGGGCTGAGCTAAACTCAAACGATTAAAGAAAAACGTCGCCGCCGTTCGGACTGAGGCACTGCCCTTGGAAGTGCCGCGCGTCGTCGCCTGCAAGGAACACGTACGCGGGAACGATATCCGCCACCTCCGCGATGCGCCCGAGCGGTATGGCCAGGCGGATAGCCTCGAGCGTATCAGCCGGCACATCGTCGAGAATCGGCGTCAAGGTTGCGCCCGGCGCGATGCAGTTGATCGTGATATTGCGTGCGCCGATCTCCAAGGCCGTGCTACGAGTAAAAGAAATGATCGCACCCTTGGCGGCTGTGTAAGCGCTGAAGCCGGCTGCGCCCTTGTACGCGAGTTGCGAAGCCGTGTTGATGATGCGGCCCGAGTTGCGCGCATACATCTCGCCTAGGACGGCTCGGGTCATCAAGAACGTGCCACGCAGATGCACCCCAAGCACTCGATCCCAAGTCTCGACGGACATCTCGTGAACCGGTGCGGCAGCAGCAATGCCGGCATTGTTCACCAGTATGTCGATCTGACCGAGCGCTTCACGGGCCGCAGCCACCAAGCGTTCGACATCGGGCTCTTGGCTCACATCGGCGCGAACCACGAGTGCGCGGCGCCCCGCTTCACGAATCCCGCGCGCCACTTCCTCAGCCGCCGCAGCCTCGCCCACCGTCGGATGATTGACGATGACATCAGCGCCCTCGCGGGCGTAAGCCAACGCGACGCCCCGGCCTATTCCGGAACTGCTTCCGGTAACAAGAGCGACTCGCCCGGCAAGTCTCACGCCTTCAGTGCTCCTAGCACTTCGTCGAGCATCTTTTTGGCATCACCGAACAGCATCCGGTTGTTCTCTTTGAAGAACAGCGGGTTGTCGACCCCAGCGTAGCCCGAGGCCATGGAGCGTTTCATGACGATGGAGGTTTTTGACTTCCAGACCTGTAACACCGGCATGCCGGCGATCGGGCTGGTCGGGTCATCCTCGGCGGCAGGGTTCACGATGTCGTTGGCGCCAATGACGATCGACACATCGGTGTCGGAGAAATCGTCGTTGATTTCGTCCATCTCGAGCACGATGTCGTAAGGTACTTTGGCTTCGGCGAGCAGCACGTTCATGTGCCCAGGCATACGACCCGCCACGGGGTGGATCCCGAAACGGACGTTGACGCCTTTTTCGCGCAGCATCTTGGTGATTTCATAGACCGTGTGCTGCGCCTGCGCCACGGCCATGCCATAGCCTGGGATGATGATGACGTTTTTGGCCGAGCGCAGCATGTCGGCAGTCTCGGCCGCGCTGACGGCGACAACTTCGCCCGCCGGCTGAGCGCCGCCCGCAGCCGCAGGCGCGGCACCACCACCCGTGCCGAAACCACCCGCAATGACACTGATGAAATTGCGGTTCATGGCGCGGCACATGATGTACGAGAGGATCGCGCCCGACGAACCCACCAATGCGCCGGTCACGATCAGCAGGTCGTTGGCAAGCATGAACCCCGTGGCCGCGGCGGCCCAACCGGAGTAGCTGTTGAGCATCGACACGACCACAGGCATGTCCGCACCACCGATGGCCATCACCATGTGGATGCCAAAGAGCAGTGCGATCACCGTCATTACGATCAACGGCGTCATGCCGGCTGCCGGATCATGCGCCTGCAAAAACAGATAGCCAAACCAGATCACGACCAGCAAGGCCAGTAGATTGAGCCAATGCCGCCCTGGCAACAGCAGCGGTTTTCCGCCTATTTTTCCGGAGAGTTTACCGAAGGCAATAATCGAGCCGGAGAACGTCACGGCACCGATCAGAATGCCGATGTAGATCTCCACTTCGTGGATGGCCTTCTCGGCGCCCTCGAATTGAATTGAGGTATCGACGTAACTCGCAAAGCCCACGAGGCAGGCTGCCAGACCCACGAGACTGTGCATCAACGCGACAAGCTCAGGCATCTGAGTCATCTGCACCTTACGCGCAGCGTAGAGGCCGATGCCACCACCGACCGCGAGTGCACCGATGATCCACGGCACACCTGCTGCCGTGACCCGCGGGCCTAGCACCGTGGCGAGCACGGCGATGGTCATGCCGACGATGCCGTAGAAGTTGCCGCGACGTGAGGTCTCCGGATTGGAGAGACCGCCGAGACTCAGGATGAACAGAATGGCTGCGCCGATGTAGGCAACCGTGGCGAGACTTTCGGACACGTCGCTGACTCCTTATTTCCGAAACATCGCAAGCATGCGACGGGTGACAGCGAAGCCACCGAACATGTTAATTGCCGTGAGCGTAATCGCCACTACCGCAAGGGCGAGGATCAGCTGATCCGGACGATCGCTGGTTGCGCTATCGACAGGTGGCATGACCTGAATGAGTGCGCCCACCGCGATGATGCTGGAGATCGCGTTGGTCACACTCATCAGCGGCGTGTGCAGTGACGGCGTCACGTTCCACACCACCATGTAGCCGATGAAGCAAGCGAGCACGAACACCGTAAAGTGCGCGAGGAACGACGCCGGCGCGTAAGCGCCGATCAGCCAAAAGAGCAGAGCTCCCACACCGAAAGTGATCGCAAGGCTCTTGGCCGATGCCGGTTCACTCGATGGGCCATGACCATGCGAGCTTTTCTTGGTGGCCGCAGGGGACACAACGGGCGTAGCGGCGGCGGGCTTGGCCTGCGGCGGTGCTGCCGACAATTTGGGCGGTGGTGGCGGCCACGTGACAGCCCCCTCTTTGACGACAGTGGCCCCGCGGATGACCTCATCTTCGAAATTGACGTCTATGCGCCCATCCTTGGTTTTGCATAGTTCTTCGGTGAGACGCAGCAGGTTCGTGGCGTAGAGAGTCGAAGCCTGCTTGGCCAGGCGGCTCGGCAAATCCGTGTAGCCGATGACGGTGACGCCCTCGCGAACCACCACCTGCCCGGGGACGGTCCACTCGCAGTTGCCACCCTGCTCGGCCGCCAGATCCACAATGACGCTGCCTGGACGCATGGTGCGCAGCATGTCTTCGGTGATCAGTTTCGGCGCGGGCTTCCCCGGAATGAGCGCCGTGGTGATGATGATGTCGACATCCTTGGCCTGCTTCGCAAACGTCTCGCGCTGCGCTTTCTGGAAGCCCTCGCTCATCACTTTGGCGTAACCACCTACGCCGGTGCCCTCTTCCTGGTAATCGACCGGCACGAACTCGGCACCCATCGACTTAACCTGATCGGCCACTTCGGGTCGCGTATCGTTGGCACGCACGATCGCGCCAAGCCCTACGGCTGCACCGAGTGCGGCAAGGCCCGCCACGCCGGCGCCAATCACGAATACTTTGGCCGGCGGCACCTTGCCGGCAGCGGTGATCTGTCCGGTGAAGAACCGACCGAAGTGATGCGCAGCTTCGATGACGGCGCGATAGCCGGCGATGTTGGCCATTGATGACAGCGCGTCCATCTTCTGTGCACGCGAGATACGCGGCACGCTATCCATAGCCAGCACGGTGAGCTTGCGATCGGCCAACTGCTGCATCAGTTCCGGGTTTTGCGCGGGCCACACGAAACTGATGACGGTGGTACCGGGCTTAAGCAGCGCGACCTCGCTCGCCGCCGGCGCGCGCACCTTGAAAATCATGTCGGCGGCCGACCACACCTCACCATCCGCTGGCACCACCGTGGCGCCTGCGCCGCGATAAGCCTCGTCGTTGAAGTTGGCGGCCTCGCCGGCGCCACTTTCGACAACGACCTTGAACCCGAGCTTGATGAGTTTTTCGACGACTTCGGGGACCGTGGCGACACGCTTCTCGCCGGCAAAGATTTCGCGCGGAACACCGATCGTCAAGGACATGGCAACCTCATCTATGTCATTCGGGCCAGCGAATCATACTCGAAAGTCGCGGCTCAAAAGCCCATCGTGCCGCAGCCGCGCAAAGGCCTCGCGAAGATTGCCGTCGGTGGCACGCAGCGCATCGCGGGCTGCCACCTCGTCCGCTCCCAAGGCCAGCAGACTCGCCAGCCGTACATCCCCCTCGGCGCGCTCTACGGCCTGCAGCCCCATCTGCGCCGACACCCCGCAGAGGCCGGCAATCATCGCTGCGGCACGCCGCCGTAGCTTTTGATTGGAGCTGCGCATGCTGACCATCCAGCCGCCATAGACGCGACCCAGCCGAACCATGATTCCGGTTGACAGCGTATTGAGGGCAATTTTCTGCAAGGTGCCGGCGGCCAGCCGCGTAGAGCCTGCAACGATCTCCGGTCCCGAACGCAGACAAATCGCGTGATCAACGCTCAGCAGCAACGGCGCGGCCTCGTTGCTGCTGAGCCCGACGGCGAGCGCCCGCGACGCGCGGGCCACCCGGAGGGCTTCCACCGTGAAGGGTGTAGAACCGCTGGCCGCGACGCCGATCACCACGTCGTGCTGATCCGGCTGTAAGGCATGCATCGCGGCCTGCGCCGCGGAGACATCGTCCTCGGCACCCTCAACGCTCGCGACCATCGCGTCGAGCCCGCCCGCGAGAACAAATCCGAGCCGCTCCATCGGCCAGCTATACGTGGGCCACAATTCCACGCCATCCTGTACGGCAAGTCGACCGGAGGTGCCCGCTCCCACGTAGATCAAGCGCCCCTCGGTCGCGCGCAGTCGCTCGACTGCAGCATCGATCGCGGCTGCGAGGGGTGCGATGCACGACGACAATGAGGCAACGGCCTCGCGTTGCGAGTCAATGAGCAAGGCGGCGACATCCATCGACGTACGTAGATCGAGATCGATGGAGCGAGGATCGAGATGTTCGGTCGCCACGATGGAGGCTCGCGTCACTGCGGAAAGGCCCATTGCCACAACGCAAGGTCGAGCCTACCATTTTCGCCATGGCCTTTTTTCTGGGAATTGATGCGGGTGGCACGCACACGCGGGCGCGCCTCGTCGATCAGCACGGCCAGCTCATCGGCACCGGCGAAGCGGGACCCGCCAACACCCGCGTGGGTCTCGATGCCGCGTTCCGCGAAATCAATGCCGCCTGGCAGAACGCTACGAGCTCGGCTGGTCTTGATGAGGCCGCCGTACGCGGCATTCAAGCAGGTCTCGGCATCGCAGGCCTCAATCGACGCGGCGTGCTGCACAGCCTGCGCTCACATCCGTTCCCGTTCGAGACCATCGCTTTCGCCAGCGACGCCGCGATCGCCTGCATCGGCGCACACGATGGCGCCGACGGCGGCATCGTCATCGTGGGGACGGGCAGCATCGGCTTTGGCCGCGTGAGCGGCGAAACCATCGTGGTCGGTGGATATGGGTTTCCGATCTCGGACGAGGGCAGTGGCGCGGATCTGGGCTTGCAAGCCATTCGTCGTTGCCTGTGGGCACGGGATGGACGAATCGCCCACTCGGCGATGACGCATGAACTGCTAGCGTATTTCTCAGATTCGGCAGCCGAGATCATTGCTTGGATGGACACGGCCAACGCCACCGCCTTTGCGGCCTTTGCCCCCATGGTGATGGATCATGCCGCACGTGGCGACACCGTGGCCGAGCCGATTGTGCAGGAATCGGCGCAGCGCATTGATCGCTTGATCAACACGCTGTTCGAGCGCGGCGTTCCGCAGTGTTGCCTCATGGGCGGACTCGCGCCTCGCCTTCGCGAGTGGTTGTCGGTCAGCGTGCGAAGTCGCTTGCGTGAGCCGCTCGGCGACGCCTTGAACGGTGCCATTCATCTCGCGCGCACTCGCGGACTACCACCCGGTCAACCGGTCTCACCTGCTACCCAAACCTCTCTTACGGCACCCTCGGGCGACAACCACACCAAATCTGCGCGATAACCTGCGGCGATCTGCCCGCGCTCGTGCTCAAGGCCAAGCACGGTGGCCGGTGTCGAGGTCGCCATACGCACGGCGATGGCTTGATCGATGCGCATCAACCCCATCGCACGCCGCACAGCCGAAGCCATATCAAGCATTGACCCAGCGAGTGTGCCGTCAGAGTCTGTGCAGCGACCATCCGACACGGTGATCTCGCTTCCCTGCAAGGTAAATGAGTGCGCGGCGGTGCCGACCGGTGGCATTGCGTCACTCACCAAGGCGAGTCGTTGAACTCCCTTGGCCTTCTGCATCCAGCGCAGCGAAGCGCCATGCACGTGCTCTCCATCGGCGATCACGCTCGCCCAGCACTCATCGAAGTCCGCTGCGGCACCGACCGCACCGGGCTCACGACTGCCAAGGGGCGACATTGCGTTGAAAACATGCGTAAACCCGCAGAGCCCCTCCTGCCGCGCAGTCTCGAGTTGGGCATAAGTCGCCAAAGTGTGCCCGGCCGCCACGATGACGCCGCGGCGCACGAGTTCACGAATCGCCCCCGACGGCACCTGCTCCGGTGCGAGCGTAACAAGCGTCCGACCGAACCGTGCCGAGCAGAGCAGCTCCAGAGCTCGATCATCCAAAGTCCGAATCTTTGCGGCGGCGTGTATGCCCCGCTTTGCGACGTTGATGAAGGGTCCTTCGATATGACGACCGAGTACTCCCGGGACACCTGCCTCGATCGCAGCGTCCGTGGCACGAATCGCTTCGGCCACCACATCGAGCTCATCGCTGATCACCGTCGGCAGCAGGCCTGTCGTACCCAAACGTCGGTGTGCCGCAGCGATGCGGCGTACACCCTCGAGATCCGGCCGGTCGTTGAACAGCACTCCGTCGCCGCCGTTGACCTGCAAGTCGATGAACCCTGGTACGAGATCGCCCTCGATTCGTCGTACGGCAACAGCGTGTGGCCGTTGTGCGTCGGCGCAGACATCAGTCACGCGCCCGTTTTCGACGAGCACGTTCATGGCCGGCACAAACCCCTCGGCCAGCAGCACCCGATCTGCTCGCAACGCCACGACGCTCATGCCAGCACTCTACACCCGCCCTTCGCAGTTATGGACGCGGGCTCCCGATGCATTTGCAAAACCGCAACGCCGGGTGCATTGTGCGGCCGTCGAGGTGTTCCGTGTCCGCAGGTACGTCTTGCGGATGACGGAGTGAAACGGGAAGCCGGTGCGATCCTTCGAGGTTCCATTCCGGCGCTGCCCCCGCAACGGTAAATGGGTGATATCGATCAACCCGCCACTGCAATCCGGCGCAAGGCCAGATTGCGGGAAGGCGATCGATGTCGGAGCTTGTCAATCAAGCCGAACCCATGAGTCCGGAGACCGGCCTCGACGACATCCCGGGCTGCGGTGGGCAGACAGGAACGGGTCGACCCCAAGCCGGGTCTGCTTGTTTCTCAAAACCCTCGCTCCCCGGTGGACCACGTTGTCGAGGCGCGGGAGAGCGTCCTCGGGGAGACAGAAATGACTCATCTACCGCGGGCCGCTCGGGCCGTTTACTCAGCTATCGGCGCAATCAGCGTCGCACTTGCACCAGGCATCGGCTACTCGGCTCGAACCATCGCCGCGCAACCGGTCAACGCGCTGGAGGAAGTCATCGTGACGGCAAGCCGCCGACCGGAGCGTCTGGTCGACACCCTGGCCTCGGCAAGCTTGATGGATCGCAGCACGATCGAAACCCGGCAGTACGCGACATTCGCCCAACTGCTCGCCGACCTGCCCGGCGTGGTCGTGGCCAATAACGGTGGCATCGGCAAGGCGAGTTCGCTATTCATTCGCGGCGCCGAAGCAGACCATAACCTCGTTCTGGTCAACGGGCTGCGTTGGAGTTCAACGACACTAGGCACGGCCGCCGTGCAGGATCTGCCGCTCGAACTGATCGAGCGCGTGGAGGTCGTACGCGGTCCGCGCTCATCGCTCTACGGCGCCGATGCCGTCGGCGGCGTGGTGCAGATATTCACGCGCCGCGCGCCCGACTCGAGTTCGATTCGCTGGGATGCGCTTGCGGGCTACGGTTCCGCGCAGACACGCAACCTCGCCATCAACGCAGGCGCCAGCACCGTGCGGGGATTTTGGCAGTTCGGCGTCTCGTCACTCGAGTCAGATGGCACCAACTCCTGTCGTGGCTTCGGTGCGCCGATCTTTGCCGGATGCTTCACTGACGAGCCGGATGATGACGGCTATCGCAACACTTCGATCACCGCGCGTGGCGGTTTCGAGGTGGGTGCACGCTCGATGCTCGAGGGCTTCGCCTCGCTGACCACCGGACGCGTCGAGTTCGATGGTTCGTTTCAGAATTCCTCGAAAATCCGTCAGGGCGGAGTGGGTGCATCGCTCGCCCTGCAACGCGACGAAACGCATAGGGTCACGGTGCAAGCAGGACGCACAATTGATGAGAGCCGGAACTTCTCGGGTAGTCGCTTCGTTTCACGCTTCGACACCGCGCGCGATTCGGCGTCAGTGCAAGCCGACCAACCCATCACTTCTACGCTCTCTGCCATCATTGGCGCGGACTACCTTCGCGACTCTGTGTCGAGCACGACCGTCTATACCGAAACCTCGCGCCGCAACCTCGGAGTGTTTACCGAACTGCAGCAAACTCTCGGCACACACACGGTGCAAGCGGGGCTGCGCTACGACGACAACCAGCGCTATGGCGGTAAACGCACCGCTTCGATTGGCTGGGGCTGGAAGTTCCAGCCTGGCTGGCATCTGACCGCTACCGCAGGCAGTGGCTTCAAGGCGCCGAGCTTCAATGAATTGTACTTTCCGGGGTTCAGCAATGCGGCGTTAAAACCGGAGAATTCCACCAGCGTCGAAACGTCGCTGCGTTGGATCGACAACACGATGTCCTTCGGCATCACTGCTTACGAAAATCGCATTGACGATCTGATCGGCTTCGATGCCAACTTCTCACCGGTCAATGTCGATGAGACACGTATCCGAGGCCTCGAGTTGACCGGCGCAACAACGCTCGGAGCATGGCACCTCAACGGCTCAGCGGAGTGGCTAACGCCTCGCAACGAGTCACCGGGCAGCAACCGAGGCAAGTTGCTGCCCCGGCGCGCCAAGCAGGTAGCGCGCCTTGATCTAGAGCGCAGCCTGGGCACGGTGACGCTGGGCGCGCGGACGCAGTACCAGGGCCGGCGCTACGATAACCTCGCCAACACGCGTGTGCTGAATCCATGGTTCCTGCTCGATCTGCGCGCGGAGTGGGCAGTGAGCTCGGCGCTGCGCGTACAAGCCCGCCTCGATAATGCGCTTGATCGCCGCTATGAATCGGCGAGTTTCTATGCGCAGCCGGGCCGCGAGTGGCACTTGGCCTTGCGGTACGCTGCGCAGTGAGCGCCCCACCGTCCATGGAGGGGTCTTGGCGCCGCGCTGCCTACCAGCGGCTCGATCAATTGACCAAGCCCCAGGGATCGCTCGGTCGACTGGAGGATCTCGCAGCCGAAATCTGCGAGATCCAAGAAACATTACAACCAGCGCTCGATCCCGCTTGCCTGCTGCTGTTCGCGGCTGACCATGGTCTCGCCAATGACGGCGTCAGCGCCTACCCCCGCGCGGTGACGGCGCAGATGGTGCTCAACTTCCTGCGCGGTGGCGCAGCGGCGAACGTACTGTCTGCCCAAACGGGTTGCTCGCTGCGCATCATCGATGTGGGCGTCGATGCCGACTTTGATGCGCATCCGCAGTTGATGCAGGCCAAAGTCGCGCGCGGCACCGCCAGCATCCTGCGTGCCGACGCGATGAGCACGGAGCAGCTACAACGCGCTCTGACGGCGGGTCGCGAGGCATCGCAACAAGCCCTAGACGCCGGGTGCCGTGTCGTCCTCTTCGGTGAGATGGGTATCGGCAACACGGCGATCAGCTCGCTGCTGATGTCTGAAGTGACGGGTCTGCCGCTTGCCGCCTGTGTGGGGCCGGGCACCGGACTCGACCCAGCAGGAGTCTCGCGCAAGCTCGCGATGCTCGAGCGCGTGCGCGAGCGGCACACTGACGCTATGCGTCACGGTGATGAGCCGACCCACACGCTGACCCTGATGCAGCGATACGGCGGCTTTGAAATCGCCGCGCTCGCGTCCGCCATCAGTACGGTTGCAGCCTCTAAAGCTGTGGCGTTGATCGATGGTTTCGCCGTAACAGTCGCAGCCTTGCTCGCCGAACGCCTGTACCCCGGTACGCTCGACCGCTGCATTGTCAGCCACTGCTCGGCAGAACCCGCACATCGTTTGCTGCTCGATCATTTGCGGATCGAACCACTACTGTCGCTCGGTCTGCGCCTTGGCGAAGGCAGCGGCGCGTTGCTCGCCTTACCTTTGTTGCGCAGCAGTGTGGCACTCTTTCAGGGCATGGCCACCTTCAGTAACGCGGGCGTGAGCACCGCCAGTCAGAGTCATAGTGAATGAACGATCAACTCCGCTCGTTCTTCGCAGCCGTGCAGTACTTCACTCGACTGCCCGTGCCGGCATCGGTGGGTCACTCACAGCAACTGCTCGATGATGCCTCACGGTATTTTCCTGCGGTTGGCGTGCTCGTCGGCGTAGTCTCGGCAACCGTACTGCTGCTGGCATCATTTCTTTGGCCACCGGTAGTCGCCGCAATCATTGCTGTCGCCGCGTCCATCTGGTTGACCGGCGCTTTTCATGAAGATGGCCTTGCCGATGCAACGGACGGACTCGGTGGCGGATACGGACAGCAGCGCATTCTCGAGATCATGCGCGACTCGCGCATTGGCACGTACGGCACGCTTGCACTCATCCTCGGCATTAGTCTGCGTGTGGCGGTGTTGTCAGCATTACCGGTCGCGACGGCGTGCGTGTTGCTGGTCGCAGGCCATGCCAGTAGCCGATTTGCCGCCGTCATCCTGATGTGGTGCCTGCCCTACGTCCGGGAAGATGAGTCAAAAGCCAAACCCTTGTCGCGCAATCTCAGCCGAGCGGGCCTCTGGGTCGCAGCAGCCACTACGGCGGTCGTGCTGGCAATCGGCGCCGTGCTTGAGCCGGCACTACTCGTTGGGATCGTGCCGGCAGCGCTGTTGATCAAGTGGTGGCACGGCGTGCTGCAACGCAATTTGCAGGGGTACACGGGCGATTGTCTCGGGGCCGCCCAACAGCTCGCTGAACTCGGGCTTTTTCTAGGAATGCTCGCCGCGTGGTACACCTGATCCGACACACCCGCCCTGCTGTGGCGCCGGGCATCTGTTACGGTCGCAGCGAGTTGCCGCTTGCGGCGACGGCAACCGAGGATATTCAGGCAGTCCTCGATCGACTGCCGCAGATCGATGCCGTACTCACGAGCCCGGCCGATCGTTGTGTGCGCCTTGCGTCCGCGATTGCAACGGCCTGGAACGCACCCTGCACCGAGGATGCCCGGTTGCTCGAACTCGACTTCGGCCACTGGGAAGGACGCGCCTGGGACGACATTGCACGCGAAGACATTGATCGCTGGGGCGCCGACCTATGGAATGTCGCGCCGGGTAATGGCGAGTCGCTGAGTCAGTTGTGGCGGCGCGTTGCCGCGTTTTGCAGCGAGCGTCGGCTCGAGCAAATCCATGATGCCGAAACCCACCTCGTCGTCGTGGCCCACCAAGGTCCGTTGCGGGTGCTGCACTGCCTCGGACGGGGCGTAACCTTTGATCGGCTGTTCGAGATCGACTTCGGCTTCGGTGCAGTCGGGCTACGTCCGTGGCCTCAGCGCGAACACGCGGCGAAAGCCCCGTAGGACCTCGCCGACCGGGCGCAGTATGCTCGGGCCATGTATATCAATTTCTGGTACCCGATGGCGCTCAGCACGGAAGTCACGCAGGAAAAGCCTCTGCGCGTCACCGTTCTGTGTCTCCCTTTTGTGATCTTCCGCGATACCGCGGGCGCAGCGAAAGTCCTGTCGGACACCTGTGTGCACCGTGGCGGAGCGCTCGGCCTCGGCAAAGTCCGCGGTGACCATGTGGCCTGCCCCTACCACGGCTGGGAATTCGGTGGCGACGGCGGCTGCAAGCGCATCCCCTCACTCGGCGAGGGGGCGCAGCTACCGGCACGCGCCAAGGTCGACAGCTACCCGGTACTCGAGAAGTACGGCATCGTCTTCGCCTTCCTTGGCGATCTGCCGGAGACGGAACGGCCGCCGTTGTACGCCATCGATGAATTCGGCACGCCCGAGTGGCGTGCCCAAACCTTCGTGTTCGACGTCAACGCCTACTACGAGCGCTCGATCGAAAACGGACTCGACCCGATACACAACCAATTCGTCCACGCGGCGCAAGGGCAACCCTCGTTGTCGCCCGAACAGCAACGTACGGCGCTGCCGATGGAGGAAATTCCTTGGGGCAGCAAGCACTACATCAAGTTCGGCGGGACGAAGAGCGAGGACACGGCGCTGGCCAATGTCCGTCAGGGTCCAAGAATCGGCGCGGCGGGGTCATGGCACCAAGGCCCGAACCAACTCGTCACCTACATCGATCTGACGGCCACCAATTCGTTCCACCAGTACATGTTCGAGGCGCCAGTGGATGAGTCGCATACGCGGGTTTATCTCGTAAGCATGCGTAACTGGCTCCTTGAGGACGCGCACGAGGGACGCATGGCCGATATCACCCGCAAAGTGGTGCAAGAGGACATGGTCATCGTCGAGAACCTCAACCCGATTCGCACGCCGGATAGCAACACCCGCGAAGTGCTGGTGCCCGGAGACACCGCCATCGCGCATTATCGAGACTGGCTGAAGAAATGGGACGCGCTCGGCTGGAAAATCGACGTCAAAGCGCTGCGCGCCAAGATGGGCGATGTCGCCATGGCGATTCCGAGCCCTGCGCGCCGCGACAGCGGAAACTGGGTTCACGAGACGGTGCCACTAGTAAGTAATCCGGGCTGATGCTTCAGCGCGGGTCTCAGACCCAAGTTGCTAGGGCGCCAGCGTGTTCTTGTAGACCACGCCGCCTTTGACGATCACCCGAAGGTTTTTGTCGGGATCCTCAAGCAGTCCAATATCAACGAGTGGATTACCCTCGACAACGAGCAAGTCTCCCCAAGCACCGGGCTCGAGAACGCCGAGCGCAGCGCCTGCATAGGGATTGCGCGGTCCGCTGAGCGCGAGCAACTCGCCATTGACTGAGGTCGCCTGCCGCAAAATCGTCAGTGGGTCGAACCAACGCAATCGCGCTGTGAACTCCTTAGACTGCAGCGCGTACATTCGCGGCCCGCCGAATACGTCGGTACCAAACGCAATCTTTGCCTCATACTTTTTCGCCAGCTGCATCATGCGATCGAGACCCGACGGCATTACTGCAGCCCTGCCGGTCATCGGGAAAGCGTTCCCGGAAAACAGATACGCCTGCGGCGATACGAACACGCCGCGCTGCGCGATCAGCTTCATGGTCGGTTCGTCGATGAGGTGCGCATGCTCGATACTGCGCACGCCGGCTTCTACAGATCGGCGGATCGACTCTGGGGTGTAGGCGTGCACCGCGACGTAGGTCCCCCAGTCAGCTGCCGCACGCACCGCCGCGCGCAACTCGGCATCCAGGTACTGGACGCTATCGAGCGGATCGTAGTTGGATGAGAGGCCGCCACCTGCGGCGACCTTGATCTGCGCAGCGCCCTCGCGAAGCTGCTCGCGCACGGCGAGTAGCACCGCCGACTCGCCATCCGCCAATCGCCCATAGCCGCGCTGCTCCATCACGTCTATGCCGGTATTCGAAACCGTGGATGCCGCGCGATGGCGGAAATCGCCGTGCCCGCTCGTCTGACTGATCATGGCGCCGGATGGAAAGATCCGCGGACCGACCAGCACGCCCTCGTCGATCGCCTGCTTCAGTCCGAAGCTCGGCCCTCCCATGTCGCGGATGGTGGTGAAGCCGCGTAGCAACATGCCACGCGCTTCCGCAGCCGAACGATGCGCCGCATAGTCGGGCTGCAAGTCGCGCAAGGCTACGAAGCTCGCAGGAATACTCGGATGCACGTGAGCATCAATGAGCCCCGGCAGAACCACCCGATTGCCTGCATCGATCACCGTACCGCCGAGCGAGACGGGTGCGCCTGCGGTGATCGATACGACTCGCCCCTCACTGATGCGTAATGTGCTGGGCGCAGACAGCTGTGCATCGCGCCCGTTGAAGATACGGGCGTTGACGATCAGTAGCTCGGCATTGGCCGCACCACCAGGGGTCGCGAAAAGTAGATACAGGAATGCAGCAACAACCCCAACGAACTGACGACTACAGCGATGGGTGATCCACATGGCTCTACAGCGCCTTGCGCACCGCCTCACGAAACTCGTTCAACGACTTCTTACCCTGAACACGCACGACAACCTTCCCTTGGCGATCGAGGATGTACGTCGTGGGGACGACTTCGTTCCAAGCCGGGTCGATCACGCTGGCCAGCTCATCCATCTGCGGACCGCTACGCGCAAAGGTGACGAAGGCGGGGAAGTACCGCTGACGAAATTGTTCAACCACGGCGGCACCGGGCGATGGGTCATCGACCGACACGCCGATCAGTTTGACGCCTTGTTTTTCATACTCTTTGGTCACAGCGAGTAAATCGGGTACTTCGCGGAGGCACGGAACGCACCATGTTGCCCAAAGATTGACGATCAGCACCGAACCTCGCTCCGCCTGCAAAGCAGCCTTGAACCCTGCCGCATCGGTCGCCCGCGCAGGCGTTTCAGCGAGAGCCGCAGCGCCACTGATGAGACAGATCAGCGTACTCAGCCACAGTCGACGGTAGGTGTTACTCATGTGCCCTCCGCGGAAGCACCAAATTCGCAGTAATCCTCGCGCTCGACAAGATCGAATGCGAACAGGAACTTCGCCATGCCCGTGAGCACCGCCATCGTAAGGCCCAATTCGACGATCTGCGCATCATCGAAATGCTCGCGCAACCGGCGGTAGTTGCCTTCGGTCAACGTGCCTCGCGGCGAGGTCAGTGCCATGGCCGACGCCAGCTCCAGCACCGCCCGCTCGGCAGGCGACCAGCACGGCGCCGAAGAATCCTCTATCGAGCGGATCTGTGTCTCGCTGAGACCCGCCTCTCGGGCATCGTGCCGATTGCCTCGATTGCAAAAGGCGCAGCCATGCAGAGTCGACAGTCGCAGCCGAAGCAATTCTTTGGTACGTGCCGGCACGCGACCACCATAGAACACGCGCTGATAGAACTCCCCATACCACTCGAGCAGCTCTGGCGCGTGGCCCATGACCTGTACAAACGTCGCGTCCCCTCGCTTCTGCTGCGCGCGATCGAAGGCCTCTTGCATGAACGGCGGCAACTGCGCACGTGGCAACGGCGGAATGCACGGTGCCGGCAGATCCCCGATCACGCCTTACTCCTTAGCGGGAGCAGGCTTCTGAGTGCGCGCGTAGTTCTCGAGACTCGAGAGGCTCGGATCCACCCACTTCTCGGGAGCCACCTGATACAGCGGAAATCGCTCGAGCACCCGCTTGCGCACGACCGCCGGCACCGCATCGACGCTTTTGACTGAACTGAACGAGCCGGCGTAAACGATATGACCCGGCGTCGTCCCCATCAGCATCCACGGCAGCCACGGTGTGATGCGGTTCCACACGCCACTGTGCGGCAGATGCGTCAGCTCCGGGTTTACAAGATCGTCGCGACGGATTTGGTAGCGAAAGAGCTCGGAGACGCGATTCATCGGGCCCGAGGACTCGCGCTTCCAGATCGCCGGATCGAGCGCGTTGCGATAGTAGAGGTGAATGTCACTGCTCAGGATCACCGTGTTCTCGTTGAGGAAGGCCCAATCACGCAGGAAAGGACGGCGCGGCGGCTTGACGGCATTAAGCCCACCATAGGTCGGCGGATCCGGATAAAACTCGGAGATGACGTAGTTGAACGGATCATTAGCCACATCGACCACACGGACCTGCTCATTGGTGTACGGGTTCAACCACGTGTCCATGAGCTCGCCGGTGCGCAGGTCGCGGTAGAAGATAAGCTCACGGCACATGCGCTGGTAGTCGCCATTCGGCTGCTTGACCACGCGGATCGCCGAGAACACTTCGAAGCCGAACAGCGGCTTCACCGCCTCGCCGTCGCGCACACCCATGACCGTTCCGGTCACGTACCCATTGACGAACTTGCCCGGTGCCGTGTCGCCCTCGAGGCGTGCGGTGGTCTCTCGGTTCCAAACCGGATCCTTGAAGAGGGCCCGCAACTCGTCGTCCGTCACTCGCTTGCCACTTGATTGCTTGGCCGCGGTGAGGCCCGTGGCTGCGGCAGCGCCCACGCCGAGGGAGGCTGCAACAAACTGCCGGCGACTGCGGCGTGAGGGGCTCTGGTGACGGATCGACATGATCGATTCTCCTTAGGGGTAATTGGGTCGACTCGAGCTCCCGACTATCGGCCACTTCCCGAGTAGGCGTCGAGCGCTTTGGCATATATGGCCATCTGGCGTTCAACGATGGGGACAAGGTCGTCCTGACGCTGGCGCAGTTCCTTGACCGGAAGGGCCACTGCCAACGCCCCGAACCGGCGGGGACTCAGCGTCACCGGGATTGGCCAGGTCAACAAACCCCAACCGTCAGCGAGCAGGTTGAAACCGACGGCATAGCCGCGGCGCTTGACCGGCTCGACAGCACGGGTGACATCACGAAAGGTCCGCAGGTTGCGGCCAAACGGCACGTTGCGACGTCGCGCCAGCGCGGTCAGCTGCCGCAGTTGCAACGTCGAGTACGAGGTGGCGATGGCGAGACCCGGCGTGGAAAACGGCTCACGCAATTCGCCCGGAGAATGCGAGCTGCGCCCTCGCACCTGCCCGCGAAACAGCGCGGATAAACGAACGTGGGCGCCGCTCGGCACCCAGAACGTCACGGTGGCGCCGGTCACCCGTCGCAACTCGCTCATCGAGGCATGCAATGCCGGCGAGTACCCCCCCAAGTCCGCCAGTCTGCGGCCAAGGTCGCTGAGGCGCCACGCGACCGAGTAGCTCGCATCGTCCGCATCAAAGTGCAGGTACCCCAAGGCACAAAGCTTGCGTAGCAAACGGTGCATGCTCGAGACCGGCACCCGCAGCGCCTGCGCGATTTGCAGATTGGTCATCGGCACCGGTGCAGCGCTGAGATGCTCCATCACGGCGAAAACCCGGGCGGTAGCGCGAGATGAGTCGGATCTGGTAGGCATTGCGTAGCGGTTTCCAAGACGTTTCTTGGATACAACAGCACCGTCTTAAAATTCCAATAATGGAATATTGCAGCACGTTTACAAAACTCACAAGGCTTCAGTCACGAACCGAGGTGCTAACGTTGATACGGGGTCATTAACAAAGAATAGGGTCGAACTCTCATGCGCCATTTCGGTACGAAGTTTGTCCAAGCAGCGGTATCCGCTGCGCTCGCTTACTCGGCATCATCGGCAGCGCTCAGCGCGCCCAATGAGGCATCGGCCGCCTCGCTGGAGGAAATCGTCGTCACGGCACGAAAGCGGGAAGAGACTCTTCTCGAAACACCTGTGGCCGTATCGGTGATTACCGGAGCTGACATCGAAGCGAAGGGAGTGCAAAGTCTTTACGACGTTGCACTGTTCACGCCAGGGCTTACGTACTTCGATGCCCTTCAGAACCAACTTGGCACGCCGGTGATTCGCGGCATCTCGCAAACGAACCTCAATAGCCCCGATCGCAACGTCGCTGTTTTCTACGGCGGTGTGTATCTCTCCAATCTCAGCGCCAGCAACGTTGAGTTGCTCGATCTCGCACGCATCGAAGTCGTCAAGGGTCCGCAATCGGCGCTCTATGGCCGCAATGCCTTCAACGGAGCCATCAATTACGTACCGGCTGCGCCGACTGCGGAATTCGAGGGTAAGGTAGGCGCCACCGTGGGCACCGACAACCGGCGCGAAGCGCGAATCGTGCTCTCCGGCCCAATCAACGACGTACTGAGAGCACGCGTTGCTGCAAGCTACAACTCGTTCGACGGCAGTTGGAAAAACCAAGCCGAACCGAGCGCGGGGCTCGGCGGCTATGAGACCAAGAACCTGTCCGCGACCCTCGATCTCACCCCGAGTGAACAACTCACAGCGCGACTCTTTGCTTACTACACCGACGATCTTCGCGACTCTTCACCCGCGTATATCGTCCCGGCGCTCAACTGTGGCCCCGCAGGGCGACCGCTCAGCGCCTACTGTGGCGACGTACCGGTCTCGCGTACTTTGGCGGCCAACCCAGACGCCATCGCGTTCTCACGCAAAGTCACCTTGGCAGCCCTCGATATCAGTTATGACTTCGGGGCAGTCGTACTGAAGAGTCAAACGTCGATCTACGATGCGAAGACGGACAACGCCTCCGACAACGGCCTCGGCTTCAACAACGGGCGCGGCTACACCTTCAACATCGTCAACAACGCGGCCCCTACGGTTGTGCTTCGCCAGCAGGCGGTCCCGGCGTTTACGGGATCCGGTCGAGGCTCAACCAAAACCAAATCACAGGAACTACGCCTGGAAGGCGATATCGGCGAGCGCGTCCGCTGGGGTGTCGGCGGATTCCTGAGCAAGAACGAGTTTGTTTCGCGCGGCCGACTTTCTTACGACGGTCGCAATTTGGCACCGGGAGAGCGGCCGCAATCGGACATTTTCTTTTTCATCCAAGGCAATCCGACCACGGCTGTTTCCACCGATCCGACCAACGTGATGGTGGACCTCTCGCGCTTCATCGGCGAAGACAAGCAGACAGCGTACTTCGGCTCGCTGGAGTTCAAGGCTAGCGATGCCTGGACGGTTGGTGCTGAACTCCGACGCGACAGCGAAGACCGTTCGCGCTTCAACGCCGTCGTCGGACCGAGCACCTATCAGCAGCGAACCTTTGATTACACGACATGGCGTGCACATGCCGATTACACGTGGTCGGCTTCTCAGCACTTCTACGCCTCCGCCGCAAAGGGCGTGATCTCGGGCTACTTCAACGGCAAGACCGATGCTGTAGCAGGCAACGCCGCGGTGCCCGAAGCACTGCAAGCGTACGATCCGGCAGAGAATAAGACCTACGAGCTAGGCTGGAAAGCGGAGTGGCTAAATCGGCGCGTGAGCACGGATGTTGCGCTCTTCTTCATCGACTACACGGGCATCCAGATTCCGGCCACCCCTCCTGCGCCACTGATCAGCAACCTCGTTCAGAACGTCGGCGATGCAACCTCGAAGGGTGTTGAGCTCTCCGTCAACTTCCAGGCAACGGACAAGCTACAGATCGGCGGAACTTACTCGTACACCCCGACTGAGTTCGACAGCGGCACCGTCGATGCTGGCGTATTGCGTTACTGCGGCGGTACGTCCACCACCATTCCGGCGGCTGCCGTCGGGTTCTGCCCATCGCTCGTCTTTCGCGGCGCGACGCTGCCCGACGTGTCGGGACGACCGTTACCTCGTTCTCCCAACCGTCTCGCCAGTCTCTACTTAGCCTACGACACGCCGCTGTCGGGGGACTGGTCGCTCTATGCGCGTGCGGACGGAAGCTACACCTCCGAGACCAGCGCCCTCACGATTGGTCTGACGACCATCCCGTCGCGAACGCTTGTCAATGCACGCATCGGAGTTCGCCGCGGTGCGCTGGATGTCGCCCTATGGGGACGCAACGTATTCGACAAGCAGTTCGTCTCGGCGGTGATTTTCCAGCCGCCGTTGAACGCCACGAGTGCGGCGTTTGTACCCAACGTGTCTCAGGGCGAGCGCGCGACGTTTGGCCTCACGGCCACCTACGCCCTTGGGGGGAAATAAACCGACTCAGTCTTCGCGCATGTAGGCGTCGATGGCCTCGACCCACTCGTCGGGGCATTGATCGGTGATGTCGATGCCACCGCCCGGAATCGCAACGAAGGCGAAATCCGGCCGTAGCGAATGCGCGAGCTTCGCGTTCTCGTAGATCTGATCGCCCGTGTTCGTGAGAATCATGGCCGGGCGACGGATCTTCATGAGCGCTGCGGCGTGATCGTAGGCGAAGGCCGCGTGGTGTCCGTACCAAAACGGCCCCAGCCCCATGAAACGCTCAACCGTGTATCGAGTGATCAACTCCGGGGTAGGCGCCGGGTTATTGCCGTACATGTCGTAACGTAATTTGAACGCATCAACGAGGTGCGAGCCGTCGGGCTGATGCCGCATGGCCCTTTCGTCGGCGACGACGCGGTCGAAGAATTCGCGCTCCGCGTCACTCAAAATCAAAACGCCACCCAGCACGAGCTTGTCGACGTATTGTGGGAACTGCTGCTCAACCTCGGTGACGACGAGCGCACCCGTATGGTGTCCAGACTGCACGGCACTGCGTACACCCAGATGATCGAGCACCGCGGGCACGATACAGGCCCACTGCTCAATGCGCGGAACGAAGGGCGTGGGATCCGACATGCCAAAACCCGGACAGTCGATCGCGATCGGCCTGATGCCGCGTGCGATCAGCAAAGGGAAGACGCTGTCGTACTGGCGCGCCGACATCGGCGCTTGATGAATCAAAACCAGCGGCCGACCGACGCCGCTGTCGTGGTAGTGAATCTGGCCGTAAGGCCCGTCGGCGTAGCCGCGCTTCATTGTTTGACCGTTCATGATTTTCAGACCTAGTTGAGATTCCATTCCAACCTTGGGCCTGGCGCCCCGCCACAGATGCGGGTCGACATGTCCATGGTGCGGAACTGCAGGCCGGAGTGTCGGCGATGCATACCATCTGTCGCTACGCTGCTGCGCAGAAGACAGGGGGACACCAATGGCCATCATTCCGTTCGAGACACAGATCGATTTCATGCGCCCACGCTGGAATCGGGACGCTTGGGCACGCATTCAGGCTGACCTCGACAGCAGCAAAGAGCGCATCTGCCACTGCAGCGGCATCATTATGGCGGTACGCCCGGGCCATGCCGTAACACCGTTTCTCGGCTTCCAAACCTTCCTCTGCACGCGCCTGCTGCCGCTGCCCGACGGCAACATTCGTCGCGTCAACAAGGAGGTGATCTTCTACACGGAGCTCACGCGCCTCGGCCAGCCCGGTTCGATCATCGACGAATGGAAAAACGTCTTCACCGGCGAGTCAGTGCGTGTGGTGCACGCGATCAACGATCCGTTCAACTACACCATCAGCGACACGTTGATTTTGGCGCCCGAGGATTTCGGTGGCGACCCGAGCACGCTGCGCAAGATCCCCTTGATATTCCCCTGGCAGGATCTCGATGGCGAGACCTTGGTGCTCTCCACCGACATGCACCTAAACTATAAAAATCCGCTGCAGCCCGACCACTGGCCGCGCGAGTCTGCCGGACCGCGCGCGCAGGTGTCCGAAATGATGCGCTACTTCGTCAAGCGCGCGGACCTCGAAAACCCCGCGCTGACGGCCGTCCCCTACGTCGGCACCTGGCAACGGATCACGCCGTGGCTACCTTGGATGTTGATGGGTCAAGCGGCGGGGCACTGCCTCTACAACGCCACGATGACGACCTTCCCGAGTGTCGACCGGCTACCCGCACACGTGCGTGAGTACGCGGAGAAGCATTGTCCGCACATGCTCTACGCGCCGACCGAGGACTATGGCCCGAGTCACTCGAGCCTAGAGCTGTACGCGCGTCAGCAGACGCCAGCGCCGCTCAAGGAACCTACTTGATCGGACAGACCGACGGCAGAGATCGGATCAGTCGCTGGGTGTCCTCGAACTGCTTGACGACCGCCGGCGGGGGCGTTGCACCCTCGCCCGGCAGGAACACGGCAAATACCGATTCGCCACTCTGCGCGTGAAAACTCACGCCGCGCAGACCGCCATCCTTGCCGGGGACCGAGAGCAGGTAAATGACCGAATAGAGATCGGGGCGCAGGTGTCCAGCCAGCCCCGGGCCCTCGCGCTTAAGGTTGAAAAACTTGCTGCGCGTCGAGGGAGAGCCCTCGCCGACGGGGCCGAGAACTTCGAAAACGTCGGCCCCTTTGGTGATGAGGGTCACCGCGTCCTGCCACTGCTCGAGGCTTTTCCAGATAGCCGGAAAGTGGTTGGCGGCCACGCCGTGAGCCTGATCGGCCGGCAGGGCGCTCGCCACCACGGCCTCGCTCAAGCCTAGTTTCCGCGCCGGACCACCCAAGGGGCCCGGCGGCTTATCCGCTAATTCAGCCCTGACCCGCGCAACTTCCGCGGGGGTCGCACAGAAATTGACCGGGTCTGCGGCCACGGCAGCCGAGGACGCGAAACCCACCCAAAGCAGCGAAATGAGGTATTTCATAGGCGAATTATAGGCGCGACCGGCAGCACGCCCACTCTTTAAACATTTCCCCGCTTTGGGCAGACTTCGAAGTTGGTCAACGTCCCTATATCGGTAGTTTCGCCATGCTTTCGCTTTTCGTGAAAAATCGGGCTTTTTGGGCAGTCGCACTGCTGTGCCTGACCCTTCAGCCCCTCCACGCTCAAGCGCCCACGGCGGCCAAAAAGCCACTCCCGCCCTGCAAAGGCACTTCCCGGGTGGGCTGGAACAACTGCATCGGCAACTACACGACAACCGAGGGGGCCCTGTACACCGGCGAATTCCGTAACGGCAAGTACAACGGGCAAGGCACGGCCACTTGGCCGAACGGCGATCGTTATGTCGGCGAGTTCCGCGACGACAAGTTCCACGGTCAGGGCATCTACACCTCGGAAAAGAACTTCGTGTACGCCGGCGACTTTCGCGACGGCATGTTCAACGGCGTTGGCACCTACACGAGCTCCAACGGCATGAAGTACGTGGGCGAGTGGCGCGATGACGAAAAGAACGGTCAGGGCACCTACACCTGGCCGAGTGGTCGTGTTTACGTCGGCCAATTTCGCGGCGATGAACGCGAGGGTCAGGGGTCGGACACCCAACCCGACGGCTCGAAGTATGTCGGCGAGTTTCGCGAGAGCAAGCGTTGGGGCACGGGCACGCTGTACGATGCCGCCGGCCGCGTCTTGCAGTCAGGGTTGTGGCGCGAGGACCGATTTCAGGGGGCCGTAGCCGACGCTGCCTCCGCGCCGGCTGCCGTCGCGAGCGTTGCGAGCGAAAGCACACGAACGCTGTCCGCGGCGGAACCGGCGTCGCCACCCGCAGAACCCGTTTCATCGGCACCGGCCGTCGCCGCATCTGCGGCGGCCACACCCGCGGCTGCCGCACAAAGCTCGACCCTAACGGGGGGATCCATTGTTGCTGCGCTCGCCGCCAATTCGGCCGTGGTGAATCAAGCGACGCCCTCGTCACCGCCGACCCCACAGCCGTCACTGACCTCACCCGCTGCACAACCCGCACCGATCGCAGCATCGACCACCGGCGAGCCCACGTCCGCCGCGCCCACGTCCGCCGCGCCCGAACCGCGCGGCCCCTCGCGCGTTGCGCTCGTTATCGGCAACCAGAACTACGCCACAGTCCCGAGCCTGCGCAATTCACGTGCAGACGCTGAGGCCATGGCAGCGGCGCTCGATAATCTTGGCTTCGACGTTCTGTTGCGCATGGATCTAGATGATCGTGCGCTGCGCCAGGCGATGCGTGATTTCAAGTCACGGCTCGATGGTGGCAGCGAAGCGGTGTTCTTCTACGCGGGGCATGGCGTACAGCTCGGTGCCGCCAACTACCTACTGCCCACAAATATCTCGGCGGACAACGAAGAGCAGGTGAAGGATGACGCTGTGATGCTGCAGCGCGTGCTCGATGATCTGGCCGAACAGAAAGTTCGCTTCTCGGTCGCCATCGTCGACGCTTGTCGTGATAACCCTTTCCCGAAAGTGGGCACGCGCAGCATCGGCGGCACGCGCGGCCTCGCGCCGACCACCGCCGCGACAGGACAGATGATTCTCTTCTCGGCGGGCGCAGGCCAAACCGCCCTCGACTATTTGACGCCGGCCGACCCGGATCCGAACGGACTCTTCACGCGAGTGCTTTTGCGGGAGATGACGCGTCCGGGAGTGCCGGTCGATCAGATGCTCAAGCGCACTCGGCAAGAAGTGGTAACACTCGCCAAGTCCGTGGGACACGAACAGGTGCCGGCACTGTACGACCAGGCCGTGGGGGAGTTCTATTTCACCCCTGCGATCGCCGGGAATCGCCCCACAGAAATGGCCGCGCAACCACAGATGATGGTCGCCGCACTGCCGACGGACGATCGCGCACTGTGGGAGTCGGTCCGCGACTCAAAGAATCCAGAGGAAATCCAGGCTTACCTCTCTGCGTTCCCGCAAGGCCTGTTTGCCGGCGTCGCCAATGCACGCTTGCGCTCGATTCAGAGCGGCGGATCGAACCCGCCGCCCACGGCCATGACCGCCAACAACCCCAATCGCGCCAACGCGCCGGCGACTGCAAACCCAGCCCCGACGCAGACGTCCGTAGTCTCCGGCAGCAACGTGGGTGACCTACAGCAACTCGGCGCTGGAACGGTGTTTCGTGATTGCCCAGACTGCCCCGAGATGGTGGTGGTGCCGCCGGGCCGCTTTGAAATGGGTCTTGCCGATTACCGCAAGGCTCGACGTCCCAACGAGGGACCAGCCCGCACCGTGACCATCCCGGGAACATTCGCTATCGGCAAGCATGAGGTCACTTGGTCGCAGTACGCGCGGTTCGTGCGCGAAACCAGTCGCGCGGGCGGCCTTGGCTGCGCCACATTTAACGCCAAAAAATTCCGTGTCAACGCGCAGGCCGGATGGAACAGCCCCGGCTTTCCGCAAACCGAGAATGACCCCGTCGTCTGCATTAGTTGGGACGATGCCAAGGCCTACGCCGAATGGTTAGGCGTGCGAACCGGGCATAACTATCGTCTGATCACCGAAGCCGAGTGGGAATACACCGTTCGCGCAGGTACCGAGGGAGAGCGGTTCTGGGGTGAAAACCCCGCCGATGCCTGTCGCTTTGCGAACGTAGCGGACGCCACAGGCCGAGGCTCGCTTGGACTCGAGACGCCGTTTGATTGCCGTGATCGACATGCGGGTACGGCACCGGTCGGCAGCTTTCAACCGAATCCGTTCGGGGTGCACGACCTCTTCGGTAATGCGGAAGAATGGATCCTCGACTGCTGGAGCGACACCTATCGCAACGCGCCAAGCTCGGGTATCGCAGACACTTCGGGCGATTGCGATCGTCGCGTGGTACGCGGCGGCTCGTGGTTCGATGGCGCTGATGCCGTGCGTGCCACGGCGCGGACTGAAGATGCGGTTGGCGCTCGCTCAAGCACACGCGGCTTCCGCGTTGCGCGCACGAACTGAGTACCTGCCGCGCTCAGCTGCCCGTGGCTGTTGACCGACGGGACAGACCGAGCGTGTCTCGAGGCTATGCGCCGTGCCGCTTCGGGCAACTCCACTTCCGGGTATCTCCGGCGACCGCGGCCGGAAGACCGCCGTTGTTTTGCCTTCATCATGTGCCGAATTCAGGGCAAATATTCGAGCCGGTCATGCCGTTACTCGCGGTGGATCGCGATGTCTACGCGCTGGATCTGCCTGGTTTCGGCATGTCCGACCCCGCGCCTGATCCGCAAAACATCGAGCACTACGCACTCGCCATCATCGATGCGATCACAGCTCTCGGTTACGGTAAGGTCGGCATCGATGTGCTCGGGTATCACACGGGCGCGGCCGTCGCTACGCAACTCGCTCTCGATTCATCGTTGCAGATCCGCCGAGTCATACTGGCCGCAGTGCCCGTGTTTAGCGCGGACGAACGCGCCTCATTCGGCGCGCAAACACCCATACCGTTCGACGAGCACGGCGACTGGGCACGGGAAGAATGGCGCCGCTCGTGGCACTGGCGTGGACCCACGCAGTCGCGCGACAGCGTGCTGCGGACCTACGCCGAGAAAATGCGTCCGGGCGCTCGCGAGCGTGGCGCAAGAGCCATCGTCAACTACGAGATGACCGCCGCGCTGAGCCAGATAAAACAACCGTTGATGATCATGCGTCCCAAGGACGACTTGTGGGAGGCGACGGGCCGCGCAATCGCGCTACGACAAGACGCTCGCACTATCGAGCTCGCCGAGCTTGCCCACGGCATGTGGGAAGCTGCACCCGAGCGATTGGCGAGTCTGATCGAGGAGTTTCTCGGCGCGGAGCCTTGAAAACGATTGCGTGATGGTTATTGCAGCACCGCGTCTGGCTGCAGGTCGGGTGCCGCAAGACGAAACGCATCGAGACTGCGGCAATGCTTATCGATCGCGACCAACGTCGGATACGCATCGAGGGGGCAATTGAAGCGCCGTGCGTTGAACATCTGCGGTACGAGACACACGTCCGCGAGCGTCGCACTGTCACCGAAACAGAAGCGCTGCGCTGACGAATGACGTTTCGCCAGTGCCTCGAGGCCTTGAAAGCCCTCGCTGATCCAATGATTGATCCAGCGGTTGACCCGCGGTTCATCGGCGCCGAGTTCGGCGCGCAAATAATTGAGTACGCGGAGGTTGTTGAGGGGATGAACGTCGGCACAAACGATGCCGGCCATGCCGCGTACCACGGCTCGGGCGTAAGGATCCGCAGGCAGCATGCGAGGCTCCGTAAACACCTCATCCAAATATTCGATGATCGCCATGGACTGCGTGATCACGCCCTGCGCGGTCTGCAAGGCAGGCACCAAGCCCTGCGGATTGAGTGCGAGGAACGCATCTTGTCGATGCTCTGCCTTCGGCAACGCATGAAAGCTTTCTTCAAGCGCGAGCCCCTTGAGTCGAACCGCAATGCGAACTCGATACGCGGCGGAACTGCGCCAATAGCCGTGTAAACGCATCGGCGTGTTTGGATCAATGATGAGCGCTGTCACTGATGATGACCTCAAGGGTTCCGATACCGTTGATACCACCCTGCACCCGATCGGCAGGCACAAGAGGCCCTACACCTGCGGGCGTGCCGGTGAAAATGAGATCGCCGGGCTGCAGGATCATAGACGCTGAGATGAAAGCAATCACCTCGGGAACCGACCAGATCAGTTCCGAAATATCCGCTTCCTGCTTGATGACGCCGTTTACCGACAACCAGATGCGGCCCGAGTCAGGATGGCCGATCGTCGCCGCAGGTACGAGGGCGGAACACGGAGCGGAGTTGTCAAACGCCTTGCCCCACTCCCAGGGCTTGCCGGCATCTTTGGCTGCCTGCTGTAGATCGCGCCGCGTCAGATCAAGGCCAACCCCATAACCGAACACGAGCGTAGTCGCCTCGACGGGCGACACATTCACGCCCCGTTTGCCGATCGCCACCACGAGTTCGATCTCGTGATGCAGGTTGCGGGTCTGCGGTGGATACGGGATCGACGTCATACCACTGACAACCGCATCGGTCGGCTTCTGGAACAGGAACGGTAACTCCCGCGTTGGGTCCGTGCCCATCTCGCGTGCATGCGCTTCGTAGTTACGCCCGACGCAATACACGCGGCGCACAGGGAAACGCGCTTCAGTGCCCTGCACCGGCAGCGAAATTTGGACTGGCGGGGTGATGACGTAGTTCATAGATGATCCGATGTTATTCGTGAGTAGGGCGCTAGATGGCTTCAACAAAATCCCCAACCCGAAGTCTGCCGCCGACGCCGCCCTCGAGGCGCGCATTCCACCCGAAGGTCACGCCACCGACGTTATCGTCGAAGCGGAACTCGCGTAGCACCGGTAGCGGACTCAATCCCTTTCTGCCGGTGAGCTGATCGATACTGGTCATCACACAGCGTGTGCAAGCTTTGACGAGCTTCAAGCGTAAATCACCCACACGAAGCTGCCGGATTCGGTCTTCCTGCCATGGGTCCGCACCTTCGATAACAAGGTTCGGCCGGAAGCGACTCATAGGCAAGGGCTCGGGGAGACGACGGTTCAGATCCTCAAGCGAAGCCAGCGTACAGACTAAGAGGGGGTACCCATCCGCGAAATGATCAGAAACGCCGGCGACGATGCGCGCAGATTCACCGATCAAAGTGGTGGCGAACTCGGCGGCGGCGTCACCAGCATCGATCGCTTCGATTTCGCGCTTCCACACCGTGACACGTCGAGCGGAATCGGGCGAGGCGCCCATCACGCCCGGCGCATCGAGTCGAATCGAACCCGCCCGAGGATGTGCGAGCGAGACACCGCTCTCATCGGCGTGTGCCACGAGCAGGGCCAGCGTCGGGTGGCTGCGCTGCGAGACGAAGCGACCAGCCGTTGTGACGATCAGCCACTGCCGATCGTGCTCGAGACCACGTGGACCTACCCGCACTTCGGTGAGGTCGACCACACGAGAGGACTTCAGCGGATAGACGTGCAGGGAATGTATTCGAAGAGAACCGGCGCTCATCGCCCCATGATAGCGAAGCGGCGGCTGTCATTGCCGGATGGGTGACACCCATTTCGGGTATGCTGCGGCCGCCATGCCGCTCTTTTTCTGGCGAATTCTCGGCTTCACAAGTGTCGGCATCGGCATGATCAACGCCTTTATCCCATTGATGCCGACCACGGTATTTCTGCTCGTGGGTGCGTGGGCGCTCAGCAAGGGTTCGCCCGAGTGGCGCGCCAAACTCCTCGCACATCCTCGATTCGGTCGCGCACTACGTGACTGGGAGGACGGTCGCCGCGTGAGTCGACGTGGCAAGCACCTGGCAGCACTGGGTATGGCCGTGGGCTGGGTCATCGTCGTCGTGTGGCAAGGAATATCGCCTTGGACGGCGGGCGTGGGCGTACTGCTCGTCGCTATCGCGACGTGGCTATGGCGTAGACCAGAGCCGAGAGAGCCGTGAGTGATTTTCTGAATGGACATCGCAGACAGTATCGCTGAGGCGATCGGTAACACCCCCTTAATAGAGCTACGAGGCCCTTCGCGCGCGACCGGCTGTCGCATTTTGGGCAAGGCTGAGTTCATGAACCCCGGCGGTTCCGTCAAAGATCGGACCGCACTTGGAATACTCGATGCCGCGACCGACTCGGGCGCCTTGCAACCGGGCGGCATCGTAGTTGAAGGGACTGCCGGTAATACGGGCATTGCTCTCGCCCTGCTCTGCCGCGCACGCGGTTATCACGCCATCATCGTGATGCCGGACAATCAATCACCAGAGAAATACGACGCTATTCGCGCGATCGGCGCGACCTTGCAGATCGTGCCCGCAGTGCCTTACGCCAACGACAACCACTACCAAAAAGTGGCAGCGCGACTCGCGCAGACCACCCCGAATGCGATCTGGGCCAATCAGTTCGACAACACCGCCAACCGCGAGGTGCACTACCGGACGACCGGCGCAGAGATCTGGAAGGACACCGACGGTACGATCGATGCCTTCGTTACATCCAGCGGCACGGGTGGCACGCTCGGCGGCGTCTCCCGCTACTTGCGCGAACGAAGTGCGAAGGTTCGGATCGTTCTCGCTGATCCGCAGGGCAGCTCCCTCTATAACTTCATTACGCAGGGCAAGCTCGCAGCCGAAGGACCCGGCTCGATCACCGAAGGTATCGGCATTGGACGCGTCACCGCGAACTTCGCGGACAGCCCTATCGATAAGGCTGTGCATATCCCCGATACCACGGCAGTTTCAGCGGTACATCAGTTGCTGCGTGAGGAGGGCCTGTTCGTCGGTAGTGCAAGCGGCGTAAATGTCGCGGGCGCCCTAGCGGTCGCCCGTGAGCTCGGGCCAGGACACACCATCGTCACGATACTCTGTGACGGTGGTCAGAAGTATCAATCGCGCCTGTTTAATCGCGACTGGTTGGCCTCAAAGAATTTGGCGGGGGCAGCCGAGACGGCGGCATGGTAAGCATCCGCCCTGCCCAGCGGAGCGACGCCCAAGCGTTGGCGGAGCTTGCGGAATACACCTTTCGCGAAGCCTTCGGCACGATGAATACCGCAGCCGACATGGCGATGCACTGTTTGCAAAGTTACGGCGAAACTATCCAAGCAGCCGAAATCGCCGCCAACGACCGATTGACGTTACTAGCCGAAGTAAACCATGAACTCGCGGGATTCACCCAGTTGAGATGGGGTGCAGCACCGACCTGCGTGAGCGCCGAGGCCCCCGGCGAGATTCTTCGCTTCTACCTGCGCAGCGAGTTTCACGGTGCGGGCGTTGCGACGACACTGATGGATACGGCTTTGGCCGCGCTGCGCGAGCGCGGTGCCAAAACGGCCTGGTTAGGTGTGTGGGAACAGAACCCACGTGCGATCGCGTTCTATCGCAAGCGGGGATTTGCCGAAGTAGGCGCTCAGACGTTTGTTCTGGGCACTGATCGTCAGCGCGACAAAGTATTCGCGAGGTCGCTGTAGTCGTATCACGCCCGGACGAGCATGCGCTTGGCCAGCATGCCATGCAGTCGCCCGATGCCGCGCACCATGTGCATCGTCAAAGTCACCCCGATGAGGCCAGACACGCCATAGAGCAGCAGCATGAGCGGATGATTGGCGGCCTCCCCCGAGAGCAGTCCGCCGAGCTCGACTTGCATGTCGCCAGGGATGTTGAGGCCCAACCATTGCAGGCCACCGGCGAGCGCAGCGCCCAGTAGACCGAAACCGAGGGCGAGCCCAGTGATCGTCACGCTGAAGTAAACAACCCCGAGCGGCAACATCAGCGCTTCGTAGGCGAGCGTCGACCACGTCCGCCAGTCCTTAAGCATCATGCCGACGCGTTGCAAAAACGATGGCTCGCTCGGCGGGGCGACGGGGCGTCGCGGCATGCGCTCACCGGTCATAGCCTCGACGATGCGCCCCTCGACCAGGGCAAGCAGCCGCGCCGAACCGATAAACGCTACGAAAAAAGGCACGCCGATGATGAGGATGGATAGACCGAGCGAGAGTGTTAGGCCAATGGTGACGAACGAGAAATAGAAAATGCCGGTGAACAAGGCGAGCAAGCAATAGAACAGCGCAGTCCAGCTGCGCACGTCGCCGTACACCCCGAAGAAGCGACGCAGCACGCCCACATCCGCCGCAGCACCGCCAGCACTCTGCGCTTTCGCGGCTACGGACCGCGGCGTTGCCATGGCCGCTTGCACCCGCGACTCGGTCTCGAGGTAGGCCGCGGCGACTTCGTCCGGCGCACCATAGGAATTGACGATCTCGACAATCGCAGCGGCCTCGGCAAGTTGAGGCCGCGCGGCGAGTTCGGCTCGTAGATGCTGCTCGGCGTCGTAAAGCGCGTCTTGAATCAACGCGGGGTCGGCGCCCTGAAGCGCATGGCGAAGCGCGGTCAGGTAGTCGTTGATCGTGGGGTAGGTGTTGGCAGTCATGACGCAGATCCTGTGGGTTCGCTCGCCGAGGGGGCGGCGTTGATGAAGTGGTCGACGAAGTCGCGGGTATGAGCCCAAGTGGCCTTCCACTCGGCCAGCACCGCCCTACCCTCCGGGGTGATTCGGTAGTAACGCCGTGGGGGCCCGGAGTAGGAGGGGACGATGCGGCTCGCGAGCCAGCCCTCCGCAGCCAGTGATCGCAGCACCGGGTAGATGGTGCCTTCCTTGAACAGCGGCTCCCCGCCACCCGGAGGCAGCAGGCGCTTGGCGATGTCGTACCCGTAGGCGTCCTCGTCGGTGGCGGCTAACACCGCCATGAGGACTAGGGCTACGAGACCAGAATTGAGGTCTTTCTGGAATTTCCGGGTATGCGTTTCGTTCATAGTGTTAGTCTATGAACAGTACTGTTACCTTGTCAATACAGGCTTATAAATACTACTAGCTCGCCCCGAGATGGCCTGATGGCGCCCATCGCCCCGGCAAGTGTCCTCAACCGAGGATCGCCTCCCGCTCGTACAGACGTCCGGCGAACCAGCACAAGGCGGCGCCGATGAGGAGGCTGGCACCGGCCGAGTACAGCAGATCGGGCATCGCCAGCGTCTCCCCGCGCAGGATCTTCATCATCAAGAAGTGCTGGCTGAGCGACGGCGTCGACATGATGAGCGGCGACGGCTCCACGCGCAGCAGCCCAATGAACACCAGTGGCAGCGTCGGCAGGCTGATGGCGAAGGTCAGGTAGCTCTGCGCCTCGCGGAAGCTGCGGGTGAACGAAGCGACGACCGTCAACAAGCCTGCGCCCAGTACGGCAAGCGGCGCCGATACGGCAAAGAGCTTGAGTGTCGTCAGCGGCCCCATTGATAAGCTCATGCCGAACTCCTCGAGGCGCACGTAGTTCAAGGCGATCGCGCAGGCCGTCAGCGTCAGTGCCATGGAAATCAGCATATAGGCCATCGTCGCGGCGATCTTGCCGTAGATGAGATGCGGTCGCGGCATCGGCGCCGTCAGTAGCGCCTCGAGCGAACCACGTTCCCGCTCGCCGGCTGTGGCGTCGATGGCCAGATACATGCCGCCGAACAGCATCGCGAAGATCGCGAGATAACTGAGCATGCCCAGCGCAAAGCTCGCTCGGCTCGCTGGCGTCGATACGTCGATGTCGTGGATCACCACCGGCATGGTGCTGACCGGATCAACCCCGCGTAGCAGCAGCCGTGTCTGGGAAATCTGCCGACTGTAGCCGCGAACGGCGCGCGACACCCGCTCGGCACTCGCATCGCCCCCGAACTGATCGGAGCTGTCTGCAAAGATTTCGACCGCGGCAGGCTCGGAGCGCGCCCAGCGCTCGGCGAAGTCCGCAGGGATACGCAGTGCCAGAGTGATCTCGCGTGCGGCAATCGCCTCGCGGATCTGCTGCTCGTTGAACTTGCGCGGCTCGACCTTGATGTCCTGCGACTCGAGCGTCGCGATGAGATTCGGTGCGTATTCCGCTCCGATCACCGGCAAGGTCATCGGCTTCTCGAATGTCGCCTCGCCACGCGAGACGGATAGCTGCAACAGCCCGGCAAGCATCAGGGGCCCGAGCACGGGCCCAAACACCAGCGCCGAGAGCAGGATGCGTCGATCCCGCAGGTTTTCGATGAACTCCTTGCGGAACACCGTGAATATGCCGCGCATCAGTTCAACCCCTCTGCCGTGCCAATCAATTTGACGAACGCGTCTTCGAGCGTGGGCTCACCCGCTTGCGAGCGCAGCGCCTCAATGGTTCCCGCCGCAGCCACCCGCCCCTGTGCAATCACGACCACCTCGTCGCAGAGCAGTGCCACTTCCTGCATGACGTGGCTTGAAAACAGAATGCAGTGTCCCTGCTCGCGCAAGCGGGTAAGCAGGGCACGAAGGTTACGTACCGCCATCACGTCGAGCCCGTTGGTGGGTTCGTCGAGAATCAAATTGCGCGGACTATGGACGAGCGAGCGCGCGAGAGCCGTTTTCAGACGTTGCCCCTGTGAGAAGCCCTTGGTCTTGCGATCGAGGAACTCGTCGATTTCAAGTAGCGCCGCGAGCTCTGCCACGCGACTGCGGGCCTGCTGACGCCCGATGCCATGCAACTCTGCAAAGTAGAGAATGTTTTCGCGTGCTGTCAGCTGCGGATAGAGACCGCTTGCATGCGAGAGCACGCCAATTCGCCGCCGCACCTCAATCGGCGAGGCGACGATGGATTGCCCATCCACCACGGCCTCGCCGGCATCGGGGCGGAGCAAGGTAGCGAGCATCCGCAAGGTCGTAGACTTGCCGGCGCCGTTTGGCCCGAGCAAACCGGTGATGCGGCCATCGGGCGCCGTGAAACTGACCCCGCGTACAGCCTCCACCTTGCCGAAGCGTTTGCTGAGGGCATTGACGGTAATCATGGTGCCGGCCCCGCGATCGAAACCCAGAACGGAGGTTGCATACGCCGGTCAAGGCAACTCACATCGAGCGCCTTCACATCAGGTGTTGCAAAGAAATCTGCAATGACGCGGTCCATGCAAGGGACGGCTAATTGCCCGTGCCCCGAGCCCGCCAGAGCGACATGCCGCGCATTGCGCAGCGTTCGGGCAGCGCGGTCGGCATCGGCAGGCGGGGTAACGGGGTCGAGCGTGCCCGAGAGCAACAAGGTCGGAACGGTGCTGACGAGCGGCGCGAACAGATCAGCATCAACGGGTCCCCGCGGCCAGCTCTTGCAGAGCAGCGGCAGTGCATCGACGAAACCCGTACCGAGGTATGTGGACGTCAGCGCCGCACGGTCCACCGAGACGTTGGCAAAACGCGGCACGTCCTCGCTGCACACCACGCTGTTGTGCATCCCCAGCGCCAACATCTCCTGCACGTTTTCGCTGGTCAGCAAAAACAGCGTCGCGATTGGGCGGTAGTCGCCGCGTGCCGCCTCACTGACGACGAGAGGTAGCATGGCCGCAAAGTGCGCCTCATAACTTCCAAATCGAAGCACGATGGCTAACTGCTCGACACCGAATTCGACCGAGGCCATCACGGCAGTGCGCGGGTGAGCGACCTGAACGTTTTGCGGGCTGCGCTGTAGTCGTGTTCGCAGCTCGCGCGTCTTGGCCGCCATATCACCAAACGCCGTGCGACACGCAGCATCCGCAGCGCACCGCTGCCAGATCCCATCGAGAGCCCGCTGTGCGTCGGTGGCCATGGTAGGTCCGAGCACCGTGGGCGAGGCCACGACACCATCGAGCACCATGCTTCGTACCCGCGAGGGGTATCGCCTCGCATAGTGCTGCGCCACACGAGTACCGTAAGACCCGGCGTAAAGATTGAGTGAGTCGTAGCCGAGCAAGGCCCTGACCGCCTCAAGATCAGCGACTGCGCGACTCGTGGTGTACTCGCCGAGATCGTGCCGGGCTGAGAGGCGCTTGAAACAATCCTCACCGAGTCGGAGGAACGCCGCACTGTCGGACATCGACCCACTGCGATCCGCACCGTTCTCGGCATCACAGATCAGCGGATTGGAGCGGCCGGTGCCGCGCTGGTCGAGCAAGAGGATATCTCGCTGTCTGCCAGCGCGTGCGAAGGCAAACGACTGCGTGGTGTAGGCCAACTGTGCGCCCTGCCCCGGGCCTCCCGCCAGCAAAACGATGGGATCGCTTTGTTTGCGCTGGTTGATGGCGGGCACACGAGCGACGGAGAGCATGATCCGCCGACTGCCGGGTTTGGCGCTCTCGGGGATGCTGATCTCAGCGCACTCGGCCTCGATCGAACTCAGCCGCATCGGGTCGGTCAGCCGGCATGCTGCGAAGGGCTTGGCGAGTTGGGCGCCACCCGCAGCCGACGCGGTTGGGGTCACAAGCCAGAGGGAGGCACAGAGAAACAGAGTCGTACAGATCGTTCGCATCATCATTCCGGGCACCACGCAAAGGGACAAGTGGGCGTCGACGTATGATGAATGCTATGTCCTATGTATGCTATGTGTCAACAGACAAATTGTTTTCAGCCTCGGCAATCACTGCTCAAACGCCCGCCGATAGAAGTCCCAGTATTGATCGCCCAGGGTCTGCAGGATGCCGAGCGGGTCGTGTCCGACGCCTTCGACAACGACCCACTCGTGCGGAATCCCAAGTTGGGTCAAGTGCCGGTGGAAGTCTTCATTGTTCTGCAGCGTCTCGTCACGGCTGCCGATCACCATTCGCACGTTCGAGCCTTGCGCGATGCGTGCGGCATTGGCGACGGCTTGCTGCCTCGGACTCACTTCAGTGAAGTAGTCGATGTCGCCACCGTAGACCTCTTGCATGAGGTCAGCGGCCGTCCGACCACTCGCCCGCGGCGCATACTTCAGCGTTCGCTGCAGCGGGCCCGCGCCAACGATCGACACGGATGCAAAGAGTTCGGGGTACTTGAATCCCAATCGCGCCGCGCCGTATCCGCCCATGCTGAAGCCATCGAGCATTCGGCCTTGGCGCGTGGCCACGGTCCGATACTGGGCGTCGATATGCGGGATGAGTTCCCGAACGATGATGGTTTCCATCGGCACGGAGCCGTCTTTCCAGTCGACGTACATACCGAGGCGCAGTCCGTTTACAAATACGACCATGAACGGTGGCACGCGCCCTGATGCAATCGCTTCATCCACCTGCGCGGCAAGCGGGCGAATGCCGCGAACGCCACCGCCGGAGCCATGCAGCCAGTACACGACCGGATAGCGTCGAGTGGCGTCTTGGTCGTAAGCCGCAGGCCGGTAGAGGTGGTAACTGATGCGCGTGCCCGCCGCGCGACTCTCGAAGCTGTGGTACGACACGCCGGGTGCGTCGACGATCGGCGTCAGCCAGTCGGCACGTTTTGGGGCTGCGTTACCACTCACGCCCCATAACGCTGTGATCAGTAGCAGCAGGACGGCATTCACGGAACGCGTGGTCATCGGGTGCACCTCATTCGCCATCAGTTGCCGAGCAGACGCCCAAGAAACTGTAAATCATCGAACGCATCGGTGCCCGTCGGCCCGTTGCGCACCACCGTCAGACCGCGGGACGGAATGATGTACAGCCGCTGATCGAAAGCCCCCGCAGCCATGACGAAGTCATCGGGAATACGCGCGTCTTCGATGATCGGCTTGATCTGACGGGTGTATTGATTCTTGTTGTTGGCATCAATGGTAGCCGCGAGGGCGGGCGGCACGGGTCGCTTGAGCCACCAATAAAATCCGTAGGCCGGGTGCGCCTGACTCCCGACGAACAGCTGATCGAATAGTGATTTCTGCAACACGGTTGAACCTGACCAGCTCCCCTCCATCGTCCGGCGTATGAACTCGCCGAACTTCACCCAATCGCGCGCCGTTACGTAGGCACCCCCCGATAGTTGCGGCTTGCCGTCGGCAAAGTTGGTGCCCCAGCGCAGCGAGGTAATGCCGAGCGGCTGAAGCATCTTGCGATTGAGATAATCGACAACTGACTCGCCCCCGAGGCGTCGCTCCAGCGCCAAGCCAAAGATATTGGGATCACCGCTGTACACGAACGTGCTTCCCGGCTCGTTGACGGCGCGCGCCGCCAGATACTCATTCCAACCCCGCAGGTCGTTGAGCTCCTCAAGCCCACTCGACATGGTCAATAGGTGCCGGTACGTGATGCGGGATTTGCGCGCGTCACCCTGCCACTCGGTCAGAGCGCGTTGTGCGACCGCCTCATCGAGGCTGATCAAGCCTTCCGAGGCCGCAACGGCACCCAACAGGCCGGTGAATCCCTTGGTGGCGCTCGCCAAAAGTTGAGCTCGATCCGGCGCGCCACCGTTGCCGTAGGACTCTTCGACAATCGCCCCGTTGTACATCACGATGAGGGTCTGCCCACCGACGGAGAGGTTGTACTCGCGAGCCGCCTGCAGCGCGGCAGCGCTCGGCGCGGCGGTAACGGCGCTCAAGCGCTGCTTGAAGAAACTCCACGCCACTTCGGCGAATTCGATATCCCGGTTCTGTACCCCCCGATCCGAGTTGCTGCTGATGAGCACGGTGCGACTTGGAGCGGTATGCCCTGCGCCATCGAGGCGCCACCACTCGAGCGGTGCGGAGGTAGACGTACCGTAAACGAAGCGATTCGCCGGGCCCGCATCGGTCGAATCAAGCTCCACGATGGACTGCATCGGGGCGACGCCCGTCAGACCGTTGGCCGCGAGCCAGTAGTCACGCGTCACCTCAGCGGCAACGACGCGCCCGCGATTACAGGCGCCGCCGAGATTAGCGACGCATCCGCCGCCATACGGCATGAGCGTGTCGGCCGTGCCGTGGGTCATCAAGGCCGGGACACGACGGGATGGCGTGCCGCTGCAGGCCCCGGGTCTCGGCGATTGCGGCAGATTGCCGCTGCTGGTGGCAATCGCGGCGACATTGCTGGCGCGATTGATGGCATAGGCGAGCGTCATCTGCGCCCCGTTCGAGCCCCCTGCCATGAAGATCTTGGAGCTTGGAAGGCTGTACTGCGTTCGTAACCGCTCAATCAACGCATCGAGAAAGCCAATGTCGTCCGCCTCGCTCGCGACCGTGTTGTCAGCGCGGCAGTCGGTCCACCCGGCGTTGCCATCGCGCGCTGGCTGCCCGCCGGGGTAGACCACGACGAATCCCTCGCGATCAGCGACCGAGCGAAACACCGACAAGGGATGGGATCCCGTATTGGCCACGTTAAGCCCTTCGCCGCCGCCACCATGCAGCACCAAGACGACAGCCACAGGTGATGTTGTGACGCCCGTCGGAACATGGACACGATACTCTCGCGTCACACCGGCCACTTGCAGCGTCGCATCGCTCAGCCCCGTCGGATACGGCGAAGTACTGACAGGTGGCGCTACAGGCGGCGTTGTGCCACCGCCTCCGCTACTCGAGCCGCCTCCACCGCCACCGCACGCACCCGTCACGACAGCGGCCATTGCAGTGATAGTGATCAAACATCCAGCTCGGCTCACACGCATCATGCATTCCTCGCGACAACCTGCCCGCGCCCGGACCAATTAAAAGACAGTTGCAGTTCAACGGGTGTCAAGATTGGCAAAGAATTCGCGGGCCCGCGGACTACCCGGCTGAGGCGAATCCCGGTACGCTGCTGAGGCGTCAACGGTGGAGCAATACAGATGAAGAATTTGTTTTCGGTTGCTGGGATGACTGTCCTGGTCACCGGCGGATCTCGCGGCATCGGCGAGATGATCGCAGCGGGATTTCTCGCCAACGGCGCTCGGGTGTACATCAGCTCGCGTAAGGCGGACAGTTGCCATGCCACTGCCGAACGACTCGCCCGTGAATACGGCGGTCAATGCATCGCCCTACCGGCGGATCTGTCGAAAATCGAGGGCGTTGCCGCGCTTGCGAGCGCCCTCACTGCTCGCGAGAACGCACTCGACGTGCTCGTCAACAATGCGGGCGCTTCCTGGGGCGCCAAACTCGGCGAGTTTCCCGAAGCAGGTTGGGACAAGGTCATGGACACCAACGTCAAGGGCGTGTTCTTTCTAACCCAAGCGTTGCTGCCTGCCTTGCGAGCGGCGGGCACTGCCGAGTCCCCGTCGCGTGTCATCAATATCGGCTCTATCGACGGTATTGGCACGCCGACCTTCGACACCTATTCCTACGGACCCTCTAAAGCGGCGCTGCATCATTTGACGCGCATGCTGGCTGCGAGGCTGGTCCGCGATCACATTCTCGTCAACGCGATTGCACCGGGACCATTTCCGACATGGATGCTGAGCACCGGCGTCGGCTTTGGCGGCAAGGTGGAAGGCGATGGAGTCGATTGGGCGGCAGTCGGACGCACCAATCCCCGCGGCCGGGTGGGCACACCGGAAGACATCGCGGGCCTCGCGATCTTTCTCGCCTCACGCGCGGGCGCTTACACGGTGGGCGAGGTCATCACCTGCGATGGCGGGCTGTTGGCATCGCGCTGAGACCGGTTACCGCAAGTTCGTTACAGCAGGTCGAGCGGGATCTTCAGATAAGCCGCGCCGTTAGCTTCTTTAGGCGGAAGCTCGCCCGCTCGAATATTTATTTGGACAGCGGGGAAGATCAGCACCGGCATCTCCAAGGTCGCATCACGCTCGGTACGCATCTTCACGAATTGGGCTTCGCTGATGCCATCGTGAACATGGATGTTGGCTGCGCGCTGCGCAGCGACAGTGGTCTCGAAGGATACCGGACGATGGGACGGTGGGTAGTCATGACACATGAACAAACGCGTGTCCGGCGGCAGACTTAGCAACTTTCGCACGGAGGCGTAAAGGGTCTTCGCATCGCCGCCCGGAAAGTCGCAGCGAGCCGTTCCCACATCGGGCATGAACAGCGTATCGCCGACGAACACTGCATCACCAATGACGTAAGCCACGCAGGCCGGGGTGTGCCCAGGTACCGCCATCGCCTTCGCCTCCAGTTGCCCGATCTGAAACGTCTGCTCATCGCCCAGTAAGGCATCGAACTGCGATCCGTCTTCGCGAAACTCCGGCTCGAGGTTGAAGACTCCTTTAAAAACGCGCTGAACGCGGGTGATTTGATCGCCAATAGCGGTCTTCCCGCCGAGCTGTCGCTTCAGATACGGCGCTGCCGTGAGATGGTCGGCATGTGCGTGTGTCTCGAGGATCCATTCCAACTGTAGTCCGTGCTGCCGAACGTAGGCGATGACCTTGTCGGCAGACGTGGTGCGAGTACGCCCCGATTTAGGGTCGTAATCGAGTACTGAGTCGATGATCGCACAAGCAGTTCCCGGGCCATTGTGGACAACGTAGGTCACCGTCCAAGTGGCCGGGTCAAAGATACCGTGAACTATCGGCTTCATTGTTGGTTGTTTCATAGTTCAATATTATATTGACTTATATATTATTAGTCAATATAGTAAAAAAATGAAAACTAATACTGCCAGCCTGGCGCTTGAGGACATGCAGGCGGCCGCCGATCAGGCCTGTGACCTGATGAAAGTTCTCGCCAATCCGGACCGTTTGCTGATTTTGTGCCAACTGTCGCAAGGCGAGCTATGCGTAAGCGATCTCGAAACCTCGCTCGGCATCGTACAGCCCACACTCTCTCAGCAACTGACGGTACTGCGTAACGCAGAGCTCGTGACCACGCGCCGCGAGGGCAAGAACATCTTCTACACACTGAGCAGTGCACCGGCCTTGGCCGTAATCAACACCCTGTACCAGCACTTCTGCGGAAATAAATCAAAGAGGTACAAGCGATGACCATAGACTGGACTCACTTTACGCCCTGGGCTGCTCTAGCCGGGGGCGCCTTGCTCGGCGTGGCGTCGGCGGCGTTCATTCTTGTGAACGGGCGAATACTCGGCATTAGCGGCATCCTCGGCGGCCTACTCATACCTCGCCGCAGCGACGCGAGTTGGCGGGTGTTCTTTTTGCTCGGCCTGATCCTGGCACCGACCAGTCTGTCACTGCTGGCACCCGAACTTCTCAGCGCACCGCGAATCGATGCGGGCAACGCCACCATCGTTGCTGCAGGGATATTGGTCGGCCTCGGTACGCGTTATGGGTCAGGTTGCACCAGTGGTCATGGGGTATGCGGTCTGTCGCGCCTTTCGCCCCGCTCACTGGTGGCGACGCTGGCCTTCATGGCCTCGGGCTTTGCCACGGTGTATCTCATCCGCCATGTTCTCGCGTGACAGGAGTGAGTCATGAACCGACTGTCTGAGTTCCTGATTGGTTTGATCTTTGGCTGGGGACTGCTGATATCCGGCATGACGGATCCCGGCAAAGTACTGGGCTTTCTCGACGTGACAGGTGCTTGGGATCCGTCGCTCGCCTTCGTGATGGGTGGCGCAGTGCTTGTCAGCGTAGTGGGTTTTGCTTTGGCCAAGAAGCGCGCCCGTAGTTTCCTGGGCACAGCGATGCATCTGCCGACCGCGCGCGATATCGACCGCCGCCTGATACTCGGCTCGCTGACCTTTGGTGCCGGATGGGGTTTAGCCGGTTTTTGTCCGGGTCCTGCTCTCGTTGCACTGGGCGCGGGCATCCCCAAGGCTGCGCTCTTTGTACTCGCCATGGTTGCCGGGATGTTGATCTACGAAATGCTCGATCAGCGTTCCGCTCGCTCGGTGTAGAGCTCTCGCAAGCGTCGGCGGTCAGCGGCGTCCAGACCGATGGCCTGCTCAAGGTAGTTGTCGACACTGCCAAAGTCTTCCGTCATCGCAGCAAATGCGGCATCTAGATATTCCGGTGCAACCCGCTGGAAAACCTGAACGACTTCCGATGGCAGACGACTGAAGAGCCGTGCAGTCGGGTCATCGGCGGAATCAGCCGAGGGGGGTTTAGGTTTGTAATAGCGATTGGAGAGCAGGTAGTCGTCCATCACGGTATCCCTTGGAACACCGAGCGCCGTCAGCACGAGTGCTGCAGCCACTCCGGTGCGATCTTTTCCTGCGGAGCAATTGAACGCGAGCGGCGCATGCCCCGACAGCAGTTCATCAAACATCTGTCGATACTGCGAAGAAAACTGGCGCGGTATTCTCCTATAAAACGGGGCAAAGGCCACCCGTGCGGCGTCGACATTGGGCGCCTCGCGTAACACCGCGATGATGTCGGCAAACTGCAACTCGTAGTCACGCTCGAGACGGCGAGGCATACGCGGGCCATCAGGCCAGCGCACCGGCTCGCGTAGGCGCTCATCGGTAGAGCGTAAATCTACGATGACCTTGATATTCAAGGACTGCAGAACACCGTAGTCGGCTGTGGTGAGTCCCGCGAGACTGCCAGAGCGGTACAACAGACCTCGACGTACTCGCCGACCGTCCGATGTGGTGTAACCACCCAAGTCACGAAAGTTGACGCCTCCCTGCAGCGGTACGACCCGCTCTGCATCCGGCAATGCGGCAGATCTTAGGCTCGGCACTTCATCGGCGTGGACCGGATAGACCCATAGGGCTAGCGTGGCCGCAGCCACCGTAACCGTGGCAAGGATTCGACGAATAGATCGATAATTTCGCATCAGCGCATGATCTCACTGCCAGAAGTGGGGATGCGTTCGACTCTAACACCCTTGACGCGAAGGCTCACGGCGCGCAGCCTCGGCGTTGATGAGTTCTCCCGCCACAACGAAGGCCTGCATCGTCGGGGCTTACGCTCTTGCCATATCGAGCGTCTTGCTCACGCGGGTATTCAATCAGTACACCCTTGCTGAGGTAATGGCCGTTGCAGCGTTTCTTTGTGGTCTGGCGCTATGGCGTAGTACGCCCTCTGCGGACCGACTGATCCTTGCAGGTGCAGTTCTCGGTATTGGCGGTCTTGCGTTGAAAGGTCTCTTCGTCATGCTCGGCGTCGGCGTTGAACATCACGACATGGCTACTCATGAGACGACGCCAGCCAATCCGCTCCTCACACATATTCATCATCTTTTTTTCAACATCGGGTTTCTGTGCTATCTGCTATCAGCAGGGCGCCTCGCGCTTTCGCAGCGTCGAGCAAAAATATAATTATCAGATGGGGGTTGTTGTAACCATGACTAGGACAAAACGATGGGTGCTGGCGTTACTCGCCACAGGGTTGAGTGGCACGAGTTTTGCGGCTTCGACAGGGCTATCGCCGGAGGGCCAGAAAGCTGCGGCCCCGGATATCGCGGTAAACAGTAAAGGCGAGATCGCGGTGCTGTGGGTCGATCGCGCCCCGCAGGAAAAATCTGCAGGCGAGCACAATCATGATCGCCACTTGGCTGTCACAGACGTGTATGTCGCGGTATCCAAAGACGGCGGCGCATCGTTTGCTACTCCCGTCAAAGTGAATTCCACCGCGGGTGCCGTGTGGGGGCAGCAGGTCAGTCGCCCGCGAGTCGTCGGCACACCCAACGGCACGTGGCACGTGTCGTATGCGGCAAATGACACCCATCCGAAGCTGCAAAAGACGCTGCTGACGACTCATTACACCCGCTCGATCGACGGCGGGCGATCTTTCGAGTCGCCGAAGGTGCTCTCAGCGATCACTGATCAGGATATGAGCGGCGTCATCCATGGAGGCTTCGCCAGCGCTGCGGCGTTCGGAACCTTGGTCGCGGCCCCCGATGGCAGTGTGCATGTGTATTGGATCGACACTCGACACATGAAGCCCGACAGCGACTCGGGAGCACTTTACGGCACCACATCGCAAGATGACGGCAAGACGTTCGCAGCAGAGAAACAGCTGATCGATACAGGCGTCTGCCCCTGCTGCCAGTTGACGGCCGTCGCCAACGCTCGATCAGAGATCCTGCTCGGATCGCGCCGAGTCGAGAAGGACAGCTTCCGGCCTGCGACAGTCATGACCCTGACGCGTCAAGACAAAGCGCGTGGCCAACGTCAAGCGATCGGCGGGGAGCCTTGGCAAATAGCCGGCTGCCCGCTGAAGCCTACGGTCACGGCGGTACACGACTCACGGGTCTTCGCTGCCGTTCACAATGGTGGCGAGACCACCCCGGGCGTGATCTTTTCTGTGTCGAGCGATTCAGGACAGTCGTTCAAGTCGCTCGGGATCGTGCACCCGACAGCAGCGGTGTCTGATGCGCCAACAATCGCCGTCAATGGCTCGAAGGTGCTGCTGGCCTGGCATGCCAAAGTCGGTAGCGGCCCACGTCGCGTGTTTTACCGTCTGTTTGATCTCTCGGGAACGCCAACGGGCGACATTCAGGAACTCGACTCACCGCCGGGTGTAGCCCAGTACCCCGCAGCGGCCGTGAGGCCGGATGGCAACTTCCAATTGGTATGGCAGCAAGCCGATCGCGTCTGGGCAACGGCGGTTCCGGGACGATGATGCCTTTCCGACACCCCCATGCGTGGGCATGGGGTGTGTTCTTACTACTGGCTGCAGGACAGACCGCCCACGCCGTCGAATGGACGGCGGTTAGCCCACCATCCATGGCGGCACAAAGCCCGGACCTCGCGATCGGACCTGATGGGTCCGTCAATATCGTATGGCTCGGCGAAAATACGGCGCCGCCGAACGCGGCGCAGATCGCTGCACGAGGGCACTCTCACGACTCGTCGACGAACCTGTACTTCGCGAGATCGACTGATGGGGGCCGCTCGTTTTCACCGCCGCAACAACTCAACCCGGGCAATGGCGACGTCTGGGGTTTCTCGATCAGCAAGCCACGCATCGCGGTCAGCCAGAATGGCGTGGTTCATATCGTGTATCCCGGCAACGCACGCAACAGCACGACCGGCGAAAGCGAAACGGTGGCCTTGTATGTTCGGGCGACGGGTGATCGTTTGGCTTTCGACACGCCGCGTCGACTTAACATTGATGCACTGAGTGACGGGCTGACTAAAGACGACGGAGGCAGCTTCGCGACGATCGCGACTGGACCACAACGACAGGTTTATGTCGCCTGGATCGATACGAGGACCATGACGGGCGGAGAAACTGCGCGTGCCGCATTGACCGTATCCTCGGATGACGGCAAGACATTCACACCGGACTTCGAAATCCTCCCATCGATGGTATGTCCGTGCTGCCAACTCACGTCTGCAGTGGATTCGCGCGGCCGCCTCATTCTGGGCACGCGACTGGTCGATGGAAAATTCCGCGACAACGAAATCGTCGTATTCTCGGATCAGGGTCGGCACCTCGACTCCCGTCATCGCGTCGCCGGCGCGCGCTGGGAATTGGAGGGATGCCCACGAAAACCCACCGCGATCGCTATCAAAGGCAATAAGTGGGCAACGGCATTTTACGCGGGCGCGGAGCAGCCCGATGGGGTCTATACAGCCTGGTCAGACGACAGCGGAAAGAGTTGGTCTGCGCCGCGCGCGCTGCACCCCGCAGCAAAGCGCTCTGACGCGCCCGCCTTGGCTTTCGCCGGGCGTCGACTGTTTGTCGTTTGGCAAGCACGGCTCAATACCGACGACTATCGTCTATTCGCCAGCGTCTCCGACGATGGCGGGCAAACTTTTTCGGACCCCACGATGCTGCCGATCCCACCCGGCATCGCACGACTACCGGCCCTCGCAGCACACCCCGATGGATCGATTCAAGTCGCGTGGCAACAAGACCGCTCCGTCATGACACTACGCTGGCGACCGTAGCGTCCGCGTTAATACTCGGCGAGGCCATGCCGCGCACCCTGCAACAACTGCTCGATCAACACCAAGCGGCCGATGTCGACGAGGCGCGCAGCCTTGCTGAAATGCGCAGACTCTGGCCGCAACTCGAGCAGCCGTTTTCGCGACACCAGGCCGTCGCACACTTCACCGCGAGCGCCGTCGTAGTCGATGTTGACGCAGGTAAAGTTGCGCTACTGCATCACCGTAAGTTACGTCGCTGGCTGCAACCAGGCGGTCATGCCGAACCGGGCGATGGTGGGTTCATGCATCTAACCGCCCTGCGCGAGGCGCGCGAGGAAACAGGCTGCGAGGTCCGCCTGCACGAGGCGATGCCGACCTTGCTCGATGTGGATGTCCATCTCATCCCTGCGCGCGGCGACGAGCCTGCCCATCACCATCTTGATCTACGCTTTTTAATGGTGGCCGAGGAGCCGCGGCGTCTCACAATCAACGTCGATGAGTCCGCGGCGATTGCATGGTTCAGTTTCGACGAGGCCAATGCGCTCGTTGATGACGAGGCGCTCAGGCGTTTACTCGCGAAAGCACGGCGGTTGACCTCAGGCAGAGCCGGCGATCAGTAACTTCAGCAATGGGTTAGCAAACCGACGGGAGGCGGTTACGGCGTAGAACGTTTCTTTCAAGCCCGGCACACGCGCCCACTCGACAAGTACTTTCCGTTCTAACTCGTCTTTAACCACGACCGGCGGTACCAGCGCCACCCCGCGGGTTTCTCTGGCCATCAAGCGCAGCATGGCCATATCGTCCACCTCGGCGGCTACCAGGGGTCGTACACCAGCCTGCTCCATCAGCGTATCGAAGGACTCACGCAGACTGCTCTCGGGACCTGGTAGCACGATGGGCGTATCCCTCAAGCTTTCAGGAAAAACAAAACGCTTGCGAGCTTTGTGCGGGTGCCCAACAAGACTCGCATCCTGCTCCCCGATCTTGGAAATTCGCCATGGGGTCGTCTTGTCGCGCGGCACAGCCGTGTTGGTGAGCACAACATCGAGAGAATGGCCGGCGAGCTGCGGCAATAACTCTCGTAACGTGCCTGAGCGAAGCACGAGCTCGACGTCATCGCGCGGCAGCAGTGGCTTCAACCATCCGAGCTGAAAGTTTCTGGATAGTGTGGCGACTGCACCGACGCGCAGCACGGCGCGGCCGGGGCGCGCGCCACCCTTCAGTGTGCTCACGAGCTCCTCGCCGGTGCGGAAAATGGTGTCGGCGTATTCGAGCGTCAACCGACCCGCCTCGGTGAGTTCGATCTGGCGGTTCTTGCGCTCGAAAAGCGTTTGTCCGAGCCGATCTTCGAGCTGGCGCAACTGGATCGACAAGGCACTGGGTGACACGTGCAGCCGTGCAGCGGCACGCGTCACGCTGCGCTCATGGGCAATGGCCCAGAAGTAGCGCAGGTGGTGGTAGTTCAGAGAGCTCATAGGGTATCAATTTAATTTACTTTAACTTTTGTGTTCAATATTTGAATTAGACGGAATTTATATTTAACCCTAAATTTCTGCGCCATGAACTCCTCGCTCTTTGCCAGTCTCATCGATCCGGAGATCCTGCTTTTTTTCTTTGGTATCCTCGTCGGCGCCCTGCGATCCAATCTCGAAGTTCCGGCCGCGGCCGCGAAATTCTGCTCGCTCTACCTGTTGTTGGTAGTCGGCTTCAAGGGCGGGACGAGTCTCGCAGCGACAGGCTTCACACCCGCTATGGGCTGGGCTCTGCTCGCTGCGGCCCTGCTGGCATTGGCGGTACCCGCGTGGTCATTCATGGTGCTGCGACGGCGGATGAGTCCCTTCGACGCCGCCGCCGTAGCAGCCACTTATGGTTCAGTCAGCGCCGTGACATTCATCACGGCGACGGCCTATGCCGAACAGCAAGCCATTGCCACCGGCGGATACATGGCGGTCGCGCTCGTGCTGATGGAGTCCCCCGCGATCATCATGGCGGTGCTGTTGGCGAGTTACGTACGCTCGCGAGCGAACTCAAACGCCGTCACCCATGCCGCACCCGCTGGAACGGGAACCGAGCCTCTGAGCTTGCGCAATGTGTTGCATGAAGCCTTCACCGACGGCGCCCACCTGCTGTTGCTGGGCGGCGTGTTGATCGGCTTCTTGACGGGCGATGAGGGCAAGCAGGCCATGAAGCCGTTCACGGATCTGCAAAAAGGCGTGCTAGCGTTTTTCCTGCTCGATATGGGTCTGCTCGTCGCCAAGCGGGCGAAGGACGTGCGCAGCAACGGCGTGTTCTTGGGTGCTTTCGGCATTCTCATGCCGCTCTTCAACGCAGCGGTCGCGATGGGGCTTGCGAAACTGTTTGGGCTGTCTCTGGGGGATACTTTCCTGCTTACCGTGCTCGCTGCATCGGCCTCGTACATCGTGGTACCAGCGGTCGTCCGCTACGCAATCCCCGAGGCCAATCCGAGTCTCTACTTCACGATGTCGCTGGCCGTGACCTTCCCGTTCAACATTCTGCTCGGACTGCCACTGTACCTGTGGGTCATCGAGCGGTGGTAGCAGTGACGCTGGCAGTCAACGAGTGAGTTCGTCGCCTTCCCAACAACGCGTTTTTCGGGGTGGAGTCGGATTGGCGCAGCGTGTTTCGTTGAGACCGGGGGCAAGCCGTGGAATGAACCTCTTCGGCTCCCCCGGTCGATACGCGAGTTCGAAGGCGTCGTACACGCGATCGCTCATGGTCAGCGATTGATAGTGCAGCCGATCCACTTCGAGACGAATCAATTGATATAGCTGCATGTCTTCACCGATACGCTCAAGACCCCCTCGCGCGCTATCCGCGGCGATGTACTGTTTGGGGCCGGCAACAGAGACGACATACACCGGACCGCCCGAGTCGCCGACCGTATTGCGGCCTTCGGCGACATTGTGTCCGCGTCCGTAGGCGTGGTCGTGACCTTGCAGCACCAGATCAACACCGTGCCGCTCGTAGATCGGCATCCAATGCTTGCGCAGGGCCGGATTATCCCGGCCCAACGCTACCGAGAATACGGGATGGTGATGGCTGATGATCACCCAGCGGGACTGGTCACGAGTGAGCACATCATCGAGCCACCTCCCTTGGACCGCAGCGGCCCCGTCCTCATCCAGAGCGCGCATCGAATCCAGCACCACAAACAGCACGCCTGAGTAACGTACGAAATACACCGTATCCTCAAAGCCAGCGGGCCCGTTGCGAGGAGGGCTGAACTGACTAGTCCAGTGCGGACCTAGAACCCGTCGCTCCGGTTTACCGGGCGTCTCGATCGTCAGGTACTCGTGGTTGCCGGCTACCGGTAGCGTCGCCACCATGCCATGCAGGAATCCGCCCGCTTCGAACCATTCGCCCCACTCATCGTCGTGATTTCCTTCTCGCTGATTCACGAGATCACCTGCGTGAAGTAGCAATGAGACGTCCGGAGAGGCACGAAAACCGCCGCGGATCACCCGCGAGAAATGCGAGCGAACCGAGTTTTGGGCATCCCCGAAGTAAAGGAAAGAGAACGGTTTAAAGGCGTCTGCCGCCGTCCTGAACTGCAGCCATTCGCTCCAAGTGTCATCGCCCCGCACGCGGTAAGCGTACAGCGTATCGGGCTCCAAACCGGACAGCCTGACAGAGTGGTGATGCGCAAGCCCGTTACCGCTCTTCAATGGCCGCGTTTGCCCCATCACGGTGATCGCGGACAGCTGCAAGCCCGGGGAGTCAACGGCCCGAGTCCACTGCAACTGCGACTGTCGCACTCGCGCGCCCGTCCGCCAACTGACGGCCGCCTGCCGTGCCGCGTCCGCACCTGGAATGAGCACGATGCGATCGGGATGACGCGTCGGGTGGTAGCGAGCATCTCCCGGTCGAGTGAGCGTATTGCCGTGCTCAGTGTGCCCGGCAGCGATACCCGCGAGGCTGGCGAGCGCCACCGCGACGCTCGCCACCATCCAACCCCGACGGGATCGCACCGAACGGCGAAGAGTCGACATCAGAATGTGAATCGCACCCCGGCAGCATACCGACGACCGAAACTCTCCCACTCGATCGTCTGCTTGCTAATGAATCCGGAGGGAACTCCGGTGGCCGTGAGCAAGTTACCCGGCTCCGAAAAACGCCGACCGGAGTTGTTCAGCAGATTGGTTGCATCGAAGTAAATCTCGAAGTTTTTATTGACGGCATACCGAGCCGACAAATCGAGTTCGTCGTCGGCGGCCCAGTAGGTGTCGCCGGCATCGGCCAGATCATCCGCGAAGGAATCGAGCCACAAGGAACGCTGCTGATAGCTCAGCTGTACCGAGGCGCCGTACTTTTCGTAATACAGCGCGACGTTGTACACCTCGTCCGAGGTACCCGGAAGCCGGAGCTTGCGCGCCGGAACCGTGCCAACGGCAGGCTTCGTGACCTCACTGTCATTGAACGTTGCCGTCGCGCGAAACCCGAAGCCACCCATCCACTCGGGCAGACCGATTGAACCGATCCACGGCTCAAGCTGCAACTGGGCAGCAACCTCGAACCCCTTCAGGTAGCCATCGCCACCGTTGGTGATACCCGAATAAACGTAACCGGAACGATCAATCCCGTTGCTGTTTAGCGCATCGGAGTTAAAGACCCGTGACTGACGGTAGAGCACATCACTGACGCGCTTGTAGAACACGCCCGCCATCAGATAACCCTGCGGCTCCACATACCACTCGAAGTACGCATCGGCACCGCGCGCTTGTTCAGGCTTGACGGCCGGATTACCGCCGGAGATCGTCAAGTTGGCATCGTTGACCACCACGTTCGGCCGGATCTGGTCATAGTCCGCGCGCGCTGCACCACTGGTCAATGAAAAACGCAGTTTCTTACTCTCGTCCACGTTGTAGTTGACGTGCAGACTCGGGAAAATCTGCGTATCGCTCGCTTCCGCCGTGATCAGCCGAGATGCTCCAGCTACCGTGCCGTTGGCGATGCCGCGGTTATCCAACTTCTCCACACGAACGCCGGCTACGGCAGAGCCCCAGTCCCACTTCACCGTTCCCATGAGGTAACCCGCGAGCACCTGCTCCCGGACGTCGTAGAAGTTGGCAGGCACAGGCTGCAAGGTGAAACTGTTTCGGGCAGCGCTCACGGCCGTACGCATCTTGGCTGGATCGAAATACCGGAAGGTGTAGTCCATCGGGATCTTGCCGAGGAAGGCTTTATCCAGCGAGAACTGGTTGTAGTCGGTAGACAGACCAATCGTGGTGAACTGCGCAGCCGTGTTAAGCACCAAGTTCTTCTCGTCAACCACCTTGGTGCGCTGATCGAACTGCACACCAAGCTTGACGGTCGCATCGCCGCCGAGTGCTTGCAGATCCCTCGACACGTACAACCGACCCGTATACGCCTTGGTCGTGTCGATCGCGTCCAAAGCCGTCAATGACACCAGCGGCTTGGTGAAGGTGTCGATGGCCGAGACGGGGATTCCAGCCTGAAAACGCGTCGGCGAAGCCAGTTGCAGCGTGGTGAACAACTGCAATCGTGAACGATTGATATCGCTGAAGTCGTAACTGACCGTCGGGCGCAGGGTCCGCGTGCTCGGGCTCTCCCAACTGGCCTCACCGACCACCGAACGATCATCCTTCGACTCGGTGTAGTTGCCGAGCCAGTTCAAACTCCACGATTCACCGATCGAGTGCTTGCCCTCGAGGGTGTTGGTGAAGATCGACTGACGAAATGCCCGCAGCGTCGAACGCTGGCGAATGTCGATGCCGTACACCGTGCCTTTTTGCGGGGTGTTGCCGATACAGAGGTCTGCGTACCCCGAGGTCGTCGGCGTCGTGTTCAAGGTCGGCGTGCAACTGGCCGTTTGGGCGACGAGATCGGATTGCCGATCGTCCAAGTCGAACCGGTAGTTATCACGCGCTTCATCGTCTGTGAATATCGTGTAAATCGAGCGTAGCGACACTTCGTTACCGCCATCACGCCAGTCCATGCGACCCGAGGCGGACCAGTTTTTCCGAGTCAGGCGGTACAGTTTGTTTTCCGCTTCGTGAGCCCAAAAGCGAGTCTGATTGTCGGGTCGTTGGTCCTGCGAGACGCGCTCGTAGTCGGTCTCGAAGTTGTCCGTCACCATCTCACGTTCGAAATAGGTCGCTGAAAACACAACACCCACTTCGCCGCCACCGGTCTCGAAACGATTGGAGAACACGGCCGAGCCTTCGTACTGCGGGCGATCACCGAGCGAGGCTTTACCATAGCCGGCCTTGCCGGAAATTTTTTGTCCGTCAAAGTCAAACGCGGAACGCGTGACGATATTGACGTTACCGGAGATCGTTTCGCTCGGCATATCGGGCGTCACAGCCTTGGTCACGATAATCTGCGAGGCGATCGCCGAGGGAACAGAGTCGTACCGCGCATCCCGGCCCTCCGGGCTGACCACGTTGATGCCATCGAAGCTGAGCGTGGTCCAATAGTTCGGCGCACCGCGTAGGCTGATGTATCGGGCTTGTCCTTGATCACGCTCGACAGCAACGCCCGGTACGCGGCTGGCAGCTTGCGCGATGTTCTGGTCCGGAAGACGACCGACCGCATCAGCCGCCGCAACCGCGATGAGGTTGTCGGAATTTCTCTGGATCCGCAGCGCAGCAGCTTCGGACTCGGCGATCGGGCGTGACCCCAGCACCACAACCTCCGTCAGCTCATTGGCACCGGCGGGCGCCGCCTGGTCCGCCATCACGCTTTGGGTTCCAGCAGCAAGCAGCGCAGAGGCGCCCATTCCGATGATTCGGGTGAAATGACTCATGACAACCCTCCCTGGGTTACCGAAATTGCCTTGTATGGGTGCGCTGCAGGGCGATCGCCCGGCGCACCGTGCAAGGTTCTCTTGTCAGGATGTCGTGAGTATTTCTATTTCATTGAGTTTTTGTTACGACATCCGACTTGCAGACCGCGACGTCTGTCATCATTCGGTCATACGGACCCGTTTTGCTATGCGCCGGTCGCTCAATCCGCGGAGCCTGATATGCGTACGCCCTCCATCATCCTGAAACTCGTCATGGCGGCCCTAGCCAGTACGCTCGCAAGTGCCGCAGGCTGGGCGCAAAACAACAACGTCGGCGTCATCGCACCCAAGTGGGTGTCTGAGCCCGTTCGATACGATGCCGACGATCCAGCGATTTGGATCAACAAGACCGACCCCTCAAAGAGTTTGATCCTCGGCACCGACAAAGACGCCGATGGGGCGTTGTTCTTGTTCGGACTGGACGGAAAGATCCGCCATGACTTGACGATGCGCGGCCTGCTGCGGCCCAACAACGTCGATGTGGCCTACGGAGTGCAACTCGGCGGGCGCAAGGTCGATGTGGCCGTGGTAACCGAGCGTTACGCTCACCGCCTGCGGGTCTACTCGTTGCCGGACATGCGTCCCATTGATGGCGGTGGCATACCCGTTTTCGAACAAGAGCGGGCGCGCGACGTCATGGGCGTGGCGTTGTACACGCGCGCAACCGATGGCGCCCTATTCGCCATCGTTAGCCGATCCGACCAGTTCGCACCCACGAACGGCTATCTTCATCAGTACCGCCTCACCGACGATGGAACGGGAACCTTGCGTGGCTTGAAGGTCCGCGCATTCGGCAGCTGGAGCGGACGTAAAGAAATCGAGGCCCTCTCGGTCGATCCGATCGAAGCGATGGTGTTCGCGAGCGACGAAACGTTCGGGCTACGTAAATACCACGCCGATCCATCCGTCGAAGACGCGGATGACGAGATCGCTCAATTCGGCCTTACGGGTTTTGCGCGTGATCAGGAAGGTTCGGCCGTGTTTCGGCGCGGCAAGGAGCGCCCGCTGTTGTTCGTCTCGGATCAGCAAGCGGGCGAGTTACGGATTTTCGGCTTGGACGGAAAACCGGTAGGGCGCGTCCGCATCACCGCCCTGGAAACCGATGGCATAGACCTGACGACTACCTCCCTTCCAGGATTTCCGGGTGGATTGCTCGTGGCCATGTCGACGGATAAGACTTTTCACTTCTACGATCTCGATACGCTGTTGAAGGCGATCTCACCGATCTCGCAGTAGTGCCATTGATATCAGTTCAAGGTCGTGCTCGAACCGAACTGACTGATCAATGCCGGTTGACGTCGGCGACTGACGGGAACCTCGAGATCGTTAGTCATCGTGAGCAGGTAACGCGCACCCCGCCGTCGCAGGGTCCGCACGTGTCGATTCGCCACCCACCACGACCGATGCACCAGCTGACCATCGGCCCCGCACTGCTCGGCGATATCCTTCAGGGCTCCGAGCACTAGCGCATTACCGCGCGTGGTGTAGATGCGAACGTACTGAAGCTCTGATCGCACAGCGATCAAGTCGGTCCCGAGGGCAGGCGGCAAGCGCTGCAGACACGACCCAATGGCAAGCGCTGGCTGCAAGTCGATGTTCGGTGTCGGCGGCGCGTTCCGGCGAGACCACCATGCCGGCAATCCGAGCAGCAGCGCCACCAGCAGGGACGGACCCAGAACCCGGGCCCATTCCGCGAAGATTCCGATCGGCCATTGGGCGAGATCGGCGAGCGGAGGGTCGTCGGTTACAACGCCACGAGCCGTCAGCACCTGATCAATCGCCAGAGAAAAGGGTGCCAGTACGAATGAGGTGAGCAGGCCTGCCATCGCCAACAACGGCGGATCCGACCATCCCGCCGTCACCCGCCAGCGCGACAGACCGATCACGCCGAGGCGAAGGGCCATAAGGCCCACCGACAGATGCAGCGCCCAAATGATGCTGATCAACAGCAGCGGCGCCGTCAGACCGAGATCACCGCCCAAGGAGATCACCGCACCCAGCAGCACTACACCCACGGCGAACAGGTACGTCGGCTCCAAAAAATCAAAACGAATCAGTGACTTATCTTCGGTGCCCACGTCTTCTCAACCGACTACTGCAGCGGGCGCGCAGTGTATCAACCGATCGTCAAGCCGTTCCACCATCGCCGCTCGTTCACCGCCGCTCGTTCACCGACGCGACCACTCGTTCATACCTGCGCGACAACCCGCAACCCCAACCCTAAGGTCGCGGTCTATCGCCGCATCGTTCGCATGGTGCGGCGATGTCGTTTGGATCAATCAAGTCACATGGAGTGAGTTTATGTTCAGTGATTCGGTGTCGGGTTCGGTGTCCGCGAAGGCTCTGCGGAGGGCAGGATGGGGAGTGATCGCCGTGGTGGCCGCAGGCAGCGCCAGCATGGTCGCTGGGGCGCAGGGGTGGTACGCGACGGGTACGGCCGGCGTCGTGTCTCAATCAGACCAGACACTCAGCTACTCGCGGCACGGCGTCGCGGGGGTGACATCGCCCACTCTCCCCCTCGATACCGGCTTTCTCGCCGGAGGCTCGTTCGGTCGCTATCTCGGTGACAGGTGGCGCGTTGAAGCCGAGTTCGCGTATCAGTCTGTTGACCACCCGGTGTTCACACTCGCGACGGGCGGCCCCTCGGGCGATGGCAACTATGCCTCGACCAGCATCGCGGTGAACGCGCTGCGTGAGTTTGATCTTCTCGGTTCTTCGCGCGCCCGAACGTATGCGGGCGTCGGCGCCGTGTACCTCACCGAAGTGGACGTCGATTTCGAAAACGCCGGAGTGGAGCGCTCGTTCAGCGGCTCGGGGACGGGGTTCCAGGCGCTCCTCGGCGCACGCTATTCGCTTGGTGAGCGCGCCTTCATCGACGCGGGAGTTCGCTATCTGCTCGCATCAAACGTCGATCTCGACGGCGAGGCCGGAACCGTGGGTCGCATCACTGCGGACTACGAACCGCTGGCTGTCACCGTGTCTTTTGGCTGGCGCTTTTGAGCCTGCGCGAGATACTCGGCGTGTGGTCGACCTTAATTAGTCTTGGCGCCGGCTAACCTTTCTTCACACGGTCGAGACTTTGTATCCAATATATTCGGAGCGTGGATTTTTTGGAGTGACCCATGAGGCGTTCCATAATCATGCTCTGCGCGATGTCTCTCGCGACATACGGGTGTGGCGGCGGTGGCGGGGTATCCGCACCGCCACCACCACCCTCACCAACTCCTCCAAACATCACGACCCAACCGTTAGCGGTCAGCGTGAGAGCAGGAACGACGGCGTCCTTTGCAGTAACGGCCGCAGGGACGACGCCGCTGTCGTATCAATGGCAGCTCAGCACGGATGGCGGTGCGACGTGGGCAGGCGCGTCAGGCCCTGCGACGGCCAGCAACTACACGACATCGGTCACGACGAGCGCGTTCAGTGGCTATCGATACCGAGTCGTGATTTCGAACGTGGCAGGGTCAATCACTAGCGATGCGGCGACGTTGACGGTGACTCCTGCAGCGTCGACCGAACGACAAATCAATGCGACCACTACGGACAGTGCCATGACGGCTGCGCCTATTAGCGGCGAAGCGCCGCATGTCACGATCAATCCGTCTCCCGCCGTCGCTTCGAAAGGTAGGCTGCTGGTCTTTCTACCGGGTACGCAAGGTCGTCCCACGCAATACACCTATATTTTGAGAGCCGGGGCATCCCGCGGTTTTCACGCGATCGGTCTCAATTACCCAAACCAAACCGCCATGGGCACGCTCTGCCAAGTCAGTGCCGACCCAGAGTGTTATTGGAACGCGAGAAATGTCGTTATCTTTGGCGCGGGAGCACCCGTCGCGAGCCAGAGTCCCGTCACGAAGGCAGATTCCATCGTCAATCGACTCGAAAAACTGCTCAGTTGGATGCAGCTCACCTACCCTTTCGAAAACTGGAGTCAGTTCCTATTAGCCAATGGAACGGTTGATTGGAGCAAGGTCGTTTTAGCGGGGCATTCGCAAGGCGGTGGCCACGTTGGCGTGTTGGCGAAGTCCGTGGCGTTGAACCGGGCCGTGTATTTTTCGGCGCCTGAAGACTGGTACGAAAACACCAATACGCCGGCGAGCTGGCCTCGCACTCGAGCGAATGTCACGCCGAGCAATCAGCAATTCGGGTTCGGATCCGACGACGACACCTTGGTGCCGAATTCGCATGCGTTCACGCATTGGGACAATCTGGGATTGGTGAAACCCGCGGCGGGTCCCGTGCTCGTCGACGGTAACGCCCCGCCCTACTCCGAATCGCGACAGCTACGCACTCGCCAGCCGTTCAACCCTTCCAGCACTGCGCTCACTGCCGCTCTGAAATACCATGGCGTCACGGTGGTAGATACCTCAACGCCCGTGGATGCCACCGGCATTCCCTTGTTCGATGCCAATGGCGTTTGGGCCTACCTGTGTTTTCAGTAAAGAGTCTTCGTGCTAACGCTGCTCCATGAGTGCACGCACGGTATCGATCTCGATCGCGCGGGCGGCCTCGTCGACGGGCGGTGGCAAGAAAACGTCTGGTGCAATGCCTACCGCGTCGACAGGCATGTAGGGCAGCCGCTTCGATCGTGAGGTTGCATAGAGAACGATGCGCCTACCCGACGGCAGTTTATGCGGTCGGAGGTTGGAGTAGTCGAGCGCCCCGGCGGTTCGGCGACCAAAGATTTTGACGTTCCAGGCCTGCTTCATTTCCAACACGAACTGCTCGCACGAACTGCCGCATCCTTGATCAGTGAGTACCGCGACACGCGCCGGACGCCTCCGCCGAGGCTCACTGGGATCCACTTTAGTCACGACATTGCCGAGGCGCGGGTGCGGCACGTAGGTGCCGGGCTTGGCCGCCCGCATCAGTGCCACCAGCGATCCAACCTGGGCCGCGCAACGGGCATCCCCGGGAGCATAAAGATCACAAATACCTGCTGTGCCCTCGATGTTGGCCGGCGTCGATAGAAACTCAACGCCGGCCATCAAGATGGGGTTGCCGATTACGGCGGCGGCGATCGGTGCGTAAGTGCCATCGTCGCCGCCATCGTTGTTTCGCACGTCGATGATCCAATTCGGCGTACGGGCGAGTCGGCGCTGGTTGTGGGTCATCATCGTTGCGATGTCCTCAGCTGCCGTCGCATAGAAAGTGGGGAATGTGAGAACCACTGTTTCATTTGACAGCCAGTGAATGCGCGCCTGAGGCGCGGCGGCGGACGAGGTGCTTTCTGCGGAACTCTTCGCATCATCGAGCGGCGACCAGTCCGCCGGGACGATGGCCAGATGCTTCTCACGCCACGCCTTCAGATAAGTCGAGATCACGGCAAGACAGTCACTTTCACTCTTGACGGTAGCAGCTTCGCGGTCCGCCTCGTCATAGGCCGCGGCGATTACCGCCTCACCACGATATCTGCGGTTGTCGGCGGCGCCCGTGTCGTTGGCGAGTAAAAATCCGGGGAGATAGTTTAGGTCGCCACGGCAGCCATCGGTGATGCTTGCGTCTTCCGCCCAAGATGACGGCGACAACAAACTCCACGTGAGTATCGTCAGTAGCTTGGTTACGACTCTGGTCGGACGCATCGGCTTTCCCTGAGTTACTGTGATCGATAGTGTCGGCACGCAGGTGACCGGCAGGCTCGAAGCCGGCTCGGGTCACGCTCGCATGTACATGACGGTGGTCGATGCGGGCAAACGCGTGATATCCGGCACGGTACATCCCGGCGCCGGATGACCGACCACGAGTAGCAGAAAAGGACGCTCCAGGTCACGCGGTCGGCCGAGGATATCATTGAGGAATTTCATCGGACTCGGCGTGTGCGTCAGCGTGGCAAGGCCCGCGAGGTGAAGGCTTGCGATCAGAAGGCCGGTCGAGATGCCGACGGACTCATCCGGGTAGTACCGTTTCTGCTTTTTCCCATCGGGCCCGGTGCCAAAACGCTCAACGAAAATGGCAATCAACCACGGCGCTGTCTCGAGAAACGGTTTTTCAGCGTCAGTCCCAAGGGGCCGCAATGCGTCAAGCCACTCATCACTGGCTCGATGCGAATAAAACTCTCGCTCCTCGGCTTCTGCTGCTTCACGAATACGCTTCTTCACCGCCGGGTCTTCGACGGCGACAAAACGCCAAGGTTGCTGATTCGCGCCCGATGGCGCTGAACAGGCCGCCTCGAGCGCCGCCTCAATAACCTCCCAGGCGACGGGTTTCGAGTCGAAGTGTCGGACGGTACGTCGTTTCGACAGTGTGGCCGCGAATTCTCGTGCGCGCTGGATGCGAGACTCGTCATCGAGCGGGGCTATTTCATAACTCAGTCGTTGGGTAGACACAAAAAATCTCCTCTGGCCAAACGATTATTTTATCGCGAGGATTGGCGCCACGGCACTGTCGCCCGGCTAGAGTGGCGCGTTCATAATGGGCGGGTGTAGGTTCGAGTCCTGTTCCCGGCACCCCTCACTCCCATGGACCCTGTAACCGACCCCGCAGCCCCCATCCGCTCGGCAGGGCGCTATCCGATCGGTGCGACGATCACGGAGCAGCAACTGCTGAACGATCCCTATCCCGTCTACCGGTCTCTCCAAGAGCGGGAGCCGGTCACCTGGGTCGAAGAACTCGGCATGTGGTGGGTGGTGGGTCATGGGCAGGTCACGGAGATCCTGCTCGACGATGCGCGCTTTGCCACCTCGTCGCCGGCCTCGGTGATCCGCGGCACCTTCGGCATGCAGATGCTCTCGGCAGAGGGCGAGCAGCACGCCCGCTACAAGCGTGCGGCGCGACCGGCGTTCCAACCGCAAGCCGTCCGTACCGGTTTCACCGACGCCATTAGCCGTCTGGTCGACGAATTGATCGACGACTTCGCCGGGTCTCCCGGGGTGGACCTGCGGGCCGCATTCGCCGCACAATTGCCCGTACGCACGATCCTGCATGTGTTCGGTCTGCCCCAGACTGCGGCGCCGCAACTACGCATCTGGTACGACGTCTTCGAGAAAGCGCTCGCCAATTTTTCCGGCAACGAGCAGATCAAGGCCGCCGCTGCCGCGAGCGTTGCGCAGTTCCACGCCTTCCTCATGGTCGGCATTGCCAAAGTGCGGGGTACGACCGATGCAGGTTTCCTGGCCGAGCTGGTCAACCAGCCCGACGAGCGGCGGCTCACGGACGAGGAAATCTGCCGCAACGCCTCGATCATCATGTTCGGCGGCATTTCGACGGTCGAGGCGCTGATCCTCAACAGCGTCTGGACGCTGGCCATGCATCCGCAGACGGAAGCGCGAGTGCGGCAGGATCAGGGGCTGCTGCCCCGGGTCATCGAGGAGGTGCTGCGTTGGCAGTCGCCGGTGCAATCGGCCACCCGGTATGCGCGGGCGGACGTGGATTTCCACGGTCACCGTTTTCGTGCGGGCGACACGGTGAATTGCATGCTCGCCGCCGCCAACCGCGACCCCGCCTTCCTTGCCGATGCCGAGCGGTTCGACATCGACAGAAATCCACTGCCGCGGCATCTCGCCTTCGCCACCGGCAGCCACTTCTGCATCGGGCTACATCTGGCGCGCCTGCAGGCCAGAATCGCCCTCGAGCGGCTGTATGCGCGGCTCGAGGGCCTGACGGTCGATGCTCCGCAGCAATACTGTCCGCGAGGCTACGAGTTTCGTCAGCCGGATCGACTGCCGGTCGTTTGGCGGCCGCGGCGGTAAGGCATCCCTCGCGACTGTGCGGGCCCTCCGCGGACGCACGGGGCTGGCGTTGAGGGTCGGTCGCCTTGCGGCGTCAGAAATCAGTACAGAATCGAGGGTTAATCATGCACACAGCATTCTTGCGCTCTGCCGCACCGACAAATCGCCCGCTGAGTCTTCGAGTCGCTGCTCTCCTTTGCCTTGCACTGCTGCTTGCAGTCTCGGGGTGGGCACCGACGGCCCGGGCCGATGGCGGGTCGAACGGCATTGGCGACGCCGGACTCGCCCAGGTCATCGAGCGCTACATGGCGGAGCGGGCGTCACGGGATGTGTCCTCGCGCCTGCAGCAGGGACTGCTGGTCGAACGCATTCCGGTGGGCAGTCTCGATGAGGCGCGCGAGGAGATCGTCAGTTCGCGCCGCTATCTCGACGAGCTGGCCACTCTGGATCAGGCACGCCTCGAGGCGCGCGACCGGCTGAGTCTCGAGATCCTGCGCTGGTCGCTCGAGCAGCGCACCCAGACCGAGCGCAACTGGTGGTACGAGTTCCCGGTCACCGCCTACACGACCTTCGATCTCACGGTGGCCTTCGGTGCCGCCGCGGCCAACCCGCTGGCGACGCTGACCGACCGGCAGGCGTACTTGTCGCTGCTGACGTCCATGGCCGAGCGCATCGACACCACCCGCGATCGCTTGGCGCGTCAGTCGGCTCGCGGCATCCGTCTGCCGGCACCGGCGGCCGCGCCGGCAGCGGAGTTCTTCCGCTCGCTGCAGCCAAGATTTGCCGCACTCGCCACCGGCATCGAGCCACGGATCGCCCCGCTCGATACGACGGCCCGCGCGGCGTTCAGCGCCGAGGTTCGGCAACGTGTCGATGGCCCTCTCGAAAGAGCGCGCACCGCATTGGTGGCGGCACTCGACGAGGCGGCGCGCACCGGGCCCGCCACGGTGGGGCTGTCGCAATACCCCGGCGGCAAGGAAGTTTACCGGGACCTCGCGCGCTTCCACACTTCGCTCGACGTCGATCCCGCTGATTTGCGCGATTACGGCGAGGCGCGCATCCGCCGCAACAACGGCGAGATCGAGGCACTCGCGCAGCAGCTGCAAATAAAGGGCGGCCGGGCGGGCATCCGCGCGTGGCTGCAAAGCGAGAAACGCTTCATCGCTCGCAGCCCGGAGGATGTCGCCGGCCGCTATCGTCGCGCCATGGCGCGGATCACTCCGCTGCTGCCGGCGTACTTCAACCATCAGCCGCGGGCGCCCTGGGGTGTGCGTCGGCTCGATGCCGCGGCCGAAGCCAGCATGACCTTTGGCTATTACGCGCCGCCCTCGGCAAGCCAGCCCGTCGGCGAGTATCACTTCAATGGCTCGCGGCTCACCGATCGACCCTTGATCTTCACCGACCCGATCATCTACCACGAGCTGTTGCCCGGGCATCACTTCCAGATTGCTTTACAGCTCGAGAATGAGTCGTTGCCGCCGTTCCGGCGCCGCATCGGCGAGTTCGGCTTCAATGCCTACACCGAGGGCTGGGCGGAGTATGCCGCCGAGGTCGCGGGCGAGATGGGTCTCTACGACGACCCTTACGACCGACTCGGCCGGCTGATGCTCGACTCCTTCCTCTCGTCGCGCCTCGTGGTGGACACGGGTCTCAACTATTTCGGCTGGACGCTGGAGGAGGCCCGGCGCTACATGCTCGAAAACACCTACCAGTCGGCGACCGAGATCGACACCGAGACGCTGCGCTACTCCACCGCAATCCCCGGACAGGCGCTGGGCTACAAGATCGGTTATCGCGTGATCGATGATTTGCGCCGCGAACTGCGCGCCAGCCAAGGCGAGCGTTTCGACATCAAGGCCTTCCACGACGCAGTGCTCGACGGCGGCGCCATGCCCATGGGCATCCTGCAGCGTCATGTCCGCAGCACTTTCGGCGTGCCGACCCCATGAGCGCCGCGCGCTGGTCCTCGGGACTCGGTTTCTACCTGGCGACCATCGGGGCCGCGGTGGGCTTGGGCAGCATCTGGCGCTTCCCTTATCTCGTCGGTACGCAGGGCGGCAGTGCCTTCATCCTCGTGTTCGTCGCCGCCTGCGTGATGATCGCCATCCCGATGCTGGTTGCCGAGTTCCTCATCGGGCGACGGGCGCGGCTGAACCCCGCGCAGGCCGCCGGTGCGGTCGCCGTGGCGGCGGGGCGCTCGCGGGCATGGAACGCGATCGGCGTGCTCGGCACCCTGGCGACCTTCGTGGTGATGTCCTACTACACCATCATCGCCGGCTGGGTGCTGGCCTACGCCTGGAAGTGCGCAAGCGGGCAGCTCAACGGACTCGGCACGCCGCAACTCGCCGCCGAGTGGCGGGGATTCCTCGCCGACCCTTTGACCATGGGCGCCTGGCACCTCGCTTTCCTCGCACTGCTCGGCTTCATCTGCAGCCGGGGCGTCGTGCGTGGGCTTGAGCTCGTCAACCGCTGGCGCGCACCGGTGCTGCTTGGCCTGCTCGGGCTGCTTGTGGTCTACGCGCTGGTCACGGGCGATGTGGCGCGCGGTCTCGCCTTTGCCTTCCAGCCCGATTTCGCGCGCATCGACGGCGAAGTGGCCCTGACGGCCATCGGCCAGGCCTTCTATGCGACGGGCGTCGGTATGGCGATGATGATTGCCTACGGCGCCTATGCGCCGGCCGACAGTTCATTGCTGCGCTCGGCCACCCTCACGGTGCTGTCCATCCTCGTGGTATCGCTGCTGGCCACGCTGCTCGTGTTCCCGCTGGTGTTCCGCTTCGGGATGGACCCCGCGCAGGGACCGGATCTCGTCTTCAACGTGCTGCCCGCTACCTTCGCGTTGATGCCAGGTGGCCAGCTCGTCGGCACGGTGTTCTTCGTGCTGCTCGTGGTGGCGGCACTCACGCCCTCGATGGCAGGGATCGAGGCCGCCGTGGCCTGGTTCGAGCAGCGGCTGCGCTTGCCGCGGCGAACAGCCGTGGTGTCGATGCTCGGTGCCAGCTGGGCGCTCGGCTTGCTGTCGCTGCTGTCGTTCAATCTCCTTGCGGGCTGGCACCCGCTCGGCGGGATCGAGCGCTTCACCGAGCGCACCTGGTTCGATGTGGCGGACTACATCACCGCCAACGTGATGCTGCCAATCGGTGCGCTGCTAACGGCCGTGTTCGTGGGCTGGCGTCTGCCCCGTGCGGTGCTCGACGAGAACCTGTCCCAGTCGAGCCCGCGGGTACGCAGCGCGATCCTGTGGATGCTGCGGCTCGTGTGTCCGGCGGCCATCGGCACAGTCTTCCTCGCGGCGCTCACCTGATCGGCGGCTGGCGCTAGAAGCCACCCGCCTGCCCGGCGCGCCGCGGGTCGGTGCTGGCGCTGAGGCGGCCCGTAACCGGATCCCGCCAGGCCTGCTGGTAAGAGCCCATCGGGACATGGAACGGCGGCAGTGGGCGCAGGGTGGCGCCGAGCTTCGCCAGATCGCGCAGCACGCGTTCCGGGATGCGCGTCTCCACCGTGATGCCGTAGTCGTCGGCCATCGGCAGCATACGCGGCAGCACCGCCGCCTCGTAGGGTTCGAAGCTGTAATCGAGTACGTTCGACAGCATCTGCGGCACGGTGCAGTACACATTGCCCGGCGAGCCCATCGAGAGCCAAGGTCGGCCGTCGCGCAGCACGAGCGTATTGCTCATCACGCAACGGATGCGGCTGCCGGGCACGCCGAGCCAGCCGTGGATGGCGGCGTCCATGCCGAACTGCGCGTGCGTGCCCCACATCGGTACACCGCCGACAACCATGCCCGGAATGCCGCCGGCCTGCAGGGTATTCATCATCTGCACCCAGTTGCCCTGCGCGTCCACGCAGGTCAGTTCGCAACTGCCGGCCGGCTGTTTCGACGGCGGCTCGGGCGCGCCACCGTTCCAGCCGAACGCCCGAGCGAATCCGGGATGCGTGGAGAGCTCCACGTGCTTCGTCAGGTCGACGCCGGCCTTCGGACGCGAGCGCTTGAGGATGGCGGCGAGACTGGCGAGGTAGTCCTCGGACATCCAGACGTCCAGCGGCGTATCAAAGAATTGCGGATCGTGCAGCATGCCGAGTTCGAAGCCGGCGCGGCGCAGGGCCTGCGCCATGTAGTACAGACTCTCGGCCGATTCGCTGTAGTGCCCGAGCGATGACACATCGAGGTGGCGCAGGATGCCGAGCACGATGCAGCAGTAGAGCGCCTGCCGTTCCGGGGGCGCCGGCTGCACGATCTCGTACTGTTTGTGCCGATAGCGGATCGGGTCGACCCAGCGCGGCGGATTCGCCGAGAGGTCGGAGAGCTGGACCTTCCAGCCGAGTTCGTTGCCGCGGGCGACGAACGCGCGCGCCCATTCCCCCTCCGTGAAGTATCCCGGGCCCTCTGCGGCAAGGCCGCGCAGCGTGCGTGCGAGCGCGGGGTTGCGCAGCAGTGTGCCGACTGAGGGCGACCAGCCTTCGGGCGCGAACAGCGCACGCATATCCGGAAAGAACGCAGAGCCATCAATAAATAGGTCTAACAGGGAGCGCTGGAACTCGTCGACCGGGAAGCCATCTTCCGCCCACGGGATCGCTGGCTCGACGAGGCTGGCCCACGGCCGAGTGCCGAAACGTTCGTGCAGGGCGCGCATGCCCGGCATGAAGCCCGGGATGCAGGCCATCGGTGAGCCCGCAGCGAGGCCGCCGACGCCGGGCGGGTAAGGACGGAACGGTGGCAGCGTCGGGTGCAGCGTGCCGCTGCTGTTGAGGTAGTGGACCTTGGCGGTCTTTGCGTCGTAGACCAGCGCGCTGACGGTACCGGTGTGGTTGGTCATTTCCGGTTGCACGGTCGCCTGGACGATGCTGCCGCAGATGACCGCGTCCACCGCGTTGCCGCCGGCGCGCAGCGTGTCGAGCATTGCGCGGGTGACGATCGGACTCTGGCTGCTCGCCACCGCACGCTTGTCGCGCACCACCTCCTTCGGCCCCTGCCGCGACATCGCGGGCGCACTGGCACGAGGCGTCGCGGCGACGGCGCCGCTGCCCGCCGCGGCGGCCCCGCTCGCCGCCAAGCCCGCCGCCTTGAGAAACTCCCGTCGCTGATTGCCGTTCATAGCAGACTCCCCGTATGGATGAACCAGTCGCGCAGCCATGCCGCCGGCCCGCGATCCACGATCAATTCAACTCGCCCGGCATCGCGGGGTCGCAGGATCACCGGTAACTGTGCGAAACGCAGCCGCGTGCAGCGGCCGTGCACCAGTGTTTCGTCGGCAAGCTCGACAGACGTGCCGCGCGCCAGCAGTTCCCGTGTTCGCGGACCGTCGAGCTCGAGGACGACCAGCGAGTCGGATACATCGATGGCGGCCACGGAAGGCTCGCCGCAGTCGCGGCGTATCTCGGTGACGAGCGAGGCGCCGTCCCGCGACTCGCTCACCAGCAGCCAGCCGTCTGGCGCCAACCACAATGCGGCCGGATCACCGATCGTACAGCGACCCGGCGTGCTCGGCAGGATCGTCGAACCCACGCGCATGGCACCGGCGTCAGGGATCATGCGCCGCGGAATCTGCAGTCGCACTAGCGCGCGCGGTCCCCGCACGCGCAGCACAGTGCCCGGGGCGATGGGCGTATCGCCGGCCGGCAGCGCCGGCTCAGCCGCAAGCCGCTGGGTTGTCGCCGGCTCAGCCATGCAGGCGTTCGCCCTTGGGATCAAAGAAAGGGGTCGCTGCAACCTGCGCCCTTCCCTCACGGCCGAAGTCGAACAGCGTCACCGGCTGACCGATGCGCGAGCGGCCGCCACGCAGCACGCCGAGCGCGATCCGTTTACCGAGCGTGGGGCTGAAGGCTGCGGAGGTCACCCAGCCGTCGCTGCCTTCCTGGGTGCCAGGCAGGCGCAGGTGCGCCCCCACAGTCAGCAGGTCATCGTCACCGCTGAGGCCGACCAGTTGCAGACGGTCGGCGCGTCGGTTCTCCGGACGCGACAGGGAGCGTTTGCCGATGTAGTCGGCCTGCTTCCGTGCCGCGATCTCACCCCAGCCCACGTCGTCCGGTGAGCTCGTGCCATCGGTGTCGATGCCAACGTGCAGGAAGCTTTTTTCGAGACGCAGCAACAGCAGCGCCTCGGTGCCGTACGGAGTGATGTCGAAGCGGCGCCCGGCCTCCTCGAGAGCCTGCCACAGAGCGCGCGCATACCGTGCTGGCACGTTGATCTCGTAGCCGAGTTCGCCAGAAAAGCTGGCTCGATACAATCGGACCGGTACCCCGGCCAGCTGCCCAGTGCGAATGTGCATGTGCGGCAAGGCCGTCGGCGACAGGTCGATGTCGGTATCGAAGTCAGACAACACCTCGCGCGCGCGAGGCCCGGCGAGGGCGATGGTTGCCCACTGCGTTGTCACCGGTGTGAGGACCACCTCAAGCTGCGGCCATTCGCACTGTCGCCAGTCGTCGAGCCAATGGGCGATCCGCGTGGCGCCGCCGCTGGTGGTAGTGAGCAGGAAATGCTGCGGACCGAGGCGCGCGATCGTGCCGTCGTCGATGATCACGCCGTTCTCGTTGAGCATCAGACCGTAGCGGGTGCGACCAATCTCCAGCGTGCGGATATTGTTGACGTAGAACGAGTCGAGGAAGCGCGCGGCGTCCGACCCCTGCACCTCGATCTTGCCGAGCGGTGACGCATCGAACAGACCTACCGTATCGCGCACGGCGAGGACTTCGCGGCTGATAGCCTGCTGCTTCGACTCGCCGGAACGCGGGTACCACGCCGGTCGCATCCAACCTGAGGCTTCTTCGAACACAGCGCCTAGCCGGGCGTGCTCGGCGTGCGCGGGCAAGTGCCGACGGGGCGCATAGAATTCGCCGGTATCGCCTCCGGCGAGCGCACCCAGCGTGACCGGCGAGTAGGGCGGGCGAAAGGTCGTCGTACCCACCGCCTCAGCGGGCCGACCGGTCAGGGACGCCGTCACCAGCAGGGCATTGAGGTTGCTCGTCTTGCCTTGGTCCACCGACATGCCGACGGTGGTATACCGCTTCAGATGCTCGATGGCGTCGAAGCCCTCCCTGACGGCTAGATCGAGATCGGCGAGCGTCACATCGTGCGCGTAGTCCACCCATTGGCGATGCCGTCGTCCTCGGGGTGAGACTCTGGTCTTGTCCACTTGGTGACTCGAGTGAAACTCGTCGACCCGCGGCATCGATTGCGCAGTGTGCAGCGGCAGCCCGGCACGCGCCGACTCAGCGAGCAGCGCTGCGGAGGCACTCGCGAAACAGTCGGCGAGGCCGTGGGCACCGGCGAGCGCACCGGCTACCGCAAGCGGTGCGCTGCCATGGATCGGCAAAAAGCATTGTCGATCGTCGTCGAAGCGCAGACGACCGCGCGCCTGCGACCACAGATGCACCGCGGGCGCCCAGCCTGCAGACATGCCGAGCGCATCGCAGTCGACACGCAGCGTCGCTGCACCCGGCTGGCGCGAGCAAATCTCGACCGCCTCCAGCTGCTTGCCGCCGCGGGCGCGACCGATGACGGCATCGGCGTGCACCGATACACCCACCGCACGCAGTTCGGCTGTCAGTGCGCTCGGCGGCTCGGCACGGCTGTCCACCAAGGCGGCAACAGCCACTCCGGCGCGAGCCAAATCGAGTGCCGCGAGATAGGCCGAGTCGTTGTTGGTCGCGAACACGACACGCCGACCGACCGCGACCGCCTGCCGACGCAGATAGCTGCGTACCGCGCCAGCGAGCATGATGCCCGGCAGATCGTTGTATTCGAACACCCACGGCTGCTCGATGGCGCCTGCGGCAACGACAGTGGCGCGCGCGTGAACGCGCCAGTACCGGTGACGCACTGCGGCGGCGGCATCGAGGTCAGTGACTCGCTCGAGCAGGCCCGCGTGGCCGTGATCATAGAGGCCGAAAGCCGTCGTAGCCGGCAGCAGTCGGACGCGAGGGTTTTGCCGCAGTTCGCTCACCGTGCGCCGCACCCACTCGATGGCCGGTAGCGTGTCGATGGTCGCGGACTCGACGAGCAGGTGGCCGCCGAATTGCGGGTCCTGCTCGACCAGCACGACCGTAGCACCCGCGCGAGCGGCCACCATGGCTGCGCCGAGGCCCGCGGCGCCGCTGCCGACGATCAGCAGGTCGCAGTTAAGGTTGACGGCCTCATAGCAATCCGGGTCCGCCGCGCGCGGCGCCTCGCCAAGACCGGCGGTGCGGCGGATCAGACCCTCGTAGGCGCGCCAGGAGGGCCAGATGAAGGTCTTGTTGTAAAAGCCAGCCGGCCAGAGCGGCGCCAGCACATCGAGCACGCGACCGACATCGAAATGCAGACCCGGCCAGCAATTCTGCGGTCTCGCCTCGAGACCATCGAACACCGGCAGCAAGGTGGCGCGCGCAGTCGGCTCGATGCGCTCGCCGCTGCCGACTGCCACGAGGCCGTTGGGCTCCTCCGCGCCTGCACTCAGAATGCCGCGTGGCCTATGAAACTTGAAACTGCGAGCCACCACGCGCTCGCCCTGCGCAAGCAGCGCGGAGGCCAGCGTGTCACCAACATAGGCGGTCAGCGGCCGCCCGTCCCAGCGAAAACCGATGATGCGCGAGCGATCGATCCCACCGCCCGTCGGCAAGCGAAAACTGTCGCGTGCGACCGCGGATTCGGCGTCGGCGATCTGACCGGGTCGGGCCATCAGTGAGCGACCCCGGCGGCGGCGCCCTCGTCGATGAGGCGTCCTGCCACGAAGCGATCGAGACCAAAGGCTTCGATCAGCCGGTGGGGGCGTCCGGTCGCCAGCGTATACGCCATGGTTTCGCCACCCGCAGGAATCGCTTTGTAGCCGCCCGTACCCCAGCCGCAGTTGACGTAGAGGCCCGGAACCGGCGTCGGCCCCATGATCGGCGTGGTGTCCGGCGAGATGTCCACCGTGCCCGCCCACTGACGCATGAGACGCAGCCGCGACAGCGCAGGAAACAGTTCGAGCGCCGCGCGGACGTTGGCTTCCAGCAGCGGCAGACCGCCACGTTGCGCATACGACGGGTAGGCATCGGCGCCGCCACCGATGACGATTTCGCCGCGATCGGACTGGCTGAGGTACACATGAATCTTGGCCGACATCACAACGTGATCAAGCAGGGGCTTTACCGGTTCGCTGACCATGGCCTGCAGCGCCATGCTGGTCAGCGGCAGTTCAAGCCCCGCTTTGCGGGCCAACTGCGTGGAGTGCCCGGCAACGGCGAGGCAGATCCGCGGGGCCGCGATCCGGCCGCGGTTGGTCTCGACGCCGACCAGGGTGTCACCCCGGCGCAGGAAATCTCGCACCTCGCAGCCCTGGATGATGTCGACGCCCAACCCGGTTGCCGCACGGGCATAAGCAGAGACCACGGCGTCATGTCGAGAAATGCCGCCGCGCCACTGGACGCTGCCACCGATGATCGGATAGCGAGCATGGCGGTTCAGCGCTGGCATCAACCGGTACAGGTCCTCGGCCGAGAGCATCTCGCCATCGACGCCGTTGGCGCGACAGGCGTTGGTGGCGCGACGCAGGATCTCGAGTTCATGGCTGTCATGCGCCAAGTTGATCTTGCCGCGCTGGCTGAGCATCACGTTGAAGTTCAGTTCCCGCGACAGGCCCTCGTAGAGCTGCAGTGACCGCTCATAAAAACGTGAACTCACCAAATGGAAGTAATCGGAACGCGACACCTGGGTGTTGCGGCCGCTGTTTCCCTGACCAATCGCGGCGCGCTCAAGCACCGCCACCCGACGGATGCCGTGGTCCCGGGCGAGATGGTACGCCGTGGCTAAACCGTGGCCGCCGCCGCCCACGATGATGACGTCGTAGGCCTCTCGCGGTGACGGATCGCGCAGCACACGCGGCCAGCGCCGATGGCCTTGCAGGGCGTGCATTGCGAGTCGCGCGAAGGAATACTTGGACACCGATCAACCCGATTGCGAGCATTGTCGACGTGTTGATGGACGCAGCAGACGTTGGACCCCTCAGTACTCGTCGAGTGCGCGCAGCGCTCGATGAGTGCCCGCAGCGCTGCTGCGTCTGTACTTCCAAGCTTGAACGGAGACACCCATGGACTCGACCGACTCCCGCGTACGAGAACTACTCGCTGGAACACTCGTCTGGGACAACCATGCCTGCATGCCACTGCGCGCGGAAGACGAGAGGTTCCTGCCGCAACTGGAGCGCTACCGACGGGCGGGAACGCGCGTGGTCGGTCTCAATGTGGGTTTCGACGCGATTCCGTGGGCCGAGTCTTTCCGGATGCTGGCCGCCTTCCGCAGTTGGATCCGCCGCCACCCCCGCCAGTACCGACTGGTGGCAACAGTCGCCGACCTGACGCGAGCGGACCGCCGTCTCGGCGTGTTCTTCGACATCGAGGGCGGCAGCGCGCTCAACGGCCAGCTCAGCCTCGTCGAGACGTATCGAGACCTCGGCGTGCGCTGGATGTCCATGGCCTACAACCGCAACAATCTGTTGGGAGGCGGCTGTCAGGATACCGATCGGGGTCTGACGAAGTTCGGGCGTGCGGTGGTCACGGAGATGGAGCGGGTGGGCATGACCGCCTGCTGCAGCCACACCGGGCATCGAACCACCATGGACGTGATGCGGCATGCCACCAAGCCGGTGATTTTTTCGCACTCCAATCCGCTCGCGTTGTGGAAGCACAAACGGAACATCCGCGACGAGGCGATCCGCGCCTGCGCTGCGACGGGCGGCGTCGTCGGCATCAATGGCATCGGCATGTTCCTCGGCGCCAACGACAACAGCTCGGCCACCGTCGCGCGACATATCGACCACGTCGTCCAACTGGTCGGGATCGACCACGTGGGCATCGGACTCGACTACGTGTTCGACATGCAGGAGCTAGAGGACTACTTCAAGGTGCATCCACAGACCTTTCCCGCTGAGGGCGGCTACGCCGGAGGTCTGCGGCTCGTGGCTCCCGAGCAGATGCCTGAAATCGCGGCCGAACTGCTGCGCCTCGGCTATCGCGTTGCTGACGTGCGCAAGGTGCTTGGCGGAAATCTGTTGCGCGTCGCCAAAGCGACCTGGCCACGCCGACTGGACGTCGGCGCCTGACCGTCGGCGATTTCAGGTGCTGAGCTGCCGCAGCGCCAGCATCGCCGACATCACGTGCTTTTCGATCATGCTCACCGAGACGCCGGTTGTGCGCGCGATCTCGGCGTAGCTGTAGCCGTGCAGTCGGTGCAGCAGGAAGGCACGGCGTGCCGCGGGCTTGAGCTTTTCGATGGTCGCCAGCACCTCCGACAGCCGCTCCGCGTGCTCCATCGCCTCTTCGGGCGTGGCCGCCCCGCACACCAACTCCACCTCGTCGATACCCACTGACACCTTCGCGGCCCGCGTGTACAAGCGCCGCGCCCGGTCGCGCAGCAGGTTGCGCGCAAGCGTGTAGACATACGCATCGGGGCAGTGCAGGTCGGCCGGGCAGCGTGTGCTACCGAGGCGCATGAAGACTTCCTGCGTCAAGTCAGCCACATCATCGGCGTTCAGGCGATAGCTGCGGAAAAAGCGCTGCAGTGGACCACGGAAACGCAAGTGCAACTCGACGAACCTGGCATCCAATGGGCCGGCGGCTAGCGGTCGGGCTGCTGTCATCGTCGACGCGGCGAGCGGCATCCGCGGTGTCCCCGTTCAAATGTTGTCCATACACGTATGTACGGACACTGTTGTATGGAGCGAGCATCGCGGTGCCCGCGCGGCTTGTCAAGACAGCAGGATGTCGAGCCGCCGGCAGCACAACCGGCGGTTGAGGCGGCGGCGCTGGCCGGCCGCGGAGGGGGGCGTCAGCGGCCCATCAGGGCCTTGGTGTAGAGCGGCAGCAGGCGCAGCCGATCCTCGCGCGACTCGCGCACGTCCATCGCGTAGTACCCCACCTGATGGAAGTAGAAGATCCGCGCACGCACGAACGCCTCATCGTCCGCATGGTCCATGCCGCGGAACGCGCGTGCCAGCAGCGCGATCCGCTGTTCGTCGACCCGACGTACGGTGCTAGCCACTTTGCGCGATACACGCGCCCAGTCGCGCACCGCCGAGTCGTAGGCGGGGCTGAAGCCTTCCTCATCGATGAACATGCGGGCCAGACGGTCCATCCGGCCCGCCCAATTCGACTCAGCCCCCTCGAGGATGGCCTTGAAGGTGGCGCTGTTCGTCTGTTCCCAGTCGGCGAGAAGCTCATCGAGCAGTTGTTGTCGGGCGTTGAAGAACCAGTAGAAGCCGCCACGCGTCGCCCGCAGCTTGCGAGCGAGTTTGCCGATTTCGATGCCGCGAATACCCTCGCGGATCAGGGTCTGGCGCGCGACGCGCAACCACGCATCGCGCCCGAGTGGCGCGGCGCGGCTTGGGCCTTGCGGGCGTTGTTTGCGCGTTGCTGGAGGTGGTCGCGGGGAATTCGGCATGCGATTCTTCGAAGCTGTGCGGGGACGGTAATCGACTGACGATAATCAACCTTCGAAGGTTGACACAATCCTCGCCCCGCTGCCCTCGTCGGATGAGGTGTGGACAGGGCGGTGCGTCAGAACAGCCATACGCCCTGTTACGGATGCTTGCCATGCTTACCCTTTCCTGCCCTTGGTGCGGTCCGCGCGATGAGCCCGAGTTCACCTACGGTGGCGAGGCGCATGTCGCCAGACCCGCCCACGATGTCGACGATGCCAGCTGGGCTCGATATCTGTTCCAGCGCGAGAACCCCAAGGGCACGCATTTCGAGCGCTGGTGCCACACGCAGGGCTGCGAACAATGGTTCAACGTCGCGCGCGACACCGTGACCCACGAGATCCTCGCCGTGTATCGCATGGGTGACCCACGGCCGGAGATCGGCCGATGAGCGCGCCGTCGCAGACCGGTGATACCTCGGGTGGACGGGTAGTGCTGTGGCTGTCGGCCACCGAACTCTGGGAGCGATTCACCTACTACAGCCTGCGCAGCCTGCTGGTGCTGCATCTCGTTGCGGCGCCCGCCGCGGGCGGCTTTGGTCTCGCCGATGCCGAGGCAGCGGCGGCATACGGCTTGTTTGCCGCCGCCGTCTATCTATCGGCCTTGCCGGGCGGCTTGCTGGCCGACCGCTACCTCGGGCCGGTGCGCGCCATCTGGTATGCCGGCGGGGCCATGTTCTTCGGCAACCTGCTGCTAGCGATCGCGGACGGCCTCGCGCCGTTTACTGTCGGCCTCGCGCTGATTGCGGTCGGCGCCGGGACCCTCAAGGCGAGCATCGTGCCGCTGGTGGCCCGCGCAGCGCGTCAAGAGGGACGCTCGCTCGACGGGGCGCTGACGATATTCTACGTCGGCATCAACATCGGTGGGATCGGCGGACCGCTGCTCGCGGCGACTTTTGCTGGCCGCTTTGGCTGGTCGGCGGGCTATGCGGTCGCAGCGGCCGGCATGGCGCTTGGGCTCGCGATCTTCTCGCGTATCGCACCCCAGTTGCGTGAGCCGGGCGACGCCGCGCGGCGGTTGCCGCCCCGGGTGCTGCTGCTCACCGTACTCGGCGTGGCGGGCGCAGCGCTGCTACTCACCAACGTGTCTCCGGTGGTACTGGTGAAGGGGTTTCTCGTTGTCGTCAGTGCGGCCACGGTCAGCGGGTTTTTCTATCTGTACCGTTGCGGGGCCGACGTCACGGAGCGGCGCAACGTGCGTCTGCTCGCCGGTCTGTTCTGCGGCGCGGTGGCTTTCTGGTGTGCGGGCGAGCAGGCGGCGGCGTCACTCACGCTATTTGCGTCCCGCTTCATCGATCGGACCGCGTTCGGCGCCGAGATTCCCGCGGCGTGGTTCCAGTCGGTCTATCCCGCGGGAGTGGTTCTGCTTGCCCCACTGTTTGCCATCGCCTGGCTTCGGCTCGCGCGTCGCGGCGCTGAGCCGGACGCCGTCGCGAAGTTCGCCGCCGGCCTCCTGGTCGCCGGCGGAGCCATCGCCGTAGCCGCCGTCGCCGCATTGGGCGCCCCCCCCGGGGGGGCGGCGCCGTGGTGGCTGGTCGGCACCTATGTGCTGCTGGCCATCGGCGAGATCCTGCTCTCGCCCATCGGGCTCGGCGCAGCGACCCGCTACGCGCCGGCCTCTCGCGTCTCGTTCGCGACCGGGTTGTGGTTCCTTTCGCTCGGCCTCGGTGGCCTCGCGGCGGGGTTGACCGGCAGCCTGTTCGACCTGTCGACGGCGGACGGCCTCGGCGTGCTGTTCTCCTCGATTGCCGTCCTCCTCGCGACCGCCGGCACGATCTTCCTGTTCGTGGCCCGGCGGACGCGGGGGACGCGGATCTAGCGGTCCCGATCCGTTAGAAGCGCTTGCGGACCTGCAGCCCGACGTTGCGGGGCTCGAGCGGTACCACGTAGAGCGTGTTGTTGGTGAAGGGCACCGGCGCGACGAAATCGCGACCGATGAGCGTGTAGTCGAAACTGTCGAACACGTTGCGCACGTAAGCCGACACCTCCCAACCGCTCTCAAACTCCATGCCCGCGCGCAGGTTCACCCGGCTGTAGCTTTCGTTGACGTTCTCGAAATCCGGCGATGGCGAGAGCGACGACCCGTCGGGAATGGTGTAGTCGTCGACGTACTGCCACGATAATCCGAGGTCGATCGAGCGGCCCGAGGCGAGCGGCAGCGACCAATCGAGGGTTGCCGAGGCGGTGTTCTTCGGGATGGACCAGAACGGATCGCCCGCGCGATCGACGCCGAACTGGATGAAGCGATCGAAGCGGGTGTCGGTGAGCCCGTAGCTCAGGCCGAGCCGCAGGTTGTCGCTGGGTCGCGCAGAAATCTCGAGCTCGACGCCGCGGCTCGTGCTCTTGCCGGCATTGGCGACCACGGTGATGGGCGTGAGGCCGTTCGGATCGGGAACCACGTTGAGGGTCTGCTGCTCCTCGATATCGATGTGGAACAGCGCGAGATTGGTGGTCACGCGCCCATCGAGCCAAGTGGCCTTGAGCCCGAGGTCGTAGTTGGTGGACTTCTCGTCGGCATAGGGCAAGTCCTGTCCTGCGCGGCTCGGATAGCGGTTGATGCCGCCCGCCTTCCATCCCTGCGCCCAGGTGGCATAGACGTTGACGTCCGGCGTAACGGCGTACGACACCGAGGCCATGCTGGAGACGTTGTCGGCGTTGAAGTTGTTGGTCTTGAGGAAGGCGCGGATTGCCACGTTGGCGATGTTGATCACCCGCTGGCCGTCGGTGTCCGCCGTTTCGTCGGAGTAGCGGGTGCCGAGCGTAATCTCCCACTTGTCGGCCGGGCGGAAGGTGACCTGACCGAACGCAGCCCAGCCGTCGCGCTTCTCCGTGAAGCGCTCACGGATGTAGAGCGGCGGCACAAGGCCGGCACCAGCGAGCCCGATATCCACCGCGCGCGGTTGCAGCATGTCCTGCTGGAACCAGTAGGCGCCGACCAGCCAGTCGAACTTTTCACCCACGCCGGAGAGCCGCAGCTCCTGGCTGGTGAACTCCTGCTCGAGATTCTGGAGCTGGAAGACACCGGAGGCCGAGACGGGCTGCGTCGCGACCTGGATCGGCACGATCGGCGGCGCGTTCGTCTGGGTCACGGCATTGAGCGGGACGGGTGTCAGGTTGGTAACCCGGCCATCCCAGTCCCATTGCATCTGCGACTTGACGTCGCGACGACCGGTGATCGAAGTGAGCGTGACCGACTCGCCAAGTTGCCAGTCCACATTCAGCTGGATGCCGTTGCCGTCTTTGTAGTCGTTCGGTCCGATCTGGTCGGCAACGGCGTTGTAGCAGTTGCAGCTCAGCGGTACTCCGAGACCGAGTTCTTTCATGTCGCGGCGGCTGGCATCGAGGGTCAGCGTGGCCTTGAGGCGCTCGCTCGGCGACCAGACGACCGTGCCGCGGGCAACCAGTTGCTTGGAGAAGTAGTCGCGGTTGAGCGTGATGTTGCGGGCATAACCATCGGTGGATCCGTACTGCAGGGTGAGCCCCGCAGACAGGCTGTCGGCCAGCGGTCCCGACAGGCTGACCAGTCCGCGATACGTACCGAAACGGCCGCCCTCGAGTTCCACTCGGCCCTCGAACTCGTTGCCTGGCTTGCGGGTGACGATGTTGACGGCTCCGCCCTGGGTGTTGCGGCCGAACAGCGTGCCCTGCGGACCGCGCAGCACCTCGACGCGTTCGGCGTCGATGAAGCTCGTGTCGAAGCCGATTTGAGGCTGGTACATGCCATCGATGAACACGCCGACCGCGGGCTCAAGGCCGCCATTGAAGCCAACGCCGCGGATCGTGAGGTACTGATAATCGGAAGTCGGGCTCGCACCGCCGGCGGCGGTGAAATACAGGTTGGGAACACGGGAGTAGGTGTCGGTGATGTTGGCGATGCCTTGCGCCTCTAGGGTGGCGCCGTCGATGGCACTGACCGCGAGTGGCACTTCCTGCAGCGTTTCCGTGCGCTTGCGGGCGGTCACAACGACCTCGGCGAGCGCGCCGTCCTCGGCTGCGAGCACGGGGAGCGCCGCGGCGAGGGCGCCGCCGACCAGAGCGAAACGTACGGCAATATCGATGATGGTTGACCGAGTCAGTCGTGGCATGGAATTACTCCGCGTTGCACCCCTCGACCGCCGACCGACTCTCGGACGGCGTGCACGGATCGGAGGTGCTCCGTTGACTGACGCACCGGGCGGGGGAAACCTCAATCGGGGTTAAGGCTCGGTCGGATCGGCAAATCTAGCCACAGCGGCCTTGAATGCGGGTCGATATCGATCGATGGCCTGCAGCTTCACCGGGCCGTAGCCACGGACCTCATCAGCGAGGGCCAGCGCCTGCACGGCCTCGTCGAGATTCCCCGCATTCAGGCGGGTCTTGATGAGCTCAATGGCGGCCCGGTACTCGACGATCAGAGCGCGCTCAAGCTGGCGCTCTTCGGTCATGCCGAACACATCAAAAATTGAGCCACGCAGCCGCCTGGCCTTCGCGAGCAGCGCGAGCAGCGGGCGCACCCAGCCGCCGAATTCGTATTTGGCCGGCCGCCCGCTATGCAGATTTTTGCGGGCGAACAACGGCGGCGAAAAGTTGTAGCGGATGGTGTAGTCACCCTCGAACTGCTCAGCCAACTCGCGCGCAAAGTCGGCCGTGTTGAACAGTCGCGCAACTTCGTACTCGTCCTTGTACGCCATGAGTTTCGCCAGATTCCGCGCCACCACATTCGTCAGGACGGTCGAGCCTGGATGCACGCGTTGCTCGCAACGGCGGACGTCGCCGACGATATCGAGATAAGTCTGTGCGTAGCGTCGATCCTGGTACGCCTCCAGCCACGCGGCGTACCGATCGGTCGCTGCCTCGAGCGTTTCGGCTGGCCTGTCGACCTGCGACGCGTCGCCGCCCGGCGCACCAGCGCTGAGCGATGCGCCGGCGACCGCACGACCGCGCCGGAAGGCGGCCAGATTCTTCTCGACAGCGACGCCGTTGAGACGGATCGCCTCCTCGATGGCTGCGGACTTGAGCGGCAACTTGCCCATCTGGTAGACCACCCCCAACATGATCATGTTGGAGAAAATCGCATCCCCGAAGTGCGCCTCCGCCTCCCGAGTGGCATCGAACTGTACCCTGGCGTCCAGATCGGTGGCGGACCCAACGATGTCGAGCGCCCGCTCGCCGCCAAGTTCGAGCGAGCGGTTCTGCTGGAACGCCGCCACCGCGACCAACTTGGTGTTGAGCGCCACCGAGGTGGCGGGATGATAGGTCTTGACGGCTTCCGGACTCGCCGCGACCAGCAAATCACAGCCGATCAGCGCGTCAGCCTCGCCTACGCCGATGCGCGCCGCAGGCAGTTGATCGTCGCTGTCGGCCAGACGGACGTGGCTGAGTACGGCACCATTTTTTTGACTGAGGCCGGTGAGATCGAGCAGCGAGCAAGCCTTGCCCGAAAGATGCGCGGCCGTGCCGATGATGGCGCCGATCGTCACGACACCTGTGCCACCAATGCCGGCCACCAGGATGTTGGAGCATGCCGCGTCGGGCATCGGCGGATCAGCCAGCGAAACGCTGGCGGCCGGACTCTCCACGGCAGGCGCTGCGGCCTGCGAACGCGGCTTGCCCCCGACCACCGAGACAAAGGACGGACAGAAGCCGTCGACGCATGAGTAATCTTTGTTGCACGAACTCTGGTCAATCCGTCGCTTCGTGCCGAACAGCGTCTCCACAGGGGCGAGACTGACGCAGCTCGACTGCTTGCCGCAGTCGCCGCAACCCTCGCAGACGGCGCTGTTGATGAAATAGCGCTTTGCCGGATCGGGGTATCTGCCTCGTTTTCGTCGGCGACGTTTTTCGGCGGCGCAGGTCTGGTCGTAGATCAGCGCGGTAACGCCCGACGTGCGCGCCAGTTCCTCCTCGACCGGGAGCAGTTCGTCTCGATCCTTCACCACCACATCGCGCGATAGCCCCTGCCTTTCGTGGTAGCCGTCGACTTCGTCGGTGACGACGACGACCCGCGCCACGCCCTCTGCAGCCAGCTGCGCGACGATCCGCCCTGCGTTCAGCACGCCATCGACGGCCTGACCACCGGTCATCGCGACCGCATCGTTGAGCAATATTTTGTAGGTGATGTTGATCTTGGCCGCGACGGCGGCGCGGATCGCGATCAAGCCCGAATGAAAATACGTGCCGTCACCCAGATTTTGAAAGACATGCGTCCGCTCGACGAAGGGGGACATGCCGATCCAGTTGGCGCCCTCGCCGCCCATCTGGGTCGGACGCATGGTCGAACGATCGGGCAAGAAGATAGCCATCACGTGACAGCCGATGCCGGCGAGCGCCGCCGCCCCCTCCGGCACTTTCGTGGAGCGGTTGTGCGGGCAGCCGGAACAGAACGCCGGCGTGCGGTTGACTGTCGGACGCACCATGGTGAGCGCTGCGCTCTCGCGGCGGCACAGCGCAGCATGCGCATTGCGCAACTCCTCCGTCAGCAAGCCCAGCTGCTCAAGCCTGCCGATCAGCACTGATCTGACTGCTGCCGGCGTCAGTTCACCGTGCTCCGGAAACAGCACCTGACCGTCATGGCTGCGCTTGCCGCTCAGCAGCGGACGGTCCGCGAGCTGGTTGAACAAGACGCTGGCAACCTGCGGCTCGGCAAACCGGCGCTTCTCCTCGATGACCAGCAACTCCCGGCAACCGGCCGCGAAACGGCGCAGCTGCGTCGGCTCCACGGGCCACGCAAGCTGCAGTTTGTAGACGCCGATTCCGCGGGCCCTGAGCTCCGTCGCCGTAAGCCCGAGCTGCTGCAGCGCCTGCATCAGATCGCCGTAAGCTTTGCCCACGGCGATCACGCCAAGACCGCCGGGTGGTGGCATGGCGACGATCTCATCAATGGGATTGATGCGCGCGAATTCGAGGGCAGCCGGAAGGCGATACCTGAGCAGACCCTCCTCCTCCTGCACCTGCAGCAGCACCCCAGGGTCACGGAATCGATCGGGAATGATGGCGTCGATGGGCGAAAAACGCTGGCTGCCCAAATCGAAGTCAAAGCCTGCCGCCGACTCGACGACATCGGTGACACATTTGAAGCCCGCCCACAATCCGGTAGCGCGCGATAGTGCCCAGCCAAAGAGTCCGACCTGAAAATAATCGCGCACGGAGGCGGGATGCAGAACCGGCACCGAGAACGACTGCAGTGCGGGGTCGGACTGATAGACCACCGTCGAAGATTTGCCGCCGTGATCGTCGCCCGCCAACACCAACACGCCGCCATGACGTGATGCCCCGGCGTAGTTGCCATGCTTGATCGCATCGCCCGACCGGTCGACACCGGGGCCTTTGCCGTACCACATGGCAAACACACCATCGTGACGTGCACCGAAAGGCAATTGATTGGCCTGCTGCGACCCCCACACGGCGGTCGCCGCCAACTCTTCGTTGACTGCTGGCGCGAAATGAATGCCGTTCTGTTGCAGACGCTGCTTTTGCCCGAACAGCGCGGTGTCAAAGTTTCCGAGCGGCGATCCGCGATAACCCGCAATGAAGCCTGCAGTATTGAGCCCGGCTGCTTGATCGAGAGCACGCTGCAGCAGGGGCAATTTCACCAGTGCCTGGGTGCCGGTCAGGAACTGCCGTCCATCGAGCTGCTGGTACCGGTCGTCGAGACGCCACTGGCGAAGTGATCCGTCGTTGCGCGTGCTCATGGAAGGAAACTGCCGTCTCCCGTGCAAACCTGCCCGCCTGTCATCATGACATGGACGCGCTCAAGTCCGACCTTCATCGCCATGGACGAGCGGGGAGCGTCACGTGACTGCCGTCCGCACCCAAGCGAATATCGAAGCGCTCAGGCCCACCGTTCGAGTAGACGGTGAACCAGTCCTTGTCGGCTCCGGCGATGGCGAGGCGCAGCCGATGGCCGGGGCGTATCAGTGCAGCCACCGGCATCAGCGGAAACTCGAGCGTCATCACCACACCCGGGTGTACCAACTCGGCATCTGCGCGCTTGAAACTGTGGGCAGCGGGACCTTGGTCGTACGGCAACGCAGATCGATCCGCCGGTCGGCGGTGGATGGCGCGGAACATGCCCTCCGTCACATAAGTCACCCGTCCATCCGGGGCCACATCCTCCAGGTACGCGAACACGGCCGGATCATCGCTTTGAGTGGACAACACCAGCGTGACGACCGGCGTCCCGACGATTTCCATCGCCTCCTCCACCGGAGCCGAGTCAAATGTCAGCAGGCGCCGATCGACTTCCCGTCGATCCTCGTAAGCGGGCGGCGTACCGATCTGCGTCGACCAACGCGTCCGCGCTCCCGTGCCGACCGTCAGATCGACGTCGTGGACGACACGACTTGCGGCGCCGGCTTGCTCGGCGAGCATGCGATCAGCGGCCAGATGCAGCGTCCAGGGCCTCGCATCCGGCACGGGCCACGTGGATGTCGTGCGGAACTCGCCGGCACCCAGTACGTAGTAGTGAATCTGTCGGGATGCCTTCTTCCCGGCTAGGCGCTCGCGCACGAATCGGCTCTGCAGGTCCAGCTGATCCGACAAGATCGGCTTCGGCTCGATGATCTCGGGAAAGAACGGATCGGCATTACGGTAGTTGCTGTGGTCGTTGCCCGTGATCCAGACCTCCATCGGGACTTCCGGCAGGGACCGGAAACGCGCGAGCGCCGCCTCGGCCGTTCCACCGTCGATCCAGGAACCCCAGTACTGCACCGGCACCTTCGCCTGACGCAGACCAGCCAGTTGCGAGGCCGGCGAGATGTCGAACAGCCCGTAGCCGTTGTGTCCCTTGTCGTCACGGAAGGTGATGTTCAGCAAATCCTCGCTCAGCCAGCGGTTCTTGCCGGCGAGCGCCGCACGCAGCCGGGCGTAGTCCTTGTCGTTGTCCACCGGCTGCAGCACGGGATAAAGCGCTGCGCAATCGGACGCCTGCACGAGGCAATTGCGCGGCGGCGCGTTCGGGTCGAAGCCGCCTCGTCCGAGGTCCATACCGCGCGTCATCTTCCCCCATTCAGCGAGAAACCCACGATTGATGACGCCACCCGGAGCCATCAGATGCGCATAGATGTCGAAATCCGTCTCGTGGATGACACCGCCAAGTAAATCGGCTGCCGGACGCGAAGTTGCCAAGTCGGCCGTGTCAGCCGCGTAGGACTGTCCGGCCACGAAGACCTGGCCGGAGCTCCAGGCCTGCGACTTAACATGCCGCACGATTTCGTCGACGTCGGCGATCTGCTGCGGCGACAGCTCCGTGAGTCGCTGGCCAAACGACGCGGTCGACCCGCGTGTGTCCACCGCGACAACCACGAATCCATCGTCCAGCCAGCGCTGCGTTCTGACCCAGATCCCGAGTCCGGCCCGTCCGTAGCGCGTCTGCATCAGCACGGCGGGCAGTTTTGCGCCGGCCTGCTTTGACTTAGGGAAATAGAGACTCATGGCCAGGGAGACCCCGTCGCGCATCTCCACGTAATACGACTGATCGCTCTGGCGCTTCGCCGCGCCCTCACTGGCAGCAGCGACGCCGGCAATGGAGGCCGCACAACTCACGAGTAGCGCGATGGCGAGCGCACGAAAAGATTGAATCATCATGGTTGACCCCTTGCTAACCCGTCTCTGTCTGCGCACGCTGACGCAACGCAACCTTGTCGACCTTACCGATGGGCAGCAGCGGTAACGCATCAACGACATACAGCCGCTTCGGCACTTTGTAGTTGGCCAGCCGCTGCCGGCAGTGGGCCAGCAAGGTGTCGGCGGACACCGGAGCCCGGGCGAGCACATAGGCGACACCCACCTCCCCCCAGAGCGTGTCCGGTATACCCACGACGGCGGCCGTATCGACGGCGGCATGCTCCTCGATCACTGCCTCGACCTCGCGCGGGTAAACGTTGTAGCCACCCGACTTGAACATCTCCTTCAGGCGGCCGATCAGCCGCAGGCGCCCATCCGGACGGCGAACACCGATGTCGCCGGTTCGCAGCCAGCCTTCAGGCAACAGTGTCGCTGCGGTTTCCTGCGGGCGGCGCCAGTAACCCAGCATGTTGTACGCCGAGCGCGCCTGCACTTCACCCGGCTCGCCCGACTCGGCAATGGCGCCGTCCGCCTTGACGAGCCGGATCTCGACATCGTCGAACGGCAGGCCCGCCGCGTTGGCGAGAATCTCGAGGTCAGTCGTTGGCGCTTCGGCGGTGATCGCGCTGGTCGTCTCGGTCATGCCGTAATTGGTCGCGAGGCGCGGACAAATTTGCAGCAATCGCTCGATCATCGGCTGTGGCATCGCCGCGCCTTCCCAGACGATCAGTTCGACGGCCGACAGATCGCAACGGGCAAAATCCGGATGCGCAAGCTGCATCTGGAAGACCGACGGGACCGAGGCCCACCAGCTGATGCGCTCGCTCTGCATCAGGCGCAGCGATTCGCCTACGTCGAACTGTTCCATGAACACGAGACAGCCCCCGGCCGCCAGCGTAGGACACGAGAGATCGACGACGCAGCCGACGTGATTGACCGGCAGAAAGTTCAGCACGCGTTGCTGCGGCACAGGCCACAGACGGTTCTGCGCCAGGCAGCAGCGGATGATGCCCTCATGATGCAGCACGGCACCCTTCGGACGACCGGTCGAGCCGGAGGTGTAGACGATGAGGCAAGGATCACGGTCTCCGCACGCCGACCGCGCTGCGTCGAGTGCGAACGTATCGCTCGAGGTCGGGACATCGAGGAACTGCTGCATCGACTGGATGTTTGCGAGCGGGCTTCCAGCAGCGATATCGTCCAGCGCCACGAGGCGCCTGAGGCTCGGCACTGCGGCACGGATCGCCTCGATGTCCTCGCCGTAATCGCGGTTCCCGATCCGGGTGCGCGTAAACATGACGACGGGCTCGCAGTCGACGGCGACGTAGAGCAGTTCCTCACGACGGTACTTCGGGTTCAATCCGACCCAGATGGCGCCGATGGACGAGGCGGCGAGGAACAGCACGAAGTAGTCGGGGTGCGGCGTCGACAACGTCACCACCCGGTCGCCCTTCGCGACCCCAGCGGCCAAGAGCGCGAGCGCGACGGCGGAAACCCGGGCTTGCAGTTGTCGGTAGTCGATACGCAAATCGTCGATGACGAGCGCCTCGGACTCCGGGGTGCGCTTGGCGTACCACGTCACGAAATCGCTGACGCGACGGATATCTTTGGGCTCGTCGTCGGTAGGGTTCATGTCGGCCTCGGTTCAGGAAAGCTTGTCCGCTTGGCGAACGCCCGCTTCGCCACCAGCAATGCGGTCGGCAGCAGGAATAGCGCGGGACCGAATATCAAAATTGCGTGCATGTTCCGCAGCACGGAATCCGCCTGCACGGCCGCTCCGGAAACGTAGCCTGACCACGCGAGGCTGAGGCCGGTGACCGCCGGGCCGAGGGCAAGCGCCAGCTTTTCACCGGAGGTCCATACGCCGGTGTAGAGCCCCTCGTTGCGACCACCATCGGCGGCGTCGGCATTGGTCAGGTGCGCGAGCAGCGCGAACGGCAACAGTTGCAGGCCGGCAAACGGCACGCCAAGCAGAAAAAAGAACGGCAAGACCGCAGCGAGTCCGTGTGTGGCAGGCATGAACCAGAACGACGCTGAAATCCCGATAAAAAGAACGAGTGCAGCCAGGAATGTCGACCAGCCGTCCCAGCGCCTGAGCGCCCGGCCCCACAGGGGCAGAGCGCAGATGTTTCCCGCGAGCAGAGCCATCAGCGCCGTGCCGGCGTCACTTTCGGGCCGCTGCAAAAGATAGGTCACGTAGTATGGAACCATGCTCAAGAACATGGCCACACCACTGGTGGCGAGCAGATAGGCAATCCACAACTGCACGTACTCGCCGTTGGCGAGGACACGGCGCACGCAACGCGCCATAGGCGTGGTGATATAGGTCATACCGGGCGCGGCGAGGCGACGGCGCACAGCCTGGTAGGCCGCGAACATGGCGATCCCGCAGGTGACGGCGAACAGCAATGCCATGAGCGTGTATCCCCGTTTACCGCCGCCCATGAGTTCCACGAGGTGCGGCGCCACCCCCGCGCCGATCAACACCCCGGTCATCGACAACACCATGCGCCACAGCAACAACCGTTCGCGCTCGGCAGCACTGCCGAGCTCGGCGGGGACGGCGCAGTACGGCACTGCAAACAGCGAATACAACGTTGCCATGGCGAAGTAAGTAACCGAGACATAGACCACGGTCGCCGTGGGGCCGAGGGACGGCGAGGCGAACAGCAGCGGGAAAGAGATCGCCATGCCGATGGCCCCGACCGCGAGGAAGGGCGCACGCCGGCCATGGCTGGAACGGGCGCGATCCGACCATGCGCCCACGATCGGGTCCCAGAGGATCGCCCACGCTTTCGGCACGAACACGATCAACGATGCGATCGCCGGGCTGATCAGCAGGATCTCCGTGCAGAAATACAGCAGCAGCACCGTGGGAACGGTCGAGTAGAGGCCGGTACCCAGCGACCCGAGCGCGTATCCCGCGACAGTGGTCCGGGTCAGCGGGCGATCCTCGCGACTCATGGGTTGCGAGTCACAGGGAGTTCGGTGGCACCCAACAAGTGAGCCATTCGGCGACCAGTACAGGGCGGTCGCTCTGGTCGCACTCCATGTTGACGCCGAACTTGATGATCGAGCGGCCCTTCGCGTCGGGCCGCACTTCCAATACGCCGAAATGCCCCCGGACCCGTGATCCGACCGGCACCGGCGCGACCAGTCGCAAGCGGTCGAACCCGTAGTTCAGGTAGACGCCATCCTCCGCATCGTGACGTGACGAGTCCGCTTTCAGCAATTGATGGAGCATCATGTTCGTCAACAGCGATATGGTCAGGAAGCCGAACGCCACGGTTTGACCGAACGGGCTGTAGCGACGCGACCACTCCGGATCGACGTGCATGGGATCGTCATCCAGCGTCGCCTCGCCGAACTTGTCGACCATCGACTGCGTGACCTCGATCCAGCCGGAAGCACCCAGATCTTTACCGGGCTGGAACCGTTGGAAAATGTCTTTCATCGAGGGCTGGCCCATATCGAAAACTCCTGGATAGATGTGAATATGATGTCAGCGTCACATACGTGACGCAACTAAACGGCGTTTTGCAGCGTCCGGCGATGACCTCATGCGTCGTCGGATGCCGCTTGCGGGGCGTTGCGAAGGTTGCGCAGCTGCTTTGCAGCCTCGTGCTGCAACTGCGATGGGTCGCAGGCAAACAGCGCCCGGTACCACAACAGTGAAATGAACTCGGCCAGCGCGTGATCGTCAGCGACCGTGGCACCGGCGATCGCCACGAGGTGCTCGTCATTCGACACGAGCAACTTTCGGCAGATCTCGTCGACCATGCCGGTCAAGGCGTACACGGCGAGCAACAGGGAGTTACGGTCGATCTCCACGGCAGGCAATCGCTCCATCATCTTTTCGGATATCAGGAGACACCATTGGTGGTTCGTCTGCGATACCAGCACCTTGAATTCCGGCACTTGGTCGGCCAGTTGCAGCAGACACCGACCCAACCCGGCATTCGCACGTAGCGCACTGATCCAACTGAGGTTTTTTGCGACCAGCGATGTAAACAGCGGTCGCCTCTGCCGGGGCGCTTCGGGCGTTTCGGGCGCTTCATCCAGCCCAAACGTGTGGCGCAGAAACTCGGAGAGCACCTCAACGGTGATCGCTTCCTTGTTCGGGTAGTACAGGTAGAACACCGCCGGCGAAACCTTGGCCTTTTTGCAGATGTCCGCCACCCGCAGCTGCAGGTAACCCCGCTGCTCGAGTGTCTGGACAGCTGCCAGCCGCAGCCGGTCGCGGGTGCGCTCACCCTTGCGCCGGGCGCCGTTGTGCCTCTGCAGCGCAGCCAGCAATTCGGCGTAATGCGGGGACGCAACTTTCTTTCGCGGCCTAGAGCGGTGCTCGAGGGCCGTCGGTGGTTGACGCTTGCGGCGCGTGCCAGAGTCTCTCATGGGCCCTCGACGATAGGGGATCAACATCGAGGTCGCAACTGGGCGCAACGGGTACGTTGACAAAAACTGATACCGACGTCAGTATTATTTTTAGCAATTCGCCTTATCGAGAGGTATCAGATGTCAAGGTTCACCCTTACGGCTTTCTCGGCGGCGTTGATCGGCACCGCGTTGGTTATGCCGGGTCCTGCGCTCAGCGCGGAAACCGCCCTGGCGGAAACCCAGGGCCTCGAAGAAATCGTGGTCACCGCCACGAAACGGGCCGAGTCGATCCAGGATGTACCGATCTCCATCACCGCCGTGAGTTCGGCGCAGATGCAGCGACTTGGCGTCTCGAGCCTCGCTGACATCTCGCTGCGCGTGCCGGGGCTGAACTACACGGCCATGGGCGATCTCAAGTTTTCGCCAACGTCGCTGCGCGGCGTATATGGCGGCGCCGGATCGGCCGGCGCCGACCCCGCCGTCGGCACCTATGTTGATGAAGTCTTCACCAGCCAGGGCGCGGGCAACACCTTCGACCTGTTCGACATCGAGCGGGTCGAGGTGCTGCGTGGTCCGCAAGGAACCCTGTTTGGCCGCAACACCATCGGCGGCGTGATCAACATCGTTACCCGACGCCCCACCGAGAGTTTCACGGCCGACAGCGAACTGACCTATGGCGACCGCAACTACGTTCGAGTCGGTGCGCTGATGTCCGGGCCGCTCGGATCGGATCGGCTGCTGGGCAAGATTTCGATGACGTACAACGACCGCGACGGCCGAGCGCGCAACGTCACGCTGAACCGTGACGTCAACGACCAGCACAATTGGGCGACGCGAGGGCAGTTGCTGTTCCGTATGGATGACGACACCGAGCTGCTGCTGACCGGTGACTACACCAAGGTTGACCAGAACACCATCAACTACGACACGCTGCGCTACAACGAAGCCGCCACCCTGACGCAAGCGGTCGATCTGTTCCGTTATCCGCGAAACGCGAGTGCCTTCGACCGCAAGGTCTATGGCGACCAGCTCAATGTCGAGACGCTCGACATGTGGGGAGCGGCACTGAACTTCAACACCAAGGTCGGCGGTGTCGGAGTGACCGCCATCGCTTCGTATCGAACCCATGATTTCTACAACCGGGCTGACACCGATCGCTCGCCCGTCGCGTTTCTGTACGACGGTGATCCTGAAAAAGTCGACCGTTACTCCGGCGAGATTCGCCTCGATTGGACCACAGGTGCCGTCAAGTGGCTCGCGGGCGTCTACTTCTACAACCAGGATTCGACCAACTTGAGCTTCATCGAAGTCGGTCGGGATCTGGCAACGCTGCTTGGCGCACCGAGTCTGGCTGGATTGCAGGCGGGCTCGGATGCAGCGATGACCTCGCGCAGTTACGCCGGCTTCGCCAGCCTGACATGGCCCGTGAGTGAGCGCGTGGTGCTGACCGCAGGCGGACGTTACACCAACGAAAAGAAAACCATCGACTACGTGCAGTCGGATCCGCTCGAGCTGCTAGGAGGTGATGTTGCACTCGCCTCCGAGGACTCCTGGTCGCAGTTCACGCCCAACTTCACAGCGCAGTTTCGCTGGACGGAGAATCTGATGGCCTACGCCACCATCAGCCAGGGATTCAAGAGCGGCGGGTTCAATGACGCGCTGGGGGATTCGAGCAACCTGTCGTTCAACCCTGAAAAACTCTGGAATTACGAGATCGGGCTCAAGGCCGAACTCGCGGATCGTCGTTTGGTGCTCAACGCGGCGGCGTATTTCATGGACTGGCAGTCCATCCAGATTCGTGTCGACAACCCGGGCACTCCGGCCTATGACCCGGTCATCCTGAATGCCGGCGCGGCCCACTCCACCGGCTTCGAGGCGGATCTCGAGGCCCTCCCCACCGACAATCTGCGTTTGGGTGCGGGCATCTCGGTGGTCAGCGCCAAATACGACGAAGGCACCCTGCCCACAGGTGAGCCGTTGCGCACGATTCCCTATGCCCCAACATACAGCGGCAATCTCTACGCCGAGTACCGAATCCCTTCGGCAAAGGGCGACTGGGTCGTTCTCGGCGAGGCGAACCTGCGAGGTAACGCCTTCTTGACTCAGGACAACCAGCGTGACGGGAAGCAGCGTGCCTACGAACTCTACAATGCTCGATTCGGCTATGAAACGCAGGGTGGCAAGTGGTCAGTCTTTCTTTGGGGCAAGAATCTGACGGACACTAAAGTCGTCCAGCGCCTGTTCGACTTGTTTGGTGTTGGCGTGGTCGGGCAGAAGTTTGTCGAGCTGAACGACCCGCAATCCTACGGCCTCACCGTCAGATTCCGTTATTAGAGAGGAAAACATGTCTCCCCCACTCCCCGGCGTTCTGCGCACCCCCGACGAACGCTTTGCAGGCTTGCCGGGCTATCCGTGGGCCCCGCATTACGTGGACTCGTTGCCGGGCTTCGAAGGCCTGCGCATGCACTACCTTGACGAGGGAGATCCGCACTCCGAGGTCACGTTCCTCTGCCTGCATGGCCAGCCAACGTGGAGTTACCTCTACCGGCGCATGCTGCCGGCTTTCCTGGCAACCGGCGCACGCGTCGTCGCGCCGGACTTGTTCGGCTTCGGGCGCTCGGACAAGCCCGTCGACGAGAGTTGGTATACCTTTTCCCGCCATCGCGCCGCGCTGCTGGCGTTCGTCCGCCATCTTGACCTGCGCGGCATCACCCTGGTCGTGCAGGACTGGGGCGGTCTACTCGGTCTGACGCTACCGATGGCTGAGCCGGCGCGGTACCAGCGACTGATCGCCATGAACACGATGCTGGCCACCGGCCTCAAGCCATTGGGCGAAGGCTTTTATGGATGGCGTGCCTGGGTCAATGCCAATCCGGACTTCGCGGTCGGACGGCTGCTCAAGCGTTACTGCCCGAACCTGACCGACGCGGAGGCGGCGGCCTACGACGCGCCGTTCCCTGATCTGACTTACAAGGCCGGCGCGCGCCGCTTCCCCAATCTGGTCTGCGACAGCCCGGACGCCGACGGTGCCGCGGTATCACGCGAAGCGCTGCAGTGGTGGCGGCACGAGTGGCTCGGCCAAAGTTTCATGGCGATTGGCCTGCAGGACGTGGTGATCCCACCCGTCGCCATGCAGTGGCTGCAGCGGCAGATCCGCGGCTGCCCGCCGCCCATGACGCTGGCCGACTCCAACCACTTCGTGCAGGAGCGGGGCGAAGCCGTTGCCCACGCTGCATTGGCTCATTTCGCGGGCGCAACACACGGCTAAAGGCGCCATGTCATGGCGACGGCCGGTCAGATCGCTGGTCGGAAGAAGTGTGTGGACCGTTTGGCGATCCTGCCGGCGACGAGCAGGTAGACGTCAGCAAAGCGCTCGTCGAGCACCGCACCGTCGCGACTTTGTCCGACGAAGCGTCCCCAGCAGGCCGCCCGGTCGTTGTCGGCAATGACTTGCCAGAGGTCGTGACGGCCGGCGGCGATGATGCGGGTCCGATCATAGAAGTCGAGCAGGGCCGGCAGGCCGCTCACCGGCGCGTAGCCGGGGCGCTCATAAACGACGTCGGCCGTGAAGTAGCGATCGAGGCGGGACCAGTCGCGAACGTCGATGGTGGCGAACATCTCGCGGATCAGTGACTCGCTCATCGGCCTGCCACCCTCGTTGCGCGCGCCGCAGCGATGCGGGCGTTGGCAAGTTCGTCGGCGACCACTTCGGTGCTCACTTTTCGCTGGGCGGCAGCCGACAGGATTTCGCTCGTCGTATCGAAGATGCCGCGGATGCGCCGATCGACTTCCGCGGGATCGCGCCGCCCGAAGATGTCGGTGCTGGCATGCAGCATGCCGCCTGCGTTCACGACGTAGTCGGGCGCGTAGAGCACGCCCCGCTCGAGCAGCGCGGCGCGGGCAGCCGCATCGGCGATCTGGTTGTTGGCCACGCCGCAGATGATCGGCGCGCCCAGTTCCGCGATGGTGTGCAGATTGATCGTCGCGCCCATCGCGCAAGGCGCGAAGACGTCACTGGCAACACGGTGGATGTCGGCCGGACCGACCCGCTCGGCGCCGAGCTCCGCGGCCACCGCAGCGGCGCGCTGCGCGTCCACGTCGGTGATGGTCAGTCGAGCGCCGGCCTGCACGAGTTGACGCGCAAGTTCGTAGCCCACCCGACCGACGCCCTGAATCGTGACGTGCAGACCTGCGGGGTCGTCATTGCCATGCAGGTATTGCAGACAGGCGCGTATCCCGTGGAAGCAGCCAGCCGCCGTGTAGGCCGACGGATCACCGCTGCCGCCGCGCGCCGCGCTCAGTCCGAACACGTACGGACAGTTGTCGCGCAACAGGTCGGCGTCAGCGGGGCCGATGTTGATGTCCTCGGCAGTCCAGTAGCGACCTTGCAGCGCGGTAACGCGCGCGGCGAAAGCGCGCAGCAATTGCGGAGTCTTGTCCTGCGGTCTGGCGATGATGACCGACTTGCCGCCACCGAGCGGCAGGCCGGCGAGTGCGTTCTTCAGCGACATCGCTCGCGACAGTCGCAGCACGTCGTGCAGCGCCGCGCCGGCATCCGCATACGGGTATAGGCGACAGCCGCCGGCAGCCGGACCGAGCGAGGTGTCGTGGACGGCAATCAGTGCGCTCAGCCCGGCGTCCGGGTCGTAGCAGACAACGATTTCTTCATGCGCGGCAAACTCAGCGTCCGCCAGCGGCGCGATCGGGCGAGTGAACATGCTGGCCTGCAGCGATCCAGAACGGACGGGACGGAACGCTACTTTCCGGCCGCCTTGGCCGATGCAGCATCCCGGTGAAGCGCCTCGATACGCTGCTTCTGCACCTGCCATTCGGCGCGGAGACCTTCCTCGGCATCGGCCACCAGCCGTCGGACATGCCGCTGCACATCGCTCTGACGCAGCTCACCCGAGTGCGCGATGCGCTCAGTGCTGCGAGCGTGTGCAACGAGGCGCAGGGTGCAACCGCCGGCGGTCGGTGTCACCTCGTAGCTCGCCAGAACCGACATCCCGTCGGCATAGTCCGCCTCAAGTGCCAGCAGTCGGCGGGCGTCATCGATGGCCGTGAAACGCGCGATGCGCCGGTCGACACGGCCCTGATCGACCTTCGTGATGATGGTGCCGCCCAGCCAGGCAGTGGAGTCGTCAGTGATCTGCTCGACGGTGAAACCCTGGTCGCGGAATTTTTCGGCCAGAACATACATGCGCTTCAGTTCCGCCCAAAGAAAGTCGGGGGGTACCGACATCTCGGAGACGAGTACCGCCGTGGATCCGACCCGGACCGGCGAAACCGCAGACCCCGCCGACGCCGAAGCCGACGCCGCAAAGCCCGGAAGAACGCCGCCTGCCAGCAAGCAGGCGGCGATGATCGCGACGGGGTTCCGTACTGACCGTCGAGGCATGATCAGAACTGGTACCGGATTCCGGCGCCGATCGTGCGCGGCTGCGTGAAGATGGGCTCCACGAAGGCAGCGAAGGACGGATTCACCTGCTTCAACGCGTTGCCCAGATTGGTGCCGTATCCAAAGATTTCGTAGTTGCCGAAGTCGGCGCTGACACGCGCATTGACGAGCGTACGCGAGTCGTTGGGCGCCACCGCCCGGAAGCCCAGCGCCGCGATCTGTCGGAGAATGATGGCGCCCTTCTCGGTGTAGTTCGCGTCGACGTTGACGGTCCACTGGATGTTGCCCGACTTCGCCGGGCGCCACTCCGCGGCGACCGAGACGTTGTTGGGCGGTACCAGATCGAGCGGGTCACCGGCCCGCTTGTCGACGGCGGTGGTGGTGAAGCTCACGTCGTTGTAGCCCCAGCTGGTGGTCAGACGGAACGTGTCTGTCGGCCGCAGGACCAGCGCCAGATCGACGCCCGAACCATCAGCCTTGCCCGAGTTGAACACCGCCGTCCCGCCGAGCGGCGTGACATTCGTGCTCTGGATGTCGGTGTAGTCCTGGTAATAGACCGCAGCCTCCAGGTAGAGCCGGTTGTCGAGGAATGACAACTTCGTGCCCACCTCGTAAGTCCAGAGGCTCTCGGGGTCGAAGGTCGGATTCTGCGAACCCTGAGCGAGATTGAAGCCACCCGACCGGAACCCGCGGGCCGCCGAGGCGTAGACCAGCCGACCGTCGAAATCCGCCCGCAAGGACACGCGTGGATTGAAGGTGCTGAACGTGCCCTTGCCGGCCACGGTGCTGGTCCGCGGCACGCCGGGACCGCCGGCATCGAAGCTGGTGGTCGTTCCCCGCTGTGTAAGCTTCTCGCGGAAATACCGGCCGCCGGCCTCGAGCGTGAAACGGCTGGCGAAGTCGAATTCGAGATTGCCGTAAATGGCCGTGGTCTCGCTCTTCACGTACGGGTCGAACCGGTCATTGAAAATGCCGAAGGCCGGAAATGGCGCGGGCTTGTAGGTGGTGAATTGGGGACCACCGCCCTTGCCTTCCGCGACAGTGGCACCGAACAAATAGCGGAAGGTCTGGTCACTGCGGGAGGTCAAGCGCAGTTCCTGGGAAACGCGCTCGAAGGTTCCGTTCGCATCGCTGAACGCCGCCGTGAACGCCGGGAAACCGAAAAGCGTGTTGAAGAAGGGGCCGATGTCACGCCGCGCGAACGAACTCTGGTCGAGGTAGCCGGTGACGCTCTGCAGCGTGACGGCGCCGAAATCGTAGCTGGCCTGCAGGACGCCGAGCGTGTACTTCTGGTTGGCCGGCGTGATCGACTTCTGCGCCGTCTTCAAGCCGTCCAGCGAGAAGCTGATCGAATCCTGAGTCGACTCGTTGTAAAGGCCCAGCAGCGAGACGGTGAACTGCTCGCTCGGCTGCGCCAGCAGCTTGGCGCGCACCGTGGTGACCTCGCGTCCGTTGTAGTCTTCGCCGCTGGGGCTGTCCACCCAGCCACCGACCTTGCGCTTCTGGGCGGCGAGACGCAGGCCGGCAACGCCGGGAGCGATCGGGAAACTGGCGATACCCTCGACGCGGTATCCCATCTCGCCGTCCGCGGTGCTGCTCCCCTCGGCGGCGACCGACCCCCGCGGCGTCTCCAGATCCGGATCCGCGGTGATGTAGCGGATCGTTCCGCCCATCGAACCTTCACCGTACAGCGCGGGTTGCGGACCACGCAGGACTTCGACCCGCTCGAGGTCGATCAGCTGCACCTCGGCGACACCGACCGGTCCCGGGTTGGTGACCGAGAACTCGTCGATGTAGTTGCCGACCGTGGCTTGACCGAGGTACTGCGAGACGCCACGCAACTGGATGCGCTGCGAGCCGGGGCCGATGTCGACCATCCGCAGGGACGGCACCATCGCCTGGATGTCGTCGAGGCTTTGCGCACTGCGCCGCTGAAATTCCTGGGCGGTGATCGCGCTGATGGCGACGGGGACCTCGGAGAGCTTCTGCTCGCGGCGTTGTGCCGTGACCACGACCTCGGCCAGAGCGCCGTCATCGGCGGCCACGCCGGGCGCGACCAGCGAGGTACCGACCAAAGCTGCGGATAACGCTGTGACGATAGACTTTGACATCCGACACCTCTCGAATAACCGGCTGCGGTTAAAATATTATACTGACGTTGGTGTCAGTTCCTGTCAATGCAGGTTAACGACAGGACGTCCGGCGACACCCACATCGAGGGTCACCGGCAGAGGCTAGCGCCGGCGGCCAGCGGGTTTTCGGGCTGGCGTTACCGAATAATCGGGCAGGCGTTACTTGCGCGCCCTTGTCATCGAAAAACAACGCCTCGACACGGCCTGCAATTTACGACCGGGCCAGCCGCGCGTCGCGCAGCGCGAGTCGTCGGGCGATGATCCCCTGACGTCGCGCATCGATCGGAAAGCGCCAGATGAACGGCGCAGCCGCGGCCAGCAGCAGCGCCGGTATGCCACAGAACACCAGCAGCAGAACTGTCGTACCGGCCTGCGGTTGGGTCGCCGCCTGGACGTCGAAGCCTGCGATGCCGATCGCGCCCAACGCGGCGGCGGCGCCGACGTTCGCCAAAGACTTGTAGAAGACGTTGTAGATCGCGAAGTAGGAACCGCCGTAATCCGCGCCGTATCGCAGGCGCGCGTAGTCGACGACATCCGCGAGCACCGCGGGCGCGGCCACCGGAAAGATCGCGAACGAGACCACGACCCCGAGCTGGATGAGGATCAGCGGGACCGTCCCAACCGGCCCCGGCGGCACCAGCGCAAAGCACGGGATCAGCACCGCGCCCATCATGCAGGCCACAGACCACGCCCGGTGCTTGCCGATCCTTCGGCAGAGCCATCCCCAAGCCGGGATGGACGCCATTCCGGCAATCACCGTCATCAGTAGTAACCCGGCGAGCAGTTTCTCCTGTCCGAGATGGGTGACCACGTAAAAGAAAAGCACGCCGTTGAGGACACCGGGTGCGAGCTGGTAGAGCAGGAACGCCGCTGCAAATACGCGCAGCGGGCGGTTGCGCAGCACGCCGCGCCACTCGAGCCGGGGGCCAGCGGTGCCGGCCGGCGAGGCCGCGTGGCCGGCAGGCACGAACCACAGCGCCGCGAGCGCGAAGGTCGGCAGGGCGATGAGCGCGAGGATCGCGGTCCAGCGCAGGCTTTCTGCGGTGAAGGTAGCGGAGGGCAAAAACGGCAGGTAGGGCAACGCCATGAAGGTCGTGACGCCGAGATACGCGCAGGCCGCGCGCCAGGTGGCGAGGCGGGTACGCTCGTCGTACTGCCGCGTGATCTCCGGCATCCACGCTGCGTGCGGCACTTCGACGAGCGCCCAGCCGAGATAGGCAAGCAGCAGCCAGACGAGGAAGTAAGTAGCTGTGACCGGCGGTGTGGGCACGAACAGGAACCAGCTCGCCGCCATGCAGACCAGAGTACCCACGAATATCCAGGGCTTGCGCGAACCACCGGCCTGGCGATGACGATCCGAAGCGTAGCCAACCAGGGGATTGAGAAACGCGTCGACGATGCTCGCGACCAGCAGCACCGTGGCGATGGCCGCCAACGGCAGCGCGAACTCCCGTGCGTAGATGCCCTGAATGATGCCGCCGACCGGGCCGTGGATCAGCGACTGCGAGAACTGTGGCAGCGCATAGGCCGCAACGACCGTCACCCCGAGTGCCGCGGGCTTGGCCACGCGCGACTCAGCGCTCGCGCCCATGCTCCACCCGCTGTTTCAGTCTGACGAGATCGGCCTCGAGTTTTGCCAGTGTCGAGGCATTGGCGAGGCGCTCGAAATCGCGGGCGCTGCCGACACCCGGCGGCAGCGGCATGCGGCAGCGCGCGCTCACCGCGCAGCCGAGCTGCGTGCCGCCCTGACCATCGGTCAACGTGTAGGACACGTAGCCGTCCATCGTGTCGCCGTCTTCCGCACGCAGCGTCTGCAGCTTCCACTCATGCGGTTGCGAGCGGACCGTGCGCATGAGGACGTGGGCCGTCGTGTCGCCGGGCCGCTGACCGATGCGCAACGTCTCGCCCTCCGCGTCCGGCTCGCCGGCGAGGCGCTCGAGCGAGACGACGCTCGGCTTCCAGTCCTGCAGGCGCGCGAGCCAACGCCAAACGTCCTGCGCCGGTGCATCGATCAGGATGACGCTGCGGATCGCCAGATCGAACTCGACGGCGGCAGGTGCGCTCATCGTGCCGGTGCGTCACCGGCGGCGGCCGGGGTCACGTCACGCAGCACCCGACGCATCGTCTCCACCACGAACTGCGGATGCTCGTAGGGGAAGTTGTGACCACTGCCATCAGGGGCATACACGCGAACAGCACGCGAAGAGACATGCATGTACCGCTCGCGGGTCAGAGTGTAGAAACGCTGCAGACGCGCGGTCTCGCGCTGCTCGGGTGTGGCGTTGGCGCCCAGGACCTCTTTGGCCACGGTCTCGAACTCCGCCATCCGCGGCGGCGCGACCAGATACACCGGCAGATCGCCAAGATCGCCGTCGTAGACCGTCTCCTCGTAGCCGAGTCCACCACGCCGCAATTCCTCGAAGCTCGAACGGTTCGCCGCGAACTTGCGCGGCGAGTCCTCGACGGCGCGCAACGCCCGTCCCGCCGCCCCGAGTTGCTGCTCCACAAGCCGCGAGATACGCGCGAACTCCGGCGGCTCCTGCCGTGGAAAGACGCGCTGCAGCAGGTCTCCGTGCAAACCGAAGGCGCGCTGGAACATGCCAACGGTGGCCTCGCGGAACATGTCATCGATGAACGGATTGGGCGGCGCGTAGTTGAGGGCATCCGGGGGCGTTGCATCGATCAAGACCACTGCGGCGGCGAGTTCCGGATGACGTCGCGCAATATTGGCGAGCAGCAGCCCGCCGAACGAGTGGCCGGCGAACACGAAGGGGCCCCGCTCACCCGCGTTTCGCAGCGCGGCGATCACCTCCTCGACCTCGCGCGGTGTGGTGCGCGGAAAGGGTCCCGCGTCACTCCAGCCGGAGCCCGGCCGATCAATGAGGATGGATCGCGCCTCACCACGCATCGCCGCATGCAGGTGGTAGAAGCCAAAGCCGCCACCGTGGCCTCCGGGCATCCAGACGATGGCTGGCTGCCCGCGCGCTTCGCCCTCGGCAAGCACATGCAGCCGGTAGCCACCGACGTCCACCATTTTCCCGGGCGCAGGGTATTGCGCGCGAATCTGTGCGGCGCGCGCCAGATGGTAGGTGGCACCAGCCGCGAGGACGCCGCCGAGAGCGATCACCAACCAGCCGACGAGCCGCAGCGGACGCGACCGGCGACGTCGCGCAGCGACCACCAACCCGCCACCGACGGCCACGATGACGACAGCGATGGCAAGGCCAGCCCAGTCGTGGCTCATGAAAGACAGCAGTTCATTCATTGTCGTTTACTCCTGCCGGGCGACCTGAGGTGCCTGGTACGGGTTGATTTTCAAGGCGGAATCGAGAAACTCCCGGGCGGCCGGAACCAGCCTTTCAGGCTCGAGGATCAGCCCGGCATCGGCTGCCGGGACTTCGGCGACGTACCATCCCAGCGCCTCGAGTTCCGCGCGCCTTGCCCTGATCGTGGCAGCGAGCGGCAGCGGACAGCTGCCCGCAGTGGTAGCGGCGTGTTCGCCGTAAACCACTGCCCGGGGGCAGCGGATCGCCGCCACGGTCCGCGCCTCCCAGCGATCGTCGAGGCTGCCGTAGAAGGTCGCCCATTGCGCATACTGTGCCGGCTCGCGCAACACCACCCGCGCGTGTGGCGGCGGATCATGCCACTGCGCCCTGACCGCCGCGGCGATGTCCTGATAGGGAATCCCGAGCGGCGACCAGCCCGCACAGAGGAGCGCGCTGATCCGGTCGCTGGCGGCGGCAAGCGCGAGTCCTGTCACGGCGCCGAACGTGCCGCCCCACCATGCGAAGCGCTCGAAACCCGCCGCATCGGCCACCTCCAGCATATCCGCAGTGACGCGCTCGGCCGTGAGTTCCGCGGGCGGGATCGTTGCGCTGCCGCCTATGCCCGGATAGTCGACGAGCAGGACGCGGTAGCTGTCGGTCAGGCGGTCGAGAAATCCCTGCCGCACGCGGCCGGCGTCTGCACCAAAGATTTCTGCGTGCGATGCCATGAGCGGAAAACCGAGAAACAGCGGCTTCCCGTATCCGTGGACTTCATAACGCAGGCCGCTGGCCGTGGTGCCTGCCGACCCGGATGTCCCGTGGGTGGTCAGCGCCGTCATCAGGACACCGCGACCGCAGCGTCGTCCATCCACATCCGCACATGCTCCTCCAGCAGCTCGAGCGTCACCGGCCCCGCTCCGCTCAGCGCATCGTGGAGCGCACGCAGGTCGAAGCGCTCGCCGAGGCGGCGCGCGGCCTCCTCGCGCAGGCCGCGGATCCGCAGTTCGCCCACCTTGTAGGCGAGCGCCTGACCAGGCATGCCGATGTAGCGATCAACCTCGGCCTCGATCGTCGGGCCCGGCAGCGCAAGGTGCGAGGTCATGTAGCCGATCGCGGCATCGCGCGACCAGCCTAGCGCATGGATGCCGGTATCGACCACGAGCCGCACGGCGCGCCACATCTCCATCTCGAGCTGACCGTAATGCGCGAACGGATCGTCGTAGAGGCCGAGGTCGTGACCAAGCTGCTCGCAGTACAGCGCCCAGCCTTCAATGTAGGCGGTGTAGCCCATCATCCCGTACCGTCGGAACGCCGGCAGTTCGTCCATCTCCTGCAGCAGCGCGATGTGCATCAGGTGCCCGGGCCATGCCTCGTGCAGGGTCAGCGGGACGTGCATCGTCGTCGGACAGCGGTCCGGCAACCCAGTCACCCAGAAAACTCCGGCGCTGGAGCGGTTGGGTGGATTCGGCTGCGCGTAGGCCGGAGGCAACTGCGCCGACTGCGCCTCGGGAATGGATTCGATGCCGTAAGTCATCCGGGGAATCCGCCCAAAGAATTCCGGAATCCGCCGCTCTATACGCTTGGCGAGTACCTCGAGGCGCTCCCGCAATTCCTCCTTGGTACGCGAGCGGAAGCGTGCATCGGTCGCGAGGTGGTGCCGCATTGCCGCCATGTCGCCGCCGAACCCCGCACGGGCCGCCACTTTGTCCATCTCGCCGCTGATGCGCATCACCTCATTGAGACCGGCGGCGTGGATCTGCGCGGGCGTATCGCCGGTGCTGGTGTACTCGCGGGCGAGGAAGCCGTAGTACGCCGCGCCGTCCGGCTCCGCGCTCAGGCCGATCGAGTCCCGGCATCGACTCGCGTAGTCATCGCGCAGAGTGTCGCGCCACCGCAAGTAGGCGGGTCGCAGCTCGTTCGCGATCAGTTGCCCAAGCCGCACGCGAGCGTCCTCGAAGCGAACGTCGCCAGACGGCAGCGTCGCAAACGGGCGCATCCATGCGCTCTGCTCATCGGGCAGGCCAAGATGCGCCTCCACCGAGGCCAGCACCCTGGGCAGCAGCGCCCGGGGCAGCCGATAGCCCGCAGCGGCGCCGGCAAGCAGACGGGACCGGCGATCGGCAAAGTACCCGGGCAGGGTGGCGAGCCGGGCGAGGTAATCGTCCGCGTCGGCACGGTTGCGGATCGTCGTGCGCTGCAGCGCGAACGCGATCATCAGATCCGGACTTTCCGGGAACAGCATGGGGCGGAGCGGCGTCGCGTAGCGGTGATGTTCGACGATGGAGTCGAGCTCACGCTGCAACAAGCGATGCGAATAGCGGCTCTGGCCGATGAGCTCGGCGATGTGGATGCGCGCGAGCCGCGCCGCGAAGGCGCGAGCCGCCCCTGCACGGCGCTCGTGGTCTTCGATCGACTCGCGGAACAACTCGCGCCGGTAGCGCGGGTCGCCGACATCGTGGGCGATCGTCGGAAACTCGCGCAGCCGGAATTCCCAGAACTCCGCCGCCAGCGACTGCAGTCGCTCGCTGGCCGTCACGATGTCCTGCTCCGCGGCATAGTCCCCACCTTGCCCACCCGATCAGGCGGATCACTGCCGAGGTTAGCCTTCACGGATGATCAGCTGTCGGGCTGGCGTTACCGAATAATCGGGTCTGCGTTACTTGCGCGGCAGACCCAGCCGGCGCGCCGACGCGCTCGGCCTCACCGCGGAGGGCAGAGTGCCGTAACGCGCCCGAAAAGCCTTGCCGAAACTGCCGACGTCGCTGTAGCCCGCAACATGCGACGCGTAGGCGACCGAGGCGGTGGCCGATGCCAGCATGCGGTAGGCGGTCTCGAGCCGCACGTCGCGGTGATACTCGCCGACGGTAGCGCCGAACAGCATCTTGAAGCCGAGGGCGAGCTTGCGGCGGTTGAGGCCCACGCGGCGTGCGAGCTGCTCGAGTGACACGGGCTCCAGGCAGCTGTCGAGGACACGACGGGCCTCCTCGAGCGCGCGGCTGTCGCGGTGGCTCAGTTTCAGTGGCGGCTCGACCGTTGCCATCGGCTCCTGCAGCTGCTCGATCGCGAGGCACACCAACTCGACCACCTTGGCGCGCAGGTAGATCGGCCGGACCGCCGTGCGGATCGATGGTGTGAGCAGCGAGCGGACCGCTGAATTCATGTCAGCGGTCAAATGACTCGCATAAAAAAAGTCTGTGGCATCACCGGACTTGAAGCGCCGCAATTCGGTGGGCAGCGAACCCTCGGGCGCCTTCAGGTCACGATCGGCGAAGGAGGGCCGGAAGGCGATAGTGACGACTCGCCACTGATCCGAGAGGACCTCGCGCACGAGGGACTGGGGTCGTGAGGCAGTCGCCAGCAGGAAAGCGCCACCGCCAAGGGTGCGTTCCCGGCCATCGGGTGCTTGTTCGCGGGTCAGACCGTCGAGGCGGAAGTGCAGATACAGCCAGCCGCGGGTATCCAGACACCACCGGCGGGAGCGGGCTTGAGTCTCCGGACCGGCACTGAAGTCCGAGCGCACGAGCAGCAAGTCGTCCGACAGGTCCAGCACCTCGCTCAGTCCGCTACAGGCATGCGGTGCGAGCGCGGCAAGATCGCAAAGCAACGCCGGATCAGCAACCGGCTCGGACATACGTTGTACGCGCTGGGCAACGCCGCCGCGCCGCGCGATACCCTGCAACTCGGAAAACGACATCGCAAGCGGCACCGGCGGGCCACAAGCTGGCGTCCTCTCAGCAGGCGTCGTCGCAGCAGGCTTGACGTACGTGTCGGTCGACGTGCTCACAGACGCCCGATGCTCGCACCGGAACCCGGCCGGTGCAACGGCGCCGGCGGCGGGCAGGCCGCCAGCAGGAGGTGCCCGTTTGCCGAAAAACGAGTAACGCTTGCCCGAAAGCCGTTCCCCCCGACCCGTAACATCGACGCGTCCCGGACCGGGCACCTCGGGCACGGGCAATCGGCGCCGATCCTAAATGAGGCTCTCCCATGTTCCCTGACAACTTCAACCGCACCCGCTGCAACCCCAAAAGCAACCGGGCCCGCAGTCGGCCGATCCTTGCCCCGACCCTGCTGTCTGCAACGCTGCTGGGATGGGTCATGCAGAGCGGCTTCCAGTCATCCGCGGCGCTCGCTGCCGAAGATCCAACCTACAGCGTGCTGACGAGCGCTTGGCCGGGTCCCTTTGGCGGCCTGCCGCCTGTCGATCAAGCGACCCCCGCGGCACTCGAATCGGCATATCGGCGGGCCGTCGACCTGAAGCGGGCCGAGGTTCGGGCCATCGCCACACAAGCCGCTCCGCCGACCTTCGAGAACACGGTGGCGGCCCTCGATGCCAGCGGCACCGCCCTGCTGCGGGTCGAGCGTTTGCTGCAGATCTACACCGGTAGCGCGAGCAACGAGCAGATCAGGGCGGTTGCCGGCCGCGTGTTGCCGCTATCGGCGGCGCTGGATGACGAGATCGCGTTCGATCCCTTGCTCAATGCGCGCATCAGCGCTTTGCATGCAGATCTGCCGCGCTCGGCGCCCACGGCCGAGGCGCAACGGCTGATACAGGTGGTCTACGAGGATCGGCGACGTCGCGGCGCAGGTCTCGACGCCGCGGACCAGTCGACGCTCAAGGAAATCAATGGCCGACTGGCGCAGCTCATGGCGAAGTTCGGTCAGAACCTGGCGCGCGAGGAGGAATCGCTGGTCGTATTCGTCGACGACCCTGCCGAACTGCGTGGGCTGCCGGCGGACCGGGTCGAAGCGGCCAAGGCGGCTGCGGTAACGCGAGGCAAGCCCGAGCTCTGGGCGATTCCGATCCAGCGACCGTCGGTATGGCCAGTGCTCACCCGCGCGGACTCGCGCGCCCTGCGCGAGCGCGTGTTTCGTCTGTGGGACGGCCGCGGCGCGCAGAGCGGCGATTTCGACAATCGACCGGTCATGGCCGAGATCCTGACTCTGCGCGGCAGGAAAGCGCGCCTGCTCGGCTACACGAGCTACGCACACTACGCAGCCGCGAGCCGGATGGTGGGCTCGCCCGAGACCGCCGAACACATGCTGCAGCGCGCTTGGAAAGTCCTGCTGCCGATCACCAAAGGCTACCTTGCCGAACTGCAGGCGCTCGCCAAGGCCGAGGGCGCCGACTTCGCGTTGCAACCCTGGGACCGGCTGTACTACGCCGAAAAGCACCGAAAGCTCAGGTTCGACTTCGACAGCGAATCAGTCCGCCCCTACCTCACGCTGCAGAACGTGATCGACGGCATGACGTGGGCGGCAGAGCGCGTCTACGGCCTGTCGCTGCGCCAACTCACGGGCGTACCGACGGTGGCCCCGGAGATCCGCGTCTACGAAGTGGTCCGCGGCTCGCAGACGGTAGGCGTGCTGTATCTCGATCTTTTCCAGCGCCAAGGCAAGGGGCCCGCATCGTGGGCGACCGAACAGCGCACGGCGGAGCGCGGCGAGTTCGAAGTGCTGCCCATCGCCACGCTGCACTCCAGTGTCGTCGCCCCCGCGGATGGCTCCGCACCGCTCCTCGAATGGGAGCGGGCCAACGTGATCTTCCACGAGTTCGGCCATGCCCTGCACTTCATCGTCAACGGCACGCGCTATCGCGCGCTCGGCAGCCTGCGCGTGCCCGCCGACTTCATCGAGACGCCGGCACTGCTGCAGGAGCGCTGGCTGCTCGATCGCGAACTGCTGCAACGCTTCATGCGGCACCATCAGTCGCGCGCCGCCATACCGGTGGAACTGATCGAGCGGATCGAGCGCGTCAACCGCGCCGATCGGGTATTCAGCCTGAACCTCGACTACCTCGCCACGGCGCTGGTGGACCTGCGCATGCACCGTGTCGCCGACGGGCGTGCAATCGACGCCATGGCGATCGAGCGCGATACGCTCGCAGACCTCTCCATGCCGACGATGGTCACGCCCCTGCTGAGAGTGGCGCATGCACCGCATCCCTTCTCCGAGTTGTACGGCGCTGCCGTGTACACCTACTTCTGGTCGGACGCGTTGGCCGCGGACATCGCCGAGAAGTTTCTCGCGGCACCCGGCGGGCTCTACGACCCGCAGGTCGCGGCGCACTATCGGCGCACCATCCTTGAGGCCGGCAACTCGCGGCCGATGAGCGAGGCATTCCGCGACTTCCGCGGCCGCGATCCCGACCCCGACGCGCTCTTTCGCCGTTTCGGACTGATCATTCCGCCGGCGGCGGACAACTGACGCGGGCTCTGCAGGGCGCGACCCAGGCCATTACGGCCCGGCATCAGGGGTCTTGGGGCAGGTTGTCGATGCGTACCGCGGGAAGCTCGCCGGCGGGCTCGAAGCCGAGAATCCGGCCGTAGAACGCGAGTTCCGCCTCGCGCGCCTCGACGTTCGTCTTCAGTTGCCGGAAGCCGTGGGCCTCGCCCGCGAACTCGAGGTACGCGATCGGGATCCCGCGGGTACGCAGCGCCTCGACGATCCGCGACGACTGGTCCGGCGGCACGACCTTGTCGTCGAGCCCCTGGAACACGATGAGCGGCCGGTCGAGGCCGTCGAGGTTGTAGATCGGGGAAAGTTCGCGGTAACGGTCGCGTTGCGCGGGCCAGGGCCCGATCAGCGTCTCGATGTAGCGAGACTCGAACTTGTGCGTGTCGGCGCGCAGCGCCGCGAGGTCGCTGACGCCGAAGTAGTTCGCACCAGCACGGAAGACATCGTGAAACGTGAGCGCGGCCAGCACGATGAAGCCGCCGGCGCTGTTACCGCGGATGAGCAGGCGGTCAGGATCGGCGAGCCCCCGCTCCGCGACGTACTTCGCGCCCTGCACGGCATCGGCGACGTCGTACTCGCCCATCCGGCCATACAGGCTGCGTCGATAATCGCGACCGAAGCCCGTCGAGCCCCGGTAGTTCAGGTCGAGCACCGCGAAGCCGCGGCTGGTCCAGTAATGGGTGCCGACGTTGTAGGCGGGCGTGGTGTGGTTCGTGGGACCGCCGTGGGCGATCACGATGAGCGGCGGTTTCGCGCCGTCGGGGCCGCGATACTGCGGATGCGCCGGCGGATAGTAGAACCCATGCGCCGTCATCCCGTCGGTGGTCGGATAGCTCACCGCAACCGCGCTGGAGGCGCCGACCTCGAAGCCGGGCGAGGCCGACGAGCGCAGCACCTCGAGCGACCCGGAGGCGAGATCCAGCTCGACCAGCGCGTGCGCGCGATCACGGAATCCAGCCTCGAACCACGCCTTACCGTCGCGGGCGGCGACCGACCGTGCGCCGACCACCGTGGGCGCGAGGCGCTGTACGCGGCCGTCGCGGGGGTCGATGACGGCGATACCCTCGTCGCCGGCTTCGTTGTACGCGCTGACGATGCGGCCGTCGGGCAGAAAGCTCCAGGTCTCGGCGCCGAGCTCCCAAGCCGCGAAGCCGAACTCGAGAGACTCGCGGGTCACGGCGTGTACGCGCTTTCCGTCCCAGCGCAGGAAATTCCACCAGCCGTCCCGGTCGCCAACGAAGTACAGGCTGCCGTCGCCGCCCCAGCGCGGTGTCCGTGCCGCTTCATCAATGCCGGCGTTGATCGCGCGCGGCCGCGCGAGCGAACCGTCGGCTCGCACCTTGGCCACACGCACCTCGACGCGATCCCATGGCATGTTCGGGTGGTTCCACGCGAGGAACGCGAGGCGACCGCCGGCGGCGTCGAAAGCCGGGTCCGACACGAAGTCGGTATCTTCGAAAAGAATGACGGGCGGCCCGGCGGTGAGCGGGACGGCGACCAGCGCGTTGCGCGGCTCGCCGGCGCCCCGATGATCTTCGCGCACGCAAACGAGCCGCTGGCGCGCCGGGTCGGCGGCACAGTTCGCGTAGCGGGTGCCGGTCTCGCGCGTCAGTGCTTCCGGCGGTGCGCCGGGCCGCTGGCGCCAGAGCTGCTGATCGCGCGCATTCGTGAAGTAAACGACACCGCGGGCAACCCTGAGGCCACCGCCGCCGTATTCGTGCACGCGGGTGCGCACGCTGAAGCCGGCTGGCGTGACGGTCTCGACGGCACCCGACGGCGTGCGCCGCATCACGACCGTGCGGCCCTCCGTCATGATCGGCTCAAGCCAGTAGAGTGATCCTTCATCGGCCACGAGCTCCGAGTAGCGCGTGCCGCCGATCGCGAGGTCCTTCGCCTGCACGGGCGAGACCCACTCGCCGTAGGGCTTGGCGAGCGGCTTCTGCAGCGGTCCGAGACGTACCGGCTCGTCGTTCAGATGCGTTGCGAAAAAGTCCGTGGTCGCCTGCAGCACGTAGTCGAGCGCCTTGCCGCGGTAGCCGTGGAACTCGCCGGGCAGCGGGACGACTTCATGGCGCACACCAGCGTCGACGAGCGCACGCGACATCCGCATGACCGCATGAAACATCGGCGCCTCGTTGGTGCCGGCGACCAGCATCAGTGCACCGCGGATGCGCGGCGCGAGCCGGTAGAGCGACTGCCGCTCGTACACGGCCGCGGCTTGCGGCATGAGCCCGACGTACGGTTCGCACAGGATGGTCCTGCAGTCGAGACCCGGACCGCTGACCACCGCGGCGCGGTAGAGATCGGCATGCAGGGCGATCGCGCGGAACGCATTGCCGCCACCCCACGAGTGGCCGTAGATGCCGGCGCGCCCGAGGTCGAGGTACGGCCGTTGCGCCGCGAGGTGGCGCAACGCTGCGGCCTGGTCGTCGGCGACGACCTGCCAGTCACCCGCGGCCGCGTCGTGGAATGCCTTGGAGCGGCCCGGAGTACCGCGGCCGTCGAGCACCACCACCACGTAGCCGAGCTGTGCGAGCGCGAGCGGGTGGTTCCGATGCGGCATCGGCAGCGGGTCGAAACCGCGCCGCACGTAGGCGATCTGCGGACCACCATAGACGTGCTGCACGACCGGATACTTGCGTGCCGGATCGAAATCGTACGGCTTGTACATGACGCCGTGCAGGTCGGTCTGGCCATCCGCGGCCTTGACGACGAACTCCTCGGGCGCGCGCCAGCCTGCGGCTTCGAGCTTCGTGATGTCCTGCGCGGCGAGCGTGCGTACGAGACGGCCATCGGCGCGACGCAGGTCCACGCGGGTCGGGCGTACGGGCGAGGAGTGCGTGTCGAGGAAATAGCGCAGCGACGGCGCGAACTGGATCTCGTGCTGGCCGTCGTGCTCCGTCAACCGCTCCAGTCGTCCGCCCCGCAGCGGCACCCGGTAGAGATGCACGTCGTAGACGCGCGGCTCCGCCTGTGCCGTGAGGTACACGTACCCCGTGCGCGTATCGATCGCTTCGACGTCGACCACCGGGAACGCGCCCCGGGTGAGCTGGCTGACGAGCCGGCCCTGCAGGTCGTACCGGTAGAGGTGATTCCAGCCGTCGCGCTCGGACTCCCACAGAAAACCGCGGCCGTCAGGCAAGAGCGTGAAGCCGACGCGACCCGAGTACACGAGGTCGTGGCCGTTGCGCACCCAGGTGGCGCCGCGCTCCGTCAGCACCGTGCGGACGCTCCCTGTGCGCGGATCAGCCGCGAGGATCTCGATTGTCCGAAAGTCGCGCGCCGTCCGCGCGAAGAGCACTTCGCTCGAGTCGGGCAGCCAGGCGAGCAGCGTGAAGTAGCGGTCAGCAGTGTCACCGAGGCGCAGCGGCACCACGCGGCCGCTCTGCACTTCGACGGCGTACGCCTCGACCGTCGGCATCGGCTGGCCGGGAACTTCGACGGGGCTGTAGCGGAAAGACACGTCATCGCCAAGGAAGTCGATGTCGGGCGCCTTGGGGACGGCGGTACGATCCACGCGCGTGGCGAACAGCCAGCGGCCATCGGGCGACCATGGCTGCGCCGGTACCGGGCGACTGACGCCATAGAGGCGCGTCGCATCGAGGTCCCACGCGATGTCCTGCGCCGCGCTCGAAGTCAGCCTGTGCCCCGCAGCATCCGCGGCCTCGCGCACCCAAAGATCACCGTCGCGCACCAGCGCGTACCGGGTGCCGTCCGGTGAGCGCACGTGCGGGACGGGAACGGGCGGCGCAAGCAGGAACTGCCGGGGGTACGTCGGTGCCGGCGGCGTGGTGGCGCGCTCATTCGTGGACGGTACGCGCTTTACAGTGCCTCGCAGCGCGTCGATGGTGACGCGGGTGCGGCCGTCGGCGGTCGTCTCGAGATAGTCGAAGGACGAACCGTCGGCCTGCCACTCAGGCTCGACCCGGACCGGCGGCGCGAGCCGCTCGAAGTCCAGGTAGTCGCGGTAGCGCTGCCCCTGCTCAGGCGTCGGTGCGGCGTGCGCGGTGCAGACGAAGGAGCTTGCAGCGAGACAGATCAAGGAGACAAAAAAGTGGCGCATGTCGGCCCCCGGGATGAAAGCGCGGAAATCACACGGACAACGATGGTTAGGATTTTATACATCAATCGGCGGCCGAAGATCTTGGCGATGATTTTGGCGAGCTCCGAAGCTAGACTCGGAGACCCACGGGAGGACGTTTGAATGAGCGAGCGAGTGACGCGCCGGGATCTTCTGCAAGGGACAGTCGCCGTGGTGGCCGGTGCCGGCAGCACACTCGGCGTATGGGCACCGATCAGCGGCGCGGCAACCCCCCAGCCCGCCTCTGCCACCGGAGAGTCCGCCGTCGAGGCAGCGCTCAGGCAGCGCCTCGCGCCGATCGTTGCGCACCACCACGTCGCCGGCCTTGGCCTTGCGGTGACCCGCAGCAGCAGCAGCGCTGCGCTCGGGATGGGAAGCGCTTCCCTGCCCTTCGCCGTCCCGGTGACGCCGCGGACGCTCTTCCATATCGCTTCGGTGGGCAAGCACTTCACGGCAACCGCCGTCCTGCAGCTCGCCGGTGAGCAGCACTTCGCGCTCGACGAGCCGATCGGTCGTCACCTGACGGACATCCCCGATGCCTGGGCCGCCCGACCGATCGCGAGCCTTCTGCACCACACCAGCGGCATCCCTGACTACGAGGGCAACGAGTTCGACGAGACGAAGTCCCACACCCGTGCCGAGGTGATCGCGGCGGCAGCGGCCAAGCCGATGCTGTTCGAGACGGGTCGCACGTGGGCTTACTCGAACATGAACTACATGCTGCTTGGCTGGCTCATCGAAGCCGCCTCGGGCCGTCCTTACGCCAAGTACATTGCCGAGCGGGTGCTGCAGCCCGCCGGGCTCGTGGATGCGCGCGTTGACGCCGCCGAGGAAATCATCGCGAACCGTGCCGAGCCTTACCTGTGGCAGCCATCGAGCCGTACGTATCGCCACGCGATCAGGATGGAGAACGCGTACTCGGGCTATCCGGACGGGCCGCTCTTGATCAGCGCCGAGGACTCGTTGCGTTGGGATACCGCGCTCGCGAACCACAGGGTGCTGAGCCCGGCGCTGTGGCGCACGATGCTCGAGCCTGCTCGTCTCGCGAGCGGACTCTCCGTCCCATACGCGAGCGCCTGGTTCGTGGAATCGACGCGCGGTCGTGCCATCCACTCCCACACCGGAGGTCTGCCCGGCTTCACCGCCTTCTTTCTGCGCATGCCGGAATCGGGCGTCTCGGTGATGGTGCTGACGAACGTCCGGCTGTTTGGTTCGCGCGTGCAACGTTACATCGGCCACCTCGCAGCGGAGACGGTCGCGCCCGGCTCGACGATGCTGTCGCTCACGCCCGCGCGGGACGACCGCCCGGACCTGACGACCGCCGCCCGCGGCATCCTGCTGCGCGGCAACAAGCCCGTTGCGCGCGATGCGCTCGCACCGGAACTGCGGCTGATCGTTGACGGCCCCTCCGGAGAACGCGGGATCGCCAATCGACCCGTCGACCTCACGGGCGAGCCGACGGGCTTCGACTTCATCGAACAGCGCACGCTCGGCAGTGCGACGCTGCGGCGCTATCGTATGACGTACACCGATCTCGTCGAGCACATCGTCGTCGGCTACACGCCGGAAGAGAAGATCTACTGGGTTTCTCCGGACTGAACCGCCGGTCACTCAGCAGCGAGAAATACATCATGCCCCGCAAGCCACACTCCGCGTCCTCCCGCAGGCCCGTCAAGCCGGGCACAAAGAATTCAGGTGTCTCGCGCGACGCGGAACTCGGCCATCGCCTGAAGTACGTACGCGAGCTGTTCGGCTACTCGCAGCGCGAGCTGGGCCAGCGTGCCGGTCTTACCCATGGCACGATCTCGTTCGTCGAGCGCGGCAAGATCAGTCCCTCGGTCGGCACGCTGCGCAAAATCCTCGACTCCTTCCCGATGACGTTGTCGGAGTTCTTCGCGATCGACCCGCAGGCGGAGCCGCAGGTGTTCTTCGCGCAGGCAGATCTGCTCGAGGTCGGCGGCGGCGGCGTGTCGCTCAAGCAGGTAGGCCGCAACCTGAAGAGCCGTCCGCTGCAGATCCTCTTCGAACGCTACGCCCCGGGAGCCGAGACGGCTAGCGAGCCCTACTCGCACAGTGGTGAGGAAGGCGGGATGGTCGTGCAAGGCCGCATCGAGCTCACGGTCGGCAACCAGACGCGGGTGCTGGGCCCGGGCGAGGGGTTCCTGTTCCCGAGCCGGGTTCCCCACCGGTTCCGCAATCCGGGCCCCGACGAGTGCGTGATCGTCAGCGCCAACTCGCCACCCGTCTGAGCCTCACGGTGGCGCGGCGGCGGCGCGGAAGCGGCGCCACGCCAGATAGACCGGGATTCCCGCCGCGGTGATCGCGAGGTTCAGGCCGGCGATGGAGGGCGTCTCTATCAGTGCGTTCGCGATCAGCAGCAAGGCGGTGACGACCCAGCACGCGGCGAGCAGCGCCACGGCCGGGGCTCGGAACGGGGGCGAGGTCCGCGGTCGCAGGCGCCACGCAGCGACCGCCACCAGCGCATAGAACGGTACCAGGCCGAGTACGAACGTCGCCGCGAGCTGCTCTAGGGTCCGCACGGACACGTAGAGGCAGGCCACCAGCGCATGCAACCCGATGGCGACGACGGGCGTGAGATGTCTGCGGTCCACGCGGGCCACACCGCGGAAGAAGTTCCCGTCCCTGGCCATCGCGTAGAGCACGCGAGGATCGGACAGCGTACATGCCGACAGCGACCCGGTCGTCGCGATCACGACCGCGAGCGCCACGACCGCCACCGCGGCGCTGCCGAACCGCGCCTCGACCGCAGTTGAGAGCGGCAGCGGCGACGCGGCGAGCACGTCGAGCGGCAGCGCGTAGAGCAGCGCCCCGTTCACCGCGACGAAGATCGCCATCACGACCAACAGCCCGCCGACGATGGCGCGCGGAAGATTGCGCGCCGGATTCCGTATCTCGCCGGCGAGCGAGCAAAATGAGCCGGCGCCGTCGTACGCCCAGAGCACGACCACGAGCGCCATGAGCCAGGCCCCCATCCCGGCAGCCGACTTGCCCGGCGCAGCGAGCGCTCCGCCGCCGTGCGGATCGGACACCACGAACGCCACGAGCGCGACGAGCGCCAGCACCTTCGCGACGGTCGCGAGGCTCTGGATGCCTGCGCCGAGGACCGCGGAGCGACAGTTCGCCAAGGCGAGTGCAACGATCAGCGTCACGGCCACGATACGCTGGCCCGTCCCGTCGAGCGGGACGACGTAGGCAAGGAACTCTGCTGCGGTGACCGCGAGCGCCGCCCACGCGGCCGGGTTCACCAGCAGGAACGTCCACCCGAAGACGAACGCGGTTGCACCACCGAAAGCCTCGCGCAGGAACACGTACTGCCCGCCCGCGCGCGGCATCGCGCTGCCGAGTTCGGCGAGCAACAACCCAAGCCCAAGCGCGAGCAATCCGCCGGCGACCCACACCGCGAGTATTGCGAGCGGCTCCCCGACCAGTCCGGCCACGATCGGCGGAGCCCGGAAGATGCCGCTGCCAACGATGATGCCGACAACGGCGAGCGCCGCCGTCCAGGCGCCGAACCGGCGCGGCAGGCCCCCGTCCGCAGCCGCAACGGCCGCGGCCGTGTGCGCCTGCGATGCAACGTCGCTCGATGCGGGATCCGGTGACATGGCGAACTCCGTCTGGCGTCAAGGGTGGATAGTTTCTTATCCGGTGCTAGACTACACCCGGTTTCGCTCACCGTCGTCCGCGCGACATGTCTCGTGTAAACGCCCGAGCCTTCGCTGCGGCGCTGGCGTGGGGGCCCGGAGCAACACCCGCATGGATCGACGCACCGCACTGGCAGGCATGGCTGCGGGTCTCGGCAGTCTGGTCGCACCACGAGTGACCGCGACCACACTGCGGGACACTCTGCTGCGCGGCGGGACAATCGTCGATGGCTCCGGAACACCACGTTATCGGGGTGACGTCCTGATCCGCGGCGAGCGGATCGTTGCAACGGGGCCGCAAGCGGCCCGCGAAGCCCGCGACGCCCTGGTCCACGACGTGGGTGGACTCGTGGTCGCACCGGGGTTCATAGAACCGCACGCCCATATCTCGACGATCGACCAATTGCCCGATGCGACCAACTACCTGCGTCAGGGCGTGACGACTCTGGTCGCGAGCCTGCACAGCATCGACCAGCCGTATCCGCTCGGCCGGTTCCTCGATTCGCTGCGGGCCGCGCCGAACACCGCCTGGACCGCGGGACATACATGGACACGCCGTCGCGTGATGGGGCTCGCAAACCGTGCGCCATCGAGCGCCGAGATGAGTGCGATGGAGACGCTCGTGCGGGAGGCAATGAGCGACGGCGCGATCGGCTTTGGAACCGGACTCGAGTACGTGCCGGCCGCCTTCGCCACGCTCGACGAAGTCGTGAGCCTCGGGCGCGTCGCCGCACGGCCCGGGGCGATGTACGTGACGCACCTGCGCGACGAAGGAGCACGCCTAATACCGGCGCTCGAGGAGGCACTGGAGGTCGCACGGCGCACGAACCTGCGCGTACATGTCAGCCACGTCAAGTCCACCGGCCGGGCCAACCACGGCCGGAGCGCACAATTCCTCGCGCGCCTTGATGCGGCGAACGCCGACGGGTTGCGCACGACTTTCGACGTCTACGCATACACCGCCTACAGCACCTACTCGGACGTGGTGTTCCCGGCGTGGGCGCTGGAGGGTGGAACGGCGGCGTTCCGCGAGCGTGCCGACGACCCGTCCACTCGCGGGCGGCTGAAGGCGCAGATGCTGCGCATCTACGCCGACCAGACGGGCGGCGAACTTTCGAGTATCCAGTTCCGCGATGGTCCCGCCGGGTTTGCGGGACGCACACTGGCCGACTACGTCGCATCGCTCGGACGCCCCCTCGATCTGAACGCCGGACTCGAGACGCTGATCGACCTGCAAGCTGCCGGCGGTTTCACGGCGGTCTTTCACGCGATGGACGAGGCGGACGTCGAGACCTTCCTGAGGCACCCGCTGGCCTGCATCAGCGCAGACGGTGACCTCGTCGAGTTCGGCCGCGGCGTGCCACACCCGCGCTCCTACGGCGGCTTTCCACGCGTGCTGGCCCGCTACGTGCGCGAGCGTGCGGTGTTGAGCCTCGAGGACGCCGTGCGCAAGATGACGCACGGTCCTGCCACAGCGCACGGCCTCGTGCTGCGCGGCCTGCTGCGGCCCGGGCACTACGCGGACGTCACCGTCTTCGCGCCCGATGAGATCGCCGACACGGCCACATTCACCTCGCCCCACCAGTATCCGGTCGGCATCGCGCACGTACTCGTTAACGGCGAGTTCGTGATCGAGGACGGCGTGGCGACGGGGTATCGCCCCGGTCGCCCGCTGCGTCTTCGCGCCGACGGCACGGTAGGCTAGCGCCTGGTCGGTCCTGCACGGGAGGTACGCTTGCAGCAGCATCCAAAGACCGCGGGGATACCCCCACGCGGCGCGACGGTTCCGCCGTTCTACGCCGGCCTGATTGGCGAGCAGGCCGCGGCGCTCGCCCGCACCGGGCGCGACATCGTGCCGATGCACTTCGGCCAGCCGACGATGGCAGCACCGCCAGGTGTGCTCGCGGCCGCCGAGCGCGCCATGCGTGGCGGCCCGCTGGGCTATTGGGAGTCACCGGATCTGCGCGCGCGGATCGCGCAGCACTACGCCGAGACGTACGGCGTCGACGTCGCACCGTCGCGTATTCTGCTGACGTTGGGTGCGAGCGCCGCGCTCGTCGCAACCTTCGCGGCGCTGTTTGCCGCCGGCGACGGGATCGCCGTCGCGCGGCCCGGCTACCCGGCCTACCGCAACACGATCTCCGCGCTCGGTCGCCGCTGCATCGAAGTGGACTGCGGTCCCGATGTGGGCTTCCGCCTGACGCCGTCGGCGCTCGAGAGGCTGGCCGAGCGTCCTCGCGGGCTTGTCGTGGCGAGCCCGGCCAATCCCACCGGGGCCGTGCTGAGCCGCGACGAACTCGCCGCACTCATCGACTACTGCCACACCCGCGGGATCCACCTGATCTGCGACGAGATCTACCACGGGATCACCTACGGGACGCGCGCCACCTCGGTGCTCGAGATCGACAGCGACGCAATCGTCATCAACAGCTTCTCGAAGTACTTCCGCATGCCTGGCTGGCGGCTCGGCTGGCTGGTCGTGCCGCAAGAACTCGCAGCGACCCTCTCAGCGTACCTCGTCAATCTTTTCCTGACGCCACCGGCAATCTCACAGCACGCCGCGCTCGGCGCGTTCGACGATCCCGCCGCCCTGGAGGCGGCGCTGCAGATCTATACACGCAACCGCAGCCTGCTGCTGCAGGCGCTGCCGCAACTCGGCTTCCGCGACGTCGTGGCACCCGACGGAGCGTTTTACCTGTACGTCGATGCCGGCTGCTGGACCAACGACAGCCTCGGATTCTGCCGGCAGATGCTGGAGGCAACGGGCGTCTCCGCGGCCCCCGGCATCGACTTCGATCCGCACGGCGGCCGCCGCTGCGTGCGCTTCTCGTTCGCGGTGACGACGCCCGAGGTGGAACGCGCGCTCGAGGCACTCGCTGCCTGGCTGCCGCGGGGCTGACCGCGCTGACGCGATACTAGGCATCAACCATCTTCCCGGGATTCATGATGCCAAGTGGATCAAGCGCGCGCTTGATGGTGGCCATCACCTCCACGGCGTCGCCATGTTCCTCGCGCAGCAGTGCCTTCTTGTGCAAGCCAATACCGTGTTCACCGGTGCAGGTGCCACCACGGGCGATGGCTTCCCGGGCGACCGCGAGCGAAAGCGCCTCTGCCCGCGCGAGCTCTGCCGGATCTTTCGCGTCATGCAGTATCAGCATATGAAAATTGCCATCGCCGACATGGCCGACGATCGGCGTAAGCAGTCCGCTGTCTTGCGCCAGCGCCTGACAGGCGTCGATGCAGTCGGCAAGACGTGAGATCGGGACGCAAGCATCGGTGGCAAAGCTATCCTTTCCTGGTGCCAGCGCACGCGCTGCCCAGTAGCCGTTGTGCCGCGCAGTCCATAGCGCCGTCCGATCCTCGGTTGCCGTTGCCCAGCGAAACGGCAAAGCATCAAACTCGCGCACTATGGCCTCGACCTGGGCAACCTGATCGGCAACGCTCACCGGGGTGCCATGAAACTCCAGGAACAGGGTCGCTCGCTCGCTGTATTCGGACAATTTGGAATAGGCGATACACGCCTTCATCTGGAGTGCGTCGAGCAGCTCGATACGGGCCAGCGGAATGCCCAACTGCAGGATGATCTGCACCGCTGCGGTGGCATGCGACAGTGCCTGAAACTGCACGCTGGCAGCTGCGATGGTTTCGGGAACACCGAACAACCGCAGTTGCACCTCGGTGATGATCCCAAGCGTGCCTTCGCTCCCCACATAAAGGCGGGTGAGGTCATAGCCTGCCGACGATTTTCGGGCCCGCCCCCCCGTTTTGATCACTGCGCCTTGCGGAGTCACCACGGTCAGGCCAAGCGCAACGTCGCGCATGGTGCCATAGCGCACGGCATTGGTGCCCGATGCGCGGGTGGCTGCCATGCCGCCGAGCGTGGCATTGGCGCCAGGGTCCAACGGGAAGAAGAGCCCCTGCCCCTTGATTTCTGCGTTGAGCTGTTCACGCGTTACGCCTGCTTCCACGCGGCAATCAAGATCATCCGCGCTGACAGCCAGCACCTTGTTCATTCGTGACAGGTCGATGCACAGGCCGCCGTGGATCGCTTCAACCTGGCCTTCCAGAGACGTACCGACACCGAATGGAATGATCGGGAAGCGATGGTTGGCACAATGATGGACCGCCAGCGCCACATCCTCCGTGCTCTCGGCATATAGCACTGCATCGGGTGCATGGTTGCCGCGAAAGCCTTCGCCACCGCCATGATGCTGCCGGACCGCCGCCGTTTCTACATAGCGGTCGCCGAACAGCGTTCGCAAATATACCGAGCCCGTACTCATGATCCGACATCATTTGCGGTGGCCAGATAGGCGCGCGGATCAAGCTTGCGCAAAACGCTGTCAATGCCCTCACGGTTGAAGCCCTTGTAACCGTCATTGCGCTCAATATTTTCCAGATGCGTGACGATGGATCCCTCAAGACGCAAGCGTTCTGCTTCATCCGCCCCGATATGCCCGCCAGCCTCCAGCCGATCGACCCGTGCGGGATCGACTGCGCACCAGTCTCCTTCGGTCAGCTCCTGGTAGAGATGCGGCCAGTCGGTAAACGGGGCCATCATGCTGATGTTCCGCTGCTTCAACTGACCATGCAAAAGAACGTGATCGTAAAGTGCTGCCACATGGTTGAGACCGGCTTCCAATATGGACTCACCCAGCAACTCCGTTAGCAGCCCGGCGCGCCGATGCTTCGGCAGCTCTGGTAAAACTTCATGCGCAAAGTCAACCGTCAGTTCATGTGGAGCCAAATCGACATCGGCAAAGATGGTGGAACCAATCACCGGCTGCTCAAGCACCTGGCTGCCCCATCCCGCCAGTTCGCCCGCATAGAGCATTTCGCGCCGCTCATAGCCCAACTTTTCGAAGATTCGAATGGAGTGCCGGTAATGCGCGCGCGAGCCGTCATAGGTGTGGTGATCAATGTTGCACCAGCCGATTCCGATGGAATCTTGCCGCGCCTTTTGCACTCGGCCGGAGGGGCAGCGTGTCATCCAAAAGTCGCGTTCTGCCTTGAGCCACAAATCGCAGGCCCAGTTCGGGCCGATGTCCGCGACTGCGGCATCAACCAGCCCCTCGGTATGGATAAGGCCCTGCGCAACCGTATCGAACTGCCGCCGCCGCGCCTTGAATGCCTGCAGGTGCAGGCGCGCTGAACGAATGTCGGCGGGGGCGACAGCGGGAACATCATACCCGGGGTGACCATTGCGTTCGAGCACGCCGACCCGGACTGCATCATTCGCAATGATTGCCCTGCGGAACGGGCCATGGAGGTCGCCTTCAATGGTCGCGCTGATATTGTTCGTCGCCAGAAAGTCTTCCACTGCCTCTACGCGCAGCCAGACGGTCACGGGTCCACGGGCAATAACCGCGGGAAACAGACCGCTCATGTTCTTCCAGACACTGTCCGCCGTTACCGACCATCCAGCGGCGCTGAACAGTTCAAGCTCCGCTGGGTTATTTGTGTCGACATGATCAATGATATCGCGAAGACGCACTCCTGCCGCCTCCAGCAAGCGACCATGCAAAGCGGTCAGCGCCGGCGAGCGCGTACAAGCATCGGCAAGCCATGCAGAAAGTGCCGCTGCAGCGTCGGGCTGCCGTTCCCAACGGTAGTTCTTTTGCATATCACCCTCCTTTGATGCGTTGCGGCCGCGCGGCGTTGATACGGCTACGGGCGATTGGTTTTGCGATCTCTACCGTCGAAATGCCTTTAACTTGCGACTGGTCGAGCATGTGGCGGGAGCCGTGAACATTGACGCAAGACAGGTGAGTCCCCTCAGCGAGTGCCCCATTAATGCCTGATCGGCAGCATCGATCGGTCAGTGCGTTACCATTTCAGTTGACGTCAATCTGCCCCTCCCCAAAGCGCTGGCGGTACTGATTCAACAATACCGAGATGGAATTGCATCGCGTAGGGTCGGTCCCCAGCCAACAAAAGCGGACCGTCAAGGTCCGCCCAGCGCGCTTGCTGTGCGACCAGAAAAGCCGGTGCCATACCGAGCGAAGTACCCAGCATATTGCCGACCATGATCTCCATCCCTGCGGCGCGCGCCGCGCTTGCAAGGCGCAATGCTTCTGTCAGTCCGCCGCATTTATCGAGCTTGATGTTGATGACCTGATAGAAGGGCGCAATCGCTGCAAACGATGCCATATCTGTCAGACTTTCATCGGCCCCTACCGGGATTGGCGACTCAAGCCCGGCAAGATCGGCATCGCGCCCTGCCTCAAGCGGTTGCTCGATCAAGGTCACGCCTTCAACTTCCAGACGCGGCAACAAATTTTCGAGCAGCGCACGATCCCATGCCTGATTGGCATCGACGATCAATTCGGCCTGCGGTGCGGCATCGCGTACGCATTTGACCCGATCGATATGTCGTGTCGCATCAAGCTTGATCTTGATCAGCGGAAAATGCTGTACGCGGCGCGCCCGCTCCGCTGTTTGCGCAAGCGATCCCAACCCGATGGTAAAGGCCGTCACTAGCGGCTTGAGGGGCGTCAGCCCGGCAAGGTCGGCAGCGGCCCGGCCCGCTCGTTTGCTCGCCAGATCCCATAAGGCACAATCGAGTGCATTGCGCGCACCACCTTTGGGTAGAAGCGACTGCACATCATCGAAGGTCAAGCTATCGTTGAGCGCTGGACGTGCAGCCTCCAGCTGTCCCGTCATGCTGTCACCGGTTTCCCCGTCATAATCAACGCCGGCGGCCTCGCCGCGACCAACACGGCCCTGACTGTCAGTCAGGGTCACCTCGATCAACTCCACATCAAGCTCAACACCGCGCGCAATTTCAAACGGTTCGTTAAGCGGCCAACGGTGCGAGGCAATGTCGATCTTCATGGTGCCCATTCAGCCAGACGGTCGATCACAGCCTCGACACCAAAACGCAGCGGATCAAAGCAAGGCGCATCATGGGATTTGGCCAGCCCTGCCAGGACATCGCGGGCCTCGTCTTCGGATAGATGCGCCGTGTTGATAGCAATACCGGCAAGGCGCACATCCGGATTGGTCAGCTGTGCTGCTTCAATACTTCGCGCGATACCTGTGGCCAGATCTGGCAGCCGATAGCCAGGAACGCCATCAATCTCCCCGCGAGTCAGCGAATGGACGTATATCAGAGCATCGGGCTGTGATCCGTGGATCAGGCCGAGTGTTACCCCGGCGTAGGCCGGGTGGAATAATGAACCTTGCCCCTCGATGACGTCCCAATGAGATGGATCAGCATCAGGTGACAAAACCTCTGCGGCACCCGCGAGAAAGTCGGCGACCACGGCATCCATTGGAATACCGCCGCCCGATATCATGATGCCCGTTTGACCTGTGGCCCGAAAATGGTGATCCCATCCGCGTCGCGCCATTTCCCGGGCAATCGACAACGTCGCGTATTTCTTGCCGATGGCGCAATCTGCGCCCACCGCCAGCACCCTTTTGCCGCTGCGCCGAATTCCCGTTCCAACGGGCAGGTCTTGCGGCGGGGTGCGGACATCGATCAGCGCAACGCCGCTCTTGTGCGCCGCAGCCACCAGCTCGGGGTTGCTGGATAACTTGCTATGCAAACCGCACACAATATCCAGACCCGCATTCGCCGCCTGGACCAAAGACGCCACCCAATGGCTCGGCAGCTCACCGCCCGACGGAGCGGCACCGACGATGACCGAGCGCGCTCCTTGAACGACAGCAGCTTCAGGGTCGAATTCCGGAAGTCCTAAATCCACGGCCTTTGGCGATGTTCGCCACTGCCCAACGACGCTATCGCGCGCCCAGTCACGAATGCCGCACGCGGTCTTCGCCGTCACCATATCGTCCACATCCGCCAAGAAGAGCAGATAAGGCTTTTGCAGGACTAGAGAGGTGAGCTTTTCAATCATAGTGACCGGTCCAGAATTGTCACATGCCGCTCGGCCTAGTAGCGGCTCCCAAGCACCTGGCCTGCTAACTCGCCGAGAGTTGCGAGGTCCTCAGACGTCAACCGGCAATCGAGTGCGGCCAGGTTGGACTGGAGATTCGCCAACCTGGTGGTGCCGGGAATGGCCACGACATGCTCTCCCTTCTCCAATACCCACGCCAGGGCGAGCTGCGCCGCCGAACATCCCTTCCCGGCAGCAAGATGCCGGAGCACCTCGACCAGCCTGAGGTTCGACTCGAAGTTACCCGTCCTGAATCGGGGCTGCAGGTTGGCGCGGAAATCGTTCGCTTCGGCAGGGCGATCGTCCGATGCCGCGAACCGGCCTGTGAGCATGCCTCTGCCGAGGGGCGAGTAGGCGACCAAACTGATGCCGTGCCGCAGGCACGCGGGAAGGATGTCCTTCTCGATGTCACGGCTGAATATGGAATATTCCGACTGAAGCGCGGCGATGGGATGAACGGCTTGTGCCCGTTCGATCGTCTCGGCGGATGCCTCTGACAGACCAATTGCTCTGATCTTGCCCTCGCGCACCAGCGTCGCCATCGCCCCCACCGTCTCCTCGATCGGTGTGGCCGGATCCACACGGTGCAGGTAATAGAGATCGATCCGCTCGGTACGCAGTCGCTTCAGACTGCCCTCACACGAACGGCGGACACTGGCGGGCGAGCCGTCTATGCCAGTAACAGCGCCCGTGGCCGGGTCGCGTTGAGGGCCGAACTTGGTGGCCAGAACCAGCTGATGCCAGCGTCCGGCGAACGCCTTCCCGAGGAGCTCTTCGTTACGGCCTTGCCCGTAAATCTCCGCCGTATCAAAGTGGGTCACACCCAGATCAAGGGACCGGTGAAGCAGATCAACCGCCACGGATTCTTCGGTGGGTGCACCGTAGAACTCGGAGAGCCCCATACAGCCGAGCCCGATGGCCGATACCGAAATGCCCGACTGCCCGAGACCGCGTATCAACATGTTGGTGTCCTGCTCGTTACCGATTTTAGCTGCGATCCATCGGCCCTTTTCATGCCGTCGCTTTGCATGCTAACAGTGTAATCACGGCAGATGCAGCGCTCGACCTCGTAGAAACACTCGGCACCTCTGCCCGTCTCTGGATGAACCTGCAGAGCACCTTTGATCTGGCTCAAGCCGAGAAAAAACGCCGAGCTGCATAACCATAAGACTGGGCCCGCTTGGATTCACGCCTGCGGACCAAGGGATTATGAGAAACCCTGTCTTACGCTGCAGGGCTTGATCTTCAAACGGTTGCGTCAGATTTACTTTTATCGAGCTTTACTGAGTCGATCAGCCATTCGTGTCTGCCAACCGGGACCGGTGGACTTCCAGCGTGCGATGACATCGGCAGGCAACCGAATGGTTATCAACTTCCGAGGATTCGTTGATACCGGGCGCCCTCCTTTTCGAATTGAACCACGCGCGATCATCTCCGGCGTCAACTCGGGGAGTTCTTTGTACTCTTTGACGGTCACAACGTGAGCATCCGACCGTACAAGGTCAGATTTCAAGGAGCGGCGCGAGGCGCGCTTTTTCGCGGTCATTAGCTTTCCTCATGCTGAATATGTGGCGGTTACTGCCGCGAGGTGTGTAACCGATTACCACCAGGCGATCCTTCAACCAGCCGAAGCAGATCATTCGGGTCTCGCCATAGTCTCGACGCGTATCCTCGACCTCGAATGTGACTCCCGAAGACACTTTAACGGCGTCGTCGAAGTCGAGCCCACGGCCCTGAAACGTCTTCGCACGCTTGACCGGATCATAGGTGATGCGCATCGACGTTATTGTAACTACAACTTCCCGCCAGATCATCGGCGACTGGGCCCGCTTGGATTCACACCTGCGGACCAAGGGATAGGCCGCCAAGCCGTGTGTAAGTTATGACGCTCGATTCGTATCAGCACTCGGTGGGTGAGCGGAGAGTTTTCAGTTAAAGCACCGCGTCGAGACCTTTGCGATCCAATAAATTGAGAAGCTTTAGAGACGGACCGCTCGGCCGCTTCTCACCAATCTCCCACTTGCGTACCGTCGAAGCGCTCGTGTTCAGCAAAGATGCGAACACCGTCTGACTGACTTTCACGCGCTCGCGCAGTGCACGAATTTGTTTGCCTGCATATTGCGGGAT
>VEQP01000064.1 GCA_018883185.1 Nevskiaceae bacterium | reverse complement strand
GTGCTGGGCATCAACGGTTTTGAGCGTGACCGTCTCATGCAGGAATCCGACTTGCCTGCCCAGTATCGTGCGTCCAGACGTCACGACGTGCAGTGGTGGACCTGCAGCCGTATCGGCCCATTCGCGCAGCAACGCAGAGACCAAGGCTTCGAGCGGCAAGGCAACGCGGATCGCCCGCGCACGCAAGGGAACGCCGTTGACACGAAACTCGAGCTCCGACACCCCGCCCGCCTCGCCTCCGGATCCGGCATGAACCAGCGACGCAGGCAGCACAGCAAGCGATATGACGGACGCCAACCAACGCGCCGCACTGCGACTCTCTGCGCGCTTCAACACGGGCGGACCCTCAGATCGGTCGGCGCGGCGCCGAGCAGCCGATCATCGGGCACGACATCGACGTCGATTCGACCGATACAGAGTCGTGCGAAAGCCGGCTCCAGCAGCGCGATCGCGCCGGTCACGGCTTGCATCGGTTCGGTCCACTCGCGCAGTGAACCGGTGACAGTGAGTGCTGCCACCCGCGAAATGGCGGACTCTCGAGTGGTCGCGAGCCAATCGTCATGCAAGCTCGACTGACTTTCTTCTAAGCTGATCTGCGGCACATCGAGCACCAGCCGCAAACTCGCGGGGCTCGTCACGTCGACTTTGGCCGTTGCACGCATCGCGGAGTGGCGTGGTAGATCGAAGGACGAGGCCCCCAGTGCCAACGCAGGCTGGAGCATGGCGAAGGCCGTATCCTCGACGCGTTGAGCAGTTACGGGTTGCGCTGTAACGGACAACAACACCTGAGGCGACGAGGCTGCGCCCAAACCGGATGCGAACAGGGACTCGAGGTGTTCCCGCCCCGCACTTCCCGCAGCCTCCTCAGGGGTCACACTGCCGCGGGCGTAGTGATGGTGGAACAGGGCTTGGCGGGCTGCAGCGAGCGTCGCTTGTTGCGCGGCCTGCAACTCGAACAGGAAGAGGATGCCCAGCAACAGGGGCACAGCCAGCATCACCACGAGCAGCGTCTCCACCAGCGCTTGCCCGCCGGATACACCATGACGCCGCTCCTCCGGGCATGCGCCACTCATCGCGGTACGCTCGCAAGCCACAGCGGATCACCATCCAACGTTGTCATGAGCGCACGCTCCGCCACTGTGGATGACGCCATGCGCGAGTACCAAAAGGGCGCATAGAGACTCGGCTTCTCGGTGGCCCCATCGCTGCGCGCAATCGGTCTCGAAAACGTGCTGACGGCCACAGCCAGTGCGAACATCGTGTCTGCGGTGGATTCGAGCTGCAGCAGGTGGGCGCTACCGTCCAGCGACTCGACGCTGCGCATACCCCACACGGCAGCGGCACCACTCTTCGAGGCGGGCCGCAACATGACGCGCACCGGAATACGCGGCGGATCGAACTGCGCGCGCTGGGCGACCGATAAGTCCCACATCGATGGCAACCCGCGATAGATGCGGTCGCGACGCATCGCGGCGAGTGCCGCACGCGTAGCGTCAGGATTTACCTGCGCCGCATTGCCGTGCTGCCCACGAGCGGCGGTGGCCACGCCGCTCTGCACGGCTGCCCACACCAGTGGCACCTGCTCGCGCATACGACCGAACAGGAGGTAGCGGCGTTGGTGCTCGGAGAGCGTATCGACCGCACGCCACGTTTCGAAACCGATCAGATCGGTGCCGCCCCGTTTCTCGAGGCGCAGAATGTCGATACCCAACAGCGGCCGCCACGTGTTGTTGCGATTGGCCGTGAAGCCATCGAGCGAGCGTTCGAGAACCTCTTTTTGACGCCAGCGCCAGGCACCGCCGTAGAACGACGCAAAGCGCGCCCACTCCACCTGCCACGCGACCAATGCGGCCTCGCCGCCCGGACTCAAAACCGCTCGTGAGTCGCCGCTTTCAACGACCTCCCGCACGCTGGCCGGCACCACTTGCGCCGTGGCCAGATGCATCGCCCGCTGCGCTGCGGCGATGTCCTGATCGATCAGTGTCGTGACACGCTCGTAGGCGGACAAGCTTGGTTGCAAGCCCCGGTCGAGCGTGACCCATAGGCGCTGCAAGCTGGCGGTGGCGACATCGACATAGGGAATCCATGCGGTCAGCACCGCGGTCTTGAGCAACAGATCGTTCATGTAGCGCGACCAGCCGCGCAGACTGACCGACTGTGCGATCGCCGCCTCGTTGGCAATGATCGCTCGGTTGGTGTAAGCGTCAAAGTTCAGCGCCCGCGCCTGCCAGGTCGCTGCGCCGAGCGCTGCGGCGTCGGCGACCTGAGTGAGTCGACGCTTCTCGGTCACGGCTTGGCCAGCGTCGAAGGCCCACCACAGCGCGGCAATCAGCACGGCCAGCAAGGGCAGCGTCAGGGCCAGCGCCTGGCCGCGGGCGTGTCGCGGTGATCGGGCAGCCGGGGGTGGCGGAAAACCACCCGATGCACCCACGCAACGCCCGCGGCCGACGATCATTTTTCGAAATCCTCGAGGGTCTTGGACTTCGCCTGCTCGTTGGCATCGTTACGCCCCTCGGTGACGAGTGTCCGTCCCGCACTCGTAGTCCGCCCAGACAACGCCACGGCGGCCACGGACGTCTGACCACGGATGACGTCACCGAACGCGGAGTACACGCCGATCGCTGCCACGGCGATCAAGGCGACAACAATGATGTACTCGGTCATGCCCTGCCCCAACGCTGCACGAGGCGACGTTGAGCTGACTTTGGGAAAGATTCGCTGCGTATATCTGCCTGTCATGTGATGAACTCCCTGCACGTGACCGGCACCACGCCGGCGGGGCATTCCACGCCCGCGCGGGGGTCGAAGTTAAGGCGCCATATCAAGCAATTCGCCGGGGTTTGACGCACCGCCGGCAAAACTCGCTCGAAACGACGGATTACGCCTCGTTGTGATGTAATGAGGCATCCAACTTCGATACAGAGGTTTCAATGCGCAAGCATCGACTGGCCATCACGGCCCTGGGCCTGCTGACGGTGGCCCCCGCACTGCAGGCCGACGAAGGCATGTGGACGTACGACAACTTTCCGAGCGACACGGTGCGCAGGCAATTCGGTGCCAACATCGATCAGCCCTGGCTGGATCGCGTGCGCGCGGCAACGGTGCGCTTGTCGGGCTGCTCGGCCTCGTTCGTGTCGGCTGAGGGCCTGATACTGACCAACCATCACTGCATCGCCAGCTGCCTCGCCGAGAACTCGACCAAGGAAAAGAGTCTGCTCGATGATGGCTTCGTAGCCCGTAATCGAGAGCAGGAGATCAAGTGTTCGACGCAGGTCGCAGACGTGCTGGTCGACATGCAGAACGTGACGGCGGCGGTCGAGACCGCAACCCGTGGTCTCGACGATCGGGCTGCCAACGATGCGCGCAAGCGCACGCTGACCGAACTTGAGCAGAGCTGCGAGAAATCTTCGGGCCTCAAGTGCCAGAGCGTCACGCTCTACAACGGCGGTCAGTATTTCCTTTACAAGTACCGGCGTTACACCGATGTGCGCTTGGTGTTCGCACCCGAGGCGGGCATCGCCGCGTTTGGCGGTGATCCGGACAACTTCCAGTTCCCGCGCTGGTGCCTCGACATGGGCTTGCTGCGTGCCTACGAGAACGGCAAGCCCGTGACCGTGGCCGACCCGCTGCGCATCAACTTCGGCGGCCCCAAAGCCGGGGAGTTCGTGCTCGTTTCAGGACACCCGGGCTCGACGAATCGCCTGCTGACCGTGTCGCAACTGCAGCAGCTGCGCGAAGTTGTATTGCCCCCGTCACTGTTGCGCAGCAACGAATTGCGCGGGCGGTACATCCAGTTTTCCAAGACCAGCGACGAAGCGCGTCGTATTACCGAAGATCCACTTACCGGGCTCGAAAACGGCATCAAGGTGCGTCGCAAGCAACTTGACGCCCTGCTCGATGAGAACCTCATGAGCGAGAAGCGCCGGCAGGAAGCGGAGCTGCGCGCCCGCGCTGCCCGCGATCGGTCGCTCGCCGCCCTCGGCGATCCGTGGGCCGACATCGAGAAGGCGAACGCGATCGCACGCAATTTGGATACCGAATACGGCTACCTCGAAGGGGGTGCAGGCTTCAACAGTCGCTTGTTCCGCTACGCGCGCAGTCTCGTACGCGGCGTCGCCGAGCGCGATAAGCCGAATGCCGAGCGCTTGCGCGAGTACACCGATCAGTCCCTGCCGCGGCTGCGGCAGCAGTTGGCGGCACCGGCGCCTGTTTATCCGGAGCTCGAGAAACTGACCCTCTCCTTCAGCCTGGAGCGCATGCGCGAGTGGCTGGGTCCGGACGATCCGACGGTACGCAGCCTGCTGTCCAAGGATTCGCCCGACTCGCTGAGCGCCTCACTCGTGGGTGGCAGTACGCTCGGCGACGCCAAGGTACGGCTCGCCCTGTGGGATGGCGGTGCGGCGGCGCTCGCGGCATCGAACGATCCGATGATCAAACTCGCGCAGCAGGTCGACGCACGCTCGCGTGCGCTGCGCAAGCGCTACGAAGATGAGGTCGAGGCGCCTACGGCCGTGGCCGAAGAGAAGATCGCTCGGGCGCGATTCAAACTCTACGGCACAGCCGTCTACCCCGACGCCACATTCACATTGCGCTTGAATTACGGCACGGTGCAGGGC
>VEQP01000043.1 GCA_018883185.1 Nevskiaceae bacterium | reverse complement strand
CTGCTGCAGTCGCTCGGTGCACAGAGCGGTCTGCCGCTCGTGGCCGCAGGCGGAGTGTGCATGCACGTGCGGGCGCGCCGTCGGCTGCACGATGCGCTGACGGCGATTCGCTTGAACACCACGCTTGATGAGGCCGGCTTCGCGCTGCTGCCCTGCGGTGAGCGACACCTTCGCGAACGCGAGCGATTGGCACGTCTGTACCCGCCGGCGTTGCTCGCCGAGACGATCAAGGTTGCCGAGCGCTGCCGCTTTTCGTTGGACGAACTGCGTTACGAGTATCCACGCGAGCTCGTACCCGCGGGCCGCACCGCCGCCGAGTGGCTGCGTGAACTCGTCGAGCAAGGTGCGGCGCGGCGCTGGGGTGGTCCGCCGCCACCGACGCATGGGCCGGCGGCGGCGACCTCTGCGGCGCGCGATGTCATGCCGCCCTACGTGCGTACGCTGGTTGAGCACGAACTCGCCTTGATCGCCGAGCTGGGTTACGAGCCGTACTTTCTCACCGTGCACGATCTTGTCGCCTTTGCGCGCAAGCGCGGCATCCTCTGTCAGGGGCGTGGTTCGGCGGCCAACTCCGCCGTTTGTTATTGCCTCGGCATCACCGAGGTCGACCCCTCGCGCATGTCGATGCTGTTCGAGCGGTTCATTTCGCGCGAACGTAACGAGCCGCCCGACATCGACGTGGATTTCGAGCACGAGCGGCGCGAAGAGGTCATCCAGTACATCTACGCGAAGTACGGGCGTGACCGAGCTGCGCTCGCGGCGACGGTCATCACCTATCGTCCGCGTAGCGCATGGCGTGATCTCGGCAAGGCACTCGGTTTCACTCCCGCACAGCTCGATCTACTGGCGAAATCGGCCGACGAGTCTGTCGTAACGACGCCGGAGTTGGCTGCGCGCGTGACTTTGCTGCGCGAACTGCGCGAGTCGTTGTGTGGATTTCCGCGGCATTTATCGCAGCATGTGGGCGGTTTTGTGATCGCGCGCGATTCGCTCGAAGAACTCGTGCCGGTGGAGAACGCCGGCATGGTCGGCCGCACGGTCATCCAGTGGGACAAGGACGATCTCGATGCGCTCGGTCTACTCAAGGTCGACGTGCTGGCGCTTGGCATGCTGACGGCGATTCGCCGCGCACTGGTGCTGGTGTCGCAGTGGCGTGCACGCCATGGTGCAGCGCCGCTCGCGCTCGAACAGGTGCCGCCCGAAGATCCGCGGGTGTACGACATGCTCTGTGCGGCCGATTCGGTCGGGGTCTTCCAGATCGAGTCGCGCGCCCAGATGGCGATGTTGCCGCGGCTGCGGCCGCGTAATTTCTATGACCTTGTGGTGGAGGTCGCGATCGTGCGCCCGGGTCCGATTCAGGGCGATATGGTGCATCCATACCTGCGACGCCGAAGCGGCGAGGAGCCTGTGAGCTATCCCAGCGAGGCGGTCAAAAGCGTGCTGCAACGTACGCTCGGCGTGCCGATCTTCCAGGAGCAAGTGATGCAACTGGCCATCGTCGCTGCCGGGTTCTCACCTGGCGAGGCCGATCAACTACGCCGGGCGATGGCGGCCTGGAAGCGCCACGGCGGTCTTGGTCATTTTGGCGAGCGGCTCATTCGCGGCATGCGCGAGCGTGGCTACAGTGAAGTGTTTGCGCAGCGCATCTTCGAGCAGATCAAAGGATTCGGCGAGTACGGTTTTCCCGAGTCGCACGCGGCCAGTTTCGCGCTGCTCGTCTATGTGTCGGCATGGCTGAAGTGCCATGAGCCTGCGGCTTTCACTGCTGCGCTGCTCAACAGTCAGCCCATGGGTTTTTATGGGCCCTCACAACTCGTGCGCGATGCGCGGGCGCATGGCGTGACGGTGCGCGCCGTCGATGTTATGTGCAGTGACTACGACTGTACGCTCGAAACCGACGGCACGAGTGTACGGCCGGCGCTGCGTCTCGGGTTACGACTCGTGCGTGGCTTCGGGGCTGCGGCGGCCGAGCGCCTGATGCAAGCGCGCGTGCTGCGCGGATTCGACAGTGTGCAGGATCTTGCCGCGCGTGCCGCACTCGATCGCGGGCAACTCGAAGCCTTGGCGGCTGCGGGCGCTTGCGCCACGCTGACGGGAAATCGTCATCAGGCATTTTGGGCTGTGGCGGGTACGGAAGAGCCACTGCCGCTCGCACCCGCGGCCGAAGAGATCGCCTTGCCGATGCTCACGCAGCCCACCGAGGGCGAGGATCTCGTCGCCGACTATCGGCATTTGGGTCTGACGCTCGGTCGCCATCCGCTCGCGTTGTTGCGCACGTTCTTCGCGTCGCGCCGTGTGCTGCGCGCCAGCGAACTGCTCGCCCAAGCAAGCGGCACGCGCGTGCGCGTGGCAGGTCTCGTCACCACGCGCCAGCGACCGGGCACTGCAAGCGGCGTCACCTTCGTCACGCTTGAAGATGACACCGGCAACGTCAATCTCATTGTCTGGAAGCAGGTGGGCGAGGCCTATCGGCGAGCCCTGTTCGATTCACGTCTGCTCGAGGCCGAGGGACGTCTGCAACGGCAGCAATCGGTGACGCATGTCATTGTGGAACGGCTGTTCGATCGCAGCCGACAACTCGGCCGGCTGCTGACGCGCTCGCGCGACTTTCGTTAGCGATCGCGCCGAGCGGTTTTCGGCTTATCGTCGTCGATCCCGATGTCGTAATCATCGAAATCGCTGACGAGTTCGGCGGTGTGCTTGTCTTCGCGCAGCCGCTCGAGGCGTCGCCAAGCCGGATCGCCGCCCTTAGGGCTTCCGCTGCGCCGCCGCGCCCGATCGATATCCCGCATGGCCCGATCGACGTCCTCGCCCGAATCGAGGTCGTCGTCCTCTTCGTAATCGTCTTGTTCTGGTCTCTCGCTCATGGCCTGAATGCCAGATAACCCCCAACGCCGCGAATTTATTTCGCCGCGCGCCGTCTTGCAACGGTCAGATGCGCTTCAGCGCACCAGAGTGTTCATTTCGAAGATCGGCATGAGCATCGCAAAGACGATGGCGGTGACGAACACCCCCATGGCGACGATCAGCATCGGCCCGAGCAGACCGACGAGTGCGGTGAGCAGGCCATCGAGTTCGCGTTCCTGGTTGCTCGCGGCCCGCTCCAGCATCTCCTCGAGCTTGCCGCTCGACTCACCGCTCGAGATCAGATGCACCGTCATGGGCGGGAAGAGACCGCCCGCGGCCAGTGAGCGGCCGATCGGCGCCCCTTCGCGTACCCGCTCGGCGGCGCGCTCCACGGCATCACGCATCGGCAGGTTGCCGATCACCGCACCGGCAATGCGCAAGGCCTCGAGCACCGGCACCGCGCTGCCGGTGAGGATGCTGAAGGTGCGGGTGAAGCGGGCCGTATTGAAGCCGCGCACGAGTCGCCCGGCGAGTGGCAGACGCAGCAGCAGGGCGTCCACCTTGCGCCGTGCGGCGGGGTCGCGCACCCAGCGCGCAAAGACCACCGCGGCGACGGCGAGCGCCGCCAGGATCCATGGTCCGAAGGTCGAGAGAAACTCGCTGGTGGCGAGCAGCGCTCGCGTCATCCAGGGCAGGGCGTTACGGCCCGACTCGAAGACCTCGACCACCTTGGGCACAACATAGGTGAGCAAGCCCGCGATGATCACGATGCACATGACCGTCAGCACGATCGGGTAGAGCATGGCGCCGAGCACGCGTTGACGCAGTTGATCGCGATTTTCCGTGTAGTCGGCGAGGCGTTCGAGCACGGTGTCGAGGCGCCCCGACTGTTCGCCGGCGGCCACCGTGGCGCGGTAGATTTCCGGGAACACTTTGGGGAACTCGCCGAGGGCGTGGGCCAGCGTATGACCTTCGATGACACGCGAGCGCACGGCGGCCAGGGCTTTTTGTACTGCGGGCCGTTCGGATTGCTCGGCGACGGCCCGCAAGGATTCTTCGAGCGGCACGGCCGCCCGAACGAGTGTGGCCAGTTGCCGCGTCAGCAAGGCGACATCGGCGGCCTTGATGTTCGCCCGCCAGGCGAAGGATCGTCGGGCCGAACCGCTGGCTGAAGCCGCGCCTTCGCGTCGCTCACCGCTGACCGGCAGCACCTGCAACGGCAGCCACTGCTTTTCGCGCAGCATCTGTCGAATTTGGCGCGGGCTGTCGCCTTCCAGCACGCCGCGGTGTTCGCGGCCACTGGCATCGAGGGCGGTGTACTCGTAGGCGGCCACCTCAATCCTCGCGGGTGACGCGCAGGACTTCCTCGAGCGTGGTTTCCCCGCGCAGCACTCGGGCGAGCCCATCCTCGCGGATCGAGGGCGTGGTGCGGCGTGCATGCCGCTCGAGTTCGGTTTCTGCAGCCCCGTCGTGAATCATGGTGCGCAGCGCATCGTCCACTACCACGAGCTCGTAGATGCCGGTACGACCGCGATAGGCCGCACCGTCCCGCCCCGGTCGATACAAGGTGGGCGCGGGCGCATCGGCCGGGAGGTTCAACTGCCGACACTCTAGCTGACTTGCGCTGTAGGCCTCGCGTTGTTGCGGATCGAGCGTGCGCACGAGCCGTTGGGCCACGATGCCGATGAGGCTCGAAGCCAGCAGAAACGGTTCGATTCCCATGTCACGCAGGCGCGTGATAGCGCCGACCGCGGTGTTGGTATGCAGCGTCGAGAGCACCAGATGTCCGGTCAGCGAAGCCTGCACGGCGATCTGCGCGGTTTCGAGATCGCGGATTTCGCCCACCATCACGATGTCGGGGTCTTGCCGCAGGATGGCGCGCAGTCCACGGGCAAAACTCATGTCGACTTTCGTGTTGACCTGAGTCTGACCAATGCCGTCGATGTAGTACTCGATCGGATCCTCGACCGTCATGATGTTGCGCGTCGCGTCGTTGAGACGCGTGAGGGCAGCGTAGAGCGAGGTCGTCTTGCCCGAGCCCGTGGGTCCCGTGACCAGCAGGATGCCGTTGGGTTTGTGGATGAGCCCATCGAGCAGTGAGGCGATGCGTGGCTCCATGCCAAGTTGACCCAGATCGAGTCGACCGGCCTGTTTGTCGAGCAGACGGAGCACCACGCGCTCGCCGTGCCCGGCCGGAATAGTCGAGACGCGCACGTCCACCGGACGTCCTGCCACGCGCAGACTGATTCGACCGTCTTGGGGCAGGCGCTTCTCGGCGATGTCGAGTTTCGACATCACCTTGATGCGCGACACCACGGCGGGCGCCACCGCTCGGCGCGTCTGTAGCACTTCGCGCAGGACGCCATCCACCCTCAAGCGGACCACAAGGCGATTTTCGAAAGGCTCGATGTGGATGTCCGAGGCGTTGTCCTTGATCGCTTGAGTGAGCAGGGCATTGATCAGCCGGATAATGGGCGCATCGTCTTCGCTGTCGAGCAGGTCAGCCTGCTCCGGCAAGTCCTGCGCCAGAAAGGCCAGATCGGTCGTCTCTTCGAGGCCGCCTGCGGCGGTGCGGGCATCGGTGCCGGCTTCGTAGGCTTCGCGCAGCAGTTGATCGAAGCGCTCGATGGTGACGCGCTCTACGGCTACGGGTCGGCCGAGGTGGCGCCGTGCCTCGGCGAGACTGAGTGCCGTCACGTCAGGGCGCACCGTCAACTGTGCGAGGCCGTCGCTGATACCGCGCAGCAAGATGCCGTGCCGACGCGCGAAAGTGAGCGGCCACTGGGGCGGCATCACCTCGTGTGCCGTCGCGGTCGACTCCAGAGGCAGTACCGTTGTGTTCACGGCGTAGGCGTATCAGCCGGCGTTGCGGGGGTGGGTGACGGCGCCACTGTTGCAGGCAACGGCGGCAATTCAGCAATCTTCTCCCCGGGCAGTAGAGGCAGTACATCGCCACGTTCGCCGAGGCGGCGCTGCTCGTTGCGAATGTAGTTGTACTTCTGATTGGTCTCGATCATCGTGTCTTTGCCATCGCGCAGGATGCGTGGCTGGATGAAGACCATCAGATTCGTTTTCGTTTTCTTTGCGCTGCGGGTCTTGAACGCCTCGCCGATTAGGGGAATCCGCCCCAGAAACGGCACGCGCTGCTCACCACCCGTCTGCGAATCCTGAATCAGGCCGCCGAGGACGACTGTCCCACCATCCTCGATCAGCACGTGGGTGCTGATCGTTCGCTTGTTGGTAACCAGATCGACGGCGCCGCTGCTGGTGGCTGCGATGCTGGAGCTTTCCTGCTCGATTTTCAGCATCACCGCATCGCCTTCGTTGATCTGCGGCGTGATCTTGAGGATCGTGCCCACCTCCTGTCGCTGGATCGTCTGGAAGGGATTGAGCTGATTGCCGGCATTGCCGGCTCCGGTGCTGGCGTATTGCCCGGTGACGAACGGCACTTCCTGCGCGACTTTGATCTCAGCCTGTTGATTGTCCATGGTGACAATGGAGGGCGTGGCGATGATGTTGGTGGAGGAGTCTCCGCGCAGTGCGCGCAGGATGGCCGCGAAATCAATTCCGCCTGAACCCAGCCGGCCAATGCCTACCGTCGTGCCGCGAGGTACGGTTGTCAGTGTCGTCGGGTCGTTAACCGCGCGTGCGAGGTCGATGATACTGATGCCGCCTACCGGCTCGACGAAGCCACCCACGGCGTTGTTGTTGCCTGATCCATCGATCAGCCAGTTGACGCCGAGTTCCGCCGACTTATCAGCAGACACCTCGACGATGATCGCCTCGACGATGACTTGTGCCCGACGGATGTCGAGCTTGTCGACGATCGACATAATCGAGGCCATTTGTTTGGCGGGTGCCGTGACGACGAGCGCGTTCGTCTCGGGTTCGGCCCAGATGGTGGTGTTGCGCTCGCCGCTCACGGCCGCACCGGCCGCGCCTGCGGCGGCCGGCGCGGTGCTGCCTTGGATTTGTTCCTTGAGTTTGGTGGCGATCTTTTCCGCATCGGCATAACGCAGATAGCGCACTCGCGTATCGCCGCCGCCGGCGAGCGGCGTGTCGAGATAGGCGATCAGCGTTCGGGCGCGCAGTCTCTGGGTCTTCTCGCCGGCCAGCAAAATGCTGTTCGAGCGCTCATCGGCCACCACTCGTAGCGGCGCCATACCGCCTTCAGCCGACTGGGTCTGTGCCGGATTAAGCAGATTCATGGTGCGAACCACCTCAGCGGCCGACACGTTCTGCATGGCGACGACTTCGATGTCTGCGTCACTCGACTGATCGATGCGCCGGATGATTCGCAGCATCCGGTTCACGTTGTTGGCGCGATCGGAGAGGATCAGCATGTTCGAGGCGGGGTAGGCCGCAAGGTGTGCATTTTGCGGCATCAACGGCCGCAGTATCGCCACGAGCTGGGCGGCATTGACATTGGTGACGCTGACCACCTGGGTAACGAGTTCGTCCGAAGTGGCGCTAACTCGGCCAGGCAGGTCGCTACCCGGCACGGTCCGCATGTTGGCATCCGGGATGATCTTGATCATCTTGCCTGACGGGACCGCGGCGAAGCCGTGCACCTGCAGCAAGCCCAGAAAGGCCTCGTAGAATTCATCGGGCGTCATCGACGTCTGCGAGAGCATGGTCACTTGCGCTCTGACCCGAGGGTCGATGATGACGTTTTTGCCGGTGGCGGCCGCGACGGCCTCGATGACCTGGGTGATGTCCGCATCCTTGAAGTTCGGTGTGATGCGCTGGCCCTGGACGGGTTGCTGCGCCGAGGCAGCGCCTGCGGCGGCAAGCAGAGCGGCAATCAGTACGGGTCTAATGCGCATCGTTTGGATCCGGTCGAGATGGCGAAGGTTGACGCTGACAGGGGCTAGGCGGTTTTGCAAACCGTCACTGTAGGTTGATCGGTGAGCCACCCGAGGGTGCGGCGGTCGGCGGTGATGCCGGTGCAAGGCCTGCAACATTGAGCATGACGTTTTCTTCCCGGCCGTTGCGCTCGACGGTGAGCTTTGACTGCGGTGAGCCGCTGAGGGTTCGCATGAACTGTTCGCTGTTGGCCTGATCGGTCAGGGGCGTATCGTTGATCGCGAGCACGAGGTCACCGGGGCGCAATCCCATGGCCGAAAACTGCGCAGCGTCGTTACCCGGGTACACGCGAACGCCGCCGGGCTTGCCCGCCCGGATGACGGTCTGCCAGCGAATCACGTTGGTAATCGCGGTTAACGCTGCGTCGTTCGTCGCGGGCGCGCTGGCGGCTGCCGGAATGCCAAACCCCGCGCTCGCTTGGGCAGGCAGACGCAGGCTCTCGAGCGTGCCGCCTCGATCGAGTATGACCCGATCTGGATACACCGAATGCAGCCGGGCGCCCGCCGGCAGGTTGGCGCCAACCCCGTAGAGCTTGGCCGCTGCGGTGGTCTCGCCGATGATGGCCTTGCCCTCGGTCGGCGTGCCGGCGGCGATGACGCCGGCGAGCACGATGTTGAGTGACGTGGGCGGCGCGTCCATCGGGTCGGTGGCCGCGGGGGGCGCGCGCGCACCGAACAGTCCCGCGCCCATGATCAGGGCGAGTTGCGGCAGCGGTCGCACCGTCGGCGCCGCAGTGGCTGATGCCGCCTCGCGCGGTTCCGCCCTGGGGTCAAGCACCCCAAACTGCACTGCCAGCGCCCAGGCAAGTTGCAGCCCGAGCGCGATAGCCAGCCCTCCCGCGACCCACAACGGTGCATCCCACCTGACACGCATGGTGTGAATCATACCTAGCCGCCTGCCGGCCTACACTTGAGTTCGGTCACTCCCACCCCTATAACGATCACATGTCCGCCGAAGAGTCACGCCCCGGTCTCGACGCGACGGTTGCCGAGGCTACTCCCGAGGTCAAGCAGCCGCCGCTGTTCCAGGTCATTTTATTGAACGATGATTACACCCCGATGGAGTTCGTGGTCGATGTGCTGGAGCGCTTTTTCGGGATGGGTCGGACCCAGGCCACGCAAGTGATGCTCGAGGTCCACATGCGCGGCAAGGGAGTCTGCGGCGTGTTTACCCACGAGATCGCCGAGACCAAGGTCGCCCTGGTGAGCCGGTACGCGCGTGACCATCAGCACCCGCTGATGTGTACGCTCGAGGAAGCCTGACGCAATGGAGTGCCGCTGACATGCTGTCCAACGAATTGGAAACCTGCCTCAACTCGGCCTTTCAGGTGGCCCGTGAGGGTCGCCACGAGTTCCTGACCGTCGAGCATCTGCTGCTGTCGATTCTCGACACGCCGCGGGTCAAGGAGATTCTGCAGGCCTGTGGCGGCGATGCCGCGAAGCTCGCGGTCGAGTTGCGCGAGCATATCGAGCAGACCACCCCGCGCGTGCCCGAGGGTGAAGAGCGCGAAGTGCAGCCCACCTTGGGGTTCCAGCGGGTGCTGCAGCGCGCCGTGTTCCACGTGCAGTCGAGCGGTCGCAAGGAAGTCGGCGTCGCTAATGTTTTTGTGGCGATCTTCGGCGAGAAGCAGAGCCATGCGGTGTTTCTGCTGGGTCGGCAGGATGTCTCGCGGCTCGATGTCGTCAACTACATCTCGCACGGCATGTCCAAGCTCGCCGATGAGCGCGCGAGCGAAGCCAAGGATGAGGCTCCGCCGGCCGCGGCGGGTGCTGCCGCCGAGGCGGATGGCGGTGCACTCGAGAAGTACGCCAGCAACCTCAACAAGCTCGCGACCGAAGGCAAGATTGATCCGCTGATCGGACGGCAGATGGAGGTTGAGCGCACCATCGAGATCCTGTGTCGTCGGCGCAAGAACAACCCGCTGTACGTGGGCGAGGCCGGTGTCGGCAAGACGGCCATCGCTGAGGGGCTCGCGCGGCGCATCGTCGAGGGTCAGGTGCCTGAGGTGCTCGCCGATTGCACGATCTACTCGCTCGACATGGGCTCGCTGATCGCGGGCACGAAGTATCGCGGTGATTTCGAAAAGCGCCTGAAAGCCGTGCTCGCGGAGTTGCGCAAGCAGCCGGGGGCTGTGCTCTTCATCGACGAAATCCATACCGTCATTGGTGCAGGCGCTGCCTCGGGCGGAGTCATGGACGCCTCGAATCTCATCAAGCCTGTGCTGACCAACGGTGAGTTGCGCTGCATCGGCTCGACCACCTACCAGGAATATCGCGGCATCTTCGAGAAGGACCACGCGCTCGCGCGGCGCTTCCAGAAGATCGATGTGGTTGAGCCTACCGTGCCCGAGACCATCGAGATCCTCAAAGGTCTGCGCAGTCGTTTCGAGGAGCATCACGGGGTGACCTACACCGATGCGGCGCTCAAGGCTGCGGCGGAGTTGTCGGCACGGCACATCAACGAGCGCCATCTGCCTGACAAGGCCATCGACGTCGTCGATGAGGCGGGTGCACGGCTGCGGCTGAAGCCTGCGGCCGAGCGCGAGACGGTGGTCGATGTGCACCACATCGAGGAGGTGGTGGCGCGTATTGCGCGCATTCCGCCGAAGACCGTCTCGAGCAACGACAAGGAAGTGCTGCGCAACCTCGAGCGCAATCTCAAGCTCGTCATTTTCGGCCAAGACAAAGCCGTCGAGACACTCTCCGCCGCTATCAAGATGGCTCGTTCGGGCCTCGGCGATGCGCGCAAGCCAGTCGGCAGTTTCCTCTTCGCCGGGCCGACAGGCGTCGGCAAGACCGAGGTGACACGGCAGCTCGCCATTGCGCTCGGCATCGAGTTCATCCGCTTCGATATGTCCGAATACATGGAGCGGCATACCGTGTCGCGATTGATCGGCGCGCCGCCGGGCTACGTGGGCTTTGATCAGGGCGGGTTGTTGACCGAGGCGGTCTCCAAACATCCGCACGCGGTGCTGCTGCTCGATGAAATCGAAAAAGCGCATCCAGACGTGTTCAACTTGTTATTGCAGGTGATGGACCACGGCACACTGACCGACAACAACGGGCGCAAGGCCGACTTCCGTCACGTCATCATCGTCATGACCACCAACGCCGGTGCGGCGGACATGGCGCGGACGCCGATCGGTTTCACGCCCGGGGACAACATCACCGACGGCATGGAAGCCATCAAGAAGCTCTTTACGCCCGAGTTTCGTAATCGTCTCGACGGCGTCATCCAGTTCAGCGGGCTCGACGCATCGACGATCGAGCGCGTGGTCGAGAAGCTCCTCGTCGAAATCGAAACGCAGCTCGAGGGCAAGCGGGTGCACCTGCTGCTCGATGATGCCTCGCGTGAGTGGCTGGCGCGCACGGGCTATGACCCGCGCATGGGTGCACGGCCGATGGCGCGCGTCATTCAGGAACACATCAAGCGCCCGCTTGCCGAGGAGTTGCTGTTCGGCAAGCTCGTCAACGGCGGCACCGTGAAAGTCAGCGTGAAGCGCGATGACTCGGGGCTGGATCTGGAGTGCATTCCGACCGAGGAGCCGGAACTCGTCGCCTGAGGCAGGTTCGCCTGCAGCGGCTCTGCAGTGACTCAGCGTCCGCGGTAGACGATGCGACCTTTGGTCAGATCGTAGGGCGTGAGCTCAACCGTGACGATGTCACCGGTGAGGATGCGGATGTAGTTCTTGCGCATTTTGCCCGAGATATGCGCCGTAACGACGTGCCCATTCTTCAGTTTCACGCGAAAGGTGGTGTTCGGCAGCGTGTCGACGACTTCGCCGTCCATCTGGATCGCGTCTTCCTTGGACATCAGTTTGCGGGCACCCGAGATTGAAGAAGCGCGGATTCTGCCGAAACCCGCCCCGGTAAGCAAATCGGCGCCATCAGACTAGGGTCAGCAGTCGACGCAGTTCGCGCAGAAACTCATCGCGTGGCAGGGCGCGACTGCCGAGTGAGGCAAGGTGTCGGGTGGGCATCTGGCAATCGATCAGTTCGATGCCAAGTTCAGGCGCGCTGCGTACGAGAGCCGACAGGGCGACCTTCGAGGCATCGGTCTCGCGACTGAACATGGACTCGCCGAAAAAGACCCTCCCGAGGCGGACCCCATAGAGTCCGCCGACCAGGCGCTGATCGCGCCAAGTCTCGACCGAATGGGCAAGGCCCGCCGCATGTAAAGCGCCATACGCCTCGCGCATTTCGCTGGTAATCCAGGTGCCACCGCCATCGCTCTCGCGCGGCTCAGCACAAGCTTCGAGCACGGCCTCAAAGACACTGTTCCAGCGAACCTCGAAGCCGGCATTGCGTTCGCGCTTGGCGAGGCTGCGGGAGCGGCGGAACTCGGCCGGATAGAGCACCTCACGCGGATCGGGACTCCACCAGAGGATGGGCTGACCCGGCGAATACCACGGGAAAATGCCGCGCCGATATGCGGCGACCAGGCGCTCGACGGACAAGTCGCCTCCCGCTGCAACGAGCCCCGGGGGTTCATCCAGCGCGGCTTCCACCGGCGGAAACGCTTCGGGATCGCCGCCCGGTTCCAGCCAGTGCAGCGCACGACGCGGGCTACCTTTCACCATGAGGCGGCGCTCAAGCTTGGTGGCTCAGGTGTCGAGGTTCTGCCGATACGGCACATGCTCAGCGATGCCGGCCGCATAGCGCTCGACCGCCTCGCGCTCGCGATCCAGATAATCCGCGATTGCCGCCCGAAATCTCGGTTCGCCAATGCGATGCGCTGAGTAAGTGTAGGTCGGTTCGAAGCCGCGACTGACCTTGTGCTCGCCTTGCGTGCCCGGCTCGAAGCGCTTGAGCCCTTGCTCGATGCAGAACTCGATCCCTTGGTGGTAGCAGGTCTCAAAATGCAGGCTGTGGAAGTTTTCGTTGCATCCCCAATAGCGGCCGTAGAGCGTGTCCTCGCCCACGAAAAAAATCGCGACAGCCACGATCTCGTCGCCGAGTTTGGCGAAATTGAATAACAGCGACTCGCCCATGGTGCGCGCGATCTCGAGGAAGGTCTCGGCGGCCAAGTAAGGTTCGTTACCGCGTCGCAAGAAGGTGATGCGGTGCAACTGCCAGGCCGTCAGGATCTCCTCCGGGCTTGCCTCGCTGCCGCGGCGTGACTCGAAGGTGATGCCAGCCTCGGCCACCCGCCGTCGCTCCCTGCGCGCTTTCTTGCGCTTCTCGGCCGTGAAACTGCCGAGGAAGTCCTCGAAATCCGCGTAGCCGCGGTTGCTCCAGTGGAACTGGCAATCGCGACGCATGAGCCATTCGGGGTTGCGTTCGAGCAGGCTGCGTTCGGTCTCGGCGGGAAAAAGCACATGAGTCGATGAGAGACCGCGCTCATCGGCGTACTCGCCGAGGCTCACGAGCAGTTGCGTGGTCACAGCTTCGCGATCGAGATCGGGGCGGACCAGGCAGCGAGGTCCGGTCGCGGGCGTGAACGGCGCCGCGGCGACGAGCTTGGGGTAGTAGCGCAGTCCGTGCCGCGAATAAGCCTGCGCCCATGCAAAGTCGAAGACGAACTCCCCGTAGGAGTGCGTCTTCAGCCACGCCGGCACGGCGCCGGCCAGCCCCTGATCGTCGTGCAGGGTCAGTATGGCGGGGCTCCAGCCCGTGCCCTCGCCGATGCAGCGGGTGCGCTCCAGTGCGCTGAGGAACGCGTGGCGCAGAAACGGGTAGCCGCGATGTTCGAGCGCGTCCCACTGCGCGCCATCGATGGCGTCGATGCGTTCGACGACCTGCGTGCGCATCAACCGTGATCGAAGCGCTCGAGGTAGCGGTCGGCATCGAGTGCCGCCATGCATCCCGAGCCGGCGGAGGTGATCGCTTGGCGGTAGACGTGATCGGCGACGTCGCCGGCGGCGAACACACCCTCGACGCTCGTCGCCGTCGCATTGCCGGCGGTGCCGCTGCGCACGGTGAGGTAGCCGTCCTTCATGTCGAGTTGACCCTTGAAGATCTCGGTATTGGGCGAGTGGCCAATGGCAATAAAAACGCCCGTGAGAGCCAGATCCTCGCTAGCCGTGCCTTCGGTCGCACGCACGCGCAGGCCTGTCACGCCCGACTCATCACCCAGCACCTGATCGACGGCGTGGTTCCAGAGGATGCGCACCTTGCCGGCTTTTTCGCGCTCGAAGAGGCGATCCTGCATGATCTTCTCCGCGCGCAGTCGATCACGCCGATGTACCAGCGTGACGTGTGCGGCGATGTTGGAGAGATACAGCGCCTCTTCGACCGCGGTGTTGCCGCCGCCGATGACCGCGACACGCTGCCCGCGAAAGAAAAATCCGTCGCAGGTCGCACAGGCCGATACGCCGCGACCCTTGTAGGCCTCTTCGGAGTCGAGACCCAGATATTTGGCCGAAGCTCCGGTGGCGATGATCAATGCATCGCAGGTGTACTCGCCGAGATCGCCGATCAGGCGAAACGGCCGCACATCGAGATGGGCCGTGTGGATGTGATCGCTGACGAGTTCGGTGCCGAAGCGCGCGGCGTGGGCCTTCATGCGCTCCATCAGCGCAGGGCCCAGCAAGCCGTGGGCATCACCTGGCCAATTGTCGACTTCGGTCGTCGTCATCAACTGGCCGCCTTCCTGCAGGCCGCTGATCAGCATCGGTGCGCGGTTGGCTCGCGCGGCGTACACAGCGGCCGAGTAGCCCGCGGGACCCGAGCCCAGAATGATGAGTTTGCGATGTTGAGTGCTCATGGGTGAATGGTAGGGGGTTGGCGCCTCGGGCGCCATGCCGAGACGGACCGGTCGGCCTGTATCTCGATGCGCCAATCCACTAGAATCAAGGCCCTGCGACACCATGTCGCTCCCTGCAGGGTCTCTCAAGTTGCCCGATACCGCAGCGAAGGGCGAAACGCCCGACCGGTTCACTGAAAGCGTACGCCGTGCCCTGCGCGAAGGCGCGGTCATCCTCACCGGCGCCGTGGCGCTGATGCTGTTCGTCGCACTGCTCAGCTATCACCCTGATGATCCGGGTTTCTCCTACACGGGGGCTGGCTCAGGTGACATCAACAACTTGATCGGTCTGCAAGGCGCTTGGCTCGCCGACACCTTGTTTTTCCTCTTCGGGGGTCCTGCCTACCTGCTGCCCTGCATGCTCGCGGCCGCATGCTGGTTGATGTTTCGCCGGCGCCATGCGCCCGAGCAGGCCTCGCGCCTGAATACCTTCGTGCGTGCCGGCGGTTTCGTGCTCTTGCTCGCCGCGACCTGTGCGCTCGCCGCGCTGCACTTCGGTGCCGGCATCCTGCGCCAAGGGGCGGGGGGTGTCGTCGGTGGCCTATTCGCCGGCTGGATGTCGCAGAACTTCAACTTTGTCGGCGGTACGCTGTTGTTGCTGGCCTGCGCCATGAGCGGCGTGTCGCTGGCGTTCGGCCTCTCTTGGCTCGCGGTGATGGATCGCCTGGGCGCCGGGTTCTGGGGCGCGATCGACTGGTTGCGAGCCCGCCGCCAGCAGCAGCGCGATGTGGCCGAGGGCGAAGAGCGCCGCGCTGCGCGCAAGGAAGTGCTCGAGGTCGAAACGAAAAAAGCCGCAGCGCGACCGAAGCCGCGTATCGAAGCGCCGGCGCCGCAACCTGAGAAGAGCGAGCGCGTCGAGAAGGAGCGGCAGGTGCCGTTGTTCACCGCGAAGGCGGGTGAACTGCCGCCGCTGCAGCTGCTCGATGACCCGCCAGCCAAGGAGTTGAGTTACTCCGCCGAGGCACTCGAGGCGATGTCGCGTCTCGTGGAACTCAAGCTCAAAGATTTCGGTGTCGAGGTGGAAGTCGTCGCGGTGTTGCCGGGGCCCGTGGTTACGCGCTTCGAGCTGCGTCCGGCCCCCGGTGTGAAGGCGAGTCAGATCAGCTCGCTCGCCAAGGATCTGGCGCGGGCACTCTCGGCGATCAGCGTGCGCGTGGTCGAGGTGATTCCCGGCAAGTCGGTGATGGGTCTGGAGATCCCGAACGAAAAGCGCGAGATCGTCACGCTGGGCGAGATCGTCAAGTCCAAGGCTTACGATGACATCAGTTCACCGCTCGCGCTGGCACTTGGCAAAGATATCGGCGGCGCGCCGGTCGTGGCGGATCTGCAGCGCATGCCGCACTTGCTGGTGGCGGGCACCACGGGCTCGGGCAAGTCGGTGGCCATCAATGCGATGGTGCTCTCGATGCTCTACAAGAGCACGGCCGAGGACGTGCGGCTCATCATGATCGACCCGAAGATGCTGGAGCTCTCGGTTTACGAGGGTATCCCGCATCTGCTGGCTCCGGTGGTCACGGACATGAAGCAGGCCGCCAATGCGCTGCGCTGGTGCGTGGCCGAGATGGAGCGGCGCTATCAGCTGATGGCCGCCATGGGCGTGCGGAACATTGCCGGCTTCAATCGCAAAGTGCGCGACGCCAACGAAGAGAAGAAACCGATCAAGGATCCGGTGCTGATGCGTCGCGCCGCCAACGATCCGTCCATCGATCAATCGCAAATCCCTGATCTCGAGCCGCTGCCGTTCATCGTGGTGATCATCGACGAGCTGGCTGATCTCATGATGATCGTCGGCAAAAAGGTCGAAGAGTTGATTGCGCGTCTCGCGCAGAAGGCGCGCGCCTCGGGGATCCACCTGATCCTCGCGACCCAGCGCCCGTCGGTGGACGTCATCACCGGTCTCATCAAGGCCAACATTCCTTGTCGCATTGCCTTCCAAGTGTCGGCCAAGGTCGACTCGCGCACCATCCTCGATCAAGGCGGCGCGGAATCTTTGCTGGGTCATGGCGACATGCTGTATCTGCCGGCCGGCACCTCGATGCCCAACCGTGTGCACGGCGCCTTCGTTGCTGATCCGGAAGTGCATCGCGTCGTCGAGGCGCTGCGCAAGGCGGGAACTCCCAGCTACATCGACGAAGTGCTCTCGGGTCCGAAGGGCGCCATTCCGGGTCTGCCGGCAGAAGAAGGTGAGGGCGGCGAGAGTGGGGCGGATTCCGAACAGGACGTGTTGTACGACGAGGCGGTCAAGATCGTCGTGACCGAGCGCAAGCCCTCGATCTCTTACGTACAGCGTCGCCTGAAGATCGGCTACAACCGCGCCGCACGCCTCATCGAAGCGATGGAAGCTGCGGGGCTCGTCGGTCCGCTACAGGCCAATGGCGGTCGCGAAATACTGGTGCCGGCGCCCGCCGGCGATTGAGCACAGCATGCCGCGCCGCCTTGCCTTTTGTTTGCTGCTGCTGAGCTGCGGAGCATGGCCGCTGCATGCGGCAGCGCAAGACACTGCGCTCGATCGTTTCCTTGCAGGTCTCGGCAGTTGGAGTGCGGAGTTCACGCAGAGCACAACGGATGTGCGCGGCCGCTCCCGCGGACGTGAGCAGGGGCGATTGGTCGTACAGCGGCCAGGGCGGTTTCGCTGGGAGACGGGGCCGACGACGGCCGCGGAACCGGCTCAGATCATGGTCGCCGATGGCCGCAATCTTTGGTTCTTCGATCGCGACGTGGAGCAGGTCACGGTGAAGCCTGCGAATGCGGCGCTGACGGTGACCCCGGCCACGCTGCTCGCGGGGACCGTGCCGCTACGGAGTGCTTTCGCGATCAGCGAGTTGCCGCGTCGTGACGGCCTCGATTGGGTCCGCGTGGCGCCGCTGCGTTCGGACGCAGAGTTTCGGGAAACGCGGCTCGGCTTTCGCGGCTTCGAACTGCGGCGGATGGAACTCGACGACAAGCTCGGACAAAAGGTTCTCATCGTGTTCGAGCGCATCGAGCGCAATCCTGCGCTCGCCGATGACGTGTTCCGGTTTCAGCCGCCAACAGGTGCCGATCTCATCGGCACCCCGACACCGTAAAGAGCCGACCGATGCGTCCCCTGACTTGGGCGTTCTGGTGGGTCCTCGGGGGCGCGGTGTTGTTTTCGACGACGCTGTTTTTCTGTCTCCGTCCCTCCACGCCTAGCGAGCCTTGGATCGCGAACCTCGACAAGCTGCAGCATGCGTTCGCCTTTTTCGTTCTATCGTTCTGGAGTCTTGCGCTCGTCGAACGTCGTGCCTACCTGCGAGTCACTCTGGTGATGGTCGCGGTGGGTGCAGGAATCGAGGTCGCGCAAGGCTTGATGCCGTTCGGTCGGTCGGCCGAGTGGGCGGATCTGATGGCCGACCTCGTCGGCGTCGTGCTGGCCTTGCTTGCCTCCCTCATCGTGCGTGAATCCTGGTTTGCGCGGGTCGAAACATGGCTACGCCGGAGTTGAGCCGACCGCTGGCCGACCGCATGCGGCCCGCGAGTCTCGAAGAATTCGTGGGTCAGGTGCAGGTCGTGGGTCCAGGCAAGGCGCTGCGCGCGGTGGTGCAATCGGGCCAGGTGCACTCGCTCATTCTTTGGGGTCCGCCGGGTACGGGAAAGACGACGCTCGCGCGCCTCATCGCTCGCGCTTCCGGTGCTGAATTCATCGCCCTCTCGGCGGTGATGGCCGGCGTCAAGGACGTGCGCGCCGCGGTCGAGAAGGCGCAGGCGACCCGTGCGGCGGGCGGCGGGCGCACGGTGCTCTTCCTCGATGAGGTGCACCGTTTCAGCAAGTCGCAGCAGGACACTTTCCTGCCGTATCTCGAGGATGGCACGCTAATTTTCATCGGTGCGACGACCGAGAATCCGTCCTTTGAGGTGGTGAGCGCGCTGCTTTCGAGGGCGCGCGTGTACGTGCTCAAGTCCTTGTCCGCTGAGGATCTGCGCACGTTGCTGCGTCGCGCGCTGACCGATGTGCCGCGCGGGCTGGGTTCGCTCGGGCTGCGCCTCGAGGAGGCTGCGCTTGAGTTGCTGGTGGCTGCGGCCGATGGCGATGCGCGCCGTGCGCTCGGGATGCTCGAGATTGCGGCGGATCTTGCCGACGAGGGCTGCATCGATGCCGCAGCAGCGGCCGAAGTCGCAAGCGGGAGCCGGCGCCGCTTCGACAAGGGCGGCGAGCAGTTTTACGATCAAATCTCGGCGCTGCACAAGAGCGTGCGGGGCACGGATCCCGATGCTGCGCTCTACTGGTTCTGCCGCATGATCGATGGCGGCTGCGATCCGGGGTATCTCGCACGGCGCCTCGCGCGGATGGCGACCGAAGATGTGGGCCTTGCTGATCCGCGCGCCTTGCAGATCGCCATGGATGCCTGGCAGGCGTATGAGCGTATGGGCAGCCCCGAGGGCGAGCTCGCGCTGGCCAATGCGGTCGTGTACCTCGCCTGTGCGCCGAAGAGCAATGCCGTCTACACCGCCTACAACGAGGCTGTGGCGGACGTCGAGAAGTTCGGCACGCTCGAGGTGCCGCTGCGCTTTCGCAATGCGCCGACCCGTTTGATGAAGGAACTCGGCTATGGCGAGGGGTATCGCTACGCGCACGCGGAGCCCGAGGCTTATGCGACCGGTGAACGCTATCTGCCAGATGGCATGCCGTTGCGGCACTACTATCGGCCGGTCGAGCGGGGCCTGGAGATTCGGATCGGCGAGGCGCTCGCACGACTGCGCGCACGCGCAGCGGTCAAGACATCGGGTGAGAGTTCCTGATGCCGCTCTGGATTTGGGTTGCACTCGGCAGTGCCGTGGGAGGCGTCGCTCGTTTCGCCGTATCGCGGCTGTTGCCGACCGTGCCTGGCGGCTGGCCGCTCGCTACAATGCTCGTCAACGTTGTCGGCAGTTTCAGCATCGGCTGGATTGCGGCGCTGCTGAGCGCGCGGGCCGCGGCGGGCGGCGCGGCGGCCCAGGGAGTCGAAGCGTTGCGGCTTTTCTGGATGACGGGCGTGCTCGGCGGCTTCACGACCTATTCGGCGTTCGCGCTGGAAACAGTGAACCTGGCATCGACGGGCGAGGCGTTGCGCGCCGTGCTCTATGTGCTCGCCACGGTCGCGCTGTGCCTGCTGGCGGCGCTGGCGGGTCGCGCGCTCGGGCCCGGCTGAGTTCGTACGGATTTTTTTGGAGTTTCACGTGCTCGATTCAAAACTGCTGCGTACCGACACCGAAAACGTTGCCCGCAACCTGGCGCGACGCGGTTTTGTGCTCGACCTCGAGGCGTTTCGCAGCCTTGAGGAGCGGCGCAAGCAGGTGCAGATCGAGGCGGATCGCCTTCGTGCCGAGCGCAATGCCAACGCCAAGGCGGTGGGCATGGCCAAGGGCAAGGGCGAGGATGCGAGCGAGTTCTTAAAGCGCGGCGAGGCACTGACGCACGCGTTGACGGCTGCCGAAGCCGCACTCAACGCCGTTCAAGCGGAGTCCGATGCTTGGGCGCTAGGCTTGCCGAACTTGTTGCACGAGTCGGTGCCTGAGGGGCGGGATGAAAGCGCCAACCTCGAAGTGCGTCGGCACGGGACACCGCGGCACTTCGATTTCACGCCGCTCGATCATGCCGATCTCGGTGCCAAGCTCGGTCTCGATTTCGAGGCGGCAGCGCGCATCTCGGGTGCGCGCTTCTCAGTGCTGCGCGGCGGTGTTGCGCGGCTGCACCGTGCGCTGGCGCAGTTCATGCTCGACCTGCATACCGGCGAGCACGGCTACCAGGAAATCTACGCCC
>VEQP01000063.1 GCA_018883185.1 Nevskiaceae bacterium | reverse complement strand
CGCTCGGTCTGCGCCTTGGCGAAGGCAGCGGCGCGTTGCTCGCCTTACCTTTGTTGCGCAGCAGTGTGGCACTCTTTCAGGGCATGGCCACCTTCAGTACCGCGGGCGTGAGCACCGCCAGTCAGAGTCATAGTGAATGAACGGTCAACTCCGCTCGTTCTTCGCAGCCGTGCAGTACTTCACTCGACTGCCCGTGCCGGCATCGGTGGGTCACTCACAGCAACTGCTCGATGATGCTTCACGGTATTTTCCTGCGGTGGGCGTACTCGTCGGCGTAGTCTCGGCCACCGCACTGCTGCTGGCATCATTTCTTTGGCCACCCGTGGTCGCGGCAATCATCGCTGTTGCCGCGTCCATTTGGTTGACCGGTGCTTTTCACGAAGATGGCCTTGCTGATGCCACCGACGGACTGGGTGGCGGCTACGGTCAGCAGCGCATCCTCGAGATCATGCGCGACTCGCGCATCGGCACTTACGGCACGCTGGCGCTCGTGCTCAGCATCAGCCTGCGTGTGGCGGTGCTGTCGGCATTACCGGTCACGACGGCGTGCGTGTTACTGGTCGCGGGTCATGCCAGCAGCCGCTTTGCCGCCGTCATCTTGATGTGGTGCCTCCCCTACGTTCGGGAAGATGAGTCAAAAGCGAAACCGCTGTCGCGTAACCTCAGTCGAGCGGGACTCTGGGTGGCAGCAACCACCACAGCGATAGTGCTGCTCATCGGCGCCGTGCTTGAACCGGCGCTGCTCGGCGGCATCTTGCCAGCGGTGATCTTGGTCGGGTGGTGGTATCGCGTGCTGCAACGCAATCTACAGGGCTACACCGGCGATTGTCTCGGCGCAGCCCAACAGCTGGCGGAACTCGGGCTTTTTCTTGGAATGCTGGCTGCGTGGTACACCTGATCCGACACACGCGACCTGCTGTGGCACCGGGCATCTGTTACGGTCGCAGCGAATTACCGCTTGCGGCAACGGCGGCCGAGGACATGCAGGCCGTCCTCGATCGCCTGCCACGGATCGATGCCGTGCTCACGAGCCCCGCCGAGCGCTGCAGGCGCCTCGCGTCGACGATTGCAACCACTTGGAATGCACCCTGCACCGATGACGCTCGGTTGCTCGAACTCGACTTTGGTCACTGGGAAGGACGCGCCTGGGACGATATTTCACGGGACGATATTGATCGCTGGAGCGCAGACCTTTGGAATGTGGCACCGGGTGATGGCGAGTCGCTGAGTCAGTTGTGGCAGCGAGTCGCTGCGTTTTGCAGCGAGCGGCGGCTGGAGCACATCCACAGTGGCGAAACGCACCTCGTCGTCGTGGCCCACCAGGGTCCGCTGCGGGTGCTGCACTGCCTCGGCCGGGGCGCGACCTTTGACCGGCTGTTCGAGGTCGACTTTGGCTTCGGTGCGGCCGGACTGCGCCCGTGGCCTCAGCGCGAACACGGAACGAGCGCCCCGTAGGACCTCGCCGACCGGGCGCAGTATGCTCGGGCGATGTACATCAATTTCTGGTATCCGATGGCGCTCAGTACGGAAGTCACGCAGGAGAAGCCCCTGCGTGTCACCGTTCTGTGTTTACCTTTTGTGGTCTTCCGCGATACGGCGGGCGCAGCGAAAGTCCTATCGGACACTTGTGTGCACCGCGGCGGAGCGCTCGGCCTCGGCAAGGTCCGTGGTGATCACGTAGCCTGTCCCTATCACGGCTGGGAATTCGGCGGCGACGGCGGCTGCAAGCGCATCCCCTCACTCGGTGAGGGCGCGCAACTACCGGCACGCGCCAAGGTCGACAGTTACCCAGTACTCGAGAAGTACGGCATCGTGTTCGCTTTTCTCGGCGATCTGCCGGAGGCGGAGCGGCCACCCCTGTACGCCATCGAAGAATTCGGTACGCCCGAGTGGCGAGCCCAAACCTTTGTGTTCGACGTCAACGCCTACTACGAGCGCTCGATCGAAAACGGTCTCGACCCGATACACAACCAATTCGTCCATGCGGCGCAAGGGCAGCCCTCGTTGTCGCCCGAGCAGCAACGCACGCCGCTACCGATGGAAGAAATTCCTTGGGGCAGCAAGCATTACATCAAGTTCGGCGGTACGAAGAGCGAGGACACGGCGCTGGCCAACGTCCGGCAGGGCCCACGCATCGGCGCTGCAGGGTCATGGCATCAAGGCCCGAATCAGCTCGTGACCTACATTGATCTCACGGCCACGAACTCGTTTCACCAGTACATGTTCGAGGCACCGGTGGATGAGTCGCATACGCGGGTTTATCTCGTGAGCATGCGCAACTGGCTACTCGAGGATGCGCATGAGGCGCGCATGGCTGATGTCACCCGCAAAGTGGTGCAAGAGGACATGGTCATCGTCGAGAATCTCAACCCGGTTCGCACCCCGGACAGCAACACCCGCGAGGTGCTGGTGCCCGGAGACACCGCGATCGCGCATTACCGCGACTGGCTCAAGAAGTGGGATGCGCTCGGCTGGAAGATTGACGTCAAGGCACTACGGGCCAAGATGGGTGATGCGGCGATGGCGATCCCGAGCCCTGCGCGCCGCGACAGCGGCAACTGGGTTCACGAGACCGTGCCGCTGGTACGTCAGCCCAACTAGCCGAGTCGCGAGGTCACGGCGCCAAGGTGTTCTTGTAGACCACGCCGCCTTTGACGATCACCCGAATGTTTTTGTCGGGATCCTCAAGCACGCCGATGTCGACGAGCGGATCGCCCTCGACAATCAGCACGTCTCCCCAAGCACCGGGCTCCAGCACGCCGAGCGCAGCGCCTGCATAGGGATTGCGCGGTCCGCTGAGCGCAAGCAACTCGCCATTAAGCGAGGTGGCCTGCCGCAAAATCGTCAGCGGATCAAACCAGCGCAACCGTGCTGTGAACTCCTTCGACTGCAACGCGTACATGCGCGGCCCACCGAATACGTCGGTGCCAAATGCAATCTTCGCTCCATGCTTTTTCGCCAGCTGCATCATGCGATCGAGACCCGACGGCATCACCGCAGCCCTGCCGGTCATCGGGAACGCGTTACCGGAAAAGAGATATGCCTGCGGCGATACGAACACGCCGCGCTGCGCAATCAGCTTCATGGTGGGCTCATCGATTAAATGCGCATGCTCGATACTGCGCACGCCGGCCTCCACGGATCGACGGATCGACTCCGGAGTGTAAGCATGCGCCGCGACATAGGTCCCCCAGTCCGCGGCTGCGCGTACGGCCGCGCGCAACTCAGCATCGAGGTACTGGACGCTGTCGAGCGGATCGTAGTTGGACGACAGTCCACCGCCCGCAGCGACCTTGATCTGCGCAGCCCCCTCGCGCAGTTGCTCGCGCACAGCGAGTAGCACCGCCGATTCGCCATCGGCCAAACGTCCGTAGCCACGCTGCTCCATCACGTCTATGCCGGTATTTGACACCGCAGACGCCGCGCGATGACGAAAATCCCCGTGCCCGCTCGTCTGACTGATCATCGCTCCGGATGGAAAGATCCGCGGGCCAACCAGCACGCCCTCGTCGATCGCCTGTTTCAGTCCGAAACTCGGGCCGCCCATGTCGCGAATGGTGGTGAAGCCTCGCAGCAACATCGCACGCGCCTCTGCAGCGGACCGATGCGCCGCATAGTCGGGCTGCAAGTCGCGCAGGGCCACGAAGCCCGCGGGAATGCTCGGATGCACATGAGCATCGATGAGTCCCGGCAGGACCACACGGTTGCCTGCGTCGATCACCGTCCCGCCGATCGAGGCGGCTGGGCCTTCGGTAATCGATACGATTCGCCCATCACTGATGCGTAAGGTGCTGGGAGGCGACAGTTCCGCGTCCCGCCCATTGAAGACCCGCGCATTGACGATCAGCAGCTCGGCGCTGGTCGCCGTGCCCGATTGATCGAAAAGCAGACACAGCAGTGCCGCAAAGACCCCAAAGAAGTGGTGACGACAGCGATGGGGCTTCCACATGGCTTTACAGTGCCTTGCGCACCGCCTCTCGAAACTCGTTCAACGACTTCTTGCCCTGAATGCGCACGACGATTTTCCCTTGGCGATCGAGGATGTACGTCGTAGGGACGACTTCGTTCCACGCCGGGTCGATCACGCTCGCGAGCTCGTCCATCTGCGGCCCGTTGCGCGCGAACGTGACAAAGGCGGGGAAGTACCGCTGGCGGAACTGCTCAACCACAGCGGCACCGGGTGAAGGGTCATCAACCGAAACGCCGATCAGTTTGACGCCTTGTTTTTCGTGCTCTTTGGCCAGAGCGAGTAGGTCAGGCACTTCCCGCAGACAGGGAACGCACCAAGTCGCCCAAAGATTGACGATCAGCACCGAGCCCCGCTCCGCCTGCAATGCAGCCTTGAACCCTGCTGCATCAATCGCCCGCGCAGGCGTTTCAGCGAACGCTGTAGCGCCACCGATGAGGCAGACGAGCGTGCTCAGCCACAACCGGCGGTAGTTCTTACTCATGTACCCTCTCGGGAAGTACCAAACTCGCAATAATCCTCACGCTCGACGAGATCGAAAGCGAACAAGAACTTGGCCATGCCCGTGAGCACCGCCATCGTCATGCCCAACTCGACGATCTGCGCGTCATCGAAAAACTCTCGCAGCTGACTGTAATTACCCGCAGTCAACGTGCCCCGCGGCGAGGTCAGCGCCATCGCCGAAGCCAGCTCCAACACCGCCCGCTCAGCGGGCGACCAGCACGGCGCTGAAGTGTCCTCGATCGAGCGGATCTGCGTATCGCTGAGCCCCGCTTCACGGGCATCGTGCCGATTGCCACGATTGCAGAAGGCGCAGCCATGCAGAGTCGACAGTCGTAGCCGAAGCAATTCCTTGGTACGCACCGGCACACGGCCGCCATAAAACACGCGCTGATAGAACTCCCCGTACCACTCGAGCAGCTCCGGCG
>VEQP01000042.1 GCA_018883185.1 Nevskiaceae bacterium | reverse complement strand
GGTAATCATCAGCACCCATGAGCCAGCTTTGGTGCGGCGTGACCATGTTGGTGCGAACATCTTGGTCAAGGGCAATAAGGCAAAGCCTGCTTCAAGCTTGGAGGAAGTCCGCAAGGTGCTGGGTGTGCAATTGGCCGAGAACCTTGCTTCGCCTGATTTCGTTGTCCTGGTCGAAGGTCCTGGCGACGCTCAGCTTCTGACGGAATACGTGAAAGCCCGAGAGCCAAAACTGGCCAAGTCTGTTGCAAGCGGTCGACTACGCTTCAACGCTCTAAATGGCGCTGCCAACTTGCCTCACCAACTTCGCTTCTACCAAACCCTTGTCTGCAGTCCGATTGCCTTTGTAGACAACGATTCAGAAGGAAACGCTGCACTTGAGAAGGCGCGGAAAGATGGGCTCCTGGACACTGGGGCGGAATTCTGTGCTGGGAAGGCAGGGCTCAACGAGTCGGAATTGGAGGATTTACTTGACCCGGGTGTATACGCCCAAGAATTATGCCAACACCTAGGTATCCAGTCGCTGAAGCCGAAGTCGGCGAAATACGCCAAACAAAAATGGAGTGCGCGCCTAGCGGCGACCTTACTTGAGAACGGTAAACCTAACGGCGACTTGGAGCGCCTACTTCGGGAGGCCAAGAATAAGACCAATCAATTGGCCGTGGCGGACGCGGGCACGTGTTTCATCCCCGCGCTCGTAGGGCCGGTCGAGGGGCTCATGAAGTTTCTGAAGACGAAGCTGGGCGTCGAGGACGAGCCGTCAGCCTAGAGTTCTGGTCTGATCACGCTACTTCTTCCACCACCGTGAGCTGATGCGTGCTACCGCCTACTCGGTGGATAGCGTGAAAGCCGACTGCAGCGAGCGGCTAGACCCAGCCGCACGCCGCGGGTTGTTGATGTCCTTGCGGTCGCGGCTAACGATCTCGCGCGAGAAGCGCTCACCTAACGCGGCTACAGTTATACCCGACCCCTACTTTCCGATGCAAAAACTGCCGAAGATCCGCCCGAGCAGATCATCAGCACGAAACTCGCCGGTGATCTCGCCGAGCGCAGCTTGCGCGAGGCGCAACTCCTCGGCCACGAGTTCCCCAGCGCGTGATTCGGTGAGTTGTTGGAATGCCGTTTCGGCATGACGCTCGGCGCGCTGCAGCGCCTCAATGTGCCGCGCGCGAGCCGACACCGCGCCCTCGCCTGCAGCCTCATAGCCCATGCAATCTTTGAGATGCTGGCGCAGGGCATCAAGCCCAGCGCGGGTCCTGGCTGAAATGCCGAACACCGCGGGGGCATCAGTTGCCGCGGGGTCGATCTCGGCTTTGGCCCGCGTCTCATCCACTTGATCGAGCTTGTTGATCAGCAGCGTGACGGGCACTTCGGGCGGCAGACTCGCGCGCTCCTGCCGATAGGCTTCGGCAGACGGATCAGCCACAGCGTCGATAACAAACAAGATGCGATCAGCGCGCGCGAGTTCAACGCGCGCACGACGGATGCCCTCGGCCTCAACGACATCAGCCGCAGCCTCGTCGGCCGCACGCAAGCCCGCGGTATCGATCACGTGCAGCGGCATACCGTCGATGGCGATCTGCTCGCGCAGCACATCACGCGTAGTCCCTGCGAGCGGCGTGACGATGGCGGCCTCATGGCCGGCGAGCGCGTTCAGCAAGCTCGACTTCCCGGCATTCGGGCGGCCGGCGATTACCACCGTCATCCCGTCGCGCAGCACCCGACCCTGACGCGCGCTTCGCAGCACGGCAGCAAAGCGTGCGCGCAGCGCATCCAGACGCGCCACGAGAGCCCGGTCGGCGAGGAAGTCGATCTCTTCTTCCGGAAAGTCGATCGCGGCCTCCACCCACACGCGCAGCTCGATCAGCGCTTCGACGAGATCGCGGACGGCGGCTGAGAACTCCCCCTGCAGCGAACGCAGTGCCGCGCGGGCGGCAGCGAGCGAGCCAGCATCGATGAGATCGGCCACAGCTTCGGCCTGGGCGAGATCGAGCTTGTCGTTAAGGAAGGCGCGCTGCGTGAATTCACCCGGGCTGGCGCGCCGTGCGCCAAGATCCACCGCCCGCGCGACAAGCGCTTCGAGAACCATCTTGCCGCCATGCCCGTGCAATTCGAGGACGTCCTCGCCCGTGTAACTGTGCGGCGCCGGAAAGAAAAGCACGAGACCTTCGTCGAGCATGGCGCCGGCCTCGTCACGAAATCCCGCCAGCACCGCCTGCCGCGGCGGCGGTAGCGATTTGCCCAGAATCGACTCGCCGATGTGCCGGCTCATCGACCCGGACAATCGCACGATGCCGACACCACCACGGCCGGCGGCGGTGGCAATCGCGACGATGGTGGCAGCCGAGCTCATAGACAAAGATTGTGGCCCAAATCCGTAGGCGCTAGTCGCCGGTCACCCAGTTTCAAGTAACGTGGTTACCCACGTTATGAGGAGTAGATACGCGATAGCGGACGGTAGGGAGCGATACCCTCAGCCCGACTTCGCTTTCTTTGCCTGAGCCTCGATCCGCCGATTGATATTCCACTGCTGCGCGATCGACAACAGCGTGTTCGTCACCCAGTAGAGCACGAGCCCCGCCGGGAAGAACGCAAACGTCGCGCTCATCACAATGGGCAGGATCATGAATACTTTGGCCTGGATCGGATCGGGCGGAGTTGGATTCAGCTTGTATTGCACGAACATGGCGCCGGCCATGATTACGGGCAGCACAAAGAACGGATCGCGCGAAGAGAGATCCTGGATCCAGCCGACGAACGGGGCCTGGCGCATCTCGACGCTTTCGAGCAGCACCCAGTAGAACGCAAAGAACACCGGCATCTGTATCAGGATGGGCAAGCAGCCGGCCGCCGGATTGATCTTCTCGCGCTTGTAGAGATCCATCATTGCGCGACCGAGCTTCTCGCGATCATCCTTATAGGTGTCCTGCAGGTTCTTCATGCGAGGCGCCAGCACGCGCATACGCGCCATCGATTTACCCGAGGCTTCTGAGAGCGGATAGAAGACGAGTTTGAGCAGGAAGGTGATGAGCACGATGGCCCAGCCCCAGTTGCCAACGAGGTTGTGAGCTTGCTCAAGGAGCCAAAAAAGCGGCTTGGCGAGCAGCGTGAGCATGCCGTAGTCCGCCACAAGATCGAGGCGGGGCCCCGTCGTCTCAAGTTGCGCTTGCAGCTTCGGGCCGACGAACAAGGTTTCTTTGAGCGTACCGCCGCTTTGCGGTGCAACCGTGACGGCAGGACCTGCCGCGGAGAGCAGATACTGGTTACCCTCGGTCTTCAACGTGTAGCGGTAGGCTTTACCCTCAGCCGGCACGACCGCAGTAACGAAGTGGTGCTGCATGCCGGCAACCCAGCCGCCGGTAATGTCGCGAGCGAGCGAGCGATCCTCGGCATCCTCACGATTGAGCTTGTGGTACTTGGTGCCGTCGTAATAAGCCGGGCCCTGGAATGCGTAGCTTTCGACGCTGAACATCGAACGTTTAACGGGTACGTCATCACGCAAAATTTGCGCGTAGGAGGCTGCGGTCCAGGGCGCGTCCCCACGATTGTCGATGTCGTACTGCAAATCGATACGGTACTCGCCGCGCCGCAATACGTAGGTTTTGGTGACGGTGACGCCCGTCGCCGCATCGGTCCACTGCAGAGGCACGCGCAGCTCGTTGCTGCCTTCGGCCAACTCGAAACGGCTCGCCGTCGCGCTAAAAGGCGCCAGATGCGTCGGGCGCGCGCCGCCGGCCGGGTCCGTGAGACCGGTCTGCAAATAGTAGAACTGCTGCGGGTTGCGGTTAAGCAATCGCACGCGTGTGTCTTCACCCTTGACGAGCGGGTATTTGCGCAGATCAGCACGAACGAGGTCGCCGCCTTGCAGCGACACTTCGAGATCGAGCACGTCGGTGACGATGCGCAGGGTCGCGTTCGTCGCTGCTGCCGAACCTGCTGCGGGCATCGAGGCGGTCGCCGAAGAGACTGCGGCGGCGGCAACGGCAGCGGATGGCGCGGTCGTGGCGGCGGCACTCGTTGGCACGCTGGCGGCGAGGCCAGTCGGCGCAGCGCCAGGGACCGGGGCCGTCCGCGCCGGAGCGGGCGTCGAGACAACGGGGGGCGCGTAGTCGCGCTGCCAGGTCTCGTAGTTGATCCACAGCGCCAGGACGAGGCCGAGCCAAAGAAACATGCGAGCGTTAGTCGAAGTCACGATCTGCGTATCCGTCGATGGGTCAGTGAGTGGGGGGGCGCGGGGGGACGGGGTCAAACCCTCCCTCACGCAAGGGATGGCAGCGACCGATGCGTCGTACCGCGAGCCAACTGCCATGCCAGGCGCCGTGTGTGTCGAGGGCCTCGAGCGCGTAGTGCGAGCAGCTCGGGTGATAGCGGCATCGCGGCCCGAGCAAAGGGCTCACCAGCAGCTGATACACCCTGATCAAGGCGCGGAGGACGGCGCGCATGTGGTTGCTACCTTTTTCCAGAGCCCTGCAAGACTCTGTCGAATTCGAGGGGCCGGCGCGCCGCGCGCTGCTGCACGCGCACCGACAATGACGTCGGCGGCAGGCAGCTCAGATTGGGCTAGCCGGAAGGACTCGCGAATTATGCGACGAAGTCGGTTACGCGCGACGGCATTTCCGACGGTTTTGGCGGCAATCGCCAAGCCTAGCCGGGGATGACCGAGACTGTTCGGATGTACAGTCACTGACAGGTGGGAATCGTGGAAGCGGCGCCCGAATCGGTAGGCCGCGTCAAATTCGGTCTTGCGTAACACCCGCCGAGAGGCCGAAAAGCCCCGGCTGGCCGGTTGGACGGACGCTTCGTCCCGGATCAGGGGATCAGCTTCTTACGGCCCTTAGCGCGACGGCGGGCCAAGATCTTGCGGCCGTTGGCGGTGGCCATGCGGGCGCGAAAGCCATGGGTACGAGCGCGGCGGACTTTGCTGGGCTGATAGGTGCGTTTCATGGTCGCGTCACCGAAAAAAGGTCGCAGAGGTTAAGCAGGGGCCTCGAACCTGTCAAGTCACGAAAGATATCCACAGGCCGCACCGGCGGTATATTCTTCGCGTCCCCTTTGACTCTTTCGTACCGGCAGGCAGGCACGCCCGTGGACTCGTCGCTGTGGAACCGTTGTGCGCGCGCGCTGGAAACCGAGCTACCAGAGTCGCAGTTCAACACCTGGGTCCGACCGTTGCAATCACTCGAGGGTGAGGGCGCGCTGAAGCTGTTCGCACCGAATCGATTCGTGGTCGACTGGGTCAATGCCAATCTTTTGCCGCGCATCGGCGAGTGGCTGCGTAACGAGCTGCAAGGGAATGCGCCGATCGTCACGGTCGAGGTGGGTTCTCGGCCAGAGCCGCTCGCCACGTCGTCGACCCCCACGACCGAGACGAGCAACCCGAGTGCTCGACGAAGCAGAGGGCTCGTGGTCGGTGGGCGCCTCAACCCGGACTCCACATTTGAAAATTTTGTAGTCGGCAAGAGTAACCAACTGGCCAAAGCCGCCGCTCAACAAGTCGGTGAAAACCCCGGGAAAGCCTATAACCCGCTGTTCATCTATGGCGGTGTAGGGCTCGGTAAGACCCACCTGATGCACGCTGTTGGACATGAGATTCTGGCGCGTAATCCCGATGCACGCGTCGCCTACGTGCATTCGGAGCGATTCGTCAGCGACATGGTCAAGGCGCTACAACACAATCAGATGAACGAGTTCAAAACGGCGTATCGCTCGCTCGATGCGCTGCTGATCGACGACATCCAATTCTTTGCCGGCAAGGAGCGCTCGCAAGAGGAGTTCTTCCACACCTTCAATGCGTTGCTCGAGGGCCAGCAGCAGGTCATCCTCACCTGCGATCGCTATCCGAAAGAAGTCGACGGCCTAGAGGAGCGTTTGAAATCTCGGTTCGGCTGGGGTTTGACGGTAGCCATCGAACCGCCCGAACTCGAGACCTGCGCAGCAATTTTGATCAGCAAGGGCGAGGCGGCGGGTGTCACGCTCAGTCAGGACGTGGCGTTGTTCATTGCCAAGCGGATCCGCTCAAACGTCCGCGAACTCGAAGGCGCGCTACGCCGGGTCATCGCCAACTCCCGATTTACCGGGCAGCCGATCACGGTCGATTTCACGAAAGATGCGCTGAAGGACCTGCTGTCCTTGCAAGCGCGGTTGATCACCATCGAGAACATCCAGAAGACGGTGGCTCACTACTTCCGCTGCCCGCTGTCGGATTTGCTGTCGGAAAGCCGCAGCCGCTCAATTGCCAGGCCCCGACAGGTAGCGATGGCGCTGGCCAAAGAACTGACCAGTCATAGCCTGCCGGAAATCGGCGAAGCGTTCGGCGGCCGAGACCATACGACTGTGTTGCACGCCTGTCGCCGCATCAAGGAGTTACGGCAAACGGAGCAGCGCATCGCGGAGGATTACTCAAACTTGTTAAGAACCCTGACAGGATGATGGGAATAAGGTGTGGATGTTTTTGGAGTCTAAAATCATTCACAATCCGTCCACAGGGAGTGCCCGTGTTATGCGCCAGTTCACACACGGCCCGCAACGCAGAAAGATACTGAAAATCCCGGTGTTTTCAGAGTTATCCTCTTGTCCACCGACTCTATAACCACCACTACTTCTTGATTCATATCCATTCAAGAGATCTATGAAACTCACAGCTACTCGTGAAGAGATTCTCGGCCCGGTCCAAAACGTGATCGGGGTCGTCGAGCGACGCCAGACCATGCCGGTGTTGTCGAACGTTCTGCTGAGCGCCCGCAATGGCAAACTGGCCGTAACGGGCACCGATCTTGAGGTGGAACTAGTAAGCGCGCTTGCGCTGACGGTGCAAACGCCGGGGGACATCACGGTCCCTGGGCGCAAACTGCTCGACATCCTGCGCGCATTGCCGGAAGGCGTGACGGTCACACTGACAGTCGAAGGAGATCGCTTGGTGGTTCGGGCGGGTCGCAGTCGATTCACCCTCTCGACGTTGCCTGCCGCCGAATTCCCGCTGGTCGAAGAGATCAATGCGCAGCAGGTGTTGCGCTTACCCCAAATAGAGTTTCGCAAACTCATCGACAAGACCCATTTCTCGATGGCGCAGCAGGATGTGCGTTACTACTTGAACGGTATGTTGCTCGAGTCCGAGGGTGGTCGATTGCGGGCGGTGGCGACCGACGGACACCGTCTGGCGATGTGTGAGGCAAACCTTGCGGAGCGGGTCACGGGCAAGCAGCAAGTGATTCTCCCGCGCAAAGGCGTGCTCGAACTGCAACGTATGCTCGGCGAGAGTGGCGATATGGAGCTGAGTGTCGGCACTAACCATGTTCGCTGCCAGATCGGCGAAATTCGCTTCACCTCGAAGCTCATTGATGGCAGGTTCCCGGAATACAGTCGGGTTATTCCGATGAATGCTAATCGCATTATCGACGCAGATCGCGGCACTTTGCGTCAAAGTCTGCAAAGAACGGCGATTTTGTCGAACGAGAAGTACCGCGGCATTCGTTTGAACATCAAGCCGAGTGTTCTTACGCTGCAGGCGCATAATCCGGAACAGGAAGAGGCGGAAGATCAAGTCGAGGTCACGTACGCCGGGGAAGAGATCGAGATCGGTTTCAATGTGACCTATTTGCTCGATGCCCTTTCGGCCATCGATACTGATCGCGTCAACATCGCGCTAACGGACGCCAACAGTAGCTGCCTGATCACTGCCGCGACGTCGGACGGGGCTCGGTACGTCGTCATGCCCATGCGATTGTGAAATGACCCTGGCGGAGCTTCGGATTGAAGACCTCCGCTGTATCGAGACCGCCGAATTGCGGCTGGGTCCAGGCATCAACCTGATCTACGGCGCCAACGGGGCCGGCAAGACATCGATACTCGAAGCGTGCTTCCTGTTAGGGCGGGGTCGGTCATTTCGAACTCGCTCCAACGAACGGCTGATCCGCCACGGACAGGCGTTATGCCGAGCTGTAGGGCGTACGGCGGGTGAGATACCCCAAACGCTGGGCGTTGAGGCAAGAAAGGCGTCCGATACGGAGCTGGGAACCGCGGCTAGGCTCAACGGAGCAGCCGTTAGGTCGTATGCGGAGCTAGCGACGGCGTTTCCAGTCCAAGTTCTGGATCCCGATGCTCATAAGCTGATCGAGGACAGTGCGACCCGCCGCCGCCGCTGGCTGGATTGGGTAGTGTTCCACGTGGAACCACCTTTCGCTGCCGCGTGGGCTCGTTACCAGCGAGCCCTGCTTCAACGCAACGCGGCGCTTAAACGGGGTCTCGACTCTCTCGATACTTGGGACCATGAACTGGCTAAGGAAGGGGAGGTCCTGTCGGCTTCCCGCCAACGCACGCTCGCCGCGCTCCAACCGTACTGGGCGGCGCTCACCGAGGAGTTGCTCGGTGTGGACGTCTCACTGGCGTACCTTGCTGGTTGGGACCAGTCTGTACCACTTGCCGACGCGTTAGCGGCTTCGCTGTCTCGGGACCGCGATCGGGGCGTGACTCATGTGGGTCCGCATCGGGCGGATGTCAGCTTGAGGATCCGCGGTAAGGCGGCACGCGAAATCCTTTCGCGAGGCCAACAAAAGTTGGCGGCCGTGGCGCTGAGTCTTAGCCAACTGGAGTTCCTCAAAGCCGAGCATGACCTTCGGCCGACGTTACTGTTAGACGATCCGTCGGCGGAATTGGACCAGGACCGACTCGGTCGCTTTATCGCGCGGGTACAGGCTCTCGAGACGCAAATTCTGGTGACCGCCCTAGAGCGTGACTACCGCTTGTTCGGCCAACCGGAACACGTGTTTCACGTGGAACAGGGCAGGGTAACTCGGGTATAATTTCGCATCTTCCCAGCAGGCTGCCGCATGACCGACGCAGACGTCTACGATTCCAGTAAAATCAAGGTCTTAAAGGGCCTCGACGCTGTCAGAAAACGCCCGGGAATGTATATCGGTGACACCGACGACGGCACCGGTTTACACCATATGGTTTTTGAGGTCGTCGACAACTCGATCGACGAGGCCCTAGCGGGTCATTGCGACCGCGTGGTGGTGATAATCCACGCTGATGAATCCGTCACCGTCGAGGACAACGGCCGCGGCATTCCTGTAGACATTCACGCCGAAGAAGGCCGCTCCGCCGCCGAAGTCATCATGACCGTGCTGCATGCCGGCGGCAAATTCGACGACAGCTCCTACAAGGTCTCGGGCGGTTTGCACGGCGTCGGCGTGTCGGTCGTCAATGCCTTATCGGACGTGTTGAACCTCACCATCCATCGCGGCGGCAAGCTCTACAAGCAGGAGTATCGTCTCGGTGAACCGGTAGCGCCGCTCGCTGAGGTCGGCACCACCGATCGCAAGGGCACGAGTGTGCGCTTCAAGCCGAGCGCCACCATCTTCACCAACATTGCGTTCGACTACGACATCCTCGCCAAACGTTTGCGCGAGTTGTCGTTCCTCAATAGCGGCGTGTGCATCGAGCTCATCGACGAGCGCGAAGACAAGGCCGAGGTGTTCCAACACGAAGGCGGTCTGCAGGCGTTCGTCAAACATCTCAACCGCTCGAAACAAGCCATCCACGAGCAGGTCTTCTGGTTCCGTTTGCAGGAAGGTGCGATCGGCGTCGAAGTTGCGATGCAGTGGAACGACTCGTATGCCGAGTCGATGTTCTGTTACACCAACAACATTCCGCAGAAGGACGGCGGTACCCACCTCGCGGGGTTTCGTGCTGCGTTGACGCGCACGCTCAACGACTACATTGAAAAGGAAGGCATCGCCAAGCGCGAGAAAGTCCCAACCACCGGCGACGACGCGCGTGAGGGTTTGACTGCCATCCTGTCGGTAAAGCTGCCGGATCCGAAGTTTTCTTCGCAGACCAAGGACAAACTCGTCTCGTCCGAAGTCAAGGGCGTGGTGGAAACGGCCGTCGCCGCGAAGTTTTCCGAATTCCTGTTGGAGAAGCCGCAGGAAGCCAAGGCGATCGCCGCGAAGATTATTGATGCCGCACGCGCCCGCGAGGCTGCTCGCAAGGCCCGCGAACTCACCCGCCGCAAGGGCGCACTCGATATTGCAGGCTTGCCTGGAAAACTCGCCGACTGTCAGGAGAAAGATCCTGCGCTGTCCGAGCTCTTCATCGTCGAGGGTGACTCGGCAGGCGGTTCTGCCAAGCAAGGCCGCGATCGCCGAACGCAGGCGATCCTGCCGCTGAAGGGCAAAATCCTCAACGTCGAGAAGGCCCGCTTCGACAAGATGCTCTCCTCAGCCGAGGTTGGCACCCTGATTACGGCACTCGGTTGTGGCATAGGTCGCGACGAATTCGACATCGAGAAGCTACGTTATCACCGCGTCATCCTGATGTCGGACGCCGACGTTGACGGTGCGCACATTCGTACGCTGCTGCTGACCTTCTTCTACCGCCAGTTGCCGCTGCTCATCGAGCGTGGCCACATCTATATCGCCCAGCCGCCACTGTACAAAGTAAAGCGTGGCAAGCAGGAGTTGTACGTCAAAGACGACAACGAACTCGACGCTATCCTGCTGAACTCCGCGCTCGACGAGGCCGAGCTGCACTTGAACGCCGAAGCGCCGCCGTTGCGCGGTGCGGGGCTCGAGTCGCTTGCCCGTCAGTACGTCGAGGTTCAAGGCATCATTCGCCGCTGGGCCAAGCGCTACGACGAACGCTTGCTCGAGCAGTTGCTCTACGTCCCGGTCATCACCCGCGCGGACTTTGATCGCGGCGAATGGTTGCAGTCTTGGGTCGCTGAGCTTGCGAAGCGGCTCAATATCGTCGGTGACGGTACGGCCACCTACCGGCTCGAACTGCAGGGCAGTACCGAGTCGGCCGGATACACTCGGTTGCACGTGACCAAATCCGAGCATGGGTCGGTCAACAGCCGGCACCTGACCCGCGATTTCTTTGACTCGCCTGAGTACCAGCGAATTGCCGAACTCTCGCGCACCTTGGCCGGCTTGATCGGCGACGGCGCCTTCGTGAAGCGCGGTGAAGCTCGTCATACCATCACCTCGTTCAAGGAGGCGATCGGCTGGCTGTTCGAGCACGCCAAGCGCGGCCAGACCATCCAGCGTTACAAGGGTCTCGGCGAGATGAACCCCGAGCAGTTGTGGGATACGACGATCAACCCTGAGACCCGGCGCCTGATGCAGGTGCGCATCGAGGATGCGGTGGCGGCCGATGAGATCTTCACCACGCTTATGGGTGACGAGGTTGAGCCACGACGCGAGTTCATCGAAAAGAACGCGCTGTCCGTCGCCAATCTCGACGTCTGACTGTTCAAGGCGGAGCATGATTCGCCGACTGATTTGCTCTCCCCTGGGACCGCCCGAAGTTAGCCGACTGCCTGCAACAAAACGGGTGGAAGGTGATCCTGAGCAGCGATTGTGGTCTCAGTACGCGGATGCCAGCGGCCAGTTTTTTGCGGGCGTCTGGGAGAGCGAGCCGGGTACTTGGCGTGTGCAGTACACCGAAGAGGAGTATTGCCGCATCCTAGAGGGTCGCAGTGTGCTCACTGCGAGCGACGGCACCGTGACCGAAGTTGGCCCTGGCGATGAGTTTGTCGTTCCGCGGGGTTTCGTTGGCACGTGGCAGGTCGTCGAGAAGACCCGCAAAACGTATGTCATCTACGAAGCCGCCGCCACGGATGCTGCAGTGCGTGACGGAAAGATGACCGAATGAGCAGCACGATTTTGCAAAGTCTGCCCATAGGCGACCGCGTGGGCATCGCCTTCTCCGGCGGGCTCGACACCAGTGCCGCAGTGCACTGGATGCGCGCCCGCGGCGCATTGCCATGCGCCTATACAGCACATTTGGGCCAGCCTGACGAGAGCGATTACGAGGCGATCCCGCGCAAGGCGCTGGCGCTCGGTGCAGTGCATGCCCGCCTGATCGACTGTCGCGCACAACTCGTCGCCGAGGGGCTGGCCGCCATCCAGTGCGGTGCGTTTCACATCAGCACCGCGGGTGCGACCTACTTCAATACGACGCCACTCGGCCGCGCCGTCACCGGCACCATGCTGGTGCGCGCGATGCGCGAAGATGGCGTCGATATCTGGGGCGATGGCAGTACCCACAAGGGCAACGACATCGAGCGGTTTTACCGCTACGGTTTATTGGCCCACCCGGGTCTGCGGATCTACAAGCCCTGGCTCGATGCGCAATTCATTGCAGAGCTTGGCGGGCGGCGCGAGATGTCCGAGTACCTGCGTGCGGCGGGACTTGACTACCGCATGAGCACCGAGAAGGCCTACTCAACGGACTCCAATTTGCTCGGTGCAACCCACGAAGCGAAAGACCTCGAGCAGCTGAATTGTGGCATAGAGATCGTCTCGCCAATCATGGGCGTGGCGTTCTGGCGCGACGAGGTCGCAGTCGCGCCGGAGCGGGTGACTATCGGCTTCGAGAGCGGTGTTCCCGTCAGTCTTAACGGCGAGCGGCCAGGATCCGCGTTGGCCTTGCTCGAGCAGGCCAATGTCATCGGCGGCCGGCACGGGCTTGGCATGAGCGATCAGATCGAAAATCGCATCATCGAAGCGAAGAGCCGCGGCATCTACGAAGCGCCCGGCATGGCACTGTTGTTTATCGCCTATGAGCGACTGCTGACGGCCATCCATAACGAAGACACGCTAGAGCAATACCGCAACAATGGCCGACGGATCGGTCGGCTGCTCTATCAGGGCCGCTGGTTCGATCCGCAATGTTTGATGCTGCGCGACAGCGCGCAGCGCTGGGTGGCGCGAGCGGTCACGGGTGAGGTGACACTGCAACTTCGTCGCGGCAACGACTACTCGATCCTCGATACCCGTGGACCGCATCTGGCCTACCATCCGGAGCGCTTGACCATGGAGAGCGGGCAGGGGCTGTTCACGGCGCAGGATCGAATCGGCCAACTGACGATGCGCAACATGGATATCGCCGACACCCGCGACAAGCTCGACCTGTACGTCGGCAGCGGACTCATCAGCAATGCGACCACGATGCCCGCGCTCGAACAACCGGCGTCAGACCGCGCCGATTCCAAGCGAAGTTGAGTGATGGCGGGCATCGACGTCGTCGTCTGCGGCAGTTTGAATATGGACCTGCTCGGGCGCGTCGCGGCGTTGCCGCAGCCGGGCGAGACGGTACCCGGCCTCAAACTAAATCGTTTGCCGGGCGGCAAGGGCTTGAATCAGGCTGTGGCCGCTGCGCGCATGGGTGCATATACCGCGATGCTCGGTGCCTGTGCTGACGATACCGACGGCGATACGCTGCGCGCGCTGCTCGTCGCAGAGGGCATCGATACTCGGTTCGTGGCGGTCCGCGAAACTCGTCGATGGCCTGATGCGCATACGGGCCTTGCGATGGTCTGGGTGGCCGGCGATGGCGAGAATTCCATCGTCGTCCACGGTGGCGCCAACGCGACGCTGACGCCTGAGGAGGTGCGCAGTGCGCTGTACGCCGAAGCCGCTGCGGCCAAAGTGGCGATGGCTCAGCTTGAGACACCCCTCGAGACGGTCGCTGCTTTTCTCGAAGTTTCACGTGCGCAGGGCGCACTCACACTGCTCAATACGGCACCGGCGTTGCCTGGGAGTTTGCCGCTGCTGGCACTCGCGGACATCGTGGTGCTCAATGAAACGGAGCTCGCGCACTACGCTCAAGCTCCCATCACAGCTGAAGGATTTGTGGCCGATGCGCCGTCAATCGAGACGTGCATGCGCCTAGCGCAGCAACTCGCGGCGGGGTTGGCCTCATCCCGCGGCTCAGTGCCAACGATGGTCGTTACGCTCGGCGCGCTTGGCGCGCTGACCCTGTGCGGCGAGGAAGTGGCGCACTACCCTGCGCCTCGTGTGACGCCGCTCGATACCACCGGTGCCGGCGATTGCTTCTGTGGCGTGCTCGCTGCGGCTTTGGCCGCCGAGCTGCCACTGCCCGCTGCCGTGCAACGCGCTAACCGTGCTGCAGCACTTGCGGTGGGGCGAACGGGTGCGGCGCCCGCCATGCCGCGAGCCCAAGAACTTGCAGACAACTAAGCCGGCAACGGCGGCTAATCGGTTCCGCGCGCTAGAGCGCCGAGAGCGCGGCTTTTTGCACGGCTGTTTTGACGCGTTTCTGCAAATCGAGTCGTGGCACATCGACCAGATCGCGACGGATCTGCGCTACCACACGCTTTTGCACAGTCTTCGGCAACTGCGCCTCGAGCAAGCTCATCAGCTTGGGCGATGCCACCAGAACCACGCCCTTGACGCCGGCTGTGCGCGCTTCGGCAGATACGCTGCGGGCCAGCAGTTTGACAAACAGTTCAGTCGCGTGTTGCTTGAGCGTGGTACGACCTTGCAGGGCAGTGACTCGACGACCGCCTGCGGCGCGACTCATCTGCCGACCGGGGGCATCGGCGCCAAGATCGCGCTCGTGTTTGCCCGTGTACGGGTTCTCGAACGTGGTGATCTTGCGCAGCGTGCCGGTGGGCGAAGGCATCTCGAAGACATGCGCGTGACGGGTGTCTGCAACAAATATTTTGACCGTGGACATGCGTGACCTCATACCATGATTGACAAGTTGTTTATCTCAGCCGATTCCTTGCTGGCTGACTCGTTCGAACTGGCCCAGCGTGTGCTCGCGAGCGGCTACAGACCGACGTTCATCGCCGCCCTGTGGCGAGGCGGCGCACCCATCGGCATCGCCGTGCAAGAACTCTTCGAGCATCATGGCCTAAAAACCGACCACATCGCCATACGCACTTCCAGCTATACCGGCATCGATCAGCCCCAGAAGACGGTTCGCGTACACGCCATGGATTATCTGGTCTCGCATCTGACGTGCCGGGATGATTTGCTGATCGTCGATGACGTGTTCGATTCGGGCCGAAGTCTTGAAGCGGTGCTCGAGGAATTGCGCAAACGCTGCCCAGACAACCATCCGGCACAGGTGCGCATCGCGACGGTTTACTACAAACCTTCGCGAAACCGCAGCCGTCTGGTGCCGGACTACTACGTGCATGCCACGGAGCAGTGGCTGGTGTTTCCGCACGAGTTGGTGGGTTTGTCCAGCGAGGAGATCCGGGCACACAAGCCCAAGTCGGCCCAAGTGCGTGGCTGAGTGGCTGTTTGTCAGGCCTTAAGGGGCTGGATTTTCTCGCGGCGGATGCGCTCGACGGTGGCTTCGACCCAGGCTTGAGCTTGCTCGTTGATCTCCCGCGGCTCGCGGTCCAGCGTGTCGATCGGCGGGCCGATAATCACGCGGATGGTGCCAGGGCGTTTCATCAGCCCCCGCCGGGGCCAGTAATAGCCCGCATCGTGTGCCACCGGCACGACCTTGCAGCCCGTGCGGCTCGCGAGTAGCGCTCCGCTCACGCCGTAGCGACGAGTTTGACCTGCGGCCATGCGGGTCCCTTCCGGGAAGATCAACACCGACAGCCCCTCATCGAGGCGAGCGTGGCCTTGAGCGACCACCTGATTCACGGCCGAGGCACCGGCACCCCGATCGACCGCCACCGAGCGCAACAGCATCAGACCCCAACCGAAGAACGGGATGTAGATCAACTCGCGCTTCAGCACGATAACCTTGGGCGGCCCCACAAGAAACTGCGCGAACACTTCCCAACTGGACGAATGCTTCCAGTAGGCGATGTGTGGCTGCGATGGAATGTGCTCGAGACCCTCGACCACGAAGTCGAGTTTGCACAGGATGCGCAATGCATCCAGCATCCGTGCGCCATACCAGCGCACCAGCGTGAAGCGCTGCGGAAGAGGTACGGCCCACGCCACCAGCACGAAGAAAATGGCGTACGCCAGCGTCCAAGCGAACATGAACGCCGTGAATACCACTGAACGTAGCCACTGCATCGGTACGCTCCGTGAGGCGATCAGCCTGGCAGGCGCGACAGGTCTGCGACGCCTGAGAACAGCTCGCGCACCCGGCTGACGAGCGCCAGTCGGTTGGCGCGCAGCGCCGGATCGGGGTCATTGACCATCACGTCGTTGAAGAACGCATCGATGACCGGGCGAAGGCTGGCGAGTGTTGTCAGGGCGGCGTCATAACGACGCACGCCGAGATCCGCTTCGACACCAGCGCTTACGCCCGTGAGTGCCGTATGCAGTGCGCGTTCGGCATCAACCTTCAATAGGCCGACGTCGACGCTCGTTGCCGCTTCTGCAGCCGACTTTTTCAGGATGTTGGCGATGCGCTTGTTGGCTGCCGCAAGGCTCTCGGCCTCCGGCAGGGCGCGGAACGCCGCGACGGCGTTAACTCGCGCATCGAAATCGAGTGGTCGACGCGAACCCGTGGCGAGCACGGCGTCAAAGATTTCGTTGGCGACGCCGACGTCGATATAGTGCGCGCGTAGCCTCTCTAGAATGTAGTTCAACACTTCTTCGGCGCAACCTGCTTGCTGCACCGGCTGCAAGCTCACCGCGTGGGTGACGAGTTCGCCGAGATCGAGATCGAAGCGACTCTCTAGAACGATACGCAACACGCCGATGGCGGCTCGTCGCAACGCGAAAGGATCCTTGGTGCCACTCGGCTTCTGACCGATGGCAAAGATGCCGGCCAGCGTGTCGAGCTTATCGGCGAGTGCCACCGCGGCACCGGTACGTGAAGCCGGCAGCGCATCGCCTGCGCCGCGGGGTTGATAATGCTCGCGCACCGCGGCGGCCACCTCAGGCTCTTCACCGTCGGCCAGCGCGTAATAGGCACCCATGGTGCCCTGCAACTCCGGGAATTCACCGACCATCGCCGAGAGCAGATCGCATTTGCAGAGCAATGCTGCGCGTTCGGCGCGCGTCGCGTCGCCGCCGAGCGCGGGCGCGATATGTGCCGCAAGGGTCTGCACGCGCTTGACCTTGTCGCCGATTGAACCGAGTTTGGCTTGGAAGGTGACTTTGTCGAGACCCTCGCGCCACGCCGCCAGGGGCGCGCGACGATCTTGTTGCTGGAAGAACGCAGCATCCGAGAGGCGCGGTCGCACCACGCGCTCGTTACCTTCACGCACCCGCACCGGTTCGCGGCTGTCGATGTTGCTGATGGTGATGAAGTACGGAGTCAGAGCGCCGTCTGCGCGCTCGACGGCAAAGTAGCGCTGGTGTTCCTGCAGCGTGGACAGCAGTACCTCGCGCGGCAGGGTGAGAAACCGCTCATCGAAGCGGCCGACGACGGCCACCGGCCACTCGACGAGGGCCGTGACTTCATCGAGCAGCGACTCATCGAGCACGGCCGTGCCGCCGTGTGCCGCGGCGCTTGCGGTGACTTGCTGACGGATCAGCTCGCGGCGTTCGTCAAAAGCTGCGACGACGTGGCCTTGTTCACGAAGGATTTCGGCGTACCGAGCGGGCGAGTCGATCTCTAGCCAGCCTGGTGCGTGGAAACGGTGACCGCGACTGCGACCGCCGGCGTCAGTATCGAGGATGCGCGCCGGCAGGACCGCGGCACCGAATCTCAGTACGACCCAGTGCACGGGGCGCACGAACTGCGCATCGCTGGCACCCCAGCGCATCCGCTTGGGGATCGGCAATGCCTCGAGAGCCGCCTGCACCATGCCCGGCAGCAGCGCGGCGGTCTCGGCTCCGGCCTGCGTCGCTTCGAAGTAAAGGAACTCGCCTTTTCCCTCGTGGATTCGGCCTAGCGATTCGAGCGATACGCCGCAGCTGTCGGCAAACGCTGTCGCGGCGCGGGTGGGCTGACCTTGTTTGTCGAAGGCGGCATTGACGGGAGGGCCCCGCCGCTTGATGCGCTGCTCGCCCTGCTGCGTCGCAAGTGCGCGGATGAGTACGGCGAGTCGGCGTGGCGCTGCATACGACAGCAGCTCGCCATGAGCGATGCCGGCGGTTGCCAGGGCGTTGCGCAGATGCTCGGCCAGTGCCCGTTCGAGTTCGGGCAGAGCCAGCGGCGGCAACTCTTCCGTGCCGAGCTCGAACAGAAAATCGTCGGTCGTCATCGGGGCGCTCATACCGATGCCCCCGTCTTAAGCATCGGGAAACCGAGTGTTTCGCGCGCTTCGTAGTACGTCTGTGCCACGCCGCGCGCCAGCGTGCGTACGCGCAAGATAAATCTTTGACGTTCGGTCACCGAGATGGCGCGTCGGGCATCCAGCAGGTTGAAGGTGTGCGAGGCCTTTAGCATTTGTTCGTAGGCCGGCAGACCGAGCTTGGCTTCGAGCAACTTCTGGCAGACGGCTTCGTGCTCGTCGAAGTAGCGAAACAGCAAGGCGGTATCGGCATGTTCGAAGTTGTACTTCGACTGCTCCACCTCATTCTGGTGATAGACGTCTCGATAGGTGACCTTGCCCATGGGGCCGTCGGTCCAGACGATGTCGAACACGCTGTCCACGCCCTGCAGGTACATCGCCAGGCGCTCGAGACCGTAGGTGATCTCGCCTGTCACCGGCTTGCAGTCGATGCCGCCGACTTGTTGGAAGTAGGTGAACTGCGTGACTTCCATGCCGTTCAGCCAGACCTCCCAACCAAGGCCCCAGGCGCCAAGCGTCGGCGATTCCCAGTTGTCTTCGACGAAGCGGATGTCATGGACCAAGGGGTCGAAGCCGAGCATCTTCAACGAGCCGATATACAGATCGAGGATCTCGAGCGGCGAGGGTTTGATGACCACCTGGAATTGGTAATAGCGCTGCAGACGAAACGGGTTATCGCCGTAACGGCCGTCGGTGGGGCGGCGCGACGGTTGCACGTAGGCCGCGCTCCAAGGTTCCGGCCCGACGGCACGCAGGAAGGTGGCGCTGTGGAACGTGCCGGCCCCGACCTCCATGTCGTAGGGCTGCAAAATGACGCAGCCTTGGTCGGACCAGTATTTCTGCAGCGCGAAAATCAGTTCCTGAAAGGTGTGAGCCATGGCTCCCGCTACGCGGCACTCGCCGTCGTCATGCAAAGGGCGCACAGTATAGCGGCTGGATCAGGGGGATTACGGGGGTGGGGATCGTGTCGATCGAAGGGGATGGCGCCTCGAACAACCGCGGCACCAAGGTGGGGATTTGGGAACTGGCGCCCGGGATCGAGCGCCGCAATTTCCATGCGTTGCTGGGGGCCGCGTTCTTTTCCATCGGCTTGCTGACATTGGTCGGCAATCTGCGGCCGTATCTCTTCAATTCCATGCTCGGGATTCCCGACGATATCCAAGGTCGCGTCAGCGGCACCATGGATGTCATGAGCGAGATCCCGGCGCTGCTGTTGTCGGGTCTCGTGGGAGCCGCCTCCGATCGGCTGGGTCGGCGAGTCATCTATGCCATGGGCTTCGGCATTCTCGGCGTCGGCTATCTGTTATTCCCGCTCGCGCAGTTCAACTGGACGCTGTACGCGATGATCTTGATCACGGCCTGCGGGGCCTCGCTGATTGCGGCGATGTTGTCGGCCGTGATCGCCGATTACCCGCAGGAGAGCTCGCGCGGCAAGCTCGTCGGTATCTGTTTTTTCCTTAACGGGCTCGGCGTCGCTTCGCTCGTCGGTCTCGCCACGCAGTTGCCCAAGTTCTATTTGGCGCAGGGTTTCGACGTAGTGGAAGCCGGGCGCGCGGCGTATTGGACAGTCGCCGCACTGTGCATGATCCCGCTTGTGATCGTGCTGCGTGGCCTTGCGCGTCAATCGCCTGGCCAGTTGAGCGAACGTGAGCCACTGCTGGCAACCTTGCGCGTGGGTCTTGCCGCAGCACGCGATGCCCGGGTGCGACTGGCGTATTGCTCAGCCGCCGTGTCACGCGCGTCGCTGTCGATTATCAGTGCGTTCTTTTTTCTTTGGATGGTGCAGGCAGGCAAAGAACAGGGTTTGAGCCCTGCGGAGGCCTTGTCGCGCGGCAGCGGCATTTTTGTCGTCATTCAGATCACTGCCACGCTATGGGCCATCACCGTCATCAGCTTCATCGATCGCGTTGATCGGGTGTTGTTCATGGCGGTGGCCTCCGCACTCGCCTGCGGCAGTTATGTCTGGTTCGGCCTGGTCGATGATCCCTTCCAACCGGCGATGTACTTCGCCGCGGTATTGCTCGGTGTCGGTGAAATGAGCGGCATTCTTGCTTCGCAGGCGCTGATCGGTCAGGTGGCGCCGGAGCGCGGCCGCGGTGCCGTGATCGGTGTATTCACCTTGTGCGGCTCGCTTGGCATCTTCTTCGCGGCGCTGGTCGGCGGCACGCTGTTTGACCTGTGGCGACCATCAGCTCCCTATGTGGTGATGGGTTGCCTCAGTGGGGTGCTATGCCTGTTGGCTTTCGCGACTTGGGTGCGCGGCCCCTCGCGCCGAATAGCACTAAATTAGTGCGATAAAGACTCTAATAGCACCAAATTAGAGCAATAAAGGCGGGTTATGAACCCGCATCGGTCTCCTAACGCCTTGATTCATCGGTTATTCGGTGCATCGGCACGGGAGATGCATCATACTTGGGCGTCAGTTTCATAGGTTTTTGATAACGGAGCGACTATGACCACCGCCAGTGACGTCATCAAGATGATCAAAGAGAAGGAAGTGAAGTGGGCCGACCTGCGCTTCACCGATACCCGTGGCAAGGAGCAGCACGTCACCATCCCGGCCAAGACCGTGGATGAGGGCCTGTTCCGCGACGGCAAGATGTTCGACGGCTCGTCGATCGCCGGTTGGAAAGGCATCAACGAGTCAGACATGATCCTGATGCTCGACCCGGGCACTGCGATCCTCGATCCTTTCTTCGAAGAGTCGACGGTCAATATTCGCTGCGACATCATCGAGCCCGCCACGATGCAGGGCTACGAGCGTGATCCGCGCTCGCTCGGCAAACGCGCCGAGGCCTACCTTAAGAGCACCGGCATTGCTGACGGTGCGATGTTTGGTCCCGAAAACGAATTCTTCATCTTTGACAGCGTGCGCTGGAAGAATGAGATGCACGGTTGCTCGTATGCGATCGACTCAGTGCAGGGCGCCTGGAACAGCGACACGCAGTACCCCGAGGGCAACAAGGGCCACCGC
>VEQP01000041.1 GCA_018883185.1 Nevskiaceae bacterium | reverse complement strand
CGCCGCATCGACATTGATGTTCACCGGGTCGATCAACCACTCGCCCGCCTCGACGGTGGCACCCGGGAGATTGTTGTACTGCTTGCCCGAGGTCTCGACGAAACCGCCACGCGCCTTGATGCTGCCGAAGTTGTTAAGTGTGCCGCCCGTGGCATAGAGGACGACGGCGCCGTTCGACCCAACACCGAGGGATTGGGCTTCAATGACGCCGCCGTTGTTGATCACACTCGCGCGGAGTGAATCCGCAGCTTTAGAGGTGATCAGCACTCGCCCCGCGCCGGCACGGATTACACCGCCGTTGTCGATGAGGGTTTCCAACGTCGAGTTCTCGACCTGCAGCAGCGTTGCGCCACCGAGATCCAACGTCACCCGATCTCCGGCGCCCAGCGCGATCCGCCCTCCGTGTGCCGTCAACTCACCCTCGTTGACAATTCGCGCAGCGATCAACGCGATGCCGCCACCTTCCGAAGCCCGAATCGTGCCCGCGTTGGTGACGGCCTGCGCGCTCTGACCCACGAACACGTAACGACCCGCGAGAAAGTCCTCATCCTTGATCTGCAAGGTCGAAGCAACCAGCCCACCCGCATCCACTCTGGCGGTGCTCGAGAAGACGACTCCATTCGGATTGACTAGGAATATGTGCCCATTGGCCTTCAACTGCCCCTGAATGACCGAGGCATCGCTCCCGACCACCCGATTGAGCGCCACGGCGGAGGCGCTTGGCTGAACAAATTCGACGCTCTTGCCGGTTCCGACGTTGAAACTCTGCCAGTTGACAACCATCTTGGAGCTCGATTGCCGGATGACTGTCGCGCTACCTTGAGTCGTGACAGATCCGGCTCCAACAACCACTTGCGCCCCGGATGGAAGGGGTGCCAGAGGTGCCGCTCCGCCAGCCAACGCGGCGATCGAGGACATACCGAAACCAAGGGCTGCCACGACCGCCAAGTAAAACGAAATACGCCTGCTGCGGTCCCGAGGGACAAGCACGGGAAACCGGTCAGATGTTTGCGGGGGCTGCGGCGCGTCCAAAGCACTATAATTCTACGCACTGACAGCGCGTCGGGTGATTATCCGTCGCACATCCAAGATTGACTGCCGCACCGTCCCTGCCATTTCGGATAAATAAAATGGTCCCCTCAGCATCGCGTCTACCCGCATTGTTCCTGCTGATCTCGATGCTGTGTGCGCTCAGCGTCGGGCCTATCGCGCGTGCAGGCGTCGATGTGGGACCGATCACAGATCGTTTGGCAGTGACCGAAGGCGTCGAGTGGTGTTTGACCACGCGTGACGTCGGGCGCGAGCAGTTGACGCCAACTCGCTGCCGCTGGGCGCCCTTAAGGCCAGCGGACTACCGCCGCGGCTTCGAACATCAAGCCATCTGGCTACGCTTCACGCTGCGAAACGCCTCAGCCACGGCGGTAGAACGATGGCTCGAAGTAGGCCACCCGCGGATGGCACATGTGCAACTGCACTATCGATCGGCCGCAGGGCCGTGGCGGGTGAGCGAAACCGGCCTGAGCGTACCGCGAGCGCAGCGCAATCCGGCGACGCGCCACTACAACGTACTGCCGATCACCCTGCCCGCCGCCTCTGATGTCGAAGTGCGTGTCAGAGTGGAAAGCGAGGCCCAAATGGCCCTCGAGACAGTTCTGTGGGAACCCAACGCCTATCGGGAACGGATACAAACCGTCGATCTTTGGTTGGCTCTCGCCATCGGTGCGATGTTCCTCGCTATCGGCTTTTCCGTTGCCTCGTTCGTCGCAGCCCGGGACCAGATTTACCTGATGTTTGCCATGGTTCTGGCCGGAGAGTCCCTCGTCGAGACGGTTCGGACGGGGTTCATCGCCAGAAATCTTTGGCCGTCCACATGGTCCATGCCCGTCGAAGTGATGGCCGTGGGCAGTCTGATCGCCACGCTCGGATTCGTCAGCTATGCGCTGCGCATGCTGCCAAGCCTGGCACGCGATGGCGCGCCGCGCCGCTGGATGCTCGGCCTCACCGCATCAGCGCTTGTCTTCCAGATTTATGCGGCCGTCATCGACTACGGCATCGGCACCACGATTTGGTCGACGCTGTTCATTCCGATCACGCTGATTCTGGGCTGGTCGAGTTTCCGTGACGCACGCGACGGCGATCGAGTGGCTTACTGGATATGCCTCGCGGTGAACCTGCTTGCGATAATCGGCTTGCTGCGCTTGCCGATCGTAATGCGCTGGCTGCCCCATTACTTGAACGACGTGATATCGCCGCTATCAACGATGTTCGTCATGCTGGTGGTGGTCTTCAGTTTGATCGATCGCGAACGCGTCACTCGCCAAGGGCTCGAACTTTCGCGCGCCAAAGCGGCTGCGCAAGTCAATTTCCTCGCCCGTATGAGTCACGAGTTGCGTACACCTCTCGACATCGTGCTGGGAAACACGCAGTTGTTGAAGCGCGGCTTAAGCCGCAGCACCCCGCCCTCCGCGGCGCACATGACCACCGAGCTCAATAGCGTGCTCGACAGCGGCAGACATCTGCTCGGCATGGTGGACGAGATTCTCGACTACTCGCGGGGTGTCTGTGGCGAACTGCCGTTGCGCCCGGAAGCGGTCAACATACGCGAGTTGATGCGGTCTATAGAAGCCGGCTCGCAGGTGCTGGCTGCTCGACAGCACAACCGCTTCGAACTGCGGCAATCAAGCTCTTTTGGGGGTGGAGAAGAGTTAACTCTGTTGCTTGATGCCGGACGCGTGCGCCAAGTTCTCGACAATCTCATCTCGAATGCCGCACGACACACGCGAAACGGCAGCATTGTTCTGCAGTATGAGGCAGCCCGGAGCACGAACGGAAACTGGCGCCTGAACTTAGAGGTCGCCGATACCGGCGAGGGGATCGCGCCCGAGGACTTGGCGCGTATTTTTGAACCTTTCCAGCGCGTCGGGCGTATGGGACGTGATGGCGGGCGCGGCGCCGGAATGGGACTGGCCGTCGCGCAACAGCTGGTCGCGCTCATGGGCGGGCGCATCGAAGTGAGTAGCACCCCCGGAGCGGGCTCGAGTTTCCGCTTCTCGATCATGGCCGACAGCGCTCCCACCACAGGTTCGCCTGAGCATACTCCGTGGGGAGAACTCGGACCCATCACCGGCTACGAAGGCGTACGCCGTCGGATAATCGTCATCGATGACCATACAGCCAGTCGGGAAACGGTGGTCCACCTGCTCGCCGAGTTGGGGTTCGAGGTGTCCGAGTACGTAAGCGGAGAAGAGGCAATGCGGCACTGGCCCGCCGACGCTCAGCCCGATGCCATCATCACTGATCAATTCATGGCTCATGGCGATGGCTGGATGGTGTTGCAGGCCTCGCAGCGGCGCGCTCCCGGCGTGCCATGCATATTAGTTTCTGCGGCACCTCCCTCGCCGCCGGAGGGTTGGGAAGGACAGTGCGAGTTCACCGCGGTCTTCCTCAAACCTCTGGAGCATGATGCCCTGCTACGGACTCTCGGCAGCGTATTACGGTTGCAGTGGCAGCGTCGCCCCTATAGTGCTGCGCCGAATGTCGGCGCAGCGGCGACGCTCGATGACCCACCTGAACTTGCCACGCTCGCGCAAATGGTCGAGCTTGGCGAAATTTCGGCAATCATCACGTGGGCTCAGCAACTACGACAGCGGAAACCGCAGCACACGGCCGCTGCCAATCGCATCGAGCAGGCGGCGCAGGATCTCGATTTTGAGTTGCTTCGAGCACTCACCCAAGGAAGCAGTCAATGATCGGCGCACGACCTGACGTACTTCTGATCGACGACTCGTTGGTCGATCTGCGTTTGTTGATGAACCTGATGACCTTGCGTGATTTGCGCTTCGCCGTCGGGCAAGAGCCGGAGCGTGGTTACGAGCAGGCCGTGCTGCTGAGGCCTGCGCTGATTTTGCTCGACGTCCGCATGCCGCGGATGGATGGCTTCGCCGTGTGTCGTCGATTGAAAGCCAACCCGATCACGCGGGATATCCCGGTCATTTTCCTTACGGCTGCCACTGACCTCGAGGAGCGTTTGGCGGGGTTCGCTGCCGGTGGGGTCGACTTCATCGGTAAACCCTTCGATCCGCGCGAAGTGCTCGCCCGGGTCGGAGTGCATCTGGAGTTGGCGGCACGGCGCGTCAATGAGTCGAACGTATCCACGCCATCGGCTGATGAGTCCGGCGATACGACCCTCGCCTCGAAGGATCAGGTTATCGTCAACACCGCACAAAAACTGTTGCGCGACCAGATCACTTCGCCGCCTTCGCTCGAACAATTGGCGCGCCTCGTTGGTGTCAACCGACGGCGACTCAACGACGCCTTTCAGGCATTTCTGGGTCAACCCGTGTTTGGTTGGCTGCGCGAGGAGCGGTTGCGTCAGGCACACGCGCTCGTCTTCAAAACCGACACCTCGGTCTCCACGATCAGCGATTGCCTCGGCTACTCGACGCCGGCTAATTTCACCAAGGCGTTTCGCGATCGTTATGGCATCACGCCCACCGAACTGCGCGCCTCGCGCTCCAAGCCCGTGGCCGCAGCGGACTGAGTCACTCAGTTTGCCGAAATTACCTGCACGTATTCCAAGGCCCGACCCGGCTCATGCAACGGGTGGTGGCCCTTGAACTTGTGCTGACGCGCATCGGGGCGAAGCGCACAGACTTGAGCAAAACTGCCAGCGAGGGTATCCGTGTCTGCGCTCAGCAGGGTCAGCGGTTGATGAATCCGTGCAAGACGGGGTTCGAGTTCGTACTCCGCCGAAATAGCCGCCGAGGAGACAAAGTCCGTTTCGAGGTAATCGATCATGGCAGGCCACAGCAGCTCGATCGACTCAGGTGTGACCGCGAACCCGGGCAAGTAATGTTCATAGGTCGTGCGTACGGTTCGAAACACCAAGGACTCGTGGGAACCGGCGGTATCGGGCACGGGTCGCGACTGCTGCTGCATCGATTTGAACGTGGCACGCAATTCAGGTGTCAGCACCGGACAACCGTCGAGAACCAATTGGCTGACCAAACTTGGAAAACCGATGGCAAGCTCGACGGCGACGCAACTGCCCGAGTGGCCGCCCACCACCAACGCCTCGCGGAAACCGAGCGACTCGGCAACCTCGGCAACGCTGGCGGCCCAGTCGGCCATCGACCAGACCCGCGGCCGCGGGTCGGAGCGCCCATAGCCCAGCAGGTCTACGGCCAGCACATCGCAGCCCCGAGCTGCGAGAATTGGCATCACATGCTGGTACATTCGCGAGGATAGGGGCAGCCAGTGAATCAGCAACACGCGCTGCGAACCGGAACCGAGTCGCCGATAGTGCACCTGCCCATGGCGCGTTTGCGCATAGGCTTTGGGAATGGAGTCCTTGGTCATGATCAATGAGCCCTTGTGGTCTGCTGTTGCGCAGAATATCGCGTTCTTTGTCATCGCCAGCCTGTATGTGTGGATCGGCTCGAGACGGCTGATCGGTACCGCTGCCTTCCCGGGGCCGAGACCGCCACCCGATTGGTTCAAGGTCTGGCTCGTGGTGATCTGGCTGGTCGGTCTCGTGCTGCCCGTGGTCACACTGGTGCTCGTGGGTCTTCGGGGCCCCGCCCCTAACGTCAGCATCGGTCTGACTGCGTACCTCGTCATGTTCATCGCTCAAGTAGCCACGGAGCTCTTCGTCTGGAAACGTTGGCGCAGCCCGATCTGGGTGATCGTGCCCTGCCTCTACCTCAGTTGGCGGCTGTGGCAAATCGTCTGGGCTTGGAACCTGCCTGGCGTCGATGGGAGTGCCCTCGCCGTGTTTACCTACGCTGCCCTGTTCGCGTTGTGGGTCATCAACGTCGGCGTGCACTTCACCAATATTCCACGCACGCTGCGCTGGGACTACCATCCGCCCTCCGCCACCTTCCCCTCGCTTCACGACCCTCGGGTACTGACCCGAGGCGCACACGATCCTTATGACCCGCAAACTTGATGACTATGTGACCGACGAACACATCGCCCGCTACGCCAGCGAGGGCTGCGTGCGCGTTGAGCGCGTGTTCGACTCGAAGACCTGCGCAAATCTCGCTGCAGTGCTCAATGACGCGTTGCGGGCTTTCGACGCGGGCACCCTGCAGCGCGCCGCCGATGCCTCCGCCCACCAAAACCCGCCCTCGGTGCACCGCGGCGATGGTCAGGTGCAGTTGCGCAATTTTGCCCAGCACCTGCCGGAGCTGCGGGACTGGCTGTGGAACAGTGTTGCGGCCGAGGTCGTCGCACGACTGATGGGAGCGCGCCACGTGCGGTACTGGATGGACGCCTCGTTCATCAAGGAAGGCTCAAGCGCCGACTCCGCGACCCCCTGGCACAACGACGAATGCACTTTCCCCTTTCGCGGCGAAATGATGCCCTCGTTTTGGGTGGCCTTGACGGATGTCCCGATGGACAACGCCCCAATGGTCACACTGACGGGATCCAACCGCGACCCGTGGCGCTATCACTCACCGATGTCCGATCCGACCGCCTTCGAGCTCGAACACATTCCTTGGAGTCACCTCGAGCGGCGGGTCGCTGACTCGCAAACCCCGCGTCAGATCTGGCCCTGCGCCGCCGGCGACATCTTGCTCATTCATCCCAAGACCATCCACGCCTCACTGCCGCGCACGGCACAGTACGCGGGCCAAAGAATCGCCTTGACCACGCGCTGGCTTGGTGACGACGTCGTGTGGCAGCCCAATAAACTGACCATACGTATTCCTTCGATCGAGTCGACCGGACTGATGAAACCGGGGGCATCGCCGCCCGACGAACTCTTTCCGAAGGTGTGGCCTCGCGAATGATTCCGCAGGTCGTTTGGTTCAAGCGCGACCTTCGACTGCATGATCATGCGCCGCTCACTGCAGCGGCGGCGCGCGGAGCAGTACTGCCGCTCTACGTATTCGAACCGCAGTTGTGGCAGCAAGCGGATGCGTCCTTTCGGCATTGGGCGTTCATCCGCGAGTCCCTTCAGGAACTCGATTCCAGCCTCCGCGGTCTGGGCGGCGAGCTCATCGTACGCCGCGGCTCGATTATTTCCGTGTTGGCGCAGTTGCACCGAGACCTCGGCCGCTTCGATTTGCACTCGCACGAAGAAACCGGCAACGGGTGGAGCTATGCGCGTGATCGCGAAGTGACGCGCTGGTGTCGCGAGCAAGGCATAGAGTGGATAGAGTCGCCCACCAACGGCGTCGTGCGCCGCTTGCGTGAGCGTGATGGCTGGTCTGCAGCTCGCAACGTCGTCATGACAGCGACGCCACTTCCCGCTCCCTCGATGATTCTCTTTGCCAAAGTGGCGAGTGACCCGCTGCCCGACGTCGACGCTGCACCGTTCTATCGCCCGGACGGTCACGTCCAGCGCGGTGGTCGGCGTGATGGCCTGAGGGCCTTGAAAAGTTTCCTCGCCAGCCGCTCCCTCGGTTACATGCGCAGCATCTCAAAGCCTGGCATTTCCGCTCGCCATTGCTCACGACTCAGCGCCCACCTCGCATATGGCACGCTGTCGGCGCGGGAAGTAGATCAAGCGGCGGCGCTGCGCATGCAGGAGCTCGACGCGTCGAACGACCCCTCGAGCACCTACTGGTCACGACAAATCGCGGCATTTCGTGCTCGTTTGGCGTGGCGCTGCCACTTCGTGCAGAAACTCGAGCAGCAACCGCAGATCGAATTTCGCTGCATGCACCCTGCTTTCGAATCGATGCGAGACACAGGATGGCGGGACGATTTCTTTGAGGCTTGGCGCCAAGGGCACACCGGCTTCCCGCTGATCGACGCCTGCATGAGGTCGCTGCAGGCTAACGGCTGGATCACCTTCCGCATGCGGGCTTTACTGGTTTCCTTCGCCAGCTATCAGCTGTGGTTGGACTGGCGTCGCACTGGTCCGGTGCTCGCTCGGCTCTTCACCGACTACGAGCCCGGCATCCATTACAGTCAACTGCAGATGCAATCAGGTGTCACCGGCATCAATGCGGTCAGACTCTACAACCCCGTGAAACAATCGCGCGAACATGACCCGGAGGGCCGGTTCATTCGCCGCTATGTTCCGGAATTGGCCACCGTGCCGGACGAATTCATCCACGAACCGTGGCAACTCGCCTCGCTACCCTCCGGCTACCCCGCTCGCATCGTCGATCACGAGCAGGCCGCGCGCGAGGCCCGTGCCCGGATGAGGCCCTACTGGCACGGCGACTCGTTTCGCGAGCAGGCCAAGGCGGTGTTCCAAAAACTCGGCAGTCGCAACCGCCGAACGGAGCAACGCAAGCCGCGCAAGGCGGCTTCCGAGCCCCCCGAGGCGCCGCAACTCGACCTCGAGTTCTAGCGAGCGGAAGGCTGGCTCTGCTCACGCCCCAGAGCCAGTTGCAGCAACGCGCCGGCCCCGCACACCACCAGTACCACAGGCCATGCTGCATCGAACGAACTGCTGCCGTCGCGAATGCGGCCAAAGGCGACCGCACCCGCCGAAGTGGCGATACTGATGGGCAAGAGCATCACGGCGTAAATCTTGCCGTAGTGGGTTAAACCGAAATAACGCGATGTCATGAAGGCGAGTACGTCGTACTCCGCACCCGCAGCGAAACCCATCAACGCCACGCAAAGGACCAGCATGGTGGGCGTCAATGAATCGCCCATCAAGACCATCGCGCCAAGTAGCGGCAGCGAGAAAGCGATCGCAGCCACGCCTGGCGGCCAAAAGCGATCAATCATCACCCCCGCAATCAGTCGCCCCGTGATGAGCGACACGCCCAGGGTGCCCGCGAGTCGCGCGGCCTCGGCCGAGGTCAGCCCTTCACTGATCAGTATCGGCACGAGATTGGCGTTGAATCCGCCCAGGCAAAACGACACGGCACCAAAACTTGCGACCATGATCCAAAAACGCCGGCTCCGCAGCGCAGCGCCGAGCGCGAGACCGCCTTGGCTCTGCTCGCCACTCTGATGGCTCGGCGCCCTCGGAGCCACCGATGGCGCCCCGGCCGGAGATGCTGCGGCGCCTTCGGGCTTGATGAAGGCTGCCACGAGCGGCAGTGCGATACACAACGGCAGCGCGGCGAGCACGATCCATGCAACACGCCAACCCGCGGCGTCGATCACCCACTGGGCCAGCGCCGGCCCGAAGGTCGCAAAAACCCCGCTACCCGACAAGGTGATACCGAGTGCAAGCCCGCGTTGACGATCGAACGTGCCATTGATGATGCGCGTCCAGGTCGTCGGCAATACGCCCGCAGCGGCGATACTCAATACGAACATGGCCATGTAAAACGTCCACGGATTTGCCGTACTGAGCGCGAGCCCCGCGACACTCGCCGCAAAGGCCGCAAGTCCTGTAAGCGCCACCCTTCGCGAACCATATCGGTCGAGCAACCATCCCCCGAGCGGCGCGGCAATCAGCACGCCTAGCGGAACGGCCAACGTTACCGTCTGGAACTGTTGCAAACTCCAACCGAAGTCGCGGGCCATGGGGCCGGCGAAAACGCTGAGCACAAAAGGCGGAATGGCCGCGATACTGAGGCCCACCCCGGCACACGCCGCGAGCAGCACCTGTCGATGTCGGATGATTTCCTGCATCAGCGATCGAGATCGCCCATGAACCGGACGATGGCGTTCGCGAACTCGCCGCGGCGCGTCGGCACGTTGATGGGGTGGTCGACGGGAAATACGTGGGTCCGACAGCTGCCGCGAGCGGCGACCATCGGTTCGAACGAGGCCCGAAGCGGCTCGGTTTGCGCGGTCAGTACCAGCGTCGGGATGGCCACTGCCGCAAGTCGCGTGCCGAAGTCATAAGCTTGTAAGGCGCTCATGTCGGCGCGCAGCCCGGAGTCAATGAAATCGGCAATGAAGCCGTAAACTTGCGGCAGGTGTGCGTCGTCCAGTTTGAAATCCGTCGGCGCGAAGAGCCCGAACGTATGCACCGCCTGATCCCACAGCCAGGTACGATGCGAGCCATCGTCCTTAAGTCCGGGGCCGCTGCCGAGGCGCGCCCGCTGCAGCAAGGCCTGCAGCGCCTCGGGCGGCATCATCGGCCCACCATCGATGACCAGTGCACGAATGTCGCAGCGCGCCGCGCGCTCGGCCTGCGCGAGCTCCACCGCCATCGGCGTCGAGTAGTGCCCGCCGACCACGGTTACCCTGCGGACCCCGAGCTCGCTCAGAACGTCTTCGAGGACCTCCGCATGCTGAGCCACGCTCCATACGGGACCCTCGCGCCGATCGGATCGGCCAAACCCCATCAAGTCCACGGCGAGCGCACGATAGCCCGCTGCAGCAAACACAGGCATTTCATGCGCGTACATGCGGCCCGACAAGGGTACCCAATGCATGAGCAAAACAGCCGGCCCCTCACCCGCTTCGGCGAGATGGATTTGCCCGTGACGCGTGTCGATGTAGCGGCGTTTCATGAAATTGATCGTACCAGTGAAGGCAAGAAGTCATAGGGTGGCCGAGCACCGATCGATAGTGAGTCCGCGCCGTGGTAGTACCCATTGAACGAATAGGGGCGCGGTTGAAAGCGCAGGTCCGTTCCTAGCCAGCGCGAGGTGCAGGCCAGACGTCGCCGCACGCTCGATCGCTGCGGCAAGGACGCGTGCCAAGTCTGCGGATGGATGAGCAAACAATCGCCGGAGCGCACGGTCCAGACGCGAATGCGCGCGGCCTGCGCGGCGACCTCAGCTTGCATGACTTCGATGGGCGTATAGCCTTCGGCCAACGGCAGGTGTTCCTTACCAGGGCGGTATGGCGGCGGAAACAGCCGCGGATCACGATGCGAACCCTGCAAAGTCAGCAGCGGCGCATCGTCGGGCCCCACATCGCTGAGTGCAATCCAGAGCGAGGGAATATGCGGCCCCTCGAAGCAGTGCCCCACCGAATCGTGATGCCAAGGTGTTGCGGCGTCGACACCCCCGCCCGCTTCTTTGCAGAACCACAAGTCGTACCACAACTGCACCGTCGATACGCCGAGCAGCCCGGCAACCAGATCTGCGGCGGGAGACCGCATCGCCCAAGCATGGACATCCGGATCGTGTGGCGCGGCGTTACGCAAATGCGCACGACCCGTGCGTGCATCAAAGTCCCCATCAGCTTTGCGCAGGGCGGCGTCGCCGCAGTGAGGCAGCGGTTGCCCGGTGCGGATCAGGGACTGCAGCCGATCGAACGCCAAGGTGAGACGCGCGACCCACTCGGGCGCAAACGCCTGCTCGATGAGCACGACGCCCTCTGCCTCGTATGACTCCCGCTGCGACTCGCTGATCACGTGAACCCGAGCGTAGCACGGTGAACCGCGAGCAGACTGTCGAGCGCCGTGGCTCGCCTCTACAATGCCCGAGTGAGCAGGATGCGTGACGACAGTCTCGATGTATTTCGCGGCGCTACTGTGGCCGCGATGATCCTCGTCAACAACCCGGGTAACTGGGCACATCTCTACGCACCGCTCGCGCACGCCGAGTGGCACGGCTGGACCCTCACGGACCTGGTCTTCCCATTTTTCCTTTTCGCAGTCGGCAACGCACTGGCGCTGACCGCGCCCGCAGCCAGCGCGGAATCAACCGCCGAATTCAGGCGGCGCTGGTTACGTCGGATGCTGCTGATCTTCGGTATTGGTCTATTGCTGAATGCATGGCCACGGCTGCTTTGGGGCGATATCGATACGCTGCGCGTAATGGGCGTGTTGCAGCGAATCGCCCTGTGCTGGGCGCTGGCGGCCTTGGTCATCCGCGTGGGCGGGGCACGAGCCGCATTACCGACCGCCGTGGCCCTGCTCATCGGCTACTGGGTTGCCTGTCTTGCCGGGGCTCAGAGTGCCGACCCGTATTCGCTCGAGGGTTTTTTCGGCACGCACCTCGATCGAGCGGTGTTCGGCGACTCTCACCTCTACCGCGGCGCCGGAGTGCCCTTCGATCCGGAGGGTCTCGGCAGTACACCGCCTGCCGTTGCGCAAGTGCTGCTCGGCTACGTGGTCGCACTGCGTTGGCTGCCGCAACGCGAAACGAGCGGCGCAAGCCTGCGGTGGATCGGTCTCGGCGTTGCGCTCGCAGCGCTCGGGCTCGCAGGCAGCACGTTCATGCCCATCAACAAACAGATCTGGACATCGACCTACGTGTTGTTGACCACTGGCTTGGCGACGAGCACCCTCGTATTCATCTGGCTCTTGCTGCAGCGCGCTGGAACCACCGGCAATGCGGGGCTCAACTGGATCCGTCGCGGCTTGACCGCCTTCGGACGCAACGCGCTGCTGATCTTTGCGTTAAGCGGCCTGATCCCGCGTACCCTGGCGCTCGTGCGCATTGATGATGAAGACGTCGCCGGTCAGTCGATGCCCCTGCTGAACTGGATCTATGCGCATGTCTTTGCACCGCTATTCGCAGACCCGCGGATGGCCTCGTTGAGCTATGCCTTGGCGACCTTGGCTTTCTATTGGGCGATCGCCGCGGGCCTGCACCGACGCGGCTGGTACTTCAAAGCATGAAACGACTCTTCCTTTTCGCCACCCTGCTTTGGGCAGCCCTCCTTCCTAAGCTGATTGCAGCCGAACTCCCGGTCACCCTGGGCATAGATCGACTGCTGGAACCTGGCAGCGAGTTCGCGCCGTTGATCGAGGGCAAGCGCGTCGGCCTGATCACGAATCCATCCGGCGTCGATGGTCAACTCGTTCCCACCGTAGATCGTCTCGCTCGGGACCCACGCTTGCGTCTCATCAGACTGTTTGGTCCTGAGCACGGTATTCGCGGCGAAATCGCTGCGGGCGAGCGCGTAGCCGATGCGCGAGACAGTCAGACAGGCCTGCCCGTCGTGAGCCTCTATGGGGCCACCAAACGACCCTCGCGCGAAGCCGTACGAGATCTGGACGTACTGCTGTTCGACATACAGGACGTCGGCTCGCGGACCTACACTTACTTATCGACGTTAGGCGAAGCGCTCCATGCCTGTGCGGAACATGACGTACCGCTCGTCGTGCTCGATCGACCCAATCCGCTCGGGGGCTTGCGCTTCGAGGGCCCACTGGTCGAACCCTCCTACCGCAGCTTCATCGGTTGGGGTCCGGTACCTGTGACCCACGGCATGACCTTCGGCGAAGCCGCCCGCTACTTTAATTCGCGCCTCGCTATCGGTTGCGCCCTGCACGTGGTGCCGCTGCGCGGCTGGCGCAGAACGATGAGCTGGGCGGACACGGGCTTGCTGTGGTCGATCACTTCGCCTCACGTGCCACACGCCACGCAGGCGATGCTCTACACCACCACCGGCATGATTACCTCGACGGTGCGTGACCTCAATAATGGCGTGGGTTCGACAATGCCATTCGAGACGGTTGCTGCGCCGTTCATAGATGCCGTGCGTCTCGAACAGGCCTTGAGCGCACGGAACTTGCCCGGAGTGCGCTTCCAAGCGATCCATTACAAGCCCTTTTATGGCCGGTACGCGAATGCGCCCCTGCAAGGCGTAAGACTGCGCGTCGTCGAGGCAGAGAATTTCAGGCCGCTCTTCACCGCAGTGGCTATCGTCGAGACCCTACGCAATCTGTATCCGAAGCAAATCAAGTTCGTCGACGATCGGACGCTCGGCACCCATTGGGGAAACACCGCGCTAAGACGGCAACTCGAGCAGGGCCTCGGCGCAGAGGCGATTGCGCGTTCGTGGGCCGAAGAGCACGCGGGTTTCTCGGCCGCTAGACAGCAAGCCCTGCTCTACGAATAACACCCGCCGGCAAATGGACAGGCTGCAACCTCGATGTTAGTTTTCAGTCGATGTCTAAGCTCACTCCAGCCATCCTGCCGGCGTTTTTCCGCCCATGGACCTCAGCGTCGCTGATCCGTCTCGGGCAGGACTACGACGGCGGCTATCTCGTTGATGAGCGAGATGTCGCCACGTCCACGGCCCTGCTCAGCTTCGGGCTAAACGACGACTGGAGTTTCGAGCGCGATTTCTTGCGCCGCCGGCCGGTGCCGCTACAGTCCTACGATGCAACGCTGACACCCCGCTACCTGCTCAAGCGTCTGTGGCGCTCCGTCAAGAGACTCAAGCCCCACGAGATCACCGGCAGCCTTCACAGTCTCGTCGACTTTCCGGGGTTCTTCTCAGGTAACCGTCGCCACTTCCGCACATACGTCGGACTCGATGGCGTTGCGGGCTACGTGTCCTTCGCCCGCGTGATGCGGACGCTCGATGAAAGCCTGAACGGCCAGTCCGGCATCTTCGTGAAGATCGACATCGAAGGCTCGGAGTACCGCATCCTCGACGATCTGCTCGAGCACGCCCCGCGATTTTCAGCGCTTGCGATCGAATTTCACGACGTCGATATTCACCTCGCCACCCTTGAGCGATTCATCAACCGCTTCCCGCTCAAGCTCGTGCACGTGCATGCCAACAATCATGGCCTCATCAACGGCAACCGAACCCCTCTCGTCATTGAGTGCACCTTCAGTGCAAGCAGACCCGACGGCGAGCCCGGTACCGCAGCGCTGCCGCACGCACTCGACATGCCGAACAAGCGTAACCGCGCCGAGATCGCGATTACCTTTGTTTAAGACCCTTGCCTCAGCACGTTAATTTTCGGAGATATCGTATGACCCGCTCGATCGCCACCCTCCTGATCGCAACCCTGGCAGCCCTAGGCAGCGCCGCGCCGGCCCCAGCCGCCAACGAGCCGCGTGCCGCACTCGAAGAGGCGCTGAGCCACGATGGTCTGCAGAAGATCAAGATCAAGGGCATTGATCTCGCGTATGCCCGTCCGGGCGCGTCGCTCGCGGGCTATAACAAAATCATCATCGATCCGATCGAAGTGTCTTTCCGCAAAGACTGGGATCCGAAGCGCGCCGGCAGTCGAGCCAAACTCAGCACACAGGAGCGGGAGAACATCCGCAGCGGCGTGGCGCGCATCGTGGAAGAAGAGTTCACCAAAACCTTGGAAAAAGGCGCTCCATACAAGGTGGTGAAAGACGCCGGTGCCGACGTGCTGCGCTTGCAGATCGGCATTACGGATCTCTACGTCAACGCCCCCGACACGATGTCGCCCGGTCGCACACGCACGTACACGCTCTCGGCCGGCGAGATGACCCTCGTCGGTGAACTCATCGACTCGGAATCCGGGCAAGTGATTTCACGTTTCATCGACCGACGCGAGGCCCGCAATACAGGCACGATGCAACTGACCAACAGCGTGGTCAATGCGCAGGAGGCGCGCACCATCGCCGCCGCGTGGGCGCGGATTCTTCGCAACCGCCTCGATGCCGCGCACGCAGCCAAGGGACCGTGAGTCGAGCGGCGATTGACAGCATGGAGTGGTACATCGGAGGGATCGCGGCTGTGTTGGCCATCTTGGATGCCCTCACCACCCATATCGGTCTGAAAGACGGGCGCGCCGGAGAAACGAATCCCTTGTGGCGGCGCCTCTATCCGCGCCTGCCTCTGCCCGCATTCTTCGCTCTGCTCGCCGGCGGCCAGTTTTGCTTGTCGATGTCGCTGTTCTATCTTTTGGGCGAGCCAGCGCAGCTGGCGCATCTGGCCGTAAGCGCCATCGTCCCGATTTCGAATGTCATCGTGCTGCTTCGGAGCAAGCGCTGAATTGGCGGACGTGAAGCCGCACTACACAGGCACTCTGATCGTGCCACTGAGGTAGAGCTTGGCCGTGCCCGCGAAGCTCACGCGCTCGCCGCGATCCTCGCAATACAGCGTGCCGCCGCGCGCCGATAGCTGACGGGCGAGCAGTTGCTTCTTACTGAGCTTGGCCGACCAGAATGGAATCAGCGTCGAATGCGATGAGCCCGTGACCGGATCCTCATCGACGCCCGCCATCGGCGCAAAATAGCGCGAGACGAAGTCGCAATCCGTACCGGGGGCGGTCACCATGCATGCGCCTTTCGGGGTGGCCTTGAGCTTGCCGAAATCGGGCTTCAGCGCGGCGACCTCGGCGGCCGTCTCAAAATAAGCCAAATAGCGATACGCGGAGCGCTTGAGCCAAATGGGCTTCGCCCCCAGCGCCTCGGCGACGGCGTCGTAGTCACCGCCCACGTCGTCAATGATATCGCGCGCCGGGAAATCGAGGGTATAGAGCTCACCGTTCTTGCTAACCGTGAGCGGCCCGGACTTCGAATGGAAGCGCACCGTCGTCCGACCCGGCTCCAGGATCGTCATCAACACATACGCCGAGGCAAGCGTGGCGTGGCCGCAAAGCGGGACCTCCCAAGCCGGCGTAAACCAGCGCAGTGCGTAATCGGCCCCATCGGGCACGAAGAACGCGGTCTCCGACAGATTGTTCTCGGCAGCAATGGCCTGCATCGTCGCCTCGGGCAGCCATTCGACCAACGGCACGACCGCGGCGGGATTTCCGGCGAACAGTCGGTCAGCAAAGGCGTCGACTTGATGGATCGGCAATTCAATTTCGCTCACGGCGTGCGTTGTCCTGCGGCTGACAGCGGTTTGAACCAGCGAGTTATCGCCAGACGTCCGATGTCGAAACCGGCCTGGCGCCCAAGGTCGATCGAGAACGAGTAGTGCACACCGCCATAGAGACGCGCCGCGGCAACCTCGTCGGCATAGTCGCGCGCCGAGGTGAATCGACGCGTCAGCACGTTGTCACGGTCGATCACAATTTCGGGCATGCGCGCGCCGAACTCCGCCTCGATCACGGCCGCCACCGCCGCTGCGGACATGCAGTGGCCGCAGGTGTACTCCGGATGCGGCGGATTTGGAACGAACGGCTCCCAATCTTTGTCACCGATGGCGAGCGCCACTCCACGAAGCTGCGGCGCACCCACCTTGGCGTAGTGGCGTATCGCCGTGACCGGTCGCCAAAAGTTATAGGCGTACTTCGCATCCATCATCGACACGAAGGTGTCGGTCCACGCCATCTCGGCCAAGGCCAGAAAGCGGGCATCCTGCACCAGAGAACGTCCCGGCAAGCCGACCAACTGCCGAACCACGAACCGCACATCGTTCGCACCCCAGAAATCGGCGATATCAGACTGCATTCGGGTGCGCACCGACGAGCGGCGGCTGCCGACTCGCTGAATCTCTTCAAGGGCGCGCAGGAACTGCTCGCTGTCGAGCGCCGGCGGTGGTGGCGGACGCAACTCATCAGGCGTTTTCATCACCCACGGTGTCATCTTGGACCACAAGCGCCCCCGCTCGACCGCGGGGTATGCAAACAAGCCGGGGGCAGGCTCCGGCCAATAGGGATCGCCGCCGTTCGCACCCGAGGATGCCCGCGCCTTCAGCGCGGCGCTCGCCGCTTTGCGGCCCACCTCCACACCGGCGGCGCGTGCCTTGTCGTCTCGCACTTCCGCGAGTGATGCACTGAGCGTGGCCGATGCAGCGGCAGCGGCCTGCGGGCACTGCGCAATCAAGACATCGTGCGCAGCCTGGGCGGCGGCGGCCTCGGGTGATGCGCCCGGCGCCGCCTCGACGAAGGCCACAAAGGGCGTGTAGCGGCGCTCGATCGAGTTGACCGCCTCAAACATCGCGACATGCAACAGTGCGTCCACATCGCGAAGCCGATACAGCTCGGCCGCGGCCGGCTGACCACAGCCCTTGAGTTGCGCGCGCCATTGCAACAGAACGCTGTCGATGGCGCCGCTCGCCGGACGAGCCGATGACCCGGCGGCGTTAGTCACGACCGACGAGGCGGCTCCGAGTAGCGACGCCAAGAGAAACAGGATTCGAACGCTGGAGAGACAACGCGCGCGCATCGGGGACCTCCGAAAGTAACGGCGGCTGCACCGCCTGAAAAAGGTCGGGTCGATCAGTAAACGAGAACCTTGTCGGCCTGCGAGGCCAGGCGCACGAGCACAGTCGGCATCGCGAAGAGCGCCGCGGAGCCGAGTGGCAGCACAACCAACAGTAACGAGATCAAGTATTTCATTCGGCGAGGCTAGCACAACACTTCCCGCATCGGCGCCGGCGCTGCGATCGAGCTGGCCGCACTCGAGGCCTACCAACGGAGTGGCCGCAGGTGCTTAAATGACCCCATGCAAGCGATTGCTTTTACGCTTTCGGTCATCGCGCTCTGCCTCGCTGTGCCCTCGAATGCAGAGCCGCCGACTCCCGCGCAGTTCAGGGTCCCGCCCGGCTGGCGTGTCAAAACCCTCCGCGGTGAGGAGCTGCGCTACTGCCGAAAGGAAGTCACCCTCGGCTCACGGTTCGCGAAAGAGGAGTGCCTCACCCGGGACCAACTCGAATTGAAAATTAAGGTCGACGCCGAGAACGCCGCGCGCGCCGCACAGAGCGCGCAGATCTGCACGAGTGCCCTGGGCTGCGCCAATAACTGACATCTTGGGTGCTGTCACGGCGGCGCCTTCGCGGCGAGTCTGATCTGGATTTACTTTCCGCGCCGCATTGAGTAAAAATACTCAATATTGTGAGTAGTCGAAAACCTCCCTTCCGGCGAGCACAGGGGTCGATCCTGACCTCGCGACTGATTGAGCCGCGTCGCTTTCTGCAGGTGGTTGCAGGTCCGCGCCAAGTCGGCAAGTCGACGCTGGTCCAGCAGGTGACCGACGATCTCGATCTGCCGGTGCGCTACGCCAGCGCCGATGAGCCTACGCTGCGCGGCGGGGACTGGATCAGCCAGCAATGGGACGCCGCGCGGCTCGACATCGCTGGCAAGCCGGGCGCTGTGCTGGTACTCGATGAAATCCAGAAGATCCCCGGCTGGTCCGAAACCGTCAAACGACTCTGGGACGAGGACACGCGCCGCAAGCGTCCGCTGAAGGTCGTCCTGCTCGGATCAGCGCCGCTGCTGATCGCGCAAGGCCTCACCGAGAGTCTCGCCGGGCGCTTCGAGACGCTGCGTCTGCCACATTGGTCTTTCAGCGAAATGCGTGAGGCCTTCGGCTGGTCGTCGGAGCAGTTCCTCTACTTTGGCGGCTACCCGGGTGCCGCGCCGCTCATTGGCGATCATCAGCGTTGGGCTCGATACATCGCGGATAGCCTCATCGAAACCTCGATCGCACGCGATGTGCTGCTGCTGACGCGCGTCGACAAGCCCGCGCTGCTCCGGCGGCTGTTCGAGCTCGCGTGCCGCTACTCAGGCCAGGTGCTGTCCTACACCAAGATGCTCGGGCAACTGCAAGATGCCGGCAACACGACCACCCTCGCCCACTACCTCGACCTGCTGGCCGCCGCGGGCATGGTCTGCGGTCTGCAGAAGTACGCCGGTGACCGCGCACGCAGTCGCGGCTCCAGCCCCAAATTGCAGGTGCTCAATACCGCGCTCATGACGGTGATGTCGGGAACCGACCCCGACGAACTGCGCACAGATCGGGAGTTCCGCGGCCGACTGGTCGAATCTGCGGTTGGAGCGCATCTGGCCAATGCGGCCGCAGCCGGAGAGTGCGAACTGTTCTACTGGAACGACCGCGGTCGGGAAGTCGATTTCATCATCAAGGTTCGATCGCGCGTGATCGCGATAGAAGTTAAGAGTGGGCGTGCACCCACCGCACATCGGGGTACCGCCGCGTTCACAGAGTCGTTCAATACGCACCGGACGCTGCTCATCGGCGGGGACGGCATTTCGGTCGAGCAGTTCCTAGCGCAGCCGGTGCAGTTCTGGGCCGCGTAACACGCTCGAACCCGTCACTTTCGGCAGGTCAGACCGACTGGCGTACGTAATTTAATTGGTGGAAAGGGAGGCTACCGAATTTAAACCGTAAACTAATGATTTATAACATTATTATTTAACCCTTTTTTATACGTACCCCCAGAAATACCCCTACAATCAGGTCCTTACGGGCGGTTGAGATCGCTCTACTCTCTCCGCTATTCAATGAACGTAGTCCTTCTAGACGACCTACCGAGATCGGGCCTTCCGACAGATGGAAAAGGTGGGGAACCCCTAGCGCGGCGAGACCTCAACATCTACGCTCGGCAAAGAAATCTTGTTGCTACAGGTGATCGGTAGGTTCATGGAAGTCAGTCATGATGGTTGCGCGTTATACCGAGCGGGTATCAGTCAAACGCGGCGCAGCAGCACGGTTCTACTCTAATCACCAAGGTATGTAGATGTACTTACAACGGAACCAACGGCGATGAAAATAAGACGGCCGGAGAAAAGCCCCGCCCAGTCGGCATGGAAACGAGAATGCTCTGATGAGCGGTGGGAACGCCGAGCCGACCGTTTGATGGAGGTTTTTTTGACGGTGACTGTAATGCTGCCTTCGCAGATAGCCCAACTTACGCGCGAGAATCTGTCACACAGCAGCGCCAACTGAATGCGCAAGCACCTCCTGTGGTTTTAGGACCACGCGCCGACCCTGAACGCCCTTTACTTTTTATCCAACTGGAAGCGCCAATGAAAATCTGTCTGATGCTCGCGTACGTATTGCTCTCCTCACTACTCGTAGCCTGCGGGAGTCTTGTGGTTCGGCAAGTTGATTTAGACGCTTGGGTTGATCAACCGGTTGCAGCGTTGGAAACACATCCCATTTTTCTAACAGTACCTGTGATTAAGACCGTCGCGTCCGATGGGACTGAGATATGGAACTTTGTAAATGGAGCCGATGTTGGCGGCTGCTCAAACGGCGGGGCAATTTTTTGCGGCACAGTAAACTTCGCTACTTACACGAGTTTCTCTAACTGCATGGCAAGAAAGATGGCATGCAACAACATTTTCTACATCAGAGACAAAACAGTAAAGCGATATGTCCCGGTTGGAACTGGTGGAGCGCGATGCGTGACCGATGAAAGGTTGCAGCCAAACTTCTTGGGGCCGACAAATATTAGGTAGTGTTAATACATTCACCCTTTTAAGGACTATCCCGAATGGTCAAGCGCGCTTCGAAACTAGTCGCGGCAGCCCTCGCCCTCACAGCACCTTTCGCTGCGAACGCGGCGCTAATTGAGAAAATTAAAGTAGGGAATTGGGAAGGCGGCGCATATAACGACGACAACACGAAGGCGTTTCTGTCCTGCGCCGTCGGTACGACTTTCGTCAACGGCACGTACTTCAACATCTCGTCCTACGCGCTTGGCG
>VEQP01000014.1 GCA_018883185.1 Nevskiaceae bacterium | reverse complement strand
CGGGTCGGGATCACCGTGCCCACTGTCGAGCCCTTGCCGAGGTGCACATCCGGCATCACGGCGATGGGGCCGCTGAGCACCGGCAGCGCGGCGAGGCGGCGCAGCTGCTCGACCGCGTCGCGATCGACCTCCACGCCCTCCGTCCAGGCGCGGACGTTCTTCAGGGTGTGCAAAGTCATGGTGCTAAGTCTAAACGAGCGGCTCTTGGACAACAGTCGTGACTTTCTTCCATTCAACAGGAAGACAGTCATATGCGATGTCTGTTTGAACCGCCGATCGAGCGCGCGGGCGACCGTCACCGCGGCGGTTGGGGTGTGGTCGGACGGGGGAGAATCGGCAGGACTCCACCGGATTCGGCGCTGGCGCGTGTCCGGAGCGGGACCCATCATGACCCGCGATGGGCAGCAAACGGACAAAGAACGCAGCGGTAATTGTTGCGCGTTGCGCAACATGCTATAAAGGTGCGTCGTGATCGTGGGCTTCCGTCACAAGGGCCTGCAGAGGTACCACGATACGGGCAGCTTGGCCGGCATCCAGCCGAGGCATGCCGCCCGGCTCCGCATCTTGTTGGCCGCCCTGGAGTCCTCCCACGTGATCGGCGACATGGACATCCCCGGTCTGCGTCTGCACGCCCTTAGGGGCGACCAGAAGGGGCGCTGGTCCGTATGGGTGGACGGGAACTGGCGGCTGACGTTTGGCTTCCACGGCGGCCATGCGCATGCCGTCGACTACGAGGACTATCACTGATGGCCATGCACGACCCGCCGCATCCCGGCGAATTCATCGACGCCGTCTATCTCAAGCCGAACGGCATCACCGGTCGCGAGTTGGCCGCGAGCCTTGATGTCTCGCCCTCGACGCTCAACCGCATCCTCACCGGCCGAAGCGGTATCAGCCCGGAGATGGCATTGCGCCTCGCCAAGTGCCTCGGCCGCTCGCCGGAGAGTTGGCTCACGCTGCAGATGGACCATGATCTTTGGAAGATCCGCCGCAGCGCGCGACTGGGACGAGTGTCGCGCCTCAAACTCGCCGCGGCGCAGCGCGCGGTGCGGGGGTTGGAGTAGACCTGACGCGCGCTACCTCAACTTCGGATGCGCGTTCCCTTCGGGTCCCATGCCGCCTCGCGCAGGATGCGCGCAGCGCGGGTCTCGCCGATCACGTCGACGGTGAGCGTCGCGGCGGGCCCGCTGTTGTTGCCGCCGCGTCCGTCGCCGCTAGCCGCGAGATCGCGCACCACTTCGCGATCCACATAGGCGAGGGCGAGGCTCTGGCCGACATGGTGGCCATACGCCCCCGAGGTGGTGTAGCCGACCAACCGCCCGTCAAGCTTGACGGGCTCGAACCCCGAAGCATCGGCGTCCGTGGCATCAACTGCGAGCGTAACGAGCTTGCGAGGCGCTGGCGTATCGCGTTCGCGCAACGCCGCGTCACGACCTATGAAATCGCTCTTGTCGAACGCCACGTGTCGTTCGAGTCCGCACATCGCTGGGGTGATCGACTGGGTGAACTCGGTCGACCAGATGCCGTAGCTCTTCTCGAGCCGCAGCGAATCAAGCGCGCGGTTGCCGATGTTGCGCAGACCAAGTGCGCGCCCCGCGTCCATCAGTGCGTCGTACAACATCCGCTGTTGCGACGCCGGAACGTAAAGTTCGTACCCGAGTTCGCCGGTCAGCGAAAGTCGAGCCAAGACACCACTGCCGAGCCCCATGCCCACTTCGGCACAAGACATAAACGGAAAGACCGTGTTAGACAGGTCGCGAGCGACGATCGACTGTACGATCTGGCGCGCGAGCGGCCCCGAGAGCGCAAAACCAGACCAAGTGTCGCTAAGGTTGCGCAGCGTCACTCCCTGCGCGGGCAGTAATTCTTTGAACCAGCGCCCATGCCATTCCTGCAGATAGTAGGAGCCGATCAACCAGAATCGGTCCTCGGCTAATCGACTGACTGTGAGATCTCCCATGAGTTTGCCGCTGTGGCCGAGCATGGGTGCGAGTCGCACGCGCCCGACAGCCGGCAGCTTGCAGGCGAGCAGTCGGTCGAGCCAGGCCTTGGCGCCGGGGCCGCTCACTTCGTAGCGCGCGTACACCGAGGCGTCGAACATGCCCGCGGCCTCGCGCACGGCGCGCACTTCGTCGGCGACGAATCGGTGGGCGTTGGAGCGGCGCATGCTCAGGTTCTCGACGAAGGCGCTTGTGCCGCCGTCGCTCGTCGCGTCGCTCGCGACGAAATACTGCGGTGTCTCCATTCCCCAGTTCACCCCAAAGCGCGCGCCCTCGGCGGCGAGCAGGTCGTGCACCGGCGAAGTCTTGAGTGGTCGGCCGGCCGGCAGTTCTTCGTTCGGATAGGAGATCACGAACCGCCGCGCGTAGAACTGTCGCGTGGTATCGCGCAGGTAGCGATCCTCCGCCGCGAACGCCCCGTAGCGGGCAACATCCATGCCGAATATGTCGTACCCGGGATCGCCGTCGATCATCCAACGCGCGAGCGTCAGACCGATCGCGCCGCCTTGCGAGAAACCACCCATGCAGCCACAAGCGACCCAGTAGTTGCGTAGACCGGGAACCGGTCCGACCAAGGGGTTGCCATCCGGCGTGAAGGTGAACGCACCGTTGACCCAACGCTTGATGCCGACTTCTGCGAGTGCCGGAAAGCGCGCGAAGCCGATTTCGAGTTCCGGCAGGATGCGCTCGACGTCGGGCGGCAGCAGATCCATGCCGTAATCCCACGGCGCGCCCTCCGTGCGCCAATGCTGCGGATTCCGCTCGTAAACACCCAGCAGCGCACCTTTCCCCAGCGGCTGCAGATAGGTGAAGCCCTCAAGGTCTGTGACGGAGACGAACTCGCGACCGAGACTCGCCAACATCGGCACATCGTCAGTGACGAGATAGTGGTGCGACATCGGCGTCACGGGCAGATTAACCCCAACCATGCGACCCACACGCCGCGCCCAAAGGCCTGCTGCGTTGACGACGCGCTCCGCGATAACGCGCCCCTGTTCGGTCTCGAGTTCCCAGTGACCATCGGGAAGTTGCGTGAGCCCGAGCACGCGGTTGCGCAAGATGATGTCGGCGCCGCGTTTGCGCGCCGCGATGGCGAAGGCATGGGTCGCGCCGTGGGCGTCGACATAGCCTTCATGTGCATCGAACAGGCCGCCCTTGAGACTGCTCGGGTCGACGAGCGGGCACATCTCGACGATCTGCTCGGGCGTGACCAGCTTGGTCTCCATGTCCATGGTCTCGTACATCGCACGCTCGGCTTTGAGCATCTGCCAGCGTTCTTCGGACGCCGCGAGGCTCACGCCCCCGGTCATATGCATACCGACGCTTTGACCGCTCTCACGCTCGATATCCGCGTAAAGGCCGATCGTATAGCCCTGCAAGGCGGCAATATTTGGATCGTCGTTGAGAGCGTGGAAGCCCGCTGCCGCGTGCCAGGTGGAACCGGCGGTGAGTTCGCTGCGCTCGATGAGTGCCACGTCGCTCCAGCCGTGTCGTGCCAGATGGTAGAGCACGCTGGTACCGACGATGCCGCCGCCGATGATGACGACGCGATAGTGGGATTTCATGTTCGACCGCCTTCCTCAACGTGCTGCACATGTTGCATCAACCATCGCCAAAGCGCCGCGGCCCAAGGCCGTTCCACGTGAAGCCTCCAGCCATCGTGCCGTCGCATCACAACGACCGGAAGACCGGCGAATGTCATGCGGGCGGATTCCTCCGGGCGATCGGTCAGATCCATGAAGGGATACTCGTTTGCCAATTGCAGCAGTAGCGGAGCTGCGCTCCCGGTGATGTCCATACCGACGAAGCCGTCGCTCAATTCGCTAACCACGAGTTGGGGATGCTCACCGAGTTCATGCAGCACGGCGTGCGCCGCCGGATGACAGATGAGCAGCACACTGTCTGGCGCAAGCCGCAGCGCATAGTTCGCCGCATCGCAGGCATCACGGGGTCCGAGGGCGTGGCGCACACCAAGTTCCGCGAGCACCGATCGGCTCGCGGAACCACTGAGGCGCCAGACGGCGGGCAGAACTGCCGCGGCCAGTTGCAGTCGAGCCGTGAAATGAACGGTCTGCCGCCAATCCGGTGCGGTTGACCAGAATCCGCTACGGTCGAACATGGAGTCGTGCCCCGCTCGGGTCGTAAAAACAAGGAGCCACCAGCGTGCCGCGGTGCAGAGTGCCAAAGTGCTCGAATTCAAGCGACTCGCCATGACGCGATGCGCCATCCTCGATCATCGCCAATGCGACCGGTCGACCGACGCCTACACCCCAGTGACTGCTCGAAATCCAGCCAATACTTCGCCTTCGCCCGGCGTCGCGATGCAGCGCATGCGCACCCACAGGTAACACCGTGTCGCCATCGGCGGCGATACCCACTAGCTGTCTGCGGCCGGTCCCTCGCGCTGCGGGGGTTTGCAGTGAGCGATCGCCAACATAGGAGTCGGTGCGTGTCTCGCGTGCGCGACCCATGCCTATATCGTGAGGCATGGTTTCGCCATCGGTCTCAACACCGACCAGAATGAAGCCTTTTTCGCAGCGCAGCGCGCTGAGGGCCTCGACACCTAAGGGTATTGCACCCGCGGCGCGCGTACGGCGCCAGATCTCTTCCGCGTGGCTCGCGGCCACTGACACTTCGTAGCACCGCTCCCCTGTAAAGCTCACGCGTGCGATCCTGGCGTCGTAGCCGAAAATGCTGCCAACCCGGGCGCTCATGTGCGGAAAGGCAGCATCATCGAGATCGATGTCCGGGTCGAGCTGGGCTAGCACGCGTTGCGAGTCGGGGCCTGAAATGGCCAGAGTCGACCAGCGTGGCGTCGTGTCGTGTACATACACCCTTGCGAGATCGAAGCGATCCTCACGCCAAGCTTCGAGGTGCGCCACCATTGCCGTAACGTGACTGCTCGAGCAGGAAATCACGAAGCGTTCCGGGGCAGCGCGCAGCACGACACCATCGTCGAAAATTGCGCCGCTCTCGGTCAGTGCCAGCCCGTATCGCAGGCGACCGGGAAGCAGGGTTGACATGCGCGTGTAGAAGACGAAGTCGAGCAGAGCCGGTGCATCCGGTCCCAGCACCTCGATCTTGCCCAAGGTGGAGGCGTCGAGGATCACGCATCCCGTGCGTGCCGCCGTGCATTCGCGAAGCATGGAGTCGGCGACGGGCCCATACGCTGCGGGTCGCAATGTGTCGCCGTAGCCGCGAAGTTCTGCGCCCTCCTCACGGTGCACCGATTCGATCGCTAGGCGACGCAGCGGCGCCTGCAACTCGCCACGCCGCGCTCCAGTGATCGCAGCCAATGGTACCGGCAGGAAGGGCGGCCTGAACGTCGTGACCCCGGAGTCGGCGATGCTCTTGCCGGTGTGTACGGCAAGTAGCGCGAGCCCATTCACATTCGACGTGCGACCCTGATCGCTCGCCATACCCAAAGTGGTGTAGCGTTTGAGATGCTCGACGGCACGAAAGTTTTCGCGTACGGCAAGAGCGATGTCTTTGGCCGTGACGTCGTGCTGCAGGTCGACCCAGACCCTATAGCGTCTAGAGGCCATCCGGGTGTCAGGTGCGCCGCCCCAGTCGAAAGGCAGATCCGCGCAGGCCGGTGCATCGGCAGCGTTGCCGCCGCCGGCTTCCGCTCCCTCGGCCAAGGCCTCGGATAGTGAGCGAGCACCGTTAGCGCTGCCGACTACGCGCAGTCCCGGCCGCGCCTCGCCAGGTAGCAATGCACCGCGCTGTGGATCCCAGCGCGCCCGGCCACGGGCGTGACAATACAAGTGGATGAGCGGCGTCCAGCCGCCCGAAACGGCGAGCAGATCGGCCGATAGCGTCATACCCGAAGACAGTCGAGCGCCTCGGATGCGCTGTCCGCCAAGCGCACGCTCGACGCGCTCGCCGACGATGACTTCCAGACCTGCCGCCCGGGCAGCCTCCATCGCCGAGGAGTTTCGCCGCGAATCCACGATGATGCAGCTTGCGCCGACCGCCGCATACGCCCGTGCCGCAGCGTAAGTCGTATCGTTACCGGTCGCGAAGACGATACGCTGGCCGGCCAGCACCGCATAGCGCCGCAGGTACTCGAGTGACGAATCGGCCAACATGACACCGGGAAGGTCGTTGTCGCCGAACAGCAGTGGCCGCTCGATGACTCCGGTGGCCAGTACGATTTGCCGAGCGCGAATTTGCCAGATGCGACCGGCATCCCCATCGCGTTCGTGCAGTACCACGGCGTTATGGTCATAAAGGCCTACCGCAGTGGTCCGCATCAGCAGTTTTGCGCCCGCGGCACTGATCGATTCGGCAACGCTTTCGGCCCATCGGGCACCATGGCTGTCAGCAATGGTCGCTTCGTGCCAGAGCAGCGCGCCGCCGAGACGAGTGCGCTGTTCGACGAGCAGCACGCTTCGTCCGCTGCGCACCCCGGCTTGCGCGGCTGCCAGACCCGCCGCGCCTGCGCCGACGATACAAAGATCCACACTGAGATGATGGTGCGGCGCAGACTGCATGTGACGGGTGGCATCCACGCGGCCGAGACCTGTCATCCTGCGGATGGCTGGTTCGTATAGGTGCCAGTTCGGCCACATGAAAGTCTTGTAGTAAAAACCTGCGGGAATAAAACGTTCGAAGTAATCGACGATCGCCAACTTGTCGCGCCGCGCTGTGCCTTTGGCGTGAATCGATGCCAACCGCATGCCATCGCGCAGCGGCTCCACGGTTGCTCGCGCATTCGGATCGTGTCGAGTCCCAAGCTGAAGATCTAGGATGACATTCGGCTCCTCGTGGTGTGCGCCGAGTAGGCCGCGCGGGCGGTGATACTTGAAGCTTCGAGCCAGCACCGGAATGTCCGCCGCGAGCAAGGCGGATGCAATGGTGTCGCCTTCATAACCGAAAAGGGAGAGGCCGTCGAAGCTGAATTCGAGCTTGCGACTGCGATCTATCTCGCCACCTTCAACCAAACGTCGTAGGCTGCTGTTCATCCTTCGCTCATCGGTTCATGGGTTCCGCAGCTTGTACCTCGTGGTTCACCGTATCGCGAACCAAGACTAGCCATCGTCCGCAGCCGCTGCGATGAACCCAGAGTTCACGCGCGGCACCGCGAGCATTGCGGCGCATCAGTAGGTATTGCACCCACTGCTCGTCGCTGCAGTCGCGCGACGGTCGCGGTTTGTCCGCGTCCCCGACGTAGTGGAATTCGGCATCGGATCGCGGCCCGCAATAGGGACAGGGAAGGATCTGCATGACCTGCTCTCAGTGCGCCACGCCGGCGTGGCCTTCGTCGACCAGCTCGCCGCGCGCAAAGCGGCGATAGTCGAACGGTTCGGACAGCGGGTGGTGACGCCCTGTCGCCAGCAGATGCGCCAACATCGTGCCGCCGGCAGGAATGGCTTTGAATCCGCCCGTGCCCCAACCGCAGTTGAGATACAACCCGTCGAGCGGTGCTGGCCCGATGATCGGTGAATTGTCGGGCGATGCATCAATCGTACCGCCCCATTGACGCATCAGTTTCAGCGTCGAAAAGCAGGGAAACATCTCGAGCAAAGGCGCGATCACCGACTGTGTGATGCGAAATCCGCCGCGCTGCGCGTAAGAAGGAGAACGATCCAGGTTGCCACCCATCACCAACTCGCCTTTATCAGACTGGCTGATGTAAGAACCTGTCGACGTCGACAAAGAAACCATATTCAGGCACGGCTTTACCGGCTCGCTCACCATTGCCTGCAAAGTGTAGCTCTGCAGCGGCAACTCGAATCCTGCCAGACCAGCGAGCACCGAGGAGTTGCCCGCAACAGCAAGCCCGAACCGCTCTGCACGAACCTCGCCCCTGTTGGTTTGCACTGCGATGACGCGCCTGTGATCCTGACGAAAGCCGAGCACTTCACAGCCTTGAATGATATGAACGCCGCGCGATGCAGCCGCACGCGCGTAACCCCACGCGACCGCATCGTGACGCGCAGTGCCCGCGCGCCGCTGCAGCAACGCGCCGCAGATCGGCCAACGGGAACGTGGTGATGGGTCGAGCAGCGGCTCCCGACGCAGGGCTTCCTCGCGGTCGATAACCTCGATGTCGACGCCGTTGATGCGCATCGCGTTGGCTGCGCGCGCCATCGCTTCGAGTTCCGGTTGGTCGTGGGCAATTTCCATCATGCCCCGCTGCGAGAACATGATGTTGTAATTGAGCTCCTTGGACAGCGATTCGTACAGCGATACGGACAGGTCGTACAGTGCCGCACTTTGAGGATGAAAATAATTAGAACGGATGATGGTGGTATTTCGTCCCGTGTTGCCACCGCCTATCCAGCCTTTCTCCAAGACCGCGACGTTTTCGATGCCGTGACTACGCGCCAAATAGTAAGCGGTGGCGAGCCCGTGACCACCGCCGCCGATGATGACGATGTCGTATTTGTTCGAAGGGTCACGATCCTCCCAAGCAGGCGTCCAACCTTGTTGGTCAGCTAGCGCTTCGCGCAGCAGTCGCCAGCCGGAGTAGGGTGTATGACGGAACCGCATCGACATCCGGGCCCTGCAGCTCAACCCGTGTTCCGCTGGGCAGTGCGCGCACACCCCAGGATGAGCGCCAGAGACGCGGTGGCTGCGACGACTGCACTCCAGCCGATGCTGGTGTACGCGCCAGTCAGGCCCAGCACTACGCCTGCCAATGCGGGTGCAAGCGCCGATCCGATATTGTTAAAGCCGCGACTGGCACCGGCGACGCGCCCGGTTGGGTCGACTTCTGCCGCCAAGCCGAGCAGGTAAGGCATGCCAAACAACAGTGCCGCACTTGAGATGGTAATGCCGAACACCAAAGCCAAGTGCGTTGCCGCGTGCGTCGCAATCCACCCGCCACCCGCCAACAACACGCAGGCGAGAGCCAGCGGTGGCAGACGACCGGCGCGCGTGCCGAGTCGCTCCGCCGCCAGCGGTCCAGTCAACGCGCAGATCGAAGCGATGGCGAAAGCACGGCCATAAGCAGCGGGTGTCATGCCGATATTGGTGGCGATGCGTTCGAGATAGACCCAGTAAGAGTTGGCGGATACAGAAAATAGGGCGATCGCTGCGCAAAGCGACGCCGCACGCAATGACAAGCTTCCGCCGCGCGCCGACGAGAGCTCAGAGCGGGCGTCCTCCACGTTATCAGCCAATGAAGCGATCGCCAGCAGTGCCAGCAGCGGTAGCGCCGCCATGCCTAGGAAGAGCAATCGCGCATCCTGGCCTGTCATCACGCCGGGCAAAAGCAGGAAAAATGCGAGACTCATTAGAACCACGGCGATGAAGACGCGCGCAAAGGCGCGATCCGGATCGGCAGTGCGGGCGATCACGGCGGTAGCGACCGCCGCAGCGATGCCTTCTCCCAGGCCAGCAAAAAGCCTTCCGACGACGAGCGACCAGACGGCGGGTTGCATGGCACTGAGCAGATCCCCGACAACAATGCCGGCCAGCCCAAGCCCTGCACCCCGCCGCGGGCTGAGCGTTGCGAGCCACGGTGAAAAACTGATGGCGGCGATGGCGAACGCGCCGAGCTGCATCGCCATGACAAGACCCGCGGCTGCCTCACCGATGCCATACGTAGCCGCCACCGGTCCAAGCAGCAACGGCATCAAATATCCACCCGCCTCGGCGCACAGGAACACCATTCCCGCCGGCCACAGTATCGCGATCCCCGTCGAGCCGTTACCGGAAGTCATTGGCAGCCTGCCAATGGCTCGCGCACAGACTGCGGATCAAAGGCTGTCGGCTGCGGACGCAACATATTGATGGCGGAGATTCCACTGCGCACGATGCCCGTGACACTGCCAGCGCAGTTGAGGTGACGTCAAGTATCAACCCGCCATGGGAATTTACCGGTCGCTTATCCAATATCCCTCAATACGTTAAAACTTGATCTAAACTCAAGTTTTACAGTGAGCGTTAATCGTCCGGAGGTTGATCATGGCGGAGGGTGTAGAAGTGTTGCGCCGTACGAGAGCGGCTCGCCGGGTGGCAAGATCGAAGATTGGAACAACGAAACTTGGGCAGATTCGCCGACGCTTGCCGCCCATGGATTTGCTCAGCCAGGAGGCAGTAGAACTCATAGAGAAAGCCGCCGAAGACATCTTGCAGGAGATTGGCATTGAGTTTCGCCGGGATCTGCCGTCGCTGAGCTTGTGGCGCGCCGCCGGCGCCGATGTGAACGGCGAACGGGTACGCATACCGAAAGGCATGTGCCGGGCCTTGCTGCGGAGCGCCCCGACCGAGTTCACGCTTCACGCACGTGACTCACGCCGTGATCTGCTCATCGGTGGCGACGCGACGACATTCGGTCCGGTGGCCGGCCCCCCTTTCGTGTCCGACCTCGACGGGGGTCGCCGATACGGCACCATCGCGGACGTAGTCAACCTCGTCAAGTTGACGCACATGGCGCCCGCGTTGCACTTCACGGGTATCAGCGCCTGCGAGCCGATGGACTTACCTCCCAACAAACGGCACCTCGATGTGCAGTACGCGGCTTTTCGTTGGAGCGATCAGGCCTGCGAAGGCACACCCGAGACTCCGGGGCACGCTGCTGATGCGATCGCGATGGCCGATATCGTGTTCGGCGAAGGCACGCTCGAGACGAAACCCGTATTGCTCGGCAACATCAATTCGAATTCGCCGCTGACTTTCGATGGCCGAATGCTTGGTTCCTTACGGGCGTTTGCCTCGCGCAATCAAGGCTGCATCATCGTGCCTGCTGTGCTTGCGGGTGCCATGGGTCCGGTAACGGTGGCCGGATGTATTGCGGAGATACTCGCTGAGACTATGGCGGGTATGGCGCTGACGCAATTGGTGCGACCCGGCTCACCGGTGATCATGGGATCCTTCTGCGGCGCCGTGTCGATGCGCAGTGGTTCGCCGATGTTCGGCACCGCCGAGGCGACCCAGATGATCTTTGCCACCGCGCAGTTGGCGCGGCGTCTCGGCGTTCCATGCCGAACGGGAGGCGCTCTTTGTTCATCGAAGGTCGCCGACGCGCAGGCTGGATACGAGACCGCAAACACACTGCTGCCGACTCTCCTTGCTGGTGCGCATCTGGTTACCCACGCCGCGGGCTGGCTCGAGTCGGGGTTGGTCGTTTCCTACGAGAAATTTGTCATGGATATCGACCAGTTGGCCATGTTGCACGCCGTGGCTGCAGGCATCGATGTCAGCCCTCGCGGGCTGGCGCTCGATGCTATCCGCGAAGTGGGCCCAGGCAATCATTTTTTTGGCTGCGCGCATACCCAAGCCAATTTCGAGGGAGCATTTCATCACTCCAACATTGCGGACTACGCCTCTTATGAGCAGTGGTCCGCCGAGGGACGGCTGACCGCCGAGCAACGGGCCAATCACGTTTGGAAGCAGATGCTTGCCGAGTACAACGATCCGGGCATCGATCCCGCAACCGACGAGGCATTGAGGGATTTTTGCGATCGGCGCAAAGCGGGCTTAACAGACGAGGTTATTGAGGAGTGACGGTGGGGGCGTGAACTACGGTTATACTTCCCGGCACGCATAAAAGAGGCCCTTCAGCCCGGTTACGCAGCGATGCCCAAGAAGAAAACAACCCAGCGTCAACCGCCGACTCACTATACAGAAGTTGATAGGCTGACCCTTGCCAGCTTGCGGCGGCGGCCCAGTCAGCAGCGCGGCTCGGACCGCGTGCGAGACGTACTCGACGCTTTCGAGCGACTGCTTCGAAAAAAGCGTTGTGAGCAGATCACCATGGACGACTTGTCGCGCACAGCCGGTATCCAGATCGGCAGTCTCTATCACTTCTTTCCAGACATGACCTCGGTGATCCTGACCGTGCTTGAGCGCGCGTTGGCGGACGAAGCGGCTGCCTTTGAAGCTCTTCCGGAGGACGAGAGCCTAAACTTTGCCGATTACATCGACACCCTCGAACGGCGGATGACGCTGGTATGGCGTCGCCACGGCTCCTTGATGAGTGTGTTCTTCGCGTATCAGCGGCACCCGCTAATCTGGAAGATTACGCGTCAGCAGCGCGATCGCACTGCCGCGCTCGTGGGCGCGAAACTGCGGCAGTTAGCTCCCGGTCTCAGTGCGGCGCGCGCCAACGAGCTCGGCCAGATGATCGGTGTGGTCATGGCGGTGCTCATCGATAACCTTGAGTTTTTACCGGATGCCGAGGGCCGACGCATGCGCAATGAAACTCGTCTGCTCTTGGGTCGGCATGTGGCAGCGGAGGGCGTGCCGGTGGTGGCGCCCTCCAGTGTTTCGGTCAACGCCGGTCGCAAGACGCTCGTCAGGCGTATTTCTCGCGCAGCACGGTCTTGAGGATTTTGCCGCTCGGGTTACGCGGAATTTCCTCGACGAACACCACCGACTTCGGACACTTATAGTGGGCGATTCTTTGCCGACTGTAAGCGATCAGTTCGTCTTCACTAGATGTTGTACCGGTTCGCAGCACCACGCAGGCGCGGACACTCTCGCCCCAGGTGTCGTCACGAACGCCGATCACTGCGACATCGCGCACGGCAGTATGCGTCGCGAGCACCTGCTCGACCTCGACCGGATACACATTTTCTCCCCCTGTGATAATCATGTCCTTGATGCGGTCGCTGACGTAAAGCAGTCCCCCAGACAGGTATCCCGCATCGCCCGTCCTGTACCAACCCGGTCGGCCCTCCGGGAAAGCCTGTCTGGTTGCCTCGGAATCCTTGAAGTAGCCATCGAAGTTTTGGCACGAGTTCACCCAGATCTCGCCCACTTGGTCTTCGCCACAGATCGCACCGGTGCGCGGGTCGACGATACGGATGTCAAAATGTGCGCCGGGATGGCCCGCGGCCTTGAGAATCTCCGGATGCTCCAATCCGCGACGATGATCTTCGGGCTGGAGCAGCGCGATGCAACCTGAGGACTCGGTCATCCCGTAGACTTGCCGCAAGCCGCAGCGCAAGGTGCGGACGCATCGTGTGAGCAATTCCAGAGATATCGGCGATCCACCGTAGGCGATGCATTGCAGAGTGCTCAGATCGGTGACCGCAAATTTTGGTGACGCCAGAATGGCGCCGAGCATGGTGGGGACCATGAATGTATCGGTCACCGAGTAGCGGGCAATAGCGGCTAGAAAGTCCGCCGGATCGAATGTCGCGCGGGTGATTACCGTGCCCCCAAGGCCGAGCACCCATAGGGCATTGACCAATCCTGAAACATGGAAGGTCGGCAGGACATTGAGGTGTACGGTGTCCTCGCCTTTGAAGCCAAACGGTCCAGTCCAACAGCGGATGTGAGCAAGTACCCCTTCGTGAGTGATGCAGACGGCTTTCGGTCGGCCGGTAGTCCCCGAGGAGAACATCAGGAATGCCACAGAGCCCTCGCTCACGCGCACGTTCGGGTCCTGTGGGGGATGGCGCGCCGCCCAGGTGCCGAATTCCGTTGCCGGATCCGTCCCATCGACGATCAGAACAGTCATGCGCGAGGCGAGGGCGAGTTCGGCGAGTCCTTCGGCGACCCCGCCATCCATGATCAGAACCTTCGGTTCGATGAGTCGAATCGCGTAATCGATTTCACCAGGCTTGAGCCGCCAATTGAGCGGAACGGACACAGCGCCGCATTTGGCGGCGGCGACCGATAGCAGCAAACAGGCGCCGAGGCTGCGGGTCAGGCAGGCGACTGTATCGCCTGCTGCAACACCCGCAGCAATTAACCCGGTGGCGATGCGATTGGTGGTTTCATCGAGTTGTATAAAGGTCCATTCCCTATCGGGCTCTATGAATGCCCGTCGAGAGGGTGTGTTCGCGCCTTGCTCACGGATGATGTCCGCTATGGATTCAGTTTGCACCACCAATCCCTCCAAAAAATTCTGTTGTTGAGTCTCCCTCAATTAATGGGAACAAGTCCAGCGTAAGAAATGCGGCGTCCGGGAAGCAGGGTGCTTTTTCCGAACAAGGATCCAATGAGCTCCACGGCGAGCCGACCGGTGCGGTTGCATTGGTCGAAAGCGGGGTTCAACTCCACTACATCAAGTGAACCCAAGCATCCGGTATCGGCAATCATTTCCATGCACAATTGCGCCTCCCGGTAGGTAGGACCGCCTGGTACGGCGGTGGCAACCCCAGGTGCCAGTTCACCGTCAAGGAAGTCGACGTCGAGACTGATATGCAGATGGGTGTCCTCGTCGATGTCCGCTAGAGAGCGCTCCATAACTGCGCGCATGCCTATTTCATCGATCGTGCGCATATCGAAAACCATCACGCCGTATTGCTGCAGCAGCGCCCGCTCGCCGCGGTCGACGCTGCGAATGCCGATCTGGCGGAACTGCGACGGCGATATCGTCGCACCGCCTCCGACCGTATCGACGATTTGCTGCGGTCCGAGACCGCACAAGCACGCCACTGGCATGCCATGCAGATTGCCGCTCGGTGAAAACTCCGATGTGTTGAAGTCCGGATGCGCATCGAACCACAGCACGCGCAGGCGTCGATCGTTGCGGCGACAGTGCTCTGCTACGGCGCTGATGGAGCCGATGGCCAAAGAGTGATCGCCCCCGAGCAGAATGGGAATCCGGCCGTCGTTCAACGCCAGACTCGTGCTCAAGCGTACCTGACCAACCCAGGCAGCCACCTCGGCAAGGTGCCGGTGTCCAGCGATCGACTCTTGTTCCGGATTATTGGGGCCGCTCAAGTTACCGCGATCTTGGACATCGACCCCGAGCGTTCGCAGGGCCCGCTCGAGTCCCGCGACTCGCAATGCGTCCGGCCCCATCGACGCACCACGTGCTCCGCCGCCGACATCCGTCGGCGCGCCTATAAGCGCCGCCCTCATGCTGCGCTGCGACTAGTCTGTGGGTTGCGGAGTACGGCATGCAGATCTTTCGGATCCTGCAGCGTAGGAATCAAATCGATGCCGTCGCTGGCCCCATACCTTCGGTGGAGTCGATGCAGGTAGCGAAGCGCCGAAAAATCCTCAAGCGCGAAACCGACGGAATCGAAGACTGTGACCTCCGTATCCGTTGTACGCGCGCGCACGCGGCGGCTGAGCACATCGCTGAGTTCGGTGACCTTGAAGTCTTGAGGCACCTGTTGGATTTCGCCTTCGATTCGCGACTGAGGCTCATACTCGACGATCACTCTGACGTCGTCGCGCAATAGAATGCGTACATCCAGTTCGGTTTTTCCCGGGCAGTCACCGCCCAAGGCGTTCAAGTGCATGCCCGGTACCACCATTTCGGGCGTAAGAATGATGGCTTTGCGCTTGTCCGCGGTCGCCGTCGTGACGATGTCGGCACCGCGCACTGCCTCGGCCGCGTTGGCGCAGCGGATCACTCTCAATCCTGGAAGCGCAAGTGCAGCCAGATTTGCTTCCAACTTGTTGGTTGCCCGCGGATCGGTATCGAACAACCGAAGTTCACGGATTCCGCCGAGCGCATGGAAGGCGATGGCTTGAAATTCACTCTGCGCGCCGTTGCCGATCAGCGCCATGCAGCGACTGTCGGCTCGAGCGCAAACGCGTGCGGCCAGCACAGACGTGGCTGCAGTCCGCAAAGCAGTGGCTACCGTCAACTCGGACAGCAATACGGGATAACCTGAAGCAACATCGGCCAGCACCCCGAAGGCGGCCACTGTCAATAGTCCCTTATTTGTATTGCCAGGGTGCCCGTTCACATACTTGAAACTGAATTGCTCGCCGTCGCTTGCCGGCATCAGCTCAATGACACCAACGCGTGAGTAACAGGCATACCGAGGGGATTTATCGAATTCATGCCAGCGCAGGAAGTCTTTCTCCAGCTCGGTGACCAGTCCTTGGAGAAATTCCTTTTCGCCGGTGCGCGCAACGAGTTCACGTATCCGCGCTGTTCCAATGTAGTCCATACTTGTGTTCTCCTCTACTAATGAACAAGTATGCGTTTGAAAGGAGACCAGCGGACAGACCAACAATTGAACGGATTTCCAGTTTTTTTGAACAGAATTGCCAATACACCTGTGCATAGTGAGCAACGACCTTGCAGGTCATGCCAATGGATGATCTAGACAAAAAATTGATCTTTGCTTTGCGGGCAGATGGACGCGAGTCGATTGCTGCGCTAGCCAAGCAGTTGGGCGTTGCTCGTGGGACGATACAAAATCGGATGGCACGCCTCGAAGCGGCGGGAATCATCGTCGGCTACTCCGTCCGTCTCAAGCCGCAGGTCGATGCGGAGCGTCGCGTCAGGGGCTTGATGATGATCGAGGTCGAAGGCAACCGAGCAGGACCAGTGCAGCGCGCGCTGCTCGGTGATCCTGCCATCACGCAGTTACACACCACGAACGGACGATGGGACCTTGTGGCCGAAGTCCGGGCCGACAGCCTCGAGGAGTTTGATCGAGTGCTGGCGCGTGTGCGGCTTCTCGAGGGTATTGCCAACACGGAAACCAATCTGTTGTTGTCGACCCATAAATTTTAGGTGGTGGAAAAGGCAGGAGAGTTTATGAGCAAGATAAAAGGTGGATGTCTATGCGGTGCAGTTCGCTACCACACCGACGCCGAGCCGTTGATGACGGCGGTGTGTCACTGCAAAAGCTGTCAGCGTCAGTCGGGTACCGCGTTCTCGGTGGTCATTGCGATCCCCAAGGGATCGCTGAGATTTGAGGGGCGCGAGCCGGAGTCGTATGGCGACACAGGCGATAGCGGCTTGGCGGTCAATCGCCGCTTTTGTGCAACCTGCGGATCCCCCATATTCTCGCAGGCTGCCGCGACGCCGCAATTGGACTGGCTCAAAGCGGGCTCGCTCGATGACACCGCGTGGGTGCAGCCGCAGATCAACATCTGGTGCGAGTCCGCGCAGCGGTGGGTGCGCATGGACGATGAGATTCCGAAGGTGCCGCGCAATCCGCCTCTCGGCTGACAAGCCCAAGCGGGATTAGCGAAGCCCGTCGAGCGACTGGTGCAGCACGACCGAAGTTGGCAGCGATCCGACGTCTTTTGATCGGCGTCCCTTTCGCGGGCTGCTCCCCGATGGCAAGGTCATTCGGGACTGGGGATATCTAGCGAGTATGAGGATCTTATGATGCGCAAATTAGACAGCGCACGCCCTGCCGGCGTTCGCGTCGCTGTGGCCGCGTTCGCTGCCGTGGCTTTGATATTGTGTTTCACGACAACTGTGCTCGGCGCGATCGCGCCTGAGATCCCGCGTCGCGCAGTTGAGCCGTCTACTTGCCCCATCGTGATCGCCCCGGCCATCGCCGAGCGCACAAGTTGTGGACGCCTCATCGTACCCGAAGACAGGCGTCTACCCGGCGGGCGCACCGTCGCTATCGATTTCGTGGTGGTACAAGCCGAAAAAGCAGATACGGGGCGTGAGCCGCTGTTGTTCGTTATGGGTGGTAACGGTTCCAGCTTGAAGATGCTGCGGCGCCAGTCGCGTCTGGCAACTCATCTTTCGCAACACGATACGGTCATCTTTGTAGATCATCGTGGTTCGACACCGTGGGGGCGACCGGATATGTCCTGCCCCGAGTACGCCGAGGGGTTGGACGCCGCTGTGCCCGGTGCTGACCCCGTTAAGGTTGCCGCTTGCCGCAAGCATCTCGAGGAGCGGCTGAACGTCAACCTTTACGGCCCTTACGAGGCTGCCGAGGACCTGAGTGATTTGCGGGTCGCGCTCGGCATATCGCGCTGGAACGTCTACGGGGTGTCCTACGGCACGACCATCGCGCAGCGTCTGCTGGGGATCGATTCGGCCGGAATCGGTGGCATCGTACTCGACGGTATGTCGGGAATTGAATCGAACGCGTTCGCCGATTCATTCCTGCTTGATCCCTTGCTGGACCTCATCGATGAATGCGCGGCATCTGTAATTTGTCACAGCGCGTTTCCGTCGTTCGAGCAGCAGTTGGGTAGCGTCGCCACAGAACTGGAGCAACGACCCCGCCGTATCGGTAAGGAAATCGTCTCTAATGCGGAGTATCTGGCGCTGATCCGCTATGCGATGACAGACCCGGACCGACGCGGACGCATCCCGCTCGCGGTTGCGCGCAGCGCCAGCGGCGATCATCGTGTCTGGGCGAGCCTTCGTCTCGCGGATGAGCCTCAAGGTAGCGGTGGCAAGGATCCGGCATTCACGTGGCCAAGTTCCGTATGCCGTGACGAACATCCGCGAGCCAAAGATCCCGATCGACAAACTCCCGCGCGACGCGTTGTCCCGGATGCCGTGCGTCGAGGTGTTCGCATGGTCGACGGTGAGTCCTGGGATTGGTCCATTTTTTGTACGCGCATGGGCTTCGAGCGAAGCGCTGCCGAAACGTTGGTCGTACCAAAGTCGACTGTTCCGGCGTTGATGCTCGTCGGACAGCTCGACCTGACTACTCCCAAGACCTGGAGCGATCAGGTGGCTCAGTCGATGCATGACGTCCGGACCGTCGTGTTCCCGAAGACCACGCATTTCGTTCTGCTTCGTCAACTGGACTGCGCCGCGGAGTTGATGCGCAGTTTTTACACCGATACCAAAGCGCCCCTCGATACCCGGTGCGTAGAGAGCTTGCCAAAGACCGATTGGGCGATCGATGCAGCAGGGAAGCCACGGCGATGAGACGGACGCTGCAAGGCCGAACATTATTCATCACTGGAGCTTCGCGGGGTATCGGCCTTGCTATCGCGCGTCGCGCGGCAAAGGATGGTGCGAACATAGCGATCGCCGCAAAGACGGATACACCGCACCGCGCCTTGCCGGGGACGATCCATACGGCGGCTGCGGAGATCGTCGCGCAGGGGGGTCGTGCGCTGCCATTGGTATGCGATGTTCGAGACGAAGATCAGGTCGCAAAAGCCATTGGTAAGACTGTCAACGAATTCGGCGGCATAGACATACTTGTCAACAATGCCAGTGCTGTGAGACTCGCAAATATCGCCGGAACTCCGCTTGATCGATTCGATTTGATGCACGCCGTGAATGTTCGAGGCAGTCTCATAACCCTGCAGCACGCTCTGCCTCATTTGCTCCGATCCGATCACGCCCACGTACTGTCCATTTCTCCGCCGCTGAGTGTTGAGACGCGGTGGTTCGCGCCGCATGCTCCGTACAGCATCACCAAGTATGGGATGAGTTTGCTGGTTCTCGGGGCGGCGGCTGAGTTTAATGGCCGCATAGCCGTTAATGCCTTGTGGCCGCGAACTGCCATCGATACCGCAGCGATGCGGGAGATACGTCGCCGCATGGACGTCGGTAATCTTCGCTCGCCCGAGATCATGGCCGATGCAGCATGGTGGATTCTCAGTAGCGATCCGGCCTCGGTAAACGGCAGGTTTCTGATCGACGATGAAGTGCTCCGAGCGCATGGAATCGAGGATTTATCAAAATACGCTCCGTCTGGAGTAGACGATCACGAACTCACCCCGGACTTGTTCGTTCCCAGCCTCGCAGAGTTGGAGGCAATTCCTGCTACCCAGGTGGTGTCGTAAGTTGATTGTTGAGGCGCCCTACAGATTTCGAGGTCAGAGCCGCGGTTTAGGCTTTCCTTCGGCAGCATTTCCGTCGGAAGGCGAAAGAATCTGGCCAATTCCATGAAACCGGCAGGGCGTCGGCCTGTGTACAAATGCTTGATACCGTCTACACGTCCCGATTGTTGGGGGGGAACTGCCATGCTGACGTCGTCCGAAAAACCAATTTGTTCCGCGAGGGCGCTTGCGCTGGCGGTCGGCCTCACCTTGTTGTCGAGCGGCGTCGCTTCGGCGCAACAACAAGGGCTCGAGGAAATCATCATTACGGCTACCAAGCGCGACGCCAACCTGCAGGATGTGTCGCTGGCTGTCGCCGCGGTGACCGCTGAGCAGCTGGAAAACATGGCGATCAAGCGTTTCGATGACGTCGAAATGCCGGCGGTCCATATCGGTCAGGGCGGCGCAAACGACGCCTTGTTCATCCGGGGCATCGGTTCGGGCTTCGCCAGCGGGTTTGATCAGTCGGCTCCGATCTACATTGATGGCGTCTGGTTCGGCAATGCCCAGTCCCAGCGCCTCGCCTTTCTCGATGTGGCGCAGATCGAAATCCTCAAGGGGCCACAGCCCACCTACCTCGGCAAGAATGCGATTGCCGGCGCAATCGCCATCGTCGGCGCGCGACCGACCAAAGAGTTTTCAGCCAATCTCAATGCCAGCTATGAATTCGAGGCCGAGGAGCGAGCCCTTGCCGCGAGCATTTCCGGGCCGCTGAGCGATAGGGTTCGTGCACGGCTCGCGGTGAAGAATACCGAGATGACCGGCTACATGGACAACCTTGGAACCGGCAAAAAGAACCCGGCCATCAAAGATATGGCCGGGCGACTGAGTATCGAAGCAGACTTGTCCGACTCGTTGACCGTGTTCGCGAAATACGAATCGCTACGCTACGAGCAGAACGGTCGTTTCACGCAGCTTATGAACTGCCTGCCGACCGCACCGCGCGATCCCACCGTCGAGGATTGCGTGTTCGATCTCAAACGTGCCGTCCGCTACAACCCGGCGTCATTCCAGCCGGCTGCGGATCCGTTCCTGTCAGGCCGCAACGGTGGTCCGGAGAACCAGGAATTGACCCTCGACAATGCGCTGGTGCGTCTCGATTGGGCGACGGAGCCTGCCGATGTTTCGCTGATCATGGGCCACTATGAGCAGGACAATTTCACCGCGCTCAAACCTGATCACAACGTGTTGCAGCGTAACGTTCTCGAGGGTACGCAGAACGTCAAGCTCGACAGCCAGGAGTTGCGCGCCGTCTCCAAGGGTGACGGCGCCCTGTCTTGGCTCGCCGGCGTGTATCGTGACGAGCAACGAAATTCCGGCGCCAGCCGTCAGATACTGACGGCACCGATGGCTATGGCTACGGACAGCCGCCAATCGCAGACGGCCACGACGGAGTCTGCGTTCGCCGAACTAGCTTACGAATTCACCGATGCGCTGACGGCGCGGCTAGGCGTCCGTTACTCGAAGGTCGAGAAGACCGGCAACATGAGTGTCGATCTCTGGCAGGTGACGCCCACGGTCAAAACTCGCATCGGTCCCGCACTGCCATTCCTTCCGCTGACACTGTCGCGCAAGGATTCGAGCACGGATCCGGCGCTTACGCTTGAATGGCGACCGTCTGCGGGCATGCTGTGGTACGCCTCTTACCGTGAAGGGTTCAAGGCCGGCGGTATCGATCTCGACGTCAATACGTCCGTTTTGGCGGACCTGCAGTTCCGTCCGGAGACAGTCGAGTACGCTGAAGTGGGCGGCAAGCTGTCCCTGCTTGATGATCGGGCCCGGATCAACTTCGCTGCGTTCCGAGGCGATTACAACAATCTGCAGGTTACGCAGCTCGACACCCTGACTGCTAACTTCCGCGTGCTTAACGCCGGTAAGGCTCGCTCGCAAGGTATCGAAATCGACGCGGCGCTCCAGGCCAACGATTACGTCACTTTGTCTTTGGCACTGACCAAGCTCGATTCTTCATATTTGTCATTCGAGAAAGCGCAGTGCTGGCAAAATCCCGCACAGACCGTCGCTCAAGGTTGCGTGCAAATCGGCACTGTCGGTGGCGCCCCCGTATTCGGTCAGGATCTATCGGGCAAATCCACCTCGTTTGCACCCGATTTATCGGGAACCTTCGCAGTCGACTTCCGCTACCCGACCGGTATGACTTGGTTCGGTGACGCGGTGCAACTGCGGGCGATGGCCTCGGTTTTCTACACCGACAAGTTCAACACCAACTTTGACGCCGATCCGTTCACCGCGCAGGCCGGTTACGAAAAATACGACGCGCGCTTGGGTTTCGCTGCTGAGGACGGCTCTTGGGATGTCGGGCTGTCCGGGCGTAACTTGTCGAATGAGTTGACCTCGCATTGGATTGCGAATGCCCCGTCGGCTGGTCAATCCAAGTTTGCCCAGACCGACAGACCTCGCGAGATAACTTTGCAGTTCCGCATCGGCTTCTGAACTCGATTTCAGACCGGCGACCCCGCGTATGCGGGGTCGTTTTTTGTCACCCGCGCTCTGCTTGCCTGATCGAGCGCGCGACTTCGGGTTCCGGCGGGTGACGGACGTCTTTCGGGCGGATACCGAAGTGCGCCTTAAAAGCGGAGGCAAACGTGCCTTGATGTTGGTAACCGACGGCCTCAGCGACCTTGCTTATGCGAATGCGTTTGTCTCGAAGCAGGTGCAGAGCATGCTGCATGCGGCACTCGTGACCGTACTCAAAGACGGTGTGTCCGAATAGCGCTTTGAAGCCGCTCTTCAGCTTGGTTTCGTTGATGGCGAGTTCTCGCGCCAGCGAAGCGATCGTCGGTGGCGGACTGAACTTGGTCGCCAAAATTTCCCGTGCCCGATGGAAGCGGCCGACGTCCGTTTCGGAAAACTGCTGCACCGCAGACTCCTCGAGCCGGCTGAAAGCAGCCACACATAGCGTCAGCAGTTCGAGCGTCTTGGCCTCGGCATACGGCAGGCGAAGCAGACCGCTGATCGGGTTATGCAGCAATGCCTGCGCACACTCGATGATTTCGGCGGTGACCGTGAGCCGACAGAAACTGAAGTCGGGTGCCGAGGCGGTCAGCAAGCGCATGGCCTGCAACGGGAGGGTGTCGCGTTCGGTGACCAGGTTGCCAAGCAGGAACTGCGGCGAGCAGAACAGCGTGACGGAGCGTGCGAGGGGCGCGGCGGGAAAGAACAAGCGCAGCGATGTTCCTCGCGGCTGGAACCTCGCACCGAGGTGTGGGCAGTGAAAATGCACGGGATCGCTGCCACCGATTCCCGCAACAAATTCCCCTGCCAACTGTATTCGGAAAGAGATGAGATTTTCGCCCGGCGCCCGCTCGGCACGCGGCCCTGCATTTTGCAGATCCTCAATCACGACCCGAATCTGATCGCGGATCGTGAATAGTTCGTAGCGTCCCGTTGAATTGGGAAGATTCCGGTCGACCAGAAAGCGCGTCACGCCGCGCTCAGCATTGGCTTCAACCCTTGAGGTGTACGGGGACGTCCAGGCGTTTTCGAATGCTTGTGACAGTCGGCCATCGGATCCGGCAAGCAACGTACGAATGAATCCGTCGGCGTGGTTGTCGATCGGTGCAGTGGGTCGCGCGGCGCTGGCTCGGGTCATGCCGCGCAGAATGCAGTGCTACCTACCGTATTTCAATCACCGACTGACCGATGGCCTGACGACGGGTTCTGCCGCTAAACGGCGATTTACAGAATCGGGCGATTGATTTGCGAAACCGGGTGTCAGCCGTCTCCTCGGCGACTGGGTACAACGCCTTTGGGTGATGATGAACCATTGATCCATCACGGGCTCACTCAGGGCGTAGCGAGCATGAAAGTCGACATCTTCAACCATATCTGGCCAAAGCCTTACTTCGAGGCTGTACAGCGCTACGTGCCGAGATTTCTCGACATGGGGAAGCGGGTCACGGGTGTGCCGATGTTGATGGATCTCGATATCCGCTTGCGGGTCATGGACGCCTTCGACGACTACTATCAGGTGCTGTCCTTGTCTTCGCCCCCCGTCGAGGTCCTTGCCGCGACGCCTGCCGATGCTGCGACTCTTGCCCGGATCGCCAACGACACCGTAGCTGAGATCTGCGATCGGCATCCCACGCGTTTCCCCGGTTTCATCGCCACTCTGGCCCTCACCGATGCGGAGACGATGGTCAGTGAGGCCGAAAGGGCCATCGACACGTTGGGTGCGGTTGGCGTTTTGATCTACACCAACGCGGCTGGTCGACCCATCGACGGCCCCGAGTTTGAGCCGTTGTACGCGCGTATGGCGCGCTACGGGCTACCGATCTGGATCCATCCGACTCGGACTGCGGCGGTGAGCGACTATCCGAGCGAGCCGCGGTCCCGTTACGAAATCTGGTGGACCCTCGGTTGGCCATACGAGACCACCGCCGCTATGGCGCGACTCGCTTTCTCAGGCGTTTTGGACCGCTATCCATCCTTGCAGTTTATTACTCACCACGGGGGCGGTTTGGCGCCGATGCTCGAAGGTCGTCTCGGTCCGGGCTGGGATCAGATGGGCACGAGAACATCGGACGAGGACTACTTTGCACTGCTCAAGCGCTTGAAACACCGACCGATCGACTATTTTCGGATGTTTTACGCCGACAGCGCCTTGTTCACATCTGCCGGTGCGACGCGGCTCGCGCTCGAATTCTTTGGGGACGACCGGTTTCTGTTTGCATCGGATGCGCCGTTCGATCCGGAGCAAGGGCCGATGTATATCCGAGACACTATTCGAATCCTTGATTCGCTGGAGATCGATAGCACCAGTCGGCAAAAGATCTACAGCGGAAACGCAATCCGGATGTTGCAGCTCGAGCAGCGCAGCGGTGCGCTTCGTCGGAAAGAAACTTTAATTTCGAGCTGAACTCGACGGTATGGCTGAAACGATCGCGCAGGGCGTGCTGACATGAAGGTTCTCATCGCCGGTGCCGGGCTTGGAGGTTTGACTGCGGCTGCCTGTCTGATGCAGCGCGGCCACACGGTGCGGATTTTCGAGCAAGCCCCCGAGCTCGGCGAAGTGGGTGCCGGCATCCAACTGAGCGCCAATGCCGTGAAGGTGATGGACTCGATCGGGCTGAGAAACCAACTAGAGCAGTCGGCCGTCCGCCCCTTGGCCTACGAGTTTCGTCGCTTCGATACCGGCGAGATTCTGCATCGCGTTCCACTCAACGAAAATGACACGCACGAGCGCGTACACGGCACACCGTACTTCCACGTACATCGAGGCGACCTGCACCGTATGCTCGCGACACGGGTTCGGGAACTCGATCCGGAGTGCATTCTCCTATCGGCGAAGACCATCGGCTTTGTGCAAAGCGATGACGGAGTTCGAATCCAGCTCGACGATGGCCGCGAATATGCGGGCGACGTACTGGTCGGTGCCGATGGCATTAAGTCCGTCATTCGTCCGCGTATCGTCGGTGCGGACAACCCGGTCTATACCGGCCAAGCGGCATGGCGAGTGGTCGTGCCGACCGAGCGTTTGCCGCCAGGCATCATGCCTCATGTTGTTACCGTGTGGTGCGGCCCGAGGAATCATGCCGTCGTTTATTACGTGCGCGGTGGCTCCTTGCTCAACTTCGTGGGTTGCCATGAACGCGAGTGGGAGGAGGAGTCGTGGACGGCGCGTCGCCCTTGGTCGGAATTGCAGCAGGACTACGCCGGCTGGCATCCGGACGTACAAACCATAATCGAAGCGATGGATCACGATCAGTGCTTCCGCTGGGCGCTGAACAGTCGTCTGCCGCATGACAACTGGAGCACCTCGCGGGCCACGCTGCTGGGTGATGCAATCCACCCGACGTTGCCTTACATGGCGCAGGGCGCCGTGATGGCGATCGAGGACGCCGCTGTGCTCTCGCGCTGCCTGAGCGGAGCGGAACCGATCGCTGCGGCGCTCGATCGTTATCAACGCAACCGCGCCTCGCGGACGGCTCGCATCGTGCGCGAGTCGACCGAGCACGGCGAGCTGTTCCACATCACCGATGCGGCTGAAATGCGCGACGCCTTTGCTCGAAAAGACATCGCTCGTTCACGTCGCGAGTGGTTGTATTGCTACGATCCGCTTGCGGTCGAGCTCGTCTGAGTCGCACGGAGATACATGATGTCCAGTATCTCGCCCGAGGATGATGCCAAGCGCAAGGAGTTCTACGAGCGCTTGGCGAGAAGTGCGCTCTCGCCGCTGTGGTTGTCGCTCGCTGCTCTGGTGACGAGACAGCCCAGTAGCGGGCTGAAGGCAGCGATGTGGAGTTATGCAGACTGCCGTGCGTTGTTGATGGAGGCGGGCGGTCTTGTCTCGGTCGAAGAGGCGGAACGTCGTGTTCTGGTTCTCGAGAATTCCGCCTTTCCGGGACAGTCGAGAATCACCACCTCGCTGTACGCAGGGCTGCAACTCGTATTGCCGGGTGAGCGCGCACGCAGCCATCGGCACTCGCAGAGCGCCCTGCGCTTCGTGCTCGAGGGAACAGGGGCCTATACGGCGGTGGGCGGCGAGCGAACGCCGATGTACCCCGGTGATTTCATCATCACGCCGTCGTGGGAGTGGCACGATCATGGCAACGACACGCCGGATCCGGTGATTTGGCTCGACGGGCTGGACATTCCCTTGGTGCAGGCGCTGGATACGTCGTTCATGGAGCAACTCGGCCAGATCGAGCAGCCGGTCTTGCGCCCGGCAGGCGATAGTCTGGCGCGCTTTGGCGCGAACCTGCTTCCCGTCGACCACCGCCCGACCGGCCTGACCTCGCCCGTGTTCAGCTATCCCTATGCGCGGACGCGCGAGGCGCTCGATACGCTGCGGCGCAACGGTGAGCCGGATGCCTGCCACGGATACAAGATGCGCTTCGTCAACCCGGTCACCGGTGGATTCGCGATGCCGACGATCGGAACCTTCATGCAGTTATTGCCTCGTGGCTTTGCCTCGGGTCCTTATCGCAGCACCGATGCCACGGTGTTCACACCGGTTGAGGGCGAGGGACGCAGTCAGATCGGCGAGCAGATCCTCGAGTGGTCCGCACGCGACGTGTTCGTCGTGCCGAGCTGGGCGACGGTGAGGCATCTGGCCTCGAGCGATGCCGTACTGTTCTCGTTTTCGGATCGACCAGTGCAACTGGCGACCGGATTGTTTCGTGAAGAGAGGATTCAGTGAATTACATCATCAGTCCGCCGTCGCAGGTGTCGGTTGCCATCCGCGATCGGGACAGTCGTTTCCCGGTACGTCGTGTCTACTGCGTCGGCCGCAATTACGAGGCCCATGCGCGCGAGATGGGCAAGGATCCCTCGCGCGATCCGCCGTTTCTTTTCCAGAAGCCGTCCGACGCCGTGGTCGCCGATGGTGGGTTGATCGCTTACCCACCGCAGACCAACAACTTCCACCACGAAATCGAGTTGGTCGTTGCCATCGGACGCGGCGGCTCCGACATCAGTGTCACCGAGGCCAATTCGCACGTGCTCGGTTACGCAGTAGGCATCGATCTGACGCGCCGCGACCAGCAACTGGCGGCACGCGACGCCGGCCGGCCGTGGGAGTGGGGCAAGGCCTTTGATCGATCGGCCCCCTGTTCGGCCATCGTTCTGGCCCAGGCGCTCGGGCATCCTGCTCAAGGTCGGATCTGGCTTGCAGTCAACGACACCATTCGTCAGGACGCCGACATCAGCCAGTTGATTTGGTCGGTACCTGAGGTGATCGCATTCATCTCCAACTCTATGGCGCTCGAAGCGGGCGATCTGATTTTCACCGGGACCCCCGCCGGTGTCGGGCCGCTCGTGCCTGATGATGTGGTCTCAGGCGGAATCGAGGGTGTGGGTACCGTGAATATTCGCATCGGGCCTGCGGCGCACCGGACGACCTGACGCGGGATACGGCGGTGGATCGCCATTTGCACTGGATCGACGGTGGCGATCGCGCACCTCTGGCTGGGCAGTTTTTCGAGGTACGGGACCCAGATAATGATCGGCCATTCGCGCTTGCCGCCCGCGGTTCTGCAGCCGATGTTGATGCGGCGGTCAATGCCGCTCAGGTAGCGTTCGCTGTCTACAGCCGCATGCCTGTCGGGGTGCGGGAGGCGATCCTAAGCCGTGCCGCGGCACTGCTTGAGCGGGACGCCGATGAGTTCGCAGCGCTGATGATCCAGGAGGTCGGGTCACCGGTCGGCAAGGCACGCAACGAGATTCAGCGCTCTATCGAGATGTTTCGCGCAGCCGCGGGATCCACGCGCTATCTCGCCGGGAAGACCTTGCCAAGCGATACACCCGACAAGATGAACCTGACGCTGCGTGTTCCGGTCGGTGTGATCGCCAGCATCACGCCGTTCAACGTCCCATTGGGCAAGGGAGTCAGGCTGAGTGCGGTGCCATTGGCTTTCGGCAACACGGTCGTGATGCTGCCGTCGGAGGAATCTCCGCTGATGGCCTTACGGCTTGCACGTCTTTACGCTGAGGCGGGTTTGCCGCCAGGTTGTCTGAACATAGTGACGGGGTTTGGTCACGAGGTCGGCGATTCGCTGACGGGGCATCCCCACGTGCGCAGTATCACCTTCACCGGATCTACTCGTGTCGGTGCGCACATCCGCGAAATCGCTGCGCGCAGTGGAAAGAAACTTACTCTCGAACTCGGGGGTAAGAGTCCCCTGGTGGTGCTCGATGACGCCGATTTGCCGCGGGCCGTGGCCGCGGCAGTGCAGGGCTCTTTCGGGAATCAAGGCCAGATCTGTATGGCATCGAGTCGAGTCTATGTTCAGCGGGGCATTGCTGCGTCATTCATCGAGCGGTTTGTTGCGGCAACTCGTGAACTGCGCATGGGGGATTTGCGGGATCCGGCTACGATGATCGGTCCCATAATCAACGCACGGCAGCGTGAGCGAATTGCGGCTCACATCGATGACGCTTTGGCCAAGGGTGCGCGGGCCGAATGCGGCGCCCGTTGGGTGGGACACCGCTGTGAACCGACGGTGCTCACCGGGGTAACCCGAGAGATGGCTTGTTTCTCGGAGGAGACCTTCGGTCCCGTGACGGCGGTCCACACCGTCGACACGTTCGAGGAGGCGCTGATATTGGCCAACGACACTCGCTATGGGTTGTCTGCTGCGATCTTCACCGCCAACCTCGACCACGCTATGACTTACGCGATGCGAATCGGTTCCGGGATGGTCCACGTCAACGGCTCGACATCGCAGGCGGAGCCGCACGTGCCGTTCGGCGGCAACGGGGATAGCGGGTTTGGGCGAGAGGGACCCGAGTACGACATGGAGGCGATGACGGAATGGAAGTGGATCAGCCTGCAGTTGCGCCCCACTCGTTGACCGTCACCCGGAGCGTCTCGTCGACCAGAAGATCAGTAAGGCTGCGAGCAGCAGCAAACTTGTAAGCCACGGCGGATCGAGCCCAAGACCCAGCCACAGCAAACCGGCGAGTCCCAGAGTCGAGGCTGCAGAGGTCTTGCTGCGCCGCCGTTCGCTCGCGCGGATTTCTTCGCGTAGCCGCTCGATGTCCTCGGGCTGCGCGCCGATGTGCAACTTGCCATCCTGCAGCTTCTGCACCGCGACCTTCATCAAAGGCGGCAAAGCCTGCGCGACCTCGACGAGGGCAGGCAGATGGCCGCGGAACTGGCGCAACTGCGCGCGCGGGCTCAGTCGATCGCGCATCCACTCGCGCAGAATCGGTGCCGCCGTTTGCCAGATATCGAGCTCCGGATGCAAATCGCGGCCCAGCCCCTCGATGTTGAGTAGCGTCTTCTGCAACAGGATCAACTGCGGCTGGATACGCATGTCAAAGCGGCGGGAAATATCGAAGAGGCGTAGCAGGATCGTGCCGAACGAGATGTCCTTGAGAGGCTTGTCGAAGATAGGCTCTAGCACGGTGCGGATCGCAGACTCCATCTCGTCGACTCGAGTGTCGGGCGGCACCCAGCCCGACTCGACGTGCAGTTCGGCGACGCGCCGGTAGTTGCGGTCAAACACGGCGAGAAAATTCTCGGCGAGATACTGCTGGTCGCGCAGATCCAACGTGCCGACGATGCCGAAGTCGACAGCCGCATATCGTGGCCGCGCCGGATCGTCGATCAGCACGAAGATATTGCCGGGATGCATGTCGGCGTGAAAGAAATTATGACGGAAAACCTGCGTGAAAAAGATTTTCACGCCGTTCGCTGCCAGCAGCGGAATATTGGCGCCGACCGCACGCAGCGTGTCCATGTCGCTGATGGTCACGCCACGAATGCGTTCCATCACCATCACATTCACTCGACAGTAATCCCAGTACACCTCGGGCACGTGTAAAAGATCCGAGCCCGCAAAATTACGCCGCAACTGCGAGGCATTGGCGGCTTCGCGCATCAGATCGAGTTCATCGAGGATGGTCTTCTCGTATTCGTCGACGATTTCGTCGATGCGCAGGCGTCGCGCTTCGGCGGAGTTGTTGCGGGCAAGCCGTGCGAGTTCATGCATGACGGCGAGGTCACGCTGGATGATCTCGCGCATGCCGGGGCGCAGCACCTTGACGATGACCTCGGCGCCCGAGTGCAGCGTGGCGAGGTGCACCTGCGCGATGGACGCTGCGGCGAGCGGTGTTGTCGAGAACTCCGCAAATACGCTCGAAAGCGGCTTGCCGTACGCCTGCTCGACGAGCTCGCGCGCCACCGTGCCGTCGAAGGGCGGCACGCGGTCTTGCAGTTTGGCGAGCTCCACGGCGATATCGGGTGGTAGCAGATCGCGACGGGTCGACAGTGCCTGACCAAACTTGATGAAAATGGGGCCTAGCTCTTCGAGCGCGAGGCGCAAGCGTTCGGCGCGGGAATTGCCCTTACGGCGCTCGAACCAGGTCCAGGGCGAGAGCAGGAAGACGAAGCGCAACGGTCGATACAGATGCGTTTCGCGGACGAATTCGTCGAGTCCGTGCCGAACGAGCACGCGCTGGATCTGCACCAACCTCGCCAGTACACGCAACTTCACGGTGCGGGCCTGTCGGCAGGGGCTGTGGCGGCAGGAGCTGCGGGGTGTTGCCGAAGCTCAAGGAGTGCATCGAGCCGCGCGGCAGCGCGATCGACATCTTCGCGTAGCCGATCGACATCGGCGAAGAACGCTTCGGCCTCCGCACGCGGCACGAGGTCGCCGCTTTCATGGGCAAAGTATTCCGCCGTGTTACGCACCGCCGTGCGTGAGCCGCGCCGCCCGAGATCAAGCATGGAGCGGGCGATGCGGCCTAGGCTGTGGGCCGGGGCATCGCCGATCAGCCGCGCGAGTTCTTCCTCGAGATCGGGGCGCAGTAGCAGGGCGAGTTCACGGTAGCGCTGCAGTACGTCTGCATCGCCGCGAACCTGAACGGCGCCGCTTTGCAGTTGACGCTCGGGCTGAGGACCGGCGAGGGCCACCAGACTGAGGGGGCTGCCCTCGAGAGTGGCGTGGCTGTCGCCTTCAGGATTACGTTGGACTCGCAGCGTCGAGCCGAGCGATTCGATGCCAAGTCGCAGGTCGAGACCACTGACGATGACGAACAGCCGTTGACCTCGCAGGGCCGCGCAGAGGTTTCGCGCCGCGGGCGAGTCGCCGAGGTTGCGATTCAGCATGTTTTCGACGAGTTCGGTCAGCACGGGTGCAGTGTCAGTATTTGTAGCCGCGATGCAGCGCCACGATGCCGCCGCTCAGGTTGTGGTAGCGGCAATCCTCTAGCCCCGCCTCACGCAGCATGCGCAGCAAGGTCTCTTGGTCCGGATGTTTGCGGATCGACTCGGCCAGATAGCGATAGCTACTCTCGTCGTTGGCGATCAAGCGGCCGAGTGCCGGCAGCACGCGAAATGAATAGGTGTCGTAGAGTGGGGCGAGACCCGGGGCCGTGGGGTGCGAGAACTCGAGCACTAGCAATTGTCCGCCCGGCTTGAGCACGCGCTGCATCGAGGCGAGCGCGGCCGCCTTGTCGGTGACGTTGCGTAGACCGAAACCAATGGTGACGCAGTCGAAACTCGAGTCGGCGAAGGGCAGGCATTCGGCATTGGCTTGCACGTAACCCACGCCCTGCAGCCGACCCGCATCGATCATGCGATCGCGGCCGTGACTGAGCATGGCGCCGTTGATATCCGAGAGCACGACGAGGCCTTGCGGACCCACTTGCGTTGCGAGACCTCGCGACAGATCGCCCGTGCCGCCAGCCACATCGAGTGCACGCTGACCGGGGCGCAGGTGGGTTTGCGACAGCGTGAACTGCTTCCAAAGCCGGTGTAGGCCTGCCGACATCAGATCGTTCATCAAGTCGTATTTGGGCGCGACCGAGTCGAAAACGCCGCGCACCCGTCTTGCCTTGTCGGACCAGGCGACTTCTTCGAAGCCGAAATGAGTGGTTTTAGATGAGGGATCGGCGGACATGAGCGGTGCTCCCAAAGGCCCGACATTGTAGCCTCCGCCGCGCATTCGTGGCCGACTGCTGGATTTTGTTCTGCGGAAGGCGTACAACCTTGATCCAGTTATCGCCGGGCCGCACGCGGCTCGGACGAAACGGGGGGTATAAGAACTATTTAGAAGGGACTGATGGCCGGGCGGGCTGCCCGGCCTTTTTTTTAGCCCTGGCCGTTTGCTGCAGCCGCCCCCACCCGAGCGAGATACTGCTTCCACAACGCCTCTTGGTCCTTGCCGAGTTCGCGCAGGTATTTCCAGCTGTAGAGCCCGCTGTCGTGCCCGTCGTCGAAGATGAGTCGCACCGCATACTGCCCGACCGGCTCGACGGCCGTGACCATCACCGACTGTTTGCCGAGCACTAGGGTTTCCTGTCCCGGTCCATGCCCCTTGACCTCTGCTGAGGGCGAATTCACCCGCAAGAACTCGAAGGGCAGCGCGTATCGCTCGCCCGCCTCGAAGGCGATTTCGAGCACACGGGACTGGCGTCGCAGGCGGATTTCGACAGGGGCTTCGTTCATGGTGTGCATCCTACGGTTCGTAGAGGTCTTGTCCACGGTGACTTTTGCCGCGGCCTCTCCGATACTCGGGTCATAAGAGTGATGGTTCGACCGATTCGGGGGTTGCATGACGTCGACGGACACCTCTCATCCTGACTATTTTCATAAGGTCGTGGATTGCCAGTGGGCCTGCCCGGCCCACACGGACGTGCCGGAATACATCCGGCTGATTGCCCAAGGTCGCTTCACCGACGCCTATCTCGTCAACCGTCACTCCAACGTATTTCCGGGCATTCTCGGCCGGGTGTGTGACCGGCCCTGTGAACCGGCCTGTCGGCGCGGGCGGGTGGAAGAGAAGCCGGTCGCGATCTGTCGCCTCAAGCGCGTGGCCGCTGACCACAAAGACGAGTATCGCGATCGACTGCCGGCGATTCCGACGCAGAAGAACGGCAAAAAGATCGCCTGCATCGGCGCGGGCTGTGCCTCACTGACCGTCGCCAACGATCTGATGCCGCTGGGTTACGAGGTCACTATCTTCGAGCAGTTCGCCACGGCAGGCGGGCTGATGCGCACCAACATTCCCTCGTTCCGTTTGCCTGCTGCGGTGCTCGACGAAGAGATCGGCACCATCGTCGACATGGGCGTCGACTTGCGTCTCGGGCAGCGCATCGACTCGCTCCGTGCGCTCCTAGACGAGGGCGGCTTCGACGCCGTATTCGTGGGTTCGGGGGCACCGAAAGGCAAGGAGCTCAACATCCCCGGGCGCAACGAGGCTGCTGCCAACGTGCACATCGGCATTGCGTGGCTCGAGTCGATCGCCTTCGAGCATGTGCAGAGTGTCGGCAAGAACGTATTGATCATCGGTGTCGGTAATACGGCGATGGACTGCTGCCGCAGCGCGCTGCGCCTAGGCGCACAGAGTGTGAAGGTGATGGCGCGCAAGCCGCGGCAATTCTTCAAGGCCTCCGAGTGGGAGCTGGAGGACGCTGAGGCCGAGAGCGTGGAGATCGTCATCAACCGTTCGCCCAAGAGTTTCGTGCTCGATAACGGACGGCTGACCGGGATGCTGTTTGAGGTGATGGAGTACGAGCTCGATGCGCGTGGGCGCATCGTCGCCGAGCGCGTGGCCGGCGAGGAGTTTTACCCCGCCGACGATGTGATCCTCGCGATCGGTCAGGAAAATGCGTTTCCGTGGATCGAGCGCAATCTTGGCATCGAGTTCGACAAGTGGGATGTACCGAAAGTCGACCCCGTGACCTTCGAGAGCACCCGGCCCGGCGTGTTCTTTGGCGGGGATGCCGCTTTTGGACCAAAGAACATCATCTGGTCCGTCGAGCATGGGCATCAGGCGGCGATCTCCATCCATCTTCGCTGTCTCGGCAAGCCGGTGAGCGAGCGCCCGCCGCGCGGCATGAATCTGCAAAGCCGCAAGATGGGCATGCACGAGTGGTCTTACGCCAACGACTACAGCATGACCGAGCGCAAGCTCGTACCACACGTGTCACTCAAGGAGCGATTCAAAAAAATCAACATCGAGGTGGAGCTCGGGTTTACCGCCGAGCAGGCGGCTGCCGAGGTGCAGCGCTGTCTCAACTGCGACGTACAAACGGTTTTCGATGCCAAGCTATGCATCGAGTGCGACGCCTGCATCGACATCTGTCCGGTCGATTGCCTGACGATGACGGCGGCAGGGCCTGAGGAAGAGTTGCGTACCCGCCTCAAGGCGCCGGCCACCAACGTGACGCAGGCGCTCTATGTGAGTGATGCGCTGAAGTTCACGCAGCGGGTCATGGTCAAGGACGAGGATGTCTGCGTGCATTGCGGGCTCTGCGCCGAGCGTTGCCCCACCGCGGCGTGGGACATGCAGAAATCCTGGGTCAAGTGGCCGCACGCGGCCGACCACGTGGTTTGAGGCGGGAGGCGCGCATGGGCAGCGACGATAGAATCAATGATTTCGTCATCAAGATTGCCACGGTCAACGGTACCGGATCGGCGAGCGCCAACACGCTGTTGATGAAGTCGATCTTCCGCAGCGGCATCCCGGTCATGGGCAAGAACTACTTCCCCTCGAACATTCAGGGCTTGCCCACGTGGTACGAGATCCGCGTGTCCAAGGACGGCTACGTGGCGCGTTCGGGCAAGGTCGACATCATGGTGTGTATGAACGCCGAGACCTACGCCCGCGACGTGCGCGATGTGGCGGCCGGCGGCTATCTGATCTACGACTCGACTTGGCCGCGTCCTGCGCTCTTGAAGCGTGATGACGTAACGGTGATCGGCGTGCCGCTCGCACGGATGTGCAACGAGCACTTCAAGGGGGTGCGTACGCGCATCCTGATGAAAAACATCTGCTACGCAGGTGTGCTGGCGGCACTGCTGGACCTTGATCTCGAGCGCATCCGCGAGTTGCTCGCCGAGACTTACGCCAAGAAGCCCGCGCTGGTTGAGTCCAACATGCAGGCCATCCAACTCGGCTACGACTACGCGCGTGCACACTTCAGCTGCCCGCTGCCGCTGCGTGTGGCGCGCATGGACAAGACTCGCGGCAACATCATGATCGACGGCAACACCGCCGCCGCACTCGGCTGCGTGTATGCCGGCGCGACCGTGGCGGCCTGGTATCCGATCACTCCCTCCACCTCGCTGATGGACGCCTTCAAGTCCTTCGCCGATAAGTTGCGCATCGATCCGCAAACCGGCAAGGCGAACTTCGCCTTTATTCAGGCGGAAGACGAGTTGGCTGCCATCGGCATGGTGCTTGGCGCCAACTGGAACGGTGCACGTTCCTTTACGGCAACCTCGGGACCTGGCGTGTCGCTGATGGGCGAGTTCCTGGGCCTCGCGTACTACGCCGAGATTCCTGCCGTGTTGTTCGATGTGCAGCGTGTCGGGCCCTCCACCGGCATGCCGACGCGCACCCAGCAGTGCGATGTACTCGCGGCAGCCTATGCTTCGCACGGCGATACCAAGCATGTCTGCCTGTACCCGGCGAATCCGGAAGAGTGCTTCTACATGGCCGTGCAGGCTTTCGATCTGGCCGAGCGTTTGCAGACTCCGGTGCTCGTGCTGCTCGATCTCGACATTGGCATGAACGACTGGATGTGCCGCGATCTGCAGTGGGACGACAACTATCAGCCTGATCGCGGCAAGGTGCTCGGCAAGGAAGATCTCGAGAAGATCGACAAGTTCTACCGTTACCTCGACAAAGACGAGGACGGCATCACCTATCGCACCTTCCCCGGCGTGCATCCCAAGGGTGCCTATTTCACACGCGGTTCGGGTCATACGCAGCTCGGCACCTATACCGAGGATTCGGCCGAGTACCAGCTCGTGCTCGATCGCCTGCTGCGCAAGTTCACCACTGCCAAGCGCTATGTGCCAAAGCCCGTCATCGAGGGTACGGGTGCTGCCAAAGCGGCGATCGTTTCGATCGGCAGTTGTGATGGCGCAGTGCACGAGGCCTTGGACGTGCTCAAGGCGCGCGGCGTGCAGCTCGATTACCTGCGAATCCGCGCATTTCCGTTCAGCGAGGAAGTCGAGAAGTTCCTTGCGGATCACGAGGTGTTGTACGTGGTCGAGCAGAACCGCGACGCGCAGTTGCGCTCGTTGCTGACGCTCGAGTCGCGGGTTGAGAAGTCCAAGCTGCGCTCGCTGCTTCACTACAGCGGCTTGCCGGTGTCGTCCAAGTTCATCGTTGATGGCGTGCTCGCCGATCTCGGTGAGGGTCGTCGTGCCGTTGCGGGAGTCGTATCATGACTTTCATTCCGAAGCCAAAAATTTCGCACCCCTCGCTGCCGCGCAACGAGCTTGGCCTCACCCGACGAGACTACGAGGGTGCGCTTTCCACGCTGTGCGCGGGTTGCGGCCACGACTCGATCACCGCGGGCATCATAGAAGCTTGCTGGGGAATCTCGGTGCGTCCGGAGAATCTCGTCAAACTCTCGGGCATCGGCTGCTCCTCGAAGACCACCGCATATTTCGTCAGTGGCGGACACGGCTTCAACTCCGTGCACGGTCGCATGCCCTCGATTGCCATGGGTGCCAATGCCGCTAACCGCGATCTCTACTACATCGGCATCTCGGGCGATGGCGATTCGTTGTCGATTGGTCTCGGGCAGTTCTGCCATGCCATTCGGCGCAACGTGAACATGCTGTACATCATCGAGAACAACGGTGTGTATGGCCTTACCAAGGGCCAGTTCTCGGCCTCTGCGGATATCGGCAGCAAGGCCAAGAAGGGCGAAGTGAACCAACAGCCGCCCATCGATCCTGTGTTGCTGGCTATGAACCTTGGTGCGGGTTTTGTGGCGCGCAGTTTCTCGGGCGACAAGGCCCAGCTTGTGCCGCTGATCCAAGCGGGACTGAAGTATCCGGGCTTCGCGCTGATCGACGTGCTCTCGCCCTGCGTGACCTTCAACGACCACGAGGGTTCGACCAAGAGTTACGCCTTCACGCGCGAAAATTACGAGCCGGTCGTCGAGGCGGATTTCGTCCCGAAACAGCGGGAGATCACGGCGGATTACGCCGAGGGTGAGGCGATGAGCGTGATGCTGCACGATGGCAGCCGAGTGCTGCTGCGCAAGTTGGCGGCGGACTACGACCCCACGGATGCCCATGCCTCCTACGACTACGTCCAGCAGCACATCGCTCAGGGGGAGTACCTGACGGGCTTGCTGCACTGTCGGCCGACGGTCGCCACGGAGTTCCATGCGCTGAACCGGACCCCCGAACAGCCGCTGAATCAGCTGCCTTTCTCGGCCTTGAACCCGGGCTCCCGGCAGCTCGAGAAGCTGATGGCGCGCTACCGCTGACTGTCCTACACTTGCGCCCGGCCGTCAGCGTGACGGGCAAACAGTGGAGTGGATGAGATGGGCAAGGGAGATTCCAGAAGCCGTCGCGGCAAGATCTATCAGGGTTCGTTCGGCAAAACGCGTCCGAAGGACCCGGTTCGCGCGAAGAAGCGCGCGGCGAAGAAGGCGGGCACCGCCAAGAAGTAAGCCGCGCTCGCCGCAGTGTGCGGCGCCCGCAGCGCGTGGCGAAAAAGGCCTGCAGGAGTGATCCTGCAGGCTTTTTTATTGGCGAGTAAATAGGGGCGAGCGGGTTTTCGGGCTCAGCGGTTCGGCGTCGTGGTCGTCGCACTGCGGCGCGCCGCCGTGGCCAGCACCGCTGCGCCGAGCAGCAGGGAGACGGCGGCCAAAGCGAACGGGGCGCCCGGAAAGTGCATCGGCCCTGAGGTGGCGAGGCTGAACACGTGGGTCATGCTGAAGGGCGTGACGATGGCCGTAAAACCGACGATACCGCTGATCGCGCCTTGTAACTCGCCTTGGGCATTGGCCGGCACGCGCTGCGAAAGCAGTGCACGCATGGATGGCATAGCGAGGCCGATCAGGCAGGCCAGAGGCACGCTGGCAAAGAGCATGGTCGGCGTGTCCGCGAGCGCATAGCCGCAGAACCCGATGGAACCCAGCACAAGTCCGAGCAGCGCAGCGCGATACTCCCCGAGCTTGCGCGTGAAGAGTCCCACGAGCCCCCCTTGCACTACCGCCGTGCCGAGTCCGAGCACCGCGAGCGAGATGCCAACGCCCCGCTCGTCCCAGTCGAACTTCGCCATCGTCATCCACGCCCAGGTGGAGGGCAGGGTGTCGTGGCCAATCTGGTACATGAAGATCACAAATAGCAGGATCAAGGCGCCGGGGACGCGACTCATCGAGCGAAGCGCACCGAGTACAGTGGCCCGGCGCGCCGAAAATTCGCGGCGGTTGGCCTCGGGCAGTGTCTCGCGCAGTACGGCGAGTGCGATCAGGAAATTCAGCGCCGTGAAGGCGGCGGCGGCAAAGAAGGGCACGCGTGAGCCGAAGTCGCCGAGCAGCCCGCCGACCGCAGGACCGACGATGAATCCCATGCCCCACGCAGCCCCGTTCATGCCGAAATATTTGGCGCGTTGTTCAGGTGGAATAACGTCAGCTACTACGGCGTTGGCGGTTGCGAACGTCGCCCCGGCGATCCCTGCAATGATGCGCCCGACGAAGAGCCAGGCGAGGGTGGGCGCAAACCCCATCAGTACGTAATCCACGGCGAGTGCCGCGAGTGACGCGAGCAAAATCGGCTTGCGTCCGTAGCGGTCACTGAGATTGCCGAGGATCGGCGAGAACACGAACTGCATCGAGGCGTAGGCGAGGGTCAGCCAGCCGGCGATCGGCGCTGCGTCGGCAAGACCGAGCCCAGCCAGCTCCATCACGAGCTGCGGCGCTACCGGGATGATAATGCCGATGCCGAGCGAGTCGATGAACAGGGCCATCGCCACCACGGGCAGCATGCGACGACGGGGGTCTGTGGCGGTCATGGGGGATCCTCGCGGCGGGTGTCAGGCCAAGGCAGGCGGGGGTTCAGACCAGGGCGCCGCCGCGTGCGCTGCGATAGCGTTGGACGATGTCGAGGGCGCTGCGTGTGGGCGCCGGCAGATCGATCTCGGTGGTGCCGAGTGGCGTGGTGCGCCCGCCCCAGCGCACGAGATGCGCGCAGAACGTCAGGCCGCCGCCGAAGCCCGGCATCAGCAGCAGCGCGCCTGGCTGGACGCGCCCTTCTTCGAGCGCCTCGCAGAGCGCGGTGGGCACCGTTGCCGCCGACATGTTGCCGTAGCGCTGCACGTTGACGTGTACGCGTTCCATGGGGACACCCGCGCGCTTGGCGACCGATTCGATAATGCGCAGGTTCGCCTGATGCGGGACGACGAGATCGACGTCGTCGGCACTCTTGCCGGCGCGGCGCAATACGTCTTCGCAGGCGAGGCCCATACCGTTGACGGCCTTTTTGAAGATCTCCTGACCTTCGAACTGCCACTCGGTCCGCCCAAGTAGACGCCCTTGGTGTACGTAAGCGCTGCCGATGCCGTGGATGCGGAGAATTTCACGTGATTCGCCGTAGCAGCCGAGTTTCTCGAGCAGCAGACCCTCATTGTCCTCGGTGGCCTGCAGTACCACAGCCGCTGCACCATCGCCGAAGAGCACTGCAACGTTGCGATCGTTCCAATCGAGGTAGGGCGAGATCAGTTCGCCACCGACCACGAGCGCGGTGCGCACGACACCACTGCGGATCATCGCCGTGGCGGTCGACAGCCCGTACAGGAAGCTCGTGCAAGCAGTGTTGAGATCCATGGCCGCGCAGCCATCGGCGCCGATGCGCTGCTGCAACCCGGAAGCCATATTCGGGCACTGGTCGTCGTGAGTGGTGGTGCCAAACACGATGAGCTCGATGTCTTTACCCTGGAGTCCTGCACAGGCGAGTGCCCGCATTGCTGCCACGTAGGCCATCTCGCCGAGGGAGGTGTGCGACACACGCCGCTCGCGGATGCCTGTGCGGCTCGTGATCCACTCGTCCGAGGTTTCGAGGAATGTGGCGATGTCGGCATTCGACAGCGTGCACGGTGGCAGGCACTTTCCCCAGCCCGTGATTCCGGCATTTGGCATGCGACCCCCTTTGCTTTGCCGAGGATACTCGCGCCGTGGCAGCTGTTCCATTGGTTGGCCACGGGAGTGCGTCACGGTCACACCGCGGTCGCTGAGTCGTTATGGTCGACGGGTACGGTCTGACGTTGCAGTGTTCTGGGGGACAACGCCAATGTGGATGCCGCCGCTTGAAGATGCCTGGCAGGGCAAGGTGCAGTTCTATGAACTGATCTTCGGCACCTGGACGGTGTATGTATTTCTGGTGTGGCTCTGGCAGCGGCTACTGAAAGAACCGCTGGATGAGTGGCGTTATGTGCTGCTGACGTTCTTCGGTGCCGGCGCGTTCTGGGTCAACCACTACTGGCTGAACGCACCGAAGCCTACTTGGCTGGTGCTGATCAACCTCTATACCGTGTTCTACCTGACAGCGTGGTGGATCATCGGCATCCGTGGGCGCAATCGTTCAGGGGCTTGGAAGCTCGGCGCACTGGCGAGCGCTGTCGCATTCACCGTCGTCTTCATCTTGTTCGAAAATCTCGCGCGCTTGGGCGTCGAGCGCTGGGGGATGCACGAGTTCTGCTGGATGACCTTGTCGTTCTTCGGCTTCTGGTGGTTGATTCTTTGGCGCAGCAAGTCGACCGTGCGGCCGAAGCCTGCCAAAGAAGATCCGTACCCGAAGCCGCGTTGGCGCGGCGCCGGCGGGGACTTATAGCGCCGCACCGAGCGGCAGGCCGTCAGATCGCCCCGAGCACCTCGAGCGAGACACGCTCCGCCGACTCGAACGCGCCTTCCATGCCGCGGCTGCCGATCGAGGTGTGTTCGCCGCAAAAGAACAGCCGCTGATGCGGCTGGGCTATGGCCGCGCGCAGCTCGCGCACCTGGCCGGGGTGGAAAATCGCCCAGTCGCCTGCTGAGAACGGATCAGTGGTCCATGAGTGCACCGCGCCGACTTTCAGCAGTCCCTTGGAGGCTGGCCGCAGTCGCTCGAACTCGGCGATGATCATCCGCTTGGCGTCCTCGACGTTGAAGCGATCGATGTAAAGGCCATTGAGGCCGCGGCACCAGACGGTGAGACTCGTCACCTCGGTGTCGGTCTTGCCGAACTTCTGGGCGAGCACGAGGCCAAGCGGACCATCGGTCCACATCGAGGGTGACAGACCGTCGGTTTCCCAGAACGGTTTCTTTGACAGCACGTGGAACTGCGTGATCGGGATGTAACCGAGCGTATGAATGGCCTTGTTCTGCACGGGCGGTGGCAACGGATCGAGGGCTACGTTGCGCAGCGTGGAGAACGGCATCGAGCAGATGACGGCCTTGGCGCGATGCACCGAGCCGTCACTGCAGGTCACTTTGGCACCGGTGGCCGAGGTCTCGATCGCCACGACGCGCTTGCCTTGCAGCAGATCGCCTTTCAGGCGCTGCGCCATGGCCATCGGCAGACGTTGATTACCGCCCTTGAAAACGCCGATGAGGATGTTGCCGCCGGTCATGCCGGGCGGCGAGGCGGGCGCAGCCGCTGCGGGAGGCGCAGCCGCTGCGGGAGGCGCAGCCGGTGCAGCGCCGGGCGTCGGCGCATTCACCGCGCCCGTGCGCGAGAAGGCCATGATTGCGCCGCGATTGACGTTCTGCCAGTGATCGGAGAATGCCTGCTGCAGCAGTGACACGTCGTACGCCGTGGTGCCGTAGGCGATGTTGGTGTCGTAGCCGAGGCGGATCATGGCGTCGGTGGCGCCTTTCGACGAGAGGAACTCATGGATCGAGACGTCGTATTGCGCATGCGCTTCGTCATACCAGTTCTGCAGGTCGCGGAAGGGCATGTGCTGCTTGAACATGGCATCCGCCCAGGCCCAGGGTGGGAGCTTTTTCATGTCGGCTGCGAACGGGTTGCGGCGGTGGGTCGGCCAGTCTTTGAGCGCAATATGTTCGCCACCGAGGAACAACTCCTGACCTGCCCGATTGGCCATCAGACGCGGCATGACGTTGACGACCTCGATGCCGTATTTCTCGGCGGCAGCGAGGCAGCGCCCGTAGGCGTTGGCGATACTGTTGCCGCCCACTTCCGGGTGACCCGGCAGATCGAACAAGGTGTAAACGCGGCCACCGACGCGTTGCCGACCCTCGAGGACACGAACCTTCAGACCGTTTTCTTCGAGTGTGACGGCGGCCTCAAGCCCGGAGAGCCCGGCACCGATGACGATGACGTCGGGATCGCCGCTGCTCGCCGTCCAGGCGGTGTTGGATAGGCTCGCGACGGCCGCTGTGGCTGCGGTGCTGGCGACGAATTGGCGTCGGTTCAGTGACATGTGCGTGATCCCCCGTGTGTTCTGCTGTGCGGCTGCGCCCGCTGCGAAGTCGGTGGCCTGTCAGGGCAGCCGGCAGCGCAGCACGTTGCGATCCGTGATCGATCCGATGAGCAGCGTGCCATTGAAGACCGATCCAACGCTACCCGCCGAGATCTCGCGACCATCCTGCGCATATACCGTTCGCAGCGACGGCTTGGCGGTGTCGACGTAACGCACGATCTGCGTCGGCGAGGCATGCCCGGCATCGCCGAAGTTGCGCACGAGATCAAGCAGCCGCGCATGAACGGCGACCCAGACCTCGCCCTCGGCGTCGACGTTGATATTGTCGGGCGAGCCGGCGAGCGGTACGTGCTTGTCGAACACGAGGTCGCCCGTGCCGGCATTGCGCCGGTAGATCGCCAAGCGCTTGCCGAGGGTTTCGGCCGCATACAGGCGCAGGCCGTCGGGGCTGATGCCAAGACCCACCGCACTCTTCAAGCCCTCGGCAACGACGCGCATGTCCTGGCCGTCGAAGTACACGAGCTTCGACATGCCGCGGCGCAGCCCGAACTCGCTGGCACGTTGCAGACTGTTGGTGGCGCCCTTGTCGTTGGCGACGTAGAACTGTTCCGGGCCCACTGCGACGATGGCGTTCGGTGACAGCAGCAGCGGATGTCGGATGCTCGCGACGGGGCGGAACGATCCACCGCCCACTTGCTCGAAGATTTCGATGCTGTGACCGCCGCCTGCGGGGTGCGAGATCACGAACAGCCGCTGCATCCCATCTCCCATGCGATACAGCGACATGCCGTGCGGACGGAAGTCCGCAGGTCGCGCCGCAAGCGCGGATACGGGAGCGGCTGCCTCGCCGTTCAGATCGAGTTGCAGCACATCACCCTGCACGTTTCGACCCTCTACGAGACCACGCCGGTCCAGTGCCGACAGATACGCAATGCCACGACTGCGATCGATCTGGATGTCCTCGGCGCTGGCGTTGAGCGCGATGCGCGAGCAGGGACCGGGTACGGCGGTGGGTAAAGCCGTGAACTGACCGCCGAAGTGCATGAATTCGAGCGTGAACAGCAGCAGCACCAGAATCAGCGACGCCAGAACCCAGCCGATACGCTTGACCCAGATCACCGTGCGCACACTCCTGCCCTGTACACGTCGCGCCTAGCGCGACAACCCCCGAAGCGCATTCTAGCGCGCTTGGCCGACGGCGTAGTCAGTCGATCGACGCCGCTGCGCGCAAGCCCTCGATCATGGCGGTCCGCAGCAGGTACTGGCGCGCCTGCTGTGGGTCGGCTGCGGTCGCACGCATCGCGGCTTGCCGGGCCCGGCGCGCCTGCTCGTCCGTTTCTTCGAGCGTTTGTTTGTTGGCGATCGTCTGCGCTTGCAAATAGCGCTCGGCCACAGCTCGTCGTTGCCGATCGTATTGATCAAGCAGTTCGCTGCCCGCCTCGCCGCGCCAGATGCGACCGAGTCGATGCGCGAGGTTATGTGCGTCGTGCACGCCGAAGTTGAGACCCATACCGCCGAGTGGATTGTTGACGTGCGCCGCATCGCCGGCGAGCAGCACGCGGCCCTTGCGATAGGTTTGCGCGACGCGTTGGTGTACGGCGTAAAGATTGGTGTGCAGGATGCGGCCTTGTTTGCTCTCGGGGGCAAAGGCGGCGAGTCGCTCCGCCGCGCGCCCGAAGTCGAGCAATACGTCTTCGGCGTCTTCGGGTCGCGTCGGGAACACGCAGCGCCAGATACCCTGCTCGTCTTCTCCCGGCACCTTGAAGGTTGCGGCCCACTCGATCGGGTCCATGGTGTAGGAGCTGAACGCGTAGCCAAGCGTGGCGAAGTCGAACGTGGTGGTGATGACGAGAAAGCGCTCGGGCCAGGTGAAGCCCTCGAAGCCGATGTCCTGCGATTTACGCACCAGGCTGCGTCCCCCGTCGGCACCGATCAGCCACTGACCTTGCAGTTGCTCGCTGCCGCCATGCGCGTGGCGCACCTCGATCTGCACCTGACCGTCGGTCTGCGTGACGCCGATGAGTTCGGCACCGTGCACGACGCGCGCGAGCGGGTGTTCGGCCACGCGTCGTTCCATCATGGCGACGAGCTTGTGCTGCTCGCATTGCAGGCGATACGGGTAGCGGGTATCTGCAGCAAGCACGCCGAGATCGAACTGCGCAACGAGTCCGCTGTGTCGGTCGCGATACTGCCAGTGGCGCGCGACGATGCCGCGCTCATGCAACTCGGCCGTGACGCCCGACGCTTCGAGCATCTCGAGGGTGGGCGGATGGTAGGTGGCGGCGCGAGGGTCCGCGTGCGGCGTGACACTGCGCTCCAGCACGGTCACGGGTACGCCTTCGGCGAGCAGAAACAAGGCGGCGGACATCCCGGCAGGACCACCGCCGGCGATGAGCACGCGGTGCGCGCTGTCCGTCACGGTCTCTCCATCATCACGATTTAAAAGCGCTCCAGTACCGAGCCGCAGCCCTGCACCCGATCGTCGATACCGGAGCGTCGCAGCGCGTCCCAGTAAGTGATGGCATTGATCGCTAGCACCGGCTTGCCGAGCCAGCGCTCGGCCTCAGCGCAGATGTCGATGGCGGCAAGATTGGTACCGACCTGCACGATTGCATCGACGTCGTCGCCATCGAGTGCGCGCAAGGCATCGATGACTTGCCGCTCCGTGGTATGGGCAATCTGCACGGGCGATGGGCACTTGAGGCCGATGAGTCGTGGCAGTGCAAATCCTGCCTCCTCGAAATAGCGGCGTACCTGTTCATCCCCGCGTGGTTGGTGCGGCGTGAGCACGGCAATGGAGCGTGCTCCGAGCTTGCGCAGGGCCGCGACGGTCGCGGTCGAGCCCATGGAGACGCCGACGCCTGCGCGTTCGGCGAGTTCGCGCTGTAGTTCGTCGGCTGCTGCGATGCCGCCCCAGAACGCTTCGAGCGCAACGCCCATGATCACGTGCGTCGGCTGGCAGGTCATCACCTGGTCGATTGCGCTGCGCATGCCATCGCGCATCGCTTGCACGTGCTCGAGAAAGGCCTGCTCACTGGTGAGCGGTCGTTCACGGATGCTGATGCGGGCAACATGGTTCGTGACTCCCGGTGGGCGCAAGCGCTCGGACTCGGGCTGACAGCTTGTGTTGGTCGAGGGAATGACGATCGCGATGCGGCCGCGATAGCCGAGTTGGTCGGTCATGGTGACTTGGTACTGCCGCCATCGATGGTGAGTGAGGTGCCCGTAAGGTGTGCGGCCATGGGCGAGGCGAGGAAGGCTACGTGGGCGGCGACCTCTTCGGGCGTTGCAAGGCGCCGCAGCGCCGTCTTTTCGAGAAACTTGGCTTCGGCCTCCGCGGGCGTGCAGCCCTCGCGTTTCGCTGCCGCCTGCATCAGCGTGTCCCAGCGACTCGAGCGCACCGGACCTGGGTTGACCGCATTGATCGCGACGCCGTGCGGACCGAGCTCTTCGGCAAGGCCGCGCACGATGGCCAGCAGCGCCGCGTTGGCTGCGGCACCCGGCAACATGCGCGGTTCCGGTTGACGTGCGGAGTTGCCGACCACGAGAACAATACGTCCGCCGCGTTGCTCGATCATGCGCGGCGCGACCTCGCGCAGTGCGCGTATGGTGCCGAATAACTTGATGTCGAGGTTGCGCTGCCAAGCGGCATCGTCGATTTCCCAGAACACGCCGCCTTGCGCAGCGCCCGCCGCCGAGACGAACACGTCGAGGCCGCCTAGCGCGGTGATCGCTTCTTCGATGGCGTGTGCTGTGCCGGCTGCGGAGCCAAGGTCGCAGCCGATGGCGCAGAAATTCGCGGGTCGCTGCATCGCTTCGACCTGCAGCCGACCGAGATCGCGACCGAGCAAGGCGACCTGTGCGCCCTCGGCGGCGAGCGTTCGTGCGATCGCTCGGCCAAGAACGCCGCTTGCACCGCAGAGCACCACGCGTTTGCCAGTGAGTTGCAGATCCATGCGTGCGTGTCGCTCCGTCTCAGCGCTGGCGGCGGGCCAAAGCGGCACCGGCACCGAGCGCCTGTAATTTGCTGCGCGCGAGCGCCGCAGACAAAGGCGCCATGCCGCAGTTGGTGCAGGGTACGAGGCGTGCGGAGTCCACATGCCGCGTGGCTTCAAGGATGTTGTGGGCCACCTCTTCGGGGCTCTCAAGTTTGCCGGGCAGCACTTCTATCGCGCCGACCAGCAGCGTCTTGTCGGGCAGCAGGCGCAAGACTTCATGTGGCACGCGCGAGCCGGCAAATTCCAGCGATACCTGCTGCACGCTGCTCGCGTTGATCCACGGAAAAATCTGCTCGTACTGCCGCCATTGGTCGCCGAGGGAGGCTTTCCATTGGATGTTGGCTTCGATCCCGTAGCCATAGCAGATGTGCACGACCGTAGTCGCTCGCAGGCCCTGCATCGCGCGCTCGAGCGCCGGCAAACCCCACTCGCGTACTTCATCGAGAAATACATTGAATGCGGGTTCATCAAACTGTATCACTTCGGCGCCAGCGGCTTCGATTTCGCGAGCCTCGGCGTTGAGCAGCTCGGCGAATCGCATCGCCATGTCGGCTCGCCGGCCATAGTAGCCATCGGCGAGTGTGTCGCAGATGGTCATCGGCCCAGGCAGAGTGATTTTCAGTTTCTGCGTAGTGTGACGGCGCATGAACGCGGCGTCCGGCACATGCACCGGTCGTGGACGGTGCAGTGGCCCGGTGACGGTCGGTACGTCCGCCTCGTAGCGATTGTTGCGGATGCCCATGCGCGTCTTGCGCGTCCAGTCGATGCCTTCGAGGCCCTCGAGAAAGCCGTGGACGAAGTGCATGCGAAACTGCTCGCCATCGCCCACGATATCGATGCCGGCGGCCTCCTGCTCGCGCAGCCACTCGAGTGCGGCGCGCTCTTTGGCTTGTTGCAGGGCCTCGCCCGACAAACGCCAAGCGGCCCAGAGTTTCTCGGGCTCGGCGAGCCAGTCGGGTTTCGGCAGACTGCCGACGGTCGTGGTGGGAAACATCGCGCGGCATCGTAGCAACGCGCCGATGATGGCCGCCCGATGCGGCGGTTCGTGCTCACCTAGTGGATTGGTGAGTGGCGTGTTCGTTACGGAGACGGTTTTTTGGGGACCCTAAACGGCCCCGGGCGAGACGGACTTTTCAGCCCGCCTCGCCCGGATCGTCCATGGACGTTTGGCATCCTTGCCACCCTCCCGTCCTTGGGAGGGGTGGGCATCACGGCGAAGCGATGCCCGATTCCAAGGTGGTGTCAGCGCTTCAGTTCGGCAGCAGCACGCTGTCGACGGCCACGACCACGCCGTTGTCGGCGTTGTAGTCACCCGTGACGCGGGCGCCATCGACGCGCAGGCGGCCACGGACGAGCTCGAACTTCACTTCTTCGCCGGCCACGGTCTTGGCACTACGCGTGCGCTTCATGTCGTCGGCTTCGAGCGCCTTGCCCGGAACCACGTGGTTGGTGAGGATCTTGACCAGCTGGTCCTTGTTCTCGGGACGCAGCAGCGCCTCGAGCTGGGCGGGCGGCAGTTTCGCGAAGGCCTCGTCGGTCGGCGCGAAGATGGTGACGGGCCCTTGAGCGGTGAGGGCGTCCTGGAGGCCGGCCACTTCGATGGCCTTGGCGAGGGTGGTGAAGTTACCCTTCTCCTTGGCGACATCGAGGACAGACGAGCCTGAGGCGGAAGCAACCACCGAACCTGCGGCGAGCAGGGCGGTAGCGAGAGCGATCTTGGCGTTAAAACGGGTCATTGCAGTACTCCTAATGGGTCGGCCGGATGGGCGTCTAAAGGCGTACCGCGATCCTGCGTACGCTGACATCAACGGAGCGAAGGATGACAGACGGAAGGGAACCTGTCAAGATGTTGTACATGGTAAGGCTGTACAAGAGTTGAACAAGGCATGAACAAACCCGCCTCATCGCCGCGTTCAGTCGGCCAATTCACGATTAAAGCCGTCGCCCAAGCCACCGGCTTGACGGTCGAGACCCTGCGGGCCTGGGAGCGGCGGTACGAGGTGGTTACCCCCTCGCGCGACGGTTCAGGCCGGCGCACCTATTCAGCCGCTGACGTCGCCCGCCTGCGTTTGCTGCGCACCGCCACGGAACTCGGCCACACCATCAGCCGCCTCGCGCATCTAGGCGAAGACGATCTCGCCAAGTTGGTGGCCGACTCGGGCGGCCAGGCCCGTCCCGGGCCGACTCGAGGCCAGTCCTATGTCGAGCGGGCCATCGATGCCGCTGAGCACTCCGACCCGTCCGGGGTGGAAGAAGTGTTGACCTCGGCGGTGGCTTTGTTGCCGCCGAACGAAGTCGTCAACACCATCCTCGTGCCGCTCGTGCGCGAAGTGGGTGAGCGTTGGCACCGCGGAGAAGTTTCGATAGCACAGGAGCACATGGTCACCGACATCGTGCGTCGGCTGATCATCTCGGTCTCTCGCGGCTATCTTCGCTCGGACACCGGTCCCTGCCTCGTGCTCGCTACGCTGTCGGGCGAGCGTCACGAACTTGGCATTTTGATGTGCAGTTGGTTGGCTGCAACGCGGCGGTTCCGAACGCACTATCTCGGCGTCGATTGTCCGCCGCTTGAGATCGCGCGCTTTGCGCTCGAGGTCGATGCGCGAGCCGTACTTGTGTCGCTCGTCATGCCCGAGAACGAAGTGCCGGCCTTGTTGCAGTTATCGCAGCTCGCCGATGAATTGAAAGGACGCTGCGAAGTGTGGGTGGGCGGTTTCGCTGCTCGCATGTTGAGCGCCGAAGAATTGCCCGCCGGCTGCGTGTTGCTGCCCACGGGTGGCGACTTCGAGCAACGCCTCGATTTGCTCGCGGCGCAGTTCTATTCCTGACGAGTCTTGACCATTCTTGACGCTGCGCGCCGCGCGGCGGTCTGCGAACGGTAGCGACGAGCGGTCGGCCGGCGTAGGCTCTTCGCCATGAGTAGCCTCCGCGCCAGGCATAGCCTTCGCCCAATCAGATGGTTCCTGCAGCGAGGGTTCATCGCGGTCGTGGCGGCGGCACTCGCGTCCTGCGGTGGTGGCGGTGGGTCCTCATCGGGCGGCTCGTCGAGCGCAAGCGTGTCCGCGCCGCCAATTAGTAAGGTCGAGGCGTTCCGGTTCCTCAATCAGAGCACCTTCGGCGCTACCGAGGCAGAGGCCTCACGCCTCATTGCGCTCGGTGATTCGAACACCGCATACACGCGCTGGATCGATGCGCAGATCGCCAAGCCTGCATCACTGCTGCTGCCTGCGGTCGAGACGGCCTATCCGAACCCGGTGCCGCAGGGCTTCAATATCGGCAGCCTTAACGCGGTGCGTCTCGAGGGCTGGTTCAACAACGCCGTCTACGGCGAAGACCAGCTGCGCCAGCGCGTGGCGTTCGCGTTGTCTGAAATCATGGTGGTCTCGCAGGTGGGCGCGCTGCTCAATTTGCCGAACGCCACAGCTGACTTTCACGACATGCTCGCCCGCAACGCCTTCGGCAACTATCGAACCTTGCTCGAGGAGGTGACGTTGCATCCGGCGATGGGCGTGTACTTGTCGATGCTCGGCAACCAGAAGTCTGTCGCCGGTACGAATCTGCGGCCCGACGAGAACTACGCCCGCGAGATGATGCAGCTCTTCAGCATCGGGCTCGTCGAACTGAACATCGACGGCAGCGACCGGCTCGATGCGAGTGGCCAACCGATCCCGACCTACAACCAGGACATCATCGAGGGCTACGCACGAGTCTTCACGGGCTGGAAGTGGGCGTGCCCGTCTACGGCGCCGGCCTGCACGTTTGCCAATACGCGCCCGCAGCTGGCGCCCACGGCGGGCTACAACCAGATCAAGCCGATGCAGTTGTATGCCGACCAGCACGAGAGCGGCACGAAGCGCGTGTTGGCTTACAGTGGCTCGACGCTGGCGAATGCGACGATTCCGGCGAATCAGCCGGGCGCGCAGGATTTAAAGGACGCTCTTGATAACGTTTTCAATCATCCCAACGTCGGTCCCTTCATCTCGCGGCAACTGATCCAGAAGCTCGTCACCAGTAACCCCTCGCCCGCTTACATTCAACGGGTGGCCGAGAAGTTCAACAACGATGGCAGTGGGCGTCGCGGCAATCTTGAGGCCGTCGTGCGCGCGATCCTGCTCGATAGCGAAGCGCGGGGCGCGGCGAGCGGTGCGCAGGCCGCTTACGCCGGCAAGCTGAAGGAGCCGCTGCTGCGACTGACGCAACTATGGCGGGTCTACAACGCCCGCTCGGCGAGCGGCAAGATCGGCGCGGCCCGCAATTTCGCGGGCGGTGCTTCGGCGGTGTTTGGGCAGGCGCAAGGGTCTTCGCCATCGGTGTTCAATTTTTTCAGTCCCTTCTACGCGCCATCGGGGGAAATCGCCGATGCCGGTCGGGTAGCCCCCGAGATGCAGATTGCCACCGAGTACGCGAACACCCAGATCGCAAATTTCTTTTATGTGCAGGCCCTCACGCGCACGCAGCTCTCGACCACCTTGAACGCCGATGACATGTTCATCAATACCACCGATGAGCTCGCCATCGCCGCGGACTCCGAGGCACTCGTCAACCGGGTGGCCGAGAAGCTGTTGGGCGGTAGCGCGCAGATGTCGTCCGTCTTGAAGGCTGAGGCCAAGACGCAGATCGAACGTACGGCAGTCCCCGCGACCAATCCGACGACGGCCCTCGCTACACGAACGGCTGATGCGATTTATTTGATCGTCACTTCGCCTGAGTTTGCATTACAACGCTGAGGGGTGCCCTGCCTTGAACCGGCAACGTCGTAAATTCCTCAAGGCCGCCGCTGCGGGCGGAGTCGCCTATGCCTTCGGTCGTACACCCGATACCGTGTACGCGCAGATGAGCGGCGTCGGGGGCTTCGGCGATTACAAGGCGCTTGTTTGTCTCTTTCTATTCGGCGGCAACGATTCGTGGAACATGGTGGTGCCGACCAGCACCGCTGAGTACAACGCTTACTCCCGTGCGCGAGGCGGTGGTACGAGCTCGAGTCTCGCCATCGACCGGACCGCGTTGCTGCCCGTAACGCGACTAGGTCAGCTCGCCGGCGATCCAACCTTTGGTTTTCATCCGAGCATGACGGGCGCGCGGGATCTCTTCAACGCGGGCAAGCTCGCCGTGCTGCCGAATATCGGGCCGCTGCTGCGTCCGACGACGAAGGCGCAGTACCAGAGTGCCACGACCACGGGCCATGCACTGCCGCCGCAGCTCTTTTCGCATAACGACCAGCAGGATCAGTGGCACAGCTTGCGCGGCAAGACCGTGCTGAAGTCCGGCTGGGCCGGCCGTGTAGCAGACGTGCTCAATGCGCAGACCTCAAGCCAAGGCTTGTCTTTGAACGTTTCGCTTGCCGGGCAGACGTATTTCCAGGCAGGGGAAGTGGCGCGACCCTATGTCATGGGTGCGACTGGCGCCGCAACGTTCACGGGTTTTGCCGCCAGTGGCGTCGGTCTCGGACGGCGCACGGCGCTGCAGAACATCAACAGCGCCTCGGCAAGTGCGACCGCCAACACTGCCTACGAGCGCAGTTTCGCGCGCATCCAGCAGCGCGCGGTGCAGTTTGCCGATCAGGTCAATGGGGCCTTGGGCAGTGCGTACAATTTTGCCGCGTTGCCCAACACGGGCACGACGCTCTCGGCGCTGCAGACGCAGCTGCGTACCGTGGCGAAACTCGTCGCTGCTCGCAGCAGCCTTTCGATGTCGCGACAGATTTTCTTCGTTTCGACGGGAGGCTTCGATCAGCACGACGATCTCGTCGCCGACCAGCCGGGCCTGTTGGCCAACGTCAGCGCCTCGATCAAGTCGTTCTACGACGCTTTGACTGAGATCGGCATGGAGAACAACGTCACGCTGTTCACGCATTCTGACTTCGGCCGTACGCTGACCTCCAACGGCGATGGCTCCGACCATGCCTGGGGCGGTATACAACTGGTAGCCGGTGGCGCCGTGCGTGGCGGTCGCTTCTACGGCGACTACCCGCTGCTCGAAATCAACGGTCCGCTGGATGTGGGCGGCGGCCGGATCATTCCGACGGTCTCGGCGGATCAGTACGCGGCAACGCTCGCCAGCTGGTTTGGAGTGGGCGAGAGTGATCTGCCCAAGGTGGCGCCGAGCATCAATAATTTCGCCGCGCGCAATCTCGGATTTTTGATTTAGCGGGCGGTGTCTGGCCCGGGGCCGGCCAGCGCTCGCCGCAGGAAGCCTGCGACGCCCTCGCCGGCGGGATACGTCGTGTGGCGAGTCGGTATTGGCCCGCTGCCAATGCCACAGTGGTAGCGGGTGTCTCCCGCATCGACCCAGAGTTCATCACCGGCTGCGAGCGTCAAGCCGGAGTCGCGATCCAGCAGCCGAAATCGATCCATGGAGACGGTGAACCAAAGATTTCGGTGATGCACGATACGGCGCACATCGAGATCGAGTGTCGCCGATTCGGCCAGCGGATCGCCGGCGCGGTGCAGCGCGGCCAAGCCGAGCGAGGGGTCGCGAAGACTATCCAGCCACGCAGGCGCAGACCCATCTGCGGTGAGCCCGGCGGTCGTCACTCGCACGGTGGCGGAACCGATCGGACGACGAGCATGGAACTCGGGCGCGGCGTAGGCCTGACAGAGAGGTTCGAGGTGTGCAGCCCCGGCCCAGCCCCACACCTCGGTGCCGATCGAGGGCAGTGCGATAACGGCGAGCACGGCGGCTGAGCGGCGTATCCAGCGCTGCCGTTGACCGGCGCCATCGAGCTTGACGACATCCGCGAGTAGCAAGACGAGCAGCGCTGCTGGCACTGCTGCCACCGCGAGCACGATCGAGCCTAGCGCCAGATCGTTCACGCGGCGGCCGTCACAGGATGTAGCGGCTCAGATCTTCGTTGTCGGACAGCTCGCCGAGACTCTGGTCGACATAGGCCGCATCGATGGTGATGCTGGAACCTGCGCGTTCGCTGGCATCGTAGGAGAGGTTTTCGAGCAGCCGCTCCATCACCGTATGCAGGCGTCGGGCGCCGATGTTTTCGGTGCGCTCGTTCACGTGGCAGGCGATCTCAGCGAGGCGGCGTACGCCCTCTGGCGCAAATTGCACGCTGACGCCCTCAGTCTGCAGCAGCGCCGTGTACTGCGTCGTAAGCGAGGCGTCCGGTTCGGTGAGGATGCGGACGAAATCCTCGACCTCGAGAGGTTCGAGTTCGACGCGTATGGGGAAGCGGCCCTGCAACTCTGGGATCAGGTCCGAGGGCTTGGCCACATGAAAGGCGCCCGACGCGATGAACAACACATGATCGGTCTTGATCGGCCCGTACTTGGTAGTCACCGTGCAGCCCTCGACGAGCGGCAGCAGATCGCGCTGCACACCCTCGCGCGACACGTCGGCGCCGTAGGTGTCTTGCCGACGACAGACCTTGTCGATCTCGTCGATGAACACGATGCCGTTCTGCTCGGCGTTGCGCACGGCCGCCGCGCGCAATTCCTCTTCGTTGAGCAACTTGCCGGCTTCCTCATCAAGCAGCAGCTTGGTGGCCTCTCGCACTTTCATCTTGCGCGGACGCGATTTGCCGGCGCCGAGGTTCTGGAACATGGACTGCAGTTGTTGCTGCATTTCCTCCATGCCGGGTGGCGCCATGATTTCCATGCCGGCCACCGGATTGCGCAGTTCGATCTCGATTTCACGCTCAGCGAGTGAGCCTTCGCGCAGCATCTTGCGGAATTTTTGCCGCGTATCGGCATCGCGCGGAGCGACCGGCTCGTCGGTGGAGAAGCCCATCAAGCGCGGCTTGGGCAGCAGCGCATCGAGGATGCGCTCCTCGACGGCATCGGCCGCTCGATCGCGCACGCGGGCGAGCTCGGCTTCGCGGGTCATTTTGACTGAGGCGTCGACGAGTTCCTTGACGATGGAGTCGACATCACGGCCAACGTAGCCGACCTCGGTGAACTTGGTGGCTTCCACCTTGACGAACGGTGCGCGGGCGAGTCGTGCGAGTCGCCGTGCGATTTCGGTCTTGCCGCAGCCGGTAGGCCCGATCATCAGAATGTTTTTCGGCGTGATTTCTGTGCGCAGGGCTTCATCTACCTGCATACGCCGCCAGCGATTGCGCAAGGCGATCGATACGGCACGCTTGGCGGCATCCTGACCGACAATGTGCTTGTCGAGTTCGGCGACGATCTGTCGCGGGGTCAGGCCGGAGGCATCGGGTGCGACGGGGGTATTCACGCGCGCAGCTCCTCGATCACCAGATTGCGGTTGGTGTAGATGCAAATGTCGGCGGCGATGTTAAGTGAGCGCTCGACAATCTCGCGTGCGGGCAGATCGGTGTTCTCCAGCAGCGCTCGTGCCGCGGCCTGCGCGAAGGCCCCGCCTGAGCCAATGGCGACCAAGTCGTGTTCTGGTTCGATCACGTCGCCATTGCCCGAGATCACGAACAGCTTCTGCGGATCACCGACCAGCAGCAGCGCCTCGAGACGGCGCAGGTACCGATCGGCGCGCCAGTCTTTGGCGAGTTCGATGGCGGCGCGAGTCAAGTTGCCGAACTTGTCGAGCTTGCCTTCGAAGCGTTCGAACAAGGTGAAGGCATCGGCCGTGCCGCCGGCGAAGCCGCCGAGTACCTTGCCCTGACCGAGCGTGCGCACTTTGCGCGCGTTGCCCTTCATGACCGTGGTGCCGAGGGTGACTTGGCCGTCACCTCCGATGGCGACGACGCCGTCGCGGCGCACGCCGAGGATGGTCGTGCCATGTGGATTGAATGTGTCGCTCATGTCGAGTCCTTCGGCGGTTTCCTGCGCGCCCGGGGGTGGGTTTGATCGTAGATGCGGGCGAGGTGCTGGAAATCAAGGTGGGTGTACACCTGGGTCGTGGCGATATCCGCGTGCCCCAGCAGTTCCTGCACGCCACGAAGGTCCTGGCTCGATTCGAGAAGATGGGAGGCAAATGAATGGCGGAACAGGTGGGGATGCACGTGCAGCGGCACGCCTTGAAGGCGCGCCCAACGGGCGATGCGCGTTTGGATGGTGCGCGGACCTAGCCTACGGCCGTTGCGACCGACGAACACTGCAGGTTCCTCCGCCGCGGCAATGGCGATGCGTTCGCGCAGCCAGTGCCGCAAGGCTTCGAGCGCCTTACGACCGACCGGCACGATGCGCACCTTGCGACCCTTGCCGGTGACGCGCACCGTTTGGTCGTTGGCGTCGAGGGCATCGAGATCGAGCGCGATGAGTTCAGCGAGACGCAAGCCCGAGGAGTACAGCAATTCCATGATGGCCCGATCCCTTACTGCGAGCACATCGTCCGTCGGGATGTCGAGCAGTCGGGCCATCTGATCGACATCGAGCGTGCCGGGCAGCGATCGACGAGTTTTGGGTGCGCGCACCTCGGCGGCTGGATTTGCGCTCAACTCCCGTTCGCGTTGCAGGAACCGCAAGAAGGTACGCACGGCGGAGAGTCGTCGCTGCACGCTGCGCGGCGCAAGCCCTCCGGCATGCGAGCGCGCAGCAAACAATCTTAGATGCTGGCTGTCGAGCTGCGTCCACTCGCCGATGCCCTGCGTGTCGCACCAGCGTGCCAATGCGGCAAGTTCGCGCAGATAGTTTTCATGGGTATGAGGCGAGAGCCGACGCTCACCCGCCAGATGCGCGCCGAAGCGCTCAATCAAAGCGAGTGCCTCGGGACTCACACCGCGGGCTCGACCCCGCAGCGGGCGAGGGCGGCCGCCACGAGCTCCCCGATGCGCGCCAGGAAATCCGTGCTCATCCCGGGGTTGAAGCGATCGGCATCGCGGCTGCCGAGCACCAAGGCCCCGCGCGTTGCGCCGGCGCCGAGCGGGATGATGGCCATCGAACGCAGTTCGCTCGCGTCGGTGCCGAACAATGCCAGTCGTTGGGCTTCGGCGAAGTGTCCGCAGCGGGGTCTGCCGGCGCTCCACACCGAGTCGAGACCTGCGTTCTGCGGTACTTCGCGCAGTAGGCGCACCGGTGTGACTGCGAAATCCTCGTGCATCGAGGCTGTGAGCTGGGCTTCGACTTCCGCTACGGAGCGGGCATGCAGCAGACGCAAGGCCAGTTGGTGTACCCGCCCGGTGAGTGCTTCGTTGTCACGGGCGACGCGCACGAGTTCCGCGAGCCGCTCGCGACTGGCGGCCTGTCGCTCCCGCAACACCTTCACCTGTCGCTCGACGAGCGATACCGCGCCGCCCGCAGGCGCATGGGGTACGGTGAGTGTTTCGAGCAATTGCGGGTGATCGTCAAAGAACTGCGGATGTGATTCGAGATATTCCTTGACGGCTTTGGCATCGATCATCAGTCAGTCTCCGATTTCGCCGCGGAAGGACACGACCGCAGGACCAGTCATCCACAGCGGCGCCCCTGCGCCGGGCCAGCTCAACGATAAGGTTCCGCCCGGCAGCGTGATGGCTACCTGCTCGTCGAAGGCGCCGGCCCGGCGTCCGGCGGCCATAGCCGCGCAGGCGCCCGTGCCGCAGGCCCGAGTCTCGCCGACACCGCGCTCGAAAACGCGCAAGCGAGCATGGCCGCGATCTACGATCTGCAGAAAGCCGACGTTGGTGCGTGCCGGAAAACGCGGATGCGATTCGAGTCTCGGCCCAAGATCGGCAACAGGTGCCGTGTCGATGTCTTCGACTTCGAGCACGATATGCGGATTACCCATCGAGACTTCGGTGTAGGTGATCTCAAGGCCGTCGAGTCGCAGCGTATTGCGCGCAGGTGTGGCAAAACGCGGCTCTCCCATATTTACCGCCACGCTGCCGGGCGCAGTGAATCGCGCCTCGATGACGCCGCCGCGACTCTCCAGACGCAGCGGGCGTCCATCGCCGTGGCCCTGCTGCCTCAGCCACTCGGCGACGCAGCGCACACCGTTACCGCATTGCTCCACTTCGCCGCCATCGGCATTGAAGATGCGGTAGTAGGCGATGGTATCCGACGTTTGCGGCGGCAGGATGACGAGTGCCTGATCGAAGCCAATACCGGTGTGCCGATCGGCGAGCGCACGCCAACGCGCAGCATCGGGCAACACGGCGTCCTGCCGCGCCTCGAACACGATGAAGTCGTTGCCGAGGCCGTGCATCTTGGTGAAGGCGAGGCTCATGACGGCAGAGCGGCGCGATCGCGGAAGAGACAACGGTCCATCACGGTGAACACGCCACCATCTCGAGCACGGCGCGCCGCCGTTTCGTCGATGACGCCATCCTGCAGCCACAAGGCGGGAAGTTGCAGCGCGATGCACTCATCGACGATGGCGGCAACATGCTCGGGCCTGCGGAATACATCCACGATGTCGATGCGCTCGCCCGCAGGCAGCGCAGCGACGGCCGCGGCGAGCGTGGGCACGCAGCGTTCACCGAGAATGCTCTCTGCCGAGGGCGTCACAGGGATGATGCGATAGCCGAATTGCTGCAGCGAGCGCGCCACGCCGTAACTCGGGCGGCTGCGGTCGGCGCTCAAGCCCACGATAGCGATGGTGCGCGCACGTCGCAGCAGGGCAAAGATTTCATCGCTCGGCGGATTGCGGAAGGGCGCTTCGGCGAACAGCCGCCACTTGAGACGGTAGATCGCCGAGATGTCTTCGTCGCCATAGCCCAAGGCGATGAGTTCGGCGTATTCGCGTAGCACGTCATCGACGACGGGCAGCGACACGCCGCTCGCCGCCGCCATGTCGCGGCAGATCTTGAGATCTTTCTCGTGCAGGCGCACGCGAAATCCTGCCGGGAAACTGCCACGGATCATGTTCGGTGCACGGTTGACGAAATACCACGAGGACCCTGCGCCTTGACCCAAGGTCTCGACCACCTGCTCGAGCGGCAGATGCTGCGCGCGAGCGAACGCCATCGCTTCGCCGACCGCGCGGATGATGCCGGCACACATGATCTGGTTGGTGGCCTTGGTCGCTTGGCCGGACCCGGTGGCGCCGAAGAGGCTGATGGTGCGACCCATCGCCGCGAGCACGGGCTGCGCCCGCGCGAAGTCTGCGGACGAACCACCGCACATGATCGCGAGCGTGCCTTTTTGCGCACCCTCCACGCCACCACTCACCGGGCAGTCGAGAAAACCTGCCTGCCGGGCGTTGAGCCGCGCTGCAGCGGTGCGTGCCGCATCGGCGCTGACGGTGGAACAATCGATGACGAGTGAGCCTGCCTTGATGCCGGGCAGCAGGGCCTCGACGACGGCCAGCACGTCGGCATCAGCCGACACGCAGATCACCATCACCTCGCACTGTGCTGCGAGCTGCGCAGGGTTCGTGGCCGCGGTGCAGCCGAGTTCTGCTGCAAGCGTGGCGGATTTATCCGCTGAGCGATTCCACACGGCCTTGAGCAGGCCCGCCTTGTGCAGATTGCGCGCCATCGGCATGCCCATGGCGCCAAGACCGAGAAAGCCTACGTTCATGCCTCCATCTTAATGGCTGACATAAAAAAAGGGCGGCAGTCGCGAGACCGCCGCCCCAGGGGGTTTACAGGGGACTACTGTAATCAGTTCGTGTACGCGCGCTCGTTGTGCTCGTTCGTATCGAGACCCTCGCGCTCGGCCTCCTCGGCCACACGCAGGCCGACGATCAGGTCGGCGATCTTGAAGGCGATGAACGCGGCCACCGCAGACCACACTACCGTGACGCCCACCGCCTTGGCTTGGGTGAGTACCTGCACGGCGATCGGGTTGGAGCCGACGCTGGCGGTCACCCAGTCGGTGACGAGACCGGGCCCACCCAGTGCTTGGGTGTTGAACACCCCCGTCAGCAGTGCGCCGAGGATGCCGCCGATGCCGTGCACGCCGAACACGTCGAGCGAATCGTCGGCCTTGAGCAGTCGCTTGAGGCCGGTGACACCCCATAGGCAGACAACGCCCGCGATGGCGCCGATGGCCAGTGCGCCCATCAGTCCGACGTTGCCGGCTGCGGGCGTGATGGCGACGAGTCCCGCCACGGCACCGGAAGCGGCGCCCAGCATCGAGGCGTGGCCCTTGAGGATCCATTCGGCGAGCGACCAGGCGACCACGGCGCCGGCCGTCGCCAGCAGCGTGTTGATGAAGGCGAGGGCAGCGAAGTTGCCGGCTTCGAGCGCAGAGCCGGCGTTGAAACCGAACCAGCCCACCCACAGCAGCGAGGCACCGACCATGGTATGCACGAGGTTGTGCGGCGGCATCGGCTCGCGGCCATAACCCACGCGCTTGCCGACCATGTAGGCGCCGACGAGACCTGCGACGCCGGCATTGATGTGCACCACCGTGCCACCCGCGAAGTCGAGCGCGCCCCACTGCCAGAGTAGACCGGCCTTAGCGTTCATCGCATCGACGACACCCGCGTCGGTGTACGCGTCCGGACCCATCCAGAACCACACCATGTGCGCGATCGGCAGGTAGGAGATCGTGAACCAGATCACCATGAAAATGAGCACGGCAGAGAACTTCATGCGTTCAGCGAAGGCACCGACGATCAGTGCGCAGGTGATGCCCGCGAAGGTCGCCTGGAATGCGGCGAACACGATCTCAGGAATGTACACGCCCTTGCTGAAGGTTGCGGCGAGGGCGAACGTGCCCGCCGCGGGATCCCACAAACCGTTCATGAACAACCGACCGGTGCCGCCGAGGAACGCACTGCCTTCGGTGAAGGCGAGCGAGTACCCGTAGAGGCACCACAGTACGACGATCAGCGAGAAACCGACCATGACCTGCATCAGCACCGAGAGGATATTCTTCGAGCGCACGAGGCCGCCGTAGAACAACGCGAGTCCGGGGATGGTCATCAGTACCACGAGCAGCGTGGCAACGAGCATCCACGCCGTATCACCCTTATCGGGCACCGGCGCATCCTGCGCGAGCGCCAGCGCGGGGGCCATCGTGCCGAGGACCACGGCGGCAGCGGACTGCAGCCAGCGGCGTATTGCGTGTGTCGATCGCGTCGTCTTTTCCATGTTCCTCTCCCTGCTCACCAAAGATTCAGGCGGCTGCCACACCGGTCTCGCCGGTGCGTATGCGAATCGCCTGTGCCAACCCGGATACGAAAATTCGGCCGTCTCCCACCTTGCCGGTGCGCGTCACGTTGGCTATTGCCTCGATGACCGGTTCGACGATGCTTTCATCGACCGCGATCTGCACCTGTGTTCGCGGCACGAAGTCGATGCGGTACTGCGCACCGCGGTAGACCTCGGAGTGTCCGTGTTCGGCGCCATACCCTTGCACCTCGAACACGGTCATTCCCTGCACCCCGAGTTGCGCCACGGCCATTTCCAGGTCATCGAGCTTGTACGGCCGGATGATCGCGGTGATCAGTTTCATCGCCATAGCAGCCTTCCAAGTTCGGTTTCCATGCAAATGCGGGGATATGCCGCTCTGCGCCGCGCGCCGCGGGCACGGTATCCTTGTGCCCGCTTCACTCGGCGTAAGGGGTTTTGCAGAAACCGTGCCACTCGTTGTGGTCGGCCCAAGCCGCGTTGGGGCGGGCTTTTTGAGGTTTTTCCCGTTAGCTGCGCACCGTTTTGGCGCTTTGCACCGGCCCCATGCGTCAATTGGGGGCAGACACAGGAGTATCGATCCATGGAATTTCGTATCGACGAACTGGCTCGGCGTTTGTTCGCCGTGTTGCCGCCCGCCATGCAGGGTTTGCGCGAGGATCTCGAGCGCAACTTCAAGGCGGTGCTGCGGGCGAACCTCAGCGAGCTCGATCTGGTGGCACGCGACGAGTTCGTCGCCCAGAGCAAGGTGCTCGAGCGCACCCGCGCGCGGCTCGAGCAACTCGAGCGACGACTCGCGGAGCTTGAGGCCGAAGCCAAGGCTGGTCGCGAGGGCGGCTGAGTCATGGCGGTCGCCCGGGTCGCCTGTCGGGCGCAGATCGGCCTGTTGGCGCCGGTCGTGGAAGTCGAAGTCCATCTCGGTGCTGGTCTGCCGTGCTTCAACATCGTGGGTCTCCCGGCGACCGAGGTCAAAGAAAGCAAGGAGCGAGTCAGAGCGGCATTGGTCAACTCCGGCTTCGAGTTACCCGCGGGGCGCATCACCATCAATCTCGCCCCTGCAGACCTGCCGAAGGATGGCGGCCGCTTCGATCTCGCTATTGCCATAGGCATCCTTGCGGCCGCAGGCCAAATCGCCGCAGGCACTGCGCTCGAGCAGGTGGAGTTTCTCGGCGAGCTCGGTCTGACCGGCGAGTTGCGTGCCATCCGGGGCGCGCTGCCCTCAGCGGTCGCTGCGGCCCAAGCGGGACACTCCATCGTCCTACCGCGCGAGAATGCGGCCGACCTGCATTGCATCCCGGCGCTTGCGGCTCATGCTGCGGGCAGCTTGCTCGAGGTGTGTGCGCACCTTGAGCAGCGCGAACCCTTACCGACGGTGGGCGAGATCGTCGCGACGCCTGAGGTGTCTGCCGCAGCGCCGCGGGCGCTGCATCTGGCCGACGTGTGCGGTCAACACTCGGCCAAGTTGGCCTTGGAAGTGGCGGCAGCGGGCGGTCACAGCGTGTTGCTCGTCGGGCCGCCGGGTTGCGGCAAGAGCATGTTGGCCGAGCGATTGCCGCACCTGATGCCGCCTTTGCTCGATCAGGAGCGGCTCGAGGTCGCCATGGTCAATTCCATCGTGCGCGGTCGCACGCCGCGTGCCCCATGCCGGCCTTTCCGGGCGCCGCATCACACCGCCTCTGCGAGCGCCATCATCGGTGGCGGGCCCGCAGCCCGTCCGGGCGAAGTCACGCTGGCTCACCGCGGTGTGCTGTTTCTCGATGAGTTACCGGAGTTCGACCGGCGCGTGCTCGAGGCCCTGCGTGAGCCTCTCGAGACCGGGCTCGTGACCGTGGCCCGCGTCGGGTCCCATGCCGAGTATCCCGCGGCCTTTCAGCTGATCGCGGCGATGAATCCGTGCCCCTGCGGGTACCACGGCCACGGCTCCCGACGTTGTCAGTGCACGGCGGCGCAGCTCGAGCGGTATCGTGCACGGCTGTCCGGGCCTTTGCTCGATCGACTCGACATGCGGGTGGCCTTATCCGCGGTCAGTGACGCCGACATCGCGCTGCACCAGCGCAGCAGCCGAGCCGATGATTCGGCGGTGCACGCGCGCATCCGCTGCGCGCGCGCCCGACAGCAGGCGAGGCAAGGCCAACTCAACGCCGCGCTGGGAGTGAGTGAACTCGAGGGTGCGTGCCAGATGTCGAAGCCTGCCGAGGCCCTGTTGCAGCGAACCGGCAATGCTCTTGGGTTCAGTCTGCGGTCACGCCACCGTCTGATGCGGGTGGCGCGGACTTTGGCGGATTTAGCCGACGAGACTGCGGTCGGTGAAGCGCACCTTGCCGAGGCTCTGGCTTTGCGCCGCGCGTTATCGCCGGCCTGAGCCGGCGAACGCTGGGCTTCGAGCGTTTACTTGGCCTTTGAGACCATGTGGTCGACGGCGGCCTGGACCAGTTCGTCCGAGAGATCCGCTCGACCGCCCTTGGCGGGCATCACACCGCTTTTACCGGTGTAGCCTTCGATGGCGTGCTTATAGAGGGTGGCCGTCCCTTGGGCGATACGCGGCGCCCATGCGGCGCGATCGTCGGATTTCGGTGCGCCGCCGATGCCGTTCAGGTGGCAGGCGCCACAGACCTGCTCGTACACCTCGACACCACTTGTCGGCATGGCGAGCGTGGCGACGACGGCGCCAGCCGCAGGCGCGATGGCGAGTGCGGAGTTGTCTTGTCCGGCCACGGCGACACGGCCCGAGGTGAGATTGCTTTCCACGTCGGCGACGTACTTAGGGTCGCTCTCGACATGGGCAAGCTGAGTATTCCGGCCGACTGAGCGGGCGAACGCGAACAGCAGGATGGTGATCAAGATCAGAATACCGAGGACGAGGCTGAAGATATTGAAAAACTTGGAATCCTGCGTGCTCACGATGCGATCCTGAGGGCTCAGTTAAAACCGGGCGCGAGTATATCCGCCCACCGCCAGCCCGTCGACCGCAGCCCCGTCCGGGCGCCGAAAAGCGGCCGCCGTGATCGCCGGTCAGCGCCGGCCGTCAGCGACCTCGGTCGGTGACCTCCAAGGTCACATCCTGCATTCGTAGCCCGCCGGAGACGGCACTGTCGAGGCGCACCGAGCCCTCGAGCGGTAACCCCAACAAGGTCTTGCCCGGAAACCCCGCGGTCGGCGCCGCGGGCGTTTGATCGGCCAGAGCGTTGATATAACGGTCGAGATCGAGTCGATTGCCCTCGAGCGCAAACCGAATGGTGCGACCGATCGATACCGAGCCCTGCAGGCGCAGATCGTCCATGCCGACGCGCAGATCGTCGATCTGCAGCCCGGTCGGACTTTGCTGCAGGCGGCCGGAGAGGCCCCGTAGCCGAAACCATGGTGAGTCGGCGGCAAAGGGCGGTTTCTGTCCTGCGGCTTTGAGTGCAGCGGCGATCGGCACCGGATCGAGGGCGAAACGTCCCGACCCCTGCACTGCCGCGCCCTCGGGTGCAGCCACGGCGAGATCACTGAGACGCAGACGAATGGGGCCGAGGCTGAGCGTCGCTGCTGGAACCCGCGCTGCCGGGATGCTCGCATCCACCGACAAGGCCGGCACACGCAGCACCGCGGTACCGAGATTGAGTGGCTGGGCGCTCAAGTCGATGTCTGCGATGCGCCAGCGCTTGCCCTCGACGGCACCGACCCCACGCTCCACGGTGCCCGTGCGCAGCGTGATGGATCGCGCGACGAACTTCGGCTTGGTGGATTCGCGCTCATCGGTGAAGCTCACCTCGGCGTCGCGGATTTCGACTCGTGGCACGTTCAGCGGCACGCTCGGTGGTGTCGGGTCGCGGGAGCCAAGGTCGCTGAAGTTGTCGCGGCCCGCGGCATCGATGTGCAGGTGGACTTTAAGGCCGTGGATGATGACGCCATACAGCAACGGTTCGTCTTCATAGGCCGTGCTGTAGTGGAAGCGCATTTCGATGAGCTCCCACTGTGCGAGCGGCGGTCCCTCGAAGCCTGCGGGATTGGCAATCGAACCACGGCCGACGTCAAGCTCGACCCATGGCCACTCGTCGATGCGCAGCGCACCCGACAAGTCGACCTTGCGGCCGACCTCCTCGCGCAGCACGGCACTGACTTCCTTGCGCACCAGCGCGGAGTTGAGCAGCGGGTTGCGAAACACCACCACGAGCACGACGCCAAGGGCGATGCTCGCCAGTAGGCCGCCGACGATGAGCAGTAGGCGTTTTCGTTGGCGGGTCAAGGCGGCTCGCGATCAGCGCTGCTGCCAGTTGCCGTCGCCGTCCTGGAAGTACCAGCCGGGCTTTGCGCCGCGCTCGATCCAGCGCTGGGCAAAGATACGCCGGATGTCTGCCTCCCACTCCGGTCGGTCATTGGCGCGGGCGATAGCTTCGTACAGGGCGTTGCGGTCGTTGTTGTCATCGGCGACGAGCCTGCGTACCAGCGCCCGATCGGGCAGGGCTGCTGCGTTGGCGTCGCGGATTTCGATGAGACCTGTGGTCGTGAGACCGACTACGCCTGCCTCGAAGAATCGCTCGAGTTGACCGAAGCGTTGCTGCATCGAGGCTGTAATGGCGCGGATTTCCGGCGAGGACACATCCATGTTGGCATCGACGCCTTGCGCGTGCGCGGCTGGCACGAGTGCATACAAGGTGCGACCGGCGAGCCACACCAGCCAGTGCGTTTCGGTGGCGGGCCGAACTGACGATTGCGGGGGCGTGGGGCGCGTGGCGGGAGTCGAACTGCGTGGCGCCGCTTTGCCCGCACCCTTGATGACCGAGTCGATGATCTCGTCGGCGGCCTTCTCCGCAGCGCCTGCCGGAAAGTACACGTTGATCGTGACGCAGGCGGAAATCAGCAGCGTGACGAGCGAGAGGTTCAGGCGCAGCAGGGTCTTCATGGTCGACACCTCAAAAAGTGGGAACAGACTAATCGACGACGAAGGTGCCGCCGGTGCGGATTTGCCATTCGATCTGCTCGAGCAACTCCGACCACCGCACGCGGCCCGTGTTGCCAATGATATCGACGCGCGGCACGCCCGCGCCCTCAAGCAGATAGTACCGGTTCGGCGAGATCGGCGCGCCGGAGAGATTGCAGATGTCGTCTTCGAGTACGCAGCGTAGCGCCAGTCGCTTGTAGCGATACTTCGAGAAAAAGCGCAGCACGCCGGTGCGCATCGCTGCCGCGACGCCGGTGCCGGCTGTGCCGCCGACGTTGGCGATGCTGTTGATGGCATCGACACTGATCTCGCGTCGGCTACGATCGTCGGCAGGAGTGCCGAGATACATGTCGAACGCTGTTGGCGACCAGTCGAACAGCGCCAGATTGGTCAGCTCTCCTTCGAGACGGCCTGTGATCGTGCCCACCTCGAAAGTCCGTGTGAGCGCTTCGAGGTCGAGATTCTCAACGCGGATGTCCGCCTCGAGTCGTGGCCATCGGCCAAGCGGGTCACTGAGCGTGATATTGCTGCCACGCACGATACCATCAAAGATTTCGGCTTCAATATCGCCGGCGACCGTTACCTTGTTGTCGCGGTAGAGCACGCCAGGGATACGACCGGTGACGACCCCGCCGAAAGCTGGCCAGCCGAACGCCTTGGTGAGCTGCTCCATGCTGATCGGTTCGAGTTCGCCGGTGAACTCCACCTGCATCGACTCTTGCCCCGGATCGACGATACGCAGCTGCTGGATGTTGAGTGCGCCGTCAAAAATCGGCAGCCGCGCGGGCTCGAGCAACGCTGCCGTCGACCCGCGCAGGCTGAGGCGCATCGAACTGCCACCGCCGCCGATGTCGTAGGCGCCGCCCGAATCCCAAGCGATGAACGATGGTGCGGCGGGCTCCCCGCCCTCGGCGGTCCAGTAAATTTCACCCTTCAGCCCATCCAGATGAAACATGCCGTCGCTGTCGCGCAGACGCAGATCTGTGAGTCGAAGCTCCGCGGCTTGCGGAGCGTTGTCGATGATGTGCAACTGACCCGAGATGGTGCCCGCGGTGTCGAGTGAGTCGAGTGCGGTGCCGGCGAGTGCCGTCTGCAAATAGCTCGTGTAGACGTCGGGGAAACGCAGCTCGTGCAAGCTTAGATCGGCCCGTTTCACCTTCACCGAGTTGGGGTCGAGCGGGGTGTCGATGAATGCGGCGCCGAGGGTGAGGTTCGCTGCGAGACTCGCTCGGACCAGCCCTTGCTGCGCCACGTTCAATTGTTCGATGTCGATCGCGTCGCCATCGAAGCGGCCCGTCAGATCGATCGACGTCGGGTACTTACCGAGGCGCAGGTAGGTGTCGCCGAACAAGGCTTCTCCCGCCGCGCTGCGCAGATCGCCCTGCAGCGCGTACGCCGTGCCAGTGAGCGCATCGGCCTGCAGTCGCAGGCTGAGGTTGATACCTTCGGCGGCGAAGGTGCCCTCGCCATTGGCGAAGCCGACACCGGTGCCGCGGAATTCCGCCGACGCCTTCGTGGGCAGTTCACGACCCACGCGGCCGTCGAAACGTACAATGCCATCAAGGCTTCCGGCGGCGGTGATGTCGGCAGGGATGTTGACGTAGCGACGAGTGAAGGCGAGCAGGCCATCGCTCTTGATGCGCTCCGCGCGCCCCTCTATGCGCCAGCGGCTCGGCGTGAACACCGCTTCGATGCCGAGCTCGCCGCCGGCGATGGCGAAGCGCTCACCGGTCAGGATCGTCTCGCCGAGTTCTGGCCGTTCGCTCAGCGCGACGTCGAAGGCGACCGGGCCGATGAGCGTACTGCCTGCCGAGATCCGTCCGCGCGGCAAGCCGGTTTGCGGATCAAGGGCGAGCTTTACCTCGACATTCTCGAACCGCGTGCCCGCCGCGGTGATTTCGCGCGCCGCGAAACGAATGGTATCGATCGCCGTCGCGGGGGTGCTGAACGCGCACAGCGACAGCAGCATGGGCGGGGTCAGTGACCACTGACGCAGCAGGCGGTTCATCGTGGATACCACTTCACCGAATCGACCGGCAGTTCACGCAAGTGGAAGATTTCTTCGGCCGTCGAGTCCTCGGTGACCGCGCGCAGAATCAGCCGCAGCGGCCGATCCTCGCGCTGTGCGGCTTCGGCTAGTCGTTGCAGTTGCGTCAGCGTCGAGATCTCGCGGCCGTCGATCGAGACGACCTGAAAGCCATAGTCGATTTGGTGAAGATCACCACTCGAGCCGGGCTCCACCTGATGCACGATCAGAACGCCCGCCTCGTCGGGGGAGGAGATTTCGGCGAGTTTGCGCGCGGCGAAGACCACGCCGCTGATGGCGAGACCGCGTCGACCGACATGCTGCAGACTCGGCACCAACGCGGTTTTCAGCACTTCCTCGCGCCCCTCGCGCAGTACGCGCAGTGGCACGTTACCGCTTCGCCCGCGCAGCGCCAGCAGAAAGTCTGCTGCGCCCGCGAACTCGCGAGCATCGCCGTCGATCCCGAGCACGGTGTCGCCCGCGCGCAGGCCGAAGCCATCGCTGCGCGAGGGTGTGCGCGCGACGGTGAGCGTCATCACATCGTCTTCGTCGATGGCAAAGTCGGTGACGAGTTTGGGTACGGTGGCTGATCGTCCTTCGCGCAGCAGTTCGAGCACCCGACAGGCCTCGGTGATCATCACCGCGAAGTTCACATTCTGCGCGCGCTTGTCGCCGAGCGATGCCGTGTTGATGCCGACCACCTCGCCCGAAGCGAGATCGATGAGCGGGCCGCCGGAGTTGCCAGGGCTGATCGGCGTATCCGTCTGGATCATCGGATAGCCTTCGGAGCGCGTGAGGCCGGCCATGATGCCGCGGGTGGCCGTAAACGCGTAGCCTAGCGGATGACCGAATGCGCCGAGATCGGCGCCCACCGCGGGCACTCGCGCACAAGCGAGCCGTGCCTCGGCCGCTTCTTGAGGTACGGCGCCGGGTTCGAGCTCGAGCACGGCCAGATCGAGCAGGTTGTCGACGAACAGCGCGCGGGCACCGCGATTCGGTTGGCCTTTGAAGCTCGCCTGCAGTGTAGTGTCGACGTAACCGGCCACGTGCGCATTCGTGAGCACCCAGCGGCGCGCGCGATCGACGAGGAACCCAGCTCCGCTCCAGGCCCCCGAGTCGCGCTCGATGAACGAGTACTCAGTGGACGCCTCGATCTTCACCGTGTAGCGGGTGGCCTCCGCGAAGCTCAACTGCGCAGCCGTGTCTGCAGCCGCCGGTGAGGCGGTGAGCGACAGGCCGAGCGCGGCGGCCATCCCGATACCTAGGGCGCGATGCATAACGTAGTTATATCAACCGGCCGGGACTTCCGCACACCGCCATGTCCGGTAAGATTGATGCGATGGGATGGGTGTGCAAACGGGCCTGGCTGACGGTGCTGATACTGGGGGCGTCGGCGGTGTTCGGCCAGTCGCAACCGGCTGGCGTGGAGCCGGCCTCTGTCCGCGGCGAGCGCTTGGTTCTCGCGCGCGAGGACAGCCTCCGTCAGGAGCCCGTCGCGACGGCCCGGGTGATTGCCGCGTTGCGCGCCGGGCACAATCTCACGGGCTTCGAGCGCAAGGGGTTCTGGCGCCGTGTCGAAGACTTGCGGGGGCAGAGTGGCTGGCTCCGTTTGTCGAGCCTGCGCTCACCCTCAGCCCGCCCGCTCGACACGGGTCTTGCCGCCTTGTCCACCGGCCGAGAAGCGAGCGGCAACGTGGTGTTGACGAGCGGCACTCGCGGGGTCATCAAGCGGCAAAAACCTTTGACCGGTGAATTACTGCTTGCCGCCACGCCGAATCAGGGCGAACTCAGTCGGCTGCTGCAGAGCCTCCCCGACTCGCAGGCCGCAATCGACTTTGCCGCGGCGGGCCAATTGCAAACCCGTCCGCTGCGCTACCTCACCCCACTACCGGATGCACTCCCCCTGCAGCTGTCGCCCGAAGAGTTGGCGGCGGGTCAGGAGATGGCGGCGCAACTGCTTGGTGCCGCTCGTCCGGTGCGTAATTTCGCCTTGCAGCAGTACGTCTCAAAGGTGGGCAACATCGTCGCTGCCGGAGCGGAGCGGCGTGAGGTGTCGTGGCGCTTCGTGTTGCTCGATTCCACCTCCATCGTGAGCTTCGGATTGCCTAACGGCATGGTCGGCGTGACGCGCGGATTATTTGATCTGCTCGACAGCGAGGATGATTTGGCGGCTGTGCTCGCGCGTGAGATCGCGCAGGTGCAGCGGCAGCAATGGTTGGGGCGCGGCGCCACTCTGTCGGTGGCGGGGTTGGCGCGAGGCGTCGGTTCTGCTGCGGTGCTTGAGGCGGATCATGATGGCTTGGTACTGGCGGGCCGAGCCGGTTACGACACCTCGGCCTTGCTGACGGTGTTCGAGGACATCGATGAGGCCGTACGCAAAGGGCGCGATGCATCGTTGCTGCTGGCCACGACACCGCCACTGCCCGAGCGCATCGCGGCGGTCGCGACCCAGATCACACCCGACATAGAGCGTGCAGCCATACCCTCGGCCGCTGCATCACGCATTCGTACATTCAAAGGTTCAAGCCCATGAAAACCGCACTGCTGTCACTCCTGCAGGGCTTCGGCAGTTGGTGCCGACGCTGGGAGGCTCGCTTTTATCTGCTGCTCGCAGCGGCGATTGCGGTGTTACTGCTCGCGGATTATTCGCTGCAGGGATTCATGGGGCGGGGCAGCGAGGTGATTTACGATCGGCTCGTCAAGCTGCGCATCTCTAGCCCTGCGCCTGATCCGCGCATCGTCATCATCGATATCGACGAGCGCTCGCTGCAGGAAGTAGGCCGTGATCATGGTCGCTGGCCGTGGAGTAACAGCGTGGTGGCCGAAGCGCTTGCCAGCATTGCCGAGGAGTCACCGCAGGCGATACTGCTCAATCAGCTGGTGTCGGAACCCTCGAAGAACGACCCCGAGGGCGACGCCAGCCTCAATGAAATCGCAGGCGCCTATCCCAACATCGTCTTCCCGTTCGTGCGGCTGCCAGCAGCCAATGACGGCGTGAGCCAACTCGACGCCGCTCGATTGCCGGGCGCGCGCGCCACGGTGGCTGCACCACCCGCGGATCCGGTGGCGGCCATACTGCCGCTGTTCGAGAATTTGCAGCAGCGCATGGGGGCCTCGAACCTGTATGCCGACCGGGACGGTATCATCCGCCGCTACCAGTATTGGGTGCCGACCCAGTCGCACGCGTTACCCT